>NZ_JBIRQH010000001.1:0-265064 GCF_044333095.1 Streptomyces sp. NPDC021100
CCGCCGGGCCGCCGGCTGTGGGGGTTTCGGGGGGGGGGCGGGGGGGGGCGGGGGGGGGGGGGGGGGGGGGGGGGGGGGGCCGGGGGGTGCCGCGGCCCCCCCCCCACGGTGTTCCGGAAGCGGTTCCGGGGCTCAGCCGAAGACGGCGAGGCTCTTCGCCCGGCCGCCCTGGTTCTCGACCAGGGCGAGGAAGGTGCCGTCCGGGCCGAAGACGGCGACCGGCCCGGTGGTCTCGAAGAGCGGCATCCGCACGCGGACGCCGTTGCCGAGCAGCTTCGCCTGCTCCTCGGTGACGTCCCAGCGGGTGAACGCGGCGGAGACCGCGTCCGCGACGGGCATCACGGCCAGCTCCTCCTGGAGCTGGTCCAGCGTGCGCGCCTCGCTTATCCCGTAGGGGCCGACGCGGGTACGGCGCAGCGCCGTGAGGTGGCCGCCGACGCCGGTGTCCGCACCCAGGTCGCGCGCCAGGGCGCGGACATAGGTGCCGGACGAGCAGACCACGGAGACCAGCACGTCCTGCACCGGTGTGCCGTCCTCGGCCTCCGCCGGGTGCACGGCATGCACGACGAAGGACGAGACGGTCACCGGGCGGGCGGGGATCTCGAAGTCCTCGCCCTCGCGCGCCCGCTTGTACGAGCGCTTGCCGTCGATCTTGATCGCGCTGACCTTGGACGGGACCTGCATGATGGCCCCGGTCAGCTTGGCCACGCCGGCGTCGATCGCCTCGCGGGTGACCCCGGAGGCGTCGGCCGACGAGGTGATCTCGCCCTCGGCATCGTCCGTCACGGTGTTCTGCCCGAGCCGGATGGTGGCCACGTACTCCTTCTCGGTCAGCGCGAGGTGACCGAGGAGCTTGGTGGCCCGCTCGACGCCGAGGACGAGCACGCCGGTCGCCATCGGGTCGAGGGTTCCGGCGTGCCCGACGCGGCGGGTCTTCGCCATGCCGCGCATCTTGGCGACGACGTCGTGCGAGGTGAAGCCGGCCGGCTTGTCGACGATGACGAGACCGTCGGGGCCGGGCGGTGACTTGCGCTTCATGCGGAGGCGCCGCCCTCGGCGCCCTCGTCGTCGTCCTCGCCCGGCTTGCGGTACGGGTCGGACTCGCCCGCGTAGTCCTTGCCCGAGGCCTCCTGGCGCACCTTGGCGTCCAGGTTGCGGGCCCGGTCGAGGAGGTCCTCGATGGTCCGGGCGTTCTCCGGCAGGGCGTCCGGCACGAACGTCAGGGTCGGGGTGAACTTGATCCCCGCCGCCTTGCCGACCGCGGAGCGGAGCATGCCCTTGGCGCTCTCCAGCCCGGCGGCCGCGCCGGCGCGCTCCTCGTCGTCGCCGTAGACCGTGTAGAAGACCGTAGCCTCCCGCAGGTCGCCGGTGACCCGGGTGTCCGTGATGGTCACGTGGCTGCCGAGCCGCGGGTCCTTGATGCCGCGCTGCAGCTTCTGGGCCACCACCTCCCGGATGAGGTCCGCCAGCTTCTTAGCCCGCGCATTGTCGGCCACTGGTCCGTCTCCTTCTTGGTGTTTCAGTCGTCGTGCTCGCCGTGGAACCGCCGCCGCGCGGACAGCAGGTCCACTTCGGGACGTGCGGCGACCCAGCGCTCGCAGCGGTCCAGTAGGTCCGTGAGGTGCCCCATGTCGCCGGAGACCGCCGCCAGGCCGATCGTGGCCCTGCGGTAGAGGTCCTGCTCGCCGACCTCCGCCACGCTCACCGCGTACTTGCGGTGCAGCTCGGCGACGATCGGGCGGACGACGGAGCGCTTCTCCTTCAGCGACCGCACGTCGCCGAGGAGGAGGTCGAAGGACAGCGTCCCTACGTACATGTGGTGCGGGTTCATGCCACCCGTGGGGCCTTGGGGATCCGTCATGTGTACGGCTCATTCGAAACCGTACACGCAACGGCCGGGGCCGATCGACGGGATATTCCCGTCGACCGGCCCCAGGAGCTGCGGTGATCAGCCTCGCGGCTTCTCGCGCATCTCGTACGTCGCGATGACGTCGTCGATCTTGATGTCGTTGAAGTTTCCGAGGTTGATACCGCCCTCGAAGCCCTCGCGGATCTCGGTGACGTCGTCCTTGAAACGACGCAGACCGACGATGGTGAGGTCCTCCGCGACGACCCGGCCGTCGCGGATGAGGCGCGCCTTGGTGTTGCGCTTGACCTCGCCGGAGCGGATGAGGACACCCGCGATGTTGCCCAGCTTGGACGAGCGGAAGATCTCGCGGATCTCCGCCGTACCGAGCTCGACCTCTTCGTACTCCGGCTTCAGCATGCCCTTCAGGGCCGCCTCGATCTCCTCGATCGCCTGGTAGATGACCGAGTAGTACCGGACGTCGACGCCCTCGCGCTCGGCCATCTGGGTGGCACGGCCCTCGGCGCGGACGTTGAAGCCGATGACGATCGCGTCGGAGCCGGTCGCCAGGTTGATGTCCGACTCGGTGACCGCACCCACACCGCGGTGCAGCACGCGGATCTCGACCTCTTCGCCGACGTCGAGCTGGAGCAGCGAGGACTCGAGAGCCTCCACCGAACCGGACGCGTCGCCCTTGATGATGATGTTGAGGTCCTGGACCAGACCGGCCTTGAGCACCTTGTCGAGGTCCTCGAGGGACACCCGGCGGGTGCGCTTGGCGAAGGCGGCGTTGCGCTCGCGCGCCGCGCGCTTCTCGGCGATCTGGCGGGCCGTGCGGTCCTCGTCGACAACCAGGAAGTTGTCGCCGGCGCCCGGGACGTTGGTCAGACCGAGGACGAGGACCGGGGTCGACGGACCCGCCTCCTCCACGTTCTGGCCCTTGTCGTCGAGCATGGCCCGCACGCGGCCGTAGGCGTCGCCCGCGACCATCGTGTCGCCGACGCGGAGGGTACCGCGCTGGACGAGGACGGTGGCCACGGCGCCGCGGCCGCGGTCGAGGTGGGCCTCGATCGCGATGCCCTGCGCGTCCTGCTCCGCGTTGGCGCGCAGGTCGAGCGCGGCGTCGGCGGTGAGGACGACGGCCTCGAGCAGCTTGTCGATGTTCAGACCCTGCTTGGCGGAGATGTCGACGAACATCGTGTCGCCGCCGTACTCCTCGGCCACCAGGCCGAACTCGGTCAGCTGACCGCGCACCTTGGTCGGGTCCGCGCCCTCGACGTCGATCTTGTTGACCGCGACCACGATCGGCACGTCGGCCGCCTTGGCGTGGTTCAGGGCCTCGATCGTCTGCGGCATGACACCGTCGTTGGCCGCCACCACGAGGATCGCGATGTCGGTCGACTTCGCACCACGGGCACGCATGGCGGTGAACGCCTCGTGACCCGGGGTGTCGATGAAGGTGATCTTGCGCTCTTCGTCGTTGACCTCGGTCGCGACCTGGTAGGCACCGATGTGCTGGGTGATGCCACCGGCCTCGCCCGCGACCACGTTGGTCTTGCGGATCGCGTCGAGGAGGCGCGTCTTACCGTGGTCGACGTGACCCATGACGGTCACGACCGGCGGACGCGCGACGAGCATCTCCTCGCCGCCCTCGTTCTCACCGAACTCGATGTCGAACGACTCGAGGAGCTCGCGGTCCTCCTCCTCGGGGCTGACGATCTGAACCGTGTAGTTCATCTCGCCGCCGAGGAGCTGCAGCGTCTCGTCGGAGACGGACTGCGTGGCCGTGACCATCTCGCCGAGGTTCATCATCACGGCGACGAGCGACGCCGGGTTGGCGCCGATCTTCTCCGCGAAGTCGGTGAGGGAGGCACCACGCGACAGGCGAATGGACTCGCCGTTGCCGCGCGGCAGCATCACGCCGCCCACGGACGGGGCCTGCATGGCCTCGTACTCCTGGCGCCGCTGACGCTTGGACTTGCGGCCGCGACGGGCCGGACCGCCGGGACGGCCGAAGGCACCCTGCGTGCCACCACGGGCACCGGGGCCGCCGGGACGCCCGCCGAAGCCGGGACGCCCGCCGCCGAAGCCGCCGCCGCCACCGGGGCCACCGCCACCGGGACGACCGGCGAAGCCGCCGCCGCCACCGGGACGACCGCCGCCGCCGGGACCGGCCGGACGGCCGGCGAAGCCGGGACGACCGGCGCCGCCGCCGGGACGACCGGCACCGCCACCGGGACCACGGCCACCGCCGGGGCCCGGACGCGGGCCGGCAGCGGGACGCTGCGGCATCATGCCCGGGTTCGGACGGTTGCCCGCCGGACCGGGACGCGGGGCGCCGCCGGGAGCCTGCGGACGGGGCATGCCGCCGGGGGTCGGACGGGGAGCGCCACCCTGGCCCTGCGGGCGGGGAGCGCCACCGGGACCACCCTGCGGACGCGGGGCGCCGCCGGGGCCGGCCGGGCCGCCGCCGGGGCGGGGTGCCTGCGGGCGCGGGGCCTGCGGGCGGGCCATGCCGGTGGAGCCACCGGAGGTGAAGGGGTTGTTGCCCGGACGGGGACCGGCCGGACGGCCGCCGGGACGGGCACCGCCCTGACCCGGACGGGGGGCACGCTGGCCCTGGCCGCCGTCACGCTGCTGACCCGCAGGGCCCGGACGGGCGCCGGGGCGCGGGCCGGGAGCGCCCGGACGCGGGGCGCCGGGCTGCTGCGGGGCGGCCGGCTGCGCCGGGGCCGGCGCGGAGAACTCCGCGGCGGGCACCGGGGTGACCGGGGCGGGCTTGGCCGGGGCCGGCTTCGGACCCGGACGGGGACCCGGGGTGGGGGCGCCACCGGCGGGCTTGGGGGTGCTGGGGGTACTGGGGGCCGCGGCCGGCTTCGGGGCCGGTGCGGCGGGGCGCGGGGCACCCGGAGTGGGCGCGCCCGGCTTCGCGGGGGCCGCCTTGCGCGGCGCCGCGGGCTTCGCAGCGGACTTGCCGGCGTTGCCGCCGGGCCCCTGCAGCGCGTCAGTCAGTTTACGGACGACCGGCGCCTCGATCGTCGAGGACGCCGAACGGACGAATTCACCAAGTTCTTGGAGCTTGGCCATGACGACCTTGCTCTCCACTCCGAACTCCTTGGCGAGTTCGTATACCCGGACCTTAGCCACTTCGCTCCTTCTAGGTCCGGGTTGTCAACCGGACCGTCGCTACTTCATGGGCGTACTCATCGCGTACTCATCGAGTGCTCATCGCAATCTCGACCTACTTCCAAATCGCGAGGTACCTGACCGCACGGGTACCGGGTACCCGTGCCTGGGACATCCCCGCTGATGCGGGGTCCAACTCTTCTTACCGCCCGATCGTCTCGATGTGACGGCGCAGTTCCGCGGTGTCCAGCGGTCCCGGGCTTTTGAAGGCCCGGGGGAACGCCCGGCGGCGGACCGCCAGGTCGAGACAGACCAGTGTGGGGTGCACGGAGGCACCCCGGCCGGGCAGCGTACCGCGCGGATCGGGGACGCAGGCGCCCTCGGTCAGCACGATCCGCAACAGATCGCCCTTGGCCGCTCGCTCCCGGCACCCCACACAGGTGCGCTGAGGGCATGCGCGGGCATGCGTCCGGCCAGACACTGGTTAAGTCTACCTCCCCGAGCCGAGCTCACCCCTTTGGGGCACAGATCGGCTACGTATGCTTTTTGACTCACGCCGCGTGAGACGACGGTTCGGCCCTGGATCGCGGCGGGGGCACGGCGTGGTGAACCGGCGCCGGCTCCTCGCCGCGCGCCCCCGAGTGCTTCCACCCGCCCGCGCCGAGCGCGGGCTTACTCCGGCTTGTCCTGCTGCTCGGTGTCCGGCCGGATGTCGATCCGCCAGCCGGTGAGCCGCGCGGCCAGGCGGGCGTTCTGCCCCTCCTTGCCGATGGCGAGCGACAGCTGGTAGTCCGGCACGGTCACCCGGGCCGAGCGGGCGGCGAGGTCGACGACCTCGACCTTGCTCACCCGGGCGGGGGACAGCGCGTGGGCGACGAGCTCCGCCGGGTCGTCCGACCAGTCGACGATGTCGATCTTCTCGCCGTTGAGCTCCGCCATCACCGCGCGGACGCGGCCGCCCATCGGGCCGATGCAGGCGCCCTTGGCGTTCAGCCCGGAGCGGGCCGAACGGACGGCGATCTTGGTGCGGTGGCCGGCCTCGCGGGCGATGGCCGCGATCTCCACCGACCCGTCGGCGATCTCCGGGACCTCCATGGCGAAGAGCTTCTTCACCAGGTTGGGGTGGGTCCGCGAGAGCGTCACGGACGGGCCGCGGACACCCTTGGCCACCCGTACCACATAGGTGCGCAGCCGGGTGCCGTGCGTGTAGTCCTCGCCGGGGACCTGCTCCTGCACCGGCAGGATGGCCTCCAGCTTGCCGATGTCGACCAGGACGTTCTTGGGGTCCTTGCCCTGCTGGACGACACCGGCGACGACGTCGCCCTCGCGGCCCGCGAACTCACCGAAAGTGATCTCGTCCTCGGCGTCGCGCAGACGCTGGAGGATGACCTGCTTGGCGGTGGTCGCGGCGATCCGGCCGAAGCCGGACGGGGTGTCGTCGAACTCGCGCGGCTCCTCGCCCTCGGCGAGGTCCTGCGGGTCCTCCTTGGCCCAGACCGTGACGTGGCCGCTGGACCGGTCCAGCTCCACGCGGGCCCGGCGGCGGCTTCCCTCGGTGCGGTGGTACGCGATGAGGAGGGCCGACTCGATCGCCTCGACCAGCAGGTCGAAGGAGATCTCCTTCTCTCGCACCAGGCCCCGCAGGGCACTCATGTCGATGTCCACGGCTACGCCTCCTCTTGATTCTCGTCGGTTTCCGCTTCGGCCTGGGCGGCCCCCGCACCGGACGGTCGGTTGAACTCGATCTCCACGCGGGCCTTCGCGATCTCGTCGAAGGCGAGCCGCCGGGCGGTGGGCTTGCGCCCCTTCACGCCCGGCACTTCCATGTCCAGTCCCTCGTCGTCGACGGCGATGATCCGCGCGACCAGCTCGCCGCCCCCGGTGAGCTGGGCCTTGATCAGCCGGCCGGTGGCCCGGACGTAGTGCCGGTGCTCGGTGAGGGGGCGGTCGGCGCCGGGGGAGGTGACCTCCAGGACGTACGGGGCGCCGCCCATGACGTCGCTCTCGTCGAGCTTCGCCGAGATCTCCCGGCTCAGGTCGGCGCACTCGTCCAGCTGGACGCCGTCGTCAGAATCCACCACGATGCGCAGCACACGCCGTTTTCCGGCCGGCGTCACTTCGACCTCTTCCAGATCCAGCTCCCGTGCGCTGACGAGAGGGGCGAGCAGCTCGCGGAGCCGCTCGCTCTGGGTGGTGCTCATCCGGGTGACTCCTCGGCCGCGTGTGCTGTTGTGGGAAAGTCGCGTGTCAGGTCAAAGCCTATCCGTTCCGGCACCCGGCTGACGATTCGGTGCCTTCGTCCGCGGGACACCCGCCGGGCGCCGGTACGCTCACGAACGGTGATCACGACCCCTGGTCCCGACGGTGCCCCGACGACCACCGGCAGGAAGTGGAACGTGGCGTTCACGACGACGGCGCGGGCCCGCGGCCCCCGCAGACGCGCGCTGCTGACGGGTACGGCGGCGCTCCTGCTCACCGGCTGCGCCGGCGGCGGGGACGACGACCGTGCCGACGGCCGGGCCCGCGCCGAAGCGGCCCGGAACGCGGCGGCCCTGCTGGCCCGCTACGACGCGACGCTCGCCGCGCACGCCGGCCTGGCGCCCCGGCTGCGCCCGCTGCGGGCCGAAACCGCCCGCCACGCCCGGGCGTTCGGCGCCGCCCCTTCGTCCCCGGCGCCTCCGCCCGCCGTCCCGGACGACCCCGACGAGGCGCTCGCCGCGCTCGCCGCCGCCGAGCGCCGTACGGCCGACGGCCACACCGCGGCCCTCGCGGCGGCGCCGCCCGAACTCGCCCGCCTGCTGGCCTCCGTGGCCGCGGCCGGCGCGGCCCACGCCTACCTGCTGGGAGCGGACGCATGACGGATCCGGCCGTGCTGACGGCGGCACAGGCGGCCCTGGCCGCCGAGCACGCGGCGGTCTACGGGTACGGGGTCGTCGGCGCGCGCGCCGGGGAGGAGCGGGCCCAGGAGGCCCGTGAGGCGTACGAGGCGCACCGCGCCCGGCGGGACGGGATACGGCGTACCGTCCGCGACCTGGGCGGCGCCCCGGCCGCCGCCGACGCCGCGTACGCGCTGCCGTTCCCGGTGCCCGACGCGCCCGCCGCGGTGCGGCTGGCGGCGGAGCTGGAGAGCCGGGTGGCGGCCGTCTACGCCGACCTGGTCGCGGCGGCGGACGGCGCGCTGCGCGGGGAGGCCGCGGCGGCGCTGCGCGAGGCGGCGGTGCGGGGAACGCGCTGGCGGGGCGGCAGCGTAGCCTTCCCTGGGCTCGTCGGCCGGGCCCCGGACGGCGCGTAGCCCCCGTCCCCGGCCGGCTCCGCCGGCACGGACGCCCCACCGGCAGGGACCGCACGGACGAAAGGGACAGCACAGGGATGGGCCATGCGAACGACCGCCTCGAGCCGCCGGAACGGCTGGTTCACGCCCTGGGCTCCGACCCCGATCCCGCCCGCGCGGAGGCCGCCCGCCACTGGCTGGCCGGGCTCCCGGCGACGGCCCGGGAGTGGCTGGACCGCTGGGAGCTGACGCCCGAACGGGTGCAGGCGCCGGGCGGGCGGACGGGCCTGGTGGTCCTGGCGCACCGGGCCGACGGCACCCCGGCGGCGCTCAAGCTCCTGCCGCCCGGCGACGCGGCGGCGGCCGAGCACGCCGCGCTGGAGCACTGGGGCGGGCTGGGCGCGGTCCGGGTCCTGGCGGCCGCCCCGGAGGCGGGGGCACTCCTGCTGGAGCGGCTGCACCCGGACGTCGGCCTGCGCTCGCTCGCCGAGGCCAAGGCGCAGTTGGAGGCGTCGGCGACGCTCCAGCGGCTGTGGGTCGCACCGCCCGGCGGCGCGGCGGTCCCCTCGGTGGCCGACCACACGGCCGGCCTCGCCGACGCCCTGCGCGCCCGGCGGGACGAGCCCTGGGCGGCGGACGCCCGGCCCCTCGTCGACGAGGCCCTGGAGCTGCGGGACGCGCTGGCGCCGGGGCCGGCCGACGAGCCGCCGAGCCTGCTGCACGGCGCCTACCACCAGGGCAAGGTCCTGGCCGGCGAGCGGCTGCCCTGGCTGGCGGTGGGTCCCCGCCCGCTGACCGGCGAACGCGCCTACGACCTGGCCCGCCTGGTCCGCGACCGCGCCGACACCCTCCTCGCCTCCCCCGGCGCCCCGGCGATCGTCCGCCGCCGCGCGGCCCGCCTCGCGGACGCCCTGGAGGTGGACGCGGAACGGCTGCGCGGCTGGACCCTGTTCCGCGCGGTGGCGGACGGGGTACGGGAGCGGGCGGCCGGCAACCGGAAGGCGGCCGAACTCCTGCTGGAGTTCGCGGCGTTGCTGTAGGGGGACAGCCCGGACCTCCGCACGGCGGGGAGCGGCGCCCGCGCCACCGGACCCGCGCCGGGGACCGGACGGGCCCGCCGGATGCCCGGACGTCGGGCCCCGGAAGGCCCCGGCGCCGCACCGGGACCCGTTCACCACACGTCCATGGCCGCCGGGCAGCGCGACGCCAGGACGCCGTACCGGCCCCGAACGCCCTACCGCGGCGCGACGATCCGCTCGACCGCCGCGTCCACGGACAGTTCCTCCCGATCCCCCGTGCGCCGGTCCTTGAGCTCCACCCGGCCGTCCGGCGCGCCGCGGCCGACCGTCAGCAGGGCCGGGACGCCGAGCAGTTCGGCGTCGGCGAACTTGACGCCCGCCGAGACGCCCGCGCGGTCGTCGAGCAGGACGCGGACGCCCGCGTCGGACAGCCGGGCGGTGAGGGCGTCGGCCAGTTCCGCCTGAACGGCCTTGCCGGCGACGACGATGTGGACGTCGGCGGGGGCGATCTCGCGGGGCCAGCACAGGCCGCGTCCGTCGTGGGTCTGCTCGGCGAGGGCGGCGACGGCACGGGAGACGCCGATGCCGTAGCACCCCATCGTGACGCGGACCGGCTTGCCCTCGGGGCCGAGGACGTCGAAGCCGAAGACGTCCGCGTACTTTCGGCCCAGTTGGAAGATGTGCCCGATCTCGATGGCCCGTCCGAGCCGGAGGCCGGTGCCGCAGCGCGGGCAGGGGTCGCCGGGTTCGACGACGACGGCGTCGAGGTACCGGTCGACGGTGAAGTCCCGGCCGCAGACGACGTTCCGCGCGTGGACGCCGGGCTTGTTGGCGCCGGTGATCCAGGCCGTGCCGGGCGCCACCCGGGGATCGGCCCAGTACGGGACGGACAGCTTCTGCGGGCCGACGTAGCCGCGCACCAGGCCGGGGTGGGCGGCGAAGTCGTCGGCGGTGACGAGCTCCACCGCGGCGGGGGCGAGCCGCTCGGCGAC
The DNA here is from genome assembly GCF_044333095.1 of Streptomyces sp. NPDC021100. Lineage (NCBI taxonomy): Bacteria > Bacillati > Actinomycetota > Actinomycetes > Kitasatosporales > Streptomycetaceae > Streptomyces > Streptomyces sp. NPDC021100. The sequence goes on from NZ_JBIRQH010000001.1 coordinate 10,255, forward strand.
CCGGCCGAGGTCGACCTCGCGGTCGCCGGGGACGCCGATGGCGACGATCTCGCCGTCGATCTTGACGAGGACGTTCTTGAGCACCGCCGAGGCGGGCACGTCCAGGAGGGCGGCGAGGGTGTCGATGGTGGGGGTGTCGGGGGTGTCCAGTTCCTCCAGCGGCCCGTGACCGGTGGGGTCGGCGGGACCGACGGCCGTGGTGACGGCCTCCGTGTTGGCGGCGTAGCCGCACGCGGGGCAGTCGGCGAAGGTGTCCTCCCCCGCTTCGGCCGGGGCGAGGAACTCCTCCGAGGCGGAGCCGCCCATGGCGCCGGACACGGCGGAGACCACGCGGTGGTCGAGCCCGAGGCGTTCGAAGATCCGCAGGTACGCCTCGCGGTGGCGGCGGTAGGACTCCGCGAGCCCCTCGTCGTCGAGGTCGAAGGAGTAGGCGTCCTTCATCAGGAACTCGCGCCCGCGCAGCACCCCGGAGCGCGGCCGGGCCTCGTCCCGGTACTTGGTCTGGATCTGGTAGAGGGTGACCGGGAGGTCCTTGTAGGACGCGCACTGGTCCTTGGCGGTGAGGGTGAAGACCTCCTCGTGCGTGGGACCGAGCAGGTACTCGGCGCCCTTGCGGTCGCGGAGCCGGAAGAGGAGGTCGCCGTACTCCGTCCAGCGTCCGCTCGCCTCGTAGGGCTCCCGGGGCAGCAGCGCGGGGAGCAGGACCTCCTGGCCGCCGATGGCGTCCATTTCCTCGCGCACCACGCGGGCGACGTTGTCGAGCACCTTCTTGCCGAGCGGCAGCCACGTCCACACCCCGGCCGAGCTCCGGCGGACGTAGCCGGCGCGGACCAGCAGCCGGTGGCCCGGCGTCTCGGCGTCGGCCGGGTCGTCGCGCAGGGTCTTGAGCATCAGCTGGGAGAGACGCAGGGGGCGCTGTACGGGTGACATGCCCGGAGGGTAGCGGCGGGCCGGGCGGGGCTCACCGGGTTTTCCCGCCGGTCCGTCAGTCGAGCAGCGGCAGCTCCGCGCCCATCACCACGTACGGGCTGACGGCGCTGGGGAAGACCACCTGCCGGGCCAGGTCCCGGTAGCCGAGCTTGCGGTAGAGCGCGCGGGCCGGGCTCTCCACGTCGATGGCGGAGAGGATCGAGCGCGGTTCCGCCGCGTCCGCCGTGAGCGCGGTGATGAGCGCCCGGCCGATCCGCCGGTTCTGGAAGGCCGGGTGGACGTGCAGCTCGGTGATGACGAAGGCCTCGTCCAGCCAGTCCTCCGTCCCCGTGGCCCGAAGGTACGGCTCGACCACGGTGGACCACCAGTGGCCGCGGTCGTTGGGCATGCCGTAGACGAAGCCGACGAGCCGTCCGCCCGGGGTCGTCGCGCCCAGGGCGCGGGCGCCGGGGCTGGTGAGGTGGCGGAGCACGATGTGGCGCCGGACGCCGACCTCCTCGGCGGTGAGTCCGAAGGCCACGGCCTGCACGGCCAGCGCGTCGTCGACCCGCGCGGCGAGGTCCAGCGGGCCGACCACGATGTCATCCATGCGGGGAGGCTACCCGGCCGGCCGGTCTTCCCGCCGGGCGCGGGAGGCGGTGGATCAGAAGAGCACGCTCATGAAGGCGCCGGTCTCCCGGAAGCCGACCCGGCGGTAGGCGGCACGCGCGGCGGCGTTGTAGTCGTTGACGTAGAGGCTGGCCACCGGGGCCACCTCGCGGAGGGCGTAGTCCAGGACGGCGGCCATGCCGGTCACCGACAGCCCGCGGCCCCGGTGTTCGGGGGCGACCCAGACGCCCTGGATCTGGCAGGCGCGGGCGGTGGCGGCGCCGATCTCGGCCTTGAAGACGACCTTGCCGTCCTCTATCCGAGCGAACGAGCGGCCGGAGCCCACCAGTTCGGCCACGCGCGCCTGGTAGAGGAGCCCGCCGTCGCCGGCCAGCGGTGAGACCCCGACCTCCTCGGTGAACATGGCGACGCAGGCCGGGAGGATCAGCTCCATCTCGTCCTTGCGGACGCGGCGGACCAGCGGGTCGGGGGCGACGTCGGCGGGCATCGAGCGGGTGACCATGAGCGGCTGGTGGGCGCGGACCTCACGGGCCGGGCCCCAGTGCGGCTCCAGCAGCGACCACAGGGCGGCGGTGGACTCGGCGGGGCCGACGATGGAGGAGCAGCGGCGGCCGGCCCGGCGGGCGCGGTCGGCGAAGGCGCGGACGGCCTCGGGTCCGGCGCAGATGGGGACGAGGTTGGCGCCGGCGTAGCAGAGCGCCTCCAGGCGCCCGAGGACGTACCAGCCCCACATCTCGCCGCCGAGCCGCCAGGGGTCGAGGCCGGCGACCTGCACGCGGGCGGCGACGAAGGCGTTGGCGACGGGGTCGCGGTCGAGTACCGCGAGGGCGGCGTCGAGGTCGCCGGGTTCCAGGACCTTGGTCGTGGTCGTCGTCAACACGTGTGCGGTTGCCTCACCGTCGCGGCCGGGAGCCGGGAAAACAGATTCCTGGCACTTTACCTCTCCGGTTCGGCGCCTACCCCGTCCCGGCGGGAGGACGACCGGCCTCCCGCCGCGGGGTCGCACACGTCAGCCGGCGACGCTGACCTCGGGCTCGCCGGAGGCGACGCCGTCCTTCTCCATCTGGGCGGCGATCTTCATGGCCTCTTCGATGAGGGTCTCGACGATCTTCGACTCGGGGACGGTCTTGATGACCTCGCCCTTGACGAAGATCTGCCCCTTGCCGTTGCCGGACGCCACACCCAGGTCCGCCTCACGCGCCTCACCCGGACCGTTGACCACGCAGCCCATCACCGCCACCCGCAGCGGCACCTCCATGCCCTCCAGGCCCGCGGTCACCTCGTCCGCCAGCTTGTACACGTCCACCTGCGCCCGCCCGCACGACGGGCACGAGACGATCTCCAGCCGGCGCTGACGCAGGTTGAGCGACTCCAGGATCTGGATGCCGACCTTGACCTCCTCCGCCGGCGGCGCCGACAGCGAGACGCGGATGGTGTCGCCGATGCCCTCCGCCAGCAGCGCACCGAACGCCACCGCCGACTTGATCGTCCCCTGGAAGGCGGGACCGGCCTCCGTCACACCCAGGTGCAGCGGGTAGTCGCACTGCGCCGCGAGCTGCCGGTAGGCGTTGACCATCACCACCGGGTCGTTGTGCTTGACGGAGATCTTGATGTCGCGGAAGCCGTGCTCCTCGAACAGCGACGCCTCCCACAGCGCGGACTCCACCAGCGCCTCGGGCGTGGCCTTGCCGTACTTCTGCAGCAGACGCCGGTCGAGCGAGCCGGCGTTCACCCCGATGCGGATCGGCGTGCCGGCCTCGGAGGCCGCCTTGGCGATCTCCTTGACCTTGTCGTCGAACTGCTTGATGTTCCCCGGATTGACCCGCACCGCCGCACAGCCCGCGTCGATCGCCGCGAACACGTACTTCGGCTGGAAGTGGATGTCCGCGATCACCGGGATCTGCGACTTCGCCGCGATCACCTTCAACGCGTCCGCGTCGTCCTGCGTCGGACACGCCACCCGCACGATCTGGCAGCCCGAGGCGGTCAGCTCCGCGATCTGCTGCAACGTCGCACCGATGTCCGACGTCCGCGTCGTCGTCATCGACTGCACCGACACCGGCGCGTCCCCGCCCACGGCCACGGACCCGACCTGGATCTTGCGGCTGACGCGGCGGTCGGCGAGCTTGGTCGGAACGGACGGCATTCCCAGCGAAATCGCGGTCATCTGGCGAGCAACCCCAAGGTCTGAATCATGGTCCCGAGATCGGCGGGCTCCGGTCTCCGAGGTTACGGCAAGCGCCTCCCCGGAAGCACATCCCGTCCCGAACACCGCACGAACAGGCGGTGGCGGAACACGCTCCGCGCGCGGGGGGCGCGGGGCGGGAGGCGAACCCCGCGCTCCTCACGTAAGGCGCACCGGATTCACCACATCGGCCACGAGGACGAGCAGGGTGAAGCAGATGAAGATACCCGCGACGACGTAGGCGACCGGCATCAGCTTGGCCACGTCGAAGGGGCCGGGGTCCGGGCGGCGGAAGACCTTGGCGAACATCCGGCGCACCGATTCCCAGAGGGCGCCGGCGATGTGCCCGCCGTCCAGGGGCAGCAGCGGCAGCATGTTGAAGAGGAACAGCGAGAGGTTGAAGCCGGCCACCAGGGTCAGCATCAGCGCGATCTGCTGGGACGGCGGGATGTCAAGGGTGAACACCTCGCCGCCGACCCGGGCCGCGCCGACGACGCCCATCGGGGAGTCGGCCTTGCGCTCGCCGCCGTCGAAGGCCGCGTTCCAGAGGTCGGGGATCTTGCCGGGCAGGGCGACCAGGGACTCGACGCCGGACTGGACCATGTCGCCCATCCGGTCGACGGACTGGCCGAAGGACTGCTGGACGATGCCGCTGGCGGGCGCGAAGCCGAGGAAGCCGGCGGTGATGTACTCGCCGCGGACGGGGTTGCCGTCGCCGTCGTACTTCTGGACCTGGTTCTTGATCAGGTTGGCGTGCAGGTCGAGGCGCTTTCCGTCGCGCTCGACGGTGATCGTCGCCGGTCCGGTGGTCTTGCGGATGTCCTTCTGGATCGTCTTCCAGTCCGGCGTGGGGTGGCCGTCGAAGGCGACGATCTTGTCCTTGGCCCGCAGGCCGGCCGCGTTGGCCGGGGACTTCGGGGCGTCCTTGGGGCAGGTGTCGGTGGCGCTGGACGCCTTGACGACGCAGTCCTGGACCGAGCCGACCTGCGTCGTCTCGGTGCGGACGCCGAAGGTCATCAGCACGCCGAGGAAGAGCACCACGGCGAGGACCAGGTTCATGAAGGGCCCGGCGAACATCACGATCACGCGCTTCCAGGGCTTGCGCGTGTAGAACAGCCGGCTCTCGTCGCCGGGCTGGAGCTCCTCGAACGCCGCCGACCGGGCGTCCTCGATCATGCCGCGCCAGGGGGACGTGGACCGGGCCGCGATCTTGCCGTCCTCGCCGGGCGGGAACATGCCGATCATGCGGATGTAGCCGCCGAGCGGGATCGCCTTGATGCCGTACTCGGTGTCGCCCTTCTTCCTGGAGAAGATCGTCGGGCCGAAGCCGACCATGTACTGCGGCACGCGGATGCCGAACAACTTGGCGGTCGAGAGGTGGCCCAGCTCGTGCCAGGCGATGGAGAACAGCAGGCCCACCACGAAGACGACTATCCCGAGGACCGTCATCAGAAGGGTCATGCGCGGGCCTCCGAGGTCGCTCCGGCCGTACGGACCGCGGTTGCCGTACGCGCCACCAGTTCGCGGGCCCGGGCGCGGGCCCAGGTCTCCGCCTGCAGGACGTCCGGGACCGTGAGGAGGGTTCCCCGGTCGGGGGTGCCGTGCTCCGCCACGACCTCGGCGACGGTGTCCACGATGCCATTGAACGGCAGGCCGCCGGAGAGGAACGCGTCGACGCACTCCTCGTTCGCGGCGTTGAAGACCGCCGGGGCGGTGCCGCCCAGCGAGCCCACGTGCCGGGCGAGCGCGACGGAGGGGAACGCCTCCTCGTCCAGTGGGAAGAACTCCCAGGTGGACGCCTTGGACCAGTCGAAGGCCGGGGCGGCGTCGGGCACCCGCTCGGGCCAGCCGAGGCCGATGGCGATCGGGCCCCGCATGTCCGGCGGGGTGGCCTGGGCCAGCGTGGAGCCGTCCGTGAACTCGACCATGGAGTGCACGTACGACTGGGGGTGGACGACGACCTCGATGCGGTCGAAGGGGATGTCGTAGAGCAGGTGGGCCTCGATGACCTCCAGCCCCTTGTTGACCAGCGTGGCGGAGTTGACGGTGATGACCGGGCCCATCGCCCAGGTCGGGTGCGCCAGTGCGTCGGCCGGGGTGACGGCGGCCAGCTGCTCCTTGGTCCGGCCGCGGAACGGACCACCGGAGGCGGTCACCACCAGCTTGCGGACCTCGCTGCGGGCACCGCCCAGCAGCGCCTGGAAGAGGGCGGCGTGCTCGGAGTCCACCGGCACGATCTGCCCGGGCTTGGCCACCGCCTTCACCAGCGGACCGCCGACGATCAGCGACTCCTTGTTCGCCAGCGCCAGCGACCGGCCCGCCTCCAACGCCGCCAGCGTCGGCGCCAGACCGATCGAACCCGTGATGCCGTTGAGGACCGTGTGGCACTCGCTCCGGGCCAGCTCCGTGGCCGCGTCCGGGCCCGCCAGCACCTCCGGCAGCGGCCGGGCGCCGTACCGGGCGGCCAGCGCCGCCCGCAGCGCCGGGGCCGCCTCCTCCCGCGCCACGGCCACCGCCCGTACGGCCAGCCGGTGCGCCTGCTCGGCGAGCAGCTCGACCCGGCCGCCGGCGGCGGACAGGGCCGTCACCGTGAACCGGTCGGGGTTGCGCAGCACGAGGTCGATGGCCTGGGTCCCGATCGAGCCGGTCGAACCGAGGATCACGATCTCGCGCGGGCCACCGCTCCGGTGCGTGGGGGCGGAGTAGCGCAGATGCGGGTCAGCGAGGGAGTCGGTCATCCCCCCATTGTGGGGGCTGGGGCGGTGCGGGCGCCCAGGCCCCCTCCGGTCCCGGCGGACCGGAGGGACTCGGGTCAGGGGACCGGCCGGTGCACGTTGTCGTACTTGGCCGGGCCCGGGGTGGCGTCGGCGATCCAGGGGCCGTCGTCGCTCGGGTCGAGGATGCCCTCCTCCAGCCAGGTGCAGGCCCCGGCCGTCACCGCGTTCACCACCGAGCGGTCGAGGGCGTCGGTGTTGGTCCACAGCCGGGCGAAGAGCTCGTCGGCGCGGATCCGCGCCTGCCGGCAGAAGGCGTCCGCGAGCCCGTACGCCTCCCGGCCGTGCGCCCCCTCGGTGCGCAGCTTCTCGGCCCGGACGCAGGCCGCGCTCATGGCGAACAGCTCGGCGCCGATGTCCACCACGCGCCCCAGGAACCCCTGCTTCGTCTCCAGCCGGCCCTGCCAGCGGGACATGGCGTAGAAGGTGGAGCGCGCGAGCCGGCGCGAGGCGCGTTCGACGTAGCGCAGGTGCCCGGAGAGATCCGTGTGGCCGGCCGGGTGGAACTCCGCGTAGCTGGTCGGGAGCTGGCCCGGGCCCGCGACGAGCTTGGGCAGCCAGCGGGCGTAGAAGCCGCCGGCCCGGGCGCCGGCCCGCGCCTTGTCGCTCAGGGACTTCTCCGGATCGATGAGGTCGCCGGCGACCGACAGGTGGGCGTCGACGGCCTCCCGGGCGATCAACAGGTGCATGATCTCGGTGGAGCCCTCGAAGATCCGGTTGATGCGCATGTCGCGGAGCATCTGCTCGGCGGGGACGGCGCGTTCGCCGCGGGCGGCGAGGGAGGCGGCGGTCTCGTAGCCCCGGCCGCCACGGATCTGGACCAGTTCGTCCGTCATCCGCCAGCCCATCTCGCTGCCGTAGAGCTTGGCGAGTGCGGCCTCGATGCGGATGTCGTTGCGGTCCTCGTCGGCCATCTGGCCGGAGAGGTCGACGATCGCCTCCAGGGCGAAGGTGGTGGCTGCGATGAACGAGATCTTCGCGCCGACGGCCTCGTGGCGGGCGATGGACTTCCCCCACTGCTCGCGGGCCGCGGACCACTCGCGGGCGATCTTCAGGCACCACTTGCCGGCGCCGACGGACATCGCCGGGATGGACAGCCGTCCGGTGTTCAGCGTGGTCAGCGCGATCTTCAGGCCGGCGCCCTCGGGTCCGATGCGGTGCGCCGCCGGCACCCGGACCCCGTGGAAGCGGGTGACGCCGTTCTCGATGCCGCGCAGGCCCATGAAGGCGTTGCGGTGCTCGACGGTGACGCCCTCGGACGCCGTCTCCACGACGAAGGCGGTGATCCCGCCCTTGTGGCCCTCGCTCTTCGGCACCCGGGCCATGACGACCAGCAGGTCGGCGACGACGCCGTTGGTGGTCCAGAGCTTGACGCCGTCGAGGACGTAGTCGTCGCCGTCGGGCACGGCGGTGGTGGCCAGCCGGGCCGGGTCCGAGCCGACGTCCGGCTCGGTGAGCAGGAACGCCGAGATGTCGTGGCGGGCGCAGCGCGGCAGGAACGCGTCCTTCTGCTCCTGGGTGCCGAAGAGCTTCAGCGGCTGCGGGACGCCGATGGACTGGTGGGCCGAGAGCAGCGCGCCGACGACCGGGCTGACCGAGCCGACCAGCATCAGGGCCTTGTTGTAGTACACCTGGGTGAGGCCGAGGCCGCCGTACCGGACGTCGATCTTCATCCCGAAGGCGCCGAGCTCCCTGAGGCCCGCGACCGTCTCGTCGGGGATGCGCGCCTCGCGTTCGATGCGGGCGCTGTCGATGCCCGTCTCGCAGAACGCGCGCAGCCGGGCGAGGAACTCCTCGCCGCGCCGCACGTCCTCCTGCGCGGGCGTCGGGTACGGGTGGATCAGGTCGAGCCGGAACCTGCCGAGGAAGAGTTCCTTGGCGAAGCTGGGCTTCTGCCAGCCCTGCTCGCGGGCCGCCTCGGCGACCCGGCGGGCTTCACGCTCGGAGACCGGCCGTACGGATGGTGCGGTCATGGGGCACCTCGCCGCTTCAGTCGTCGCGGTTGTCACGGTCGATACCGACCGGTGCTACCGGTCCGTATGTACCCGATTCGAGGGGTGTCTACCAGACCGCGCGCGGGATTCCGGCCGGGCCGGACGGTCGTCAGGACGGCGCGCCGGGCGTCACCAGGCCGCTCTCGTAGGCGACGACCACGGCCTGGGCGCGGCTGCAGAGGCCGAGTTTGGCCATGGCGCGGTTGAGGTGGGTTTTGACGGTGGCCTCGCTGATGACGAGCTCGGTGGCGATCTCGCCGTTGGACAGGCCGCGCCCGGTGTGGCGCAGCACCTCCCGTTCGCGGCCGGTGAGCACGTCGAGGGCCTCGCTCCGCGGCGGCTCGGGGGCGGACCGCGGCCGGGTGAAGGCCTCGACGAGGCGGCGGGTGACGCTGGGCGAGAAGAGGGTGTCCCCGCCCGCCACGGCGGTGACGGCGGCCAGCAGCCGCTGCGGCCCGGCGTCCTTGAGCAGGAAGCCGGAGGCGCCGGCGCGCAGCGCGGCGTAGACGTACTCGTCGAGGTCGAAGGTGGTGAGGACGAGGATCCTGGGCGCGGGGACGAGGCCGGCGGCGAGGATGCGCTCGGTGGCGGCGATGCCGCTGAGGCCGGGCATCCGGATGTCCATGAGGACGACGTCCGGGTGGTGGGCGACGGCCAGGTCGACGGCCTCCTGCCCGTCGGCGGCCTCGGCCGCCACGGTCACGCCGGGGGCCGCGCGCAGCAGGGCCGCGACGCCGGCCCGGATGAGGACCTGGTCGTCGACGACGAGGACGCGTATGCCGGTGCCGCCGCCGTGCTCGCCGGTCATGTCCGTACCGCCCCCGCCGGTCACTGGAGGGGAAGCGTCAGCCGGACCTCGAAGCCGCCGTCCGCCCGCGGGCCGGCCGCGAGTCTTCCCCCGTAGATCCTGGCGCGCTCGCGCATGCCGATCAATCCGTGTCCGCCGGACGGCACCGGGTTGGCCGGAACGTTTCGTCGGCGCCGGGGCGAGGGCCGGCCGTCATCGGTGACGCTCAGTTCCAGTTCGTGCGGGCGGAACGCGACGCGGACCACCGCGCGGGCGGCGCCCGCGTGCTTGATGATGTTGGTCAGCGCCTCCTGGACCACGCGGTACGCGCACAGGTCGGGGCCGGCCGCCAGAGGCCGCCGCTCCCCCGTGACCTCCAGGTCCACCCGGACGCCGACCGACCGCATCCGCTCCACGGTCGCCTCCAGCCGGTCGAGGCCGGGCATCGGGTGGTACGGGCAGTCGCCTTCCGGGTGGCCGCTCTCGTCCCCGCCCTCCGGGCCGACCCGGAGCACGGCCAGCAGCCGGCGCATCTCCTCCAGCGCCTCCCCGCTGCTGGCCGATATCGTGCCCAACGCGTCCCGGGCGGTGGCCGGATCGCTGGTGAAGACGTAGCGGGCGAGCCCGGCCTGCACCGACACCACGGACATGTGGTGGGCGACCACGTCGTGCAGCTCCCGGGCGATGCGGACCCGCTCCTCGGCGACGGCGCGGCGGGCGTTCTCCTCGCGCTCCCGGCGGAGCTGGGCCGCCAGGTCGGAGAGGTCGGCGTTGCGCTGGGCGAGCTGGCGCGCGTTGCCCCCGAACTTCAGGATGATGAGGAGCATCACCGCGGCCTGGGCGACCGTCGTCACCAGGTCGCCGGTGTCGCCGAGCAGCGAGGAGAGCACCGCGCATCCGGCGCAGCAGACGCCACAGACCATGGCCACCGGCGCGGGGCGGCTCGCCGCGACCGCGTACAGCGTCACCATCGGGCAGAGGCTGTTGACGATCGGCCAGTATCCGGCGGCGACGAACACCATCCACAAGGTGCTGGTCAGGGCGAACGTGAGGACGGGCGCCAGCCGGCGGGCGGCCAGGCTCAGGTTGATGACGCAGATCAGCGCGTAGGCCAGGGCGTCGGGCCGCTCCCAGAGGTCGTTCGCGGGCGACGGCGTGCTGACGTAGACCACGGTGGCCGCGGTGCAGCACAGTGCCAGCGGCGCGTCCCGCACCCACAACGGCCAGGCCGCGGACCGCCGTTCCAGCGTCCGTATCCACGCGCGCGACCGCGCCGCTGCCGCCCCTGCCGTCCGCACCGCCGCAGCGTACCCGCGCGGCACGCGGTCCGGCATCGGCCGGGCGCGGGCAGTGCCGCCTGCCGCGCCGGGTGGAGGGAAAGGGCTCGGATACCGCAGGGGTTGACCCGGGATTCAACCGGCGAGGGGATGGGTCCCGCCCGCCGGGTCCCTAGAGTCGTTCCCGTCGGCACCCCGGGGCTTCACGGGGGAAATCGGGGGAACGTGCCGGCAGCACGGGGGCACAGTGCGCTCCGGGCCACGGGCCCGGAGCGCACTGACGTGCTCAGAGAGCCAGGCCGGTCAGGACCAGCACCCGGTCGTAGGTGTAGTCGTCCATGGCGTAGCGCACGCCCTCGCGGCCCACGCCGGACTGCTTGGCGCCGCCGTACGGCATCTGGTCGGCGCGGTACGACGGGACGTCGCCGATGACCACGCCGCCGGTCTCCAGCGCGCGGTGGGCGCGGAAGGCGGTCTGGAGGTCGTGGGTGAAGACGCCCGCCTGGAGGCCGTAGGGCGAGTCGTTGACGGCCGCGAAGGCGGCCTCCTCGCCGTCGGCCTTGGAGAGGGTCAGCACCGGTCCGAAGACCTCCTCGCAGGCGATGGTCACACCGGCGGGGACGTCGGCGAGCACGGTCGGGGCGTAGGTGGCGCCCTCGCGCTTGCCGCCGGCGAGCAGCTTCGCGCCCGCGGCGACGGCCTCGTCCACCCAGGACTCGACGCGCTTCGCGGCGTCCTCGCTGACCAGCGGGCCGACGTCGGTGGCCGCGTCCGACGGGTCGCCGGTCACCTGGGCCTCGACGGCCGCGACGACCTTGGGCACCAGGCGCTCGTACAGCGACGCGTCGGCGATGACGCGCTGCACCGAGATGCAGGACTGGCCGCCCTGGTAGTTGGAGAAGGTGGCGATGCGCTGCGCCGCCCAGTCCAGGTCCGCCTCGGAGGACCAGTCCGCCAGGACGACGGCCGCGCCGTTGCCGCCCAGCTCCAGGGTGACGTGCTTGCGCGGCGCGGAGTCCAGGATGGACCAGCCGACCGGACCGGAACCGGTGAACGAGATCACCGGCAGCCGCTCGTCCTGGACGAGGGCCGGCATACGGTCGTTGGGAACGGTCAGGACGCTCCAGGAACCGGCCGGCAGCTCCGTCTCGGCCAGCAGCTCGCCGAGGACCAGCGAGGACAGCGGGGTCGCCGGGGCCGGCTTGAGGATGATCGGCGCACCGACCGCGATGGCGGGCGCGACCTTGTGCGCGGCCAGGTTCAGCGGGAAGTTGAACGGCGCGATGCCGAGCACGACGCCGCGCGGGAAGCGGCGGGTGAGGGCCAGGCGGCCCGTGGAACCGGGGTCGGTGTCCAGCCGCTGCGCGTCACCCGCGTTGAAGCGGCGCGCCTCCTCGGCGGCCCACCGGAAGACGGAGACGGCACGGCCGACCTCACCGCGCGCCCACTTGATGGGCTTGCCGTTCTCGGCCGAGATCAGCTGGGCGATCTCCTCCGTGCGCTCGGCCAGCCGCTTGGCGACGTGGTCGAGGGCGGCCGTACGGACGTGCGCGGGGGTCCCCGCGAACTCCTCGCGCACGGCGTGCGCGGCGGCCACGGCCTCCTCCACCTGCGCCTCGGTGGGCACGCTCACGGTGCCGACCAGGCGGCCGTCCCAGGAGTTCGTGACGTCGAAGGTCTCCTCGCCGGTGGCCTTGCGGCCGGCCAGCCAGAACGCGTGCGGGGCGGTGTCGGTCACGGGTCCGGCCCTTCCGAAGTGGGGGTGGTTGATTCGCTCCCCCACGGTAGGGGGCGGGTCGACGGGCGCGGTTTGTCCGCAGTGGAGCGGTGAGCGCGGTGGGCGCGCCGGATCGGCGCGGTGGGGTGCCCCGGTCCCGCCCTTTCACCGTTTCTTGCGGGGGCAAGCCCCCGCACCCCCGAAACCGCGCTCCGCGCGGTTGTCCTCAAACGCCGGACGGGCTGGAGTGGGCGCCCTATTCAGCCCGTTGGGGGTCCCCCCTCTGGGGGAGTTTGAGGACGAGCGGCGAAGCCGCGACAAGCGGGGTCTGGGGCGCAGCCCCAGGAAACGGCGAAGGGGTGGGGCTGGGGCCTACTCCCCCGCCCCCGGCGAAGCCTTGAGCGCCAGCCACAACTCCATCCGCACATCGGGATCATCCAGCGACCGCCCCAGAATCTCCTCCACCCGCCGCATGCGATACCGCAACGTATGCCGATGCACCCCCAGATCAGCAGCCGCCGCATCCCACTGCCCATGCCGCGCGAGCCACGCCCGCAGCGAGGCGACGAGATCCCCCCGCCCGGTCGCGTCATGCGCCCGCAGCGCCCGCAGCAGCCCGTCGGCGAACGCCCGCACCGCGTCGTCGCCGAGCAGTGGCAGAACGGATCCGGCGGCGACGTCCTCGTGCTCGACGAGGGGACGCCCCCGGCGCCGGGCGACGGACAGGGCCTGTTCGGCCTGGCGGAGGGCGGCGGCGGTGGCGCCGGGCAGGGCCGGGGCGGACAGCCCGAGCGCGACACCGGAAGCCTCCTCCCGCACGGCTTCCGCACAGGCGGTGGCCGCCGCTCCCCCGTCGGGAGCCAGTAGCACCAGCCGCCCGGCCTCCGGCACGGCGAGCACCGGCTCCGCCGCCCTGCTGGCCGCCGCCTCCGCCGCGTCGGCGAGGGCGGCGAGCGGGTCGCCGGCGTCCGGACCGGCGTCGTCGGCGGGCACGGGCTCGGCGACGAGGACCCGGAAGGGCCGGTCGAGCAGGGTCCCGTAGAGCTCCCCGGCGACGGCCCGCGCGTGGTCCGCCTCGCCGGACAGCAGCATCCGCAGCACCGCCGCGCCCAGTCGCTGCTCGGCGGCCTGGAGGGCGCGGGAGCGCTCGGTGGCGAGGGTGAGCAGGGCGACGGCCGAGTGGACGGCGTACCGCTCGGAGGTGCCGAGCGGTGCCCCGGTGCCGACGGCGAGGACACCTCGGGCGCGCCGGCCGGTGCCGAGGGACTGGAGCTCGACCCGGTCGTCGCCCTCCTCCGGTGCGACGACGGCGCTGGCGGGCGCGGGCCGGCCGCGCAGCCGCTCGACGTCCGGGCCGAAGCGGGCGGCGCGCCGGGCCGCCCAGTCGGGGGCCGCGGCGACGACCGCGCCGGACGCGTCGTACAGGGCGGCCCAGCCGTCGAGGTACGCGGCGAGCCGGACGAGCAGCCCGGCCGGGCCGTCGGGGCCGAGGGCGGCGCGGGTCAGCTCCCGCTGGGCCGCGAAGCCCGCGGTGACCGCCCGGTACTGCTCGGCGGCGATGGCGGCCGAGACGGCCTTGCTGATGGCGATGAAGGGGGTGCGCCGGGGCACCTCCAGCAGCGGAAGCCCCGCTTCCTCCGCGGCCTCGACGAGGGCGGGCGGCACCTGCTCGTAGTTGACGCCGACGGCGAACCCCAGGCCGACGACGCCCGCCCGGACCAGCCGCCTGACGTAGGGGCGCACGGTGTCCGGGTCCGCCGCGTCGATCTTCATGGCGGTGATCAGCAGCAGTTCGCCGCCCTCCATCCAGGGCACCGGGTCCGCCAGTTCGCTGACGTGCGCCCAGCGGACGGGGGTGTCCAGCCGCTCCCGGCCCGCGAGAACGGTGAGCTTGAGGGAGGAGTGGTGGACGAGCGAGGCGAGCGTGGGGGGCATGGCACCTTCGGGTGGGCGGCTTCGACGAAGCGGCGCGGGACGGCACGGCGATCGGGCCGTCCCGTATGAACTGCTGTGACCGATTCTCCCTCAGTGGAGCACAGGGCGCGGTCTCGCGAAGGGCCGCCCTCAGTCCCGCAGGTTCACCAGCACCGGCGGTGTCATCACCCCCCGTACCGACGTCACCGACAGCACCGCGTGCCCCGGCGGCACCCCGTGCGCCAGCTCGGAGGCCGACCAGCGCTCGCGCTCCACCGTGCGCACGGTGACCGACTGGGCGGTGACCGCGCGGCCGGTGACCACCCGGCGCAGCACGTGCAGGGCGCGGGTGAGCGGTTCGTGGGCGATGATCTGGCGGTCGGTGACGTCGCGGGTCTCCACCCACTCCTTCCCCCAGACCTCGGCGAACCGCGCGCCGTCCCAGGTGGTCACGCCGGAGAAGGCCATCCGGCAGCCGACGGTGCCGAGCAGGGCGCTGCGCAGCGCCTCGGGCACGTCGTCGAGCGTGCGGAGGGTGAGGACGGCGCCGGCGTGCGCCGAGCGCAGCCGCTGGAGGCCGCGCACCGACTCGGCCGTCACCGTGTGGGTGGCGTCGTCGAGCACCAGGCAGGCGAAGAGGGAGCGGTCGGCGCGGGCGGCGGCGGACTCGGTGAACTGGGCGAGGATCAGCCGGGCCAGCATCCGGGACGCTTCCGCGTGCCCGCGCTCCGGCAGGTCGATCCGGACCCGCAGCGGGTGTTCGAGGGTGCGGAGGGAGAAGGTGCGCCGGGGGTCGCCGGTGTCGAAGAAGCCCGCGAAGGCCGGGCGGTCGAGCAGCGCGACGCGGTCGGCGAGCATCGGCGCCGGGTCGCCGGGCCGCCGCGCCTGCCGCTCACGGGCGTCCAGTTCACGGGCCAGCGCTTCCTGGCCGGTGACCGCGAGCCGGTCGCGGAGCGCGTCGAGCGCCGTGGGCGAGCCGTCGAGCAGCTCCCGCAGCTCCTGGACGGACGGGAAGCGGCCGTGGGCGCCGTGGTACGGGCCGAGGATCTGGGCGAGGGCGGTGGCCGCGCGGCGGCCGTCCCCGCCGGGGAGCCCGGCGGCGAGGTCGCCGACCAGCCCCTCGGCGAGGATCGCCGCGGCCTCGTCGGGGTCCTCGGTGCCGCCGTACAGGTCCAGGTCGTAGGCGGAGTCCGGCCGGCCGATGCGGATCACCACGTCGAACGCCTCGTCGGGCGCCAGGCCGGTGCCCGCGGCCCCGACGGCGACGACGGCGGCGCGCCCGGCGAGGGCCTGGAGGCACAGCGACTCCAGCACCGGCCGGACCAGGCCGGCGGTCTTGCCGCAGCCGGGCGGGCCGACGGCGAGCAGGGAGGTGCCGAGCAGGCCGGGCTCCAGCGCCCAGCCGACGCCCCGGTGGTCGTAGGGATTGCGCCGGTCCTCGGCGGCGGTGCCGATCCGGACCTGCCCGGTGACCAGGTCGTGCCGGGCGGCCCGGACGGGCAGGTCACGGGCGCCGGAGGGGTGGGCGCAGGCGGCGGCGCCGGCCCGCAGCACGGCGTCGGTGAAGGCGGGCCGCCACTCGGGCCGGTTGCGGACGGCCTCCCAGGCGCGTTCGATCCGGGCCCGGTCCACGTCGTTCATCAGGCCCCGGCGGGCGTCCGCGGCGAGCCGCTCGGCGGCGTCGGGGGCGCCCTCGGCGCGCAGCCGGGGCCAGTCGGCCGGGTCCTCGTCGGGAGCGGGGGCGACGGTCCCGGCCGGCCGGCCGGGGAGCCGGGGCGGCCGGTCGGGGGCCGTGTACCGGCGCCAGAGCTCGCCCCAGCAGCCGAACCGGGCAGCGAGGGTGAGGAAGAGGGCGATGAAGAGGGTGTAGTAGGCGTAGCTGGCGTAGAAGAACATCGGCGGCTGCATCCAGGAGACCGGGATGACCCGCATCAGCGGCCACAGCCAGATCTCGCCGAACACGTCGTAGCAGAGCTCCCAGGCGACGACCGCGCCGGCCAGGGCGAGGGCGGCGCGGCGGACGAGCAGCGGCCGGGGGATGCGGTCGGGCCGCTCGGGGAGCAGGGCGGGGGGCAGCCGGAGGCCCGTCCGGCGCTTGAGGGAGGACCAGGCGGGGCGGCCGTGGCGGCGCCACAGCTCGGGGACGCGGCCGATGCGGGCGAAGAGGACGCCCAGGCCGCAGAACCATAGGGCGTAGTAGACGTAGGAGGACAGCATCCACTCGCGGGACAGCTCGTCCCAGTCGCCGGGGACCAGCGCCTTCAGCGGCCACTTCCAGTACGGGCCGAAGTAGCCGTGCCACAGCAGGGACCAGACGAGCCAGCCGCACAGCATCGAGATCACCGCGCCGCCGAGGAGCTGCCGGCCGGGGGTGCGGCCGGGCTCCTCCGGCGGCTTGGGGCGGTGGCCGAAGCGCCAGACGCCGGGCTGGGCGGCCGGTCTGGGGGTGCGCAGCCAGGCCAGGAACGGGTGCTCGGCCTCGTCCGGCGCGGGCGCCGGCGGCCGGCGCGGTGCCGGCGGGACGGGCCGGGCCGCCCGTCCGCCGTGGAAGGGAGGCGCGCCGTACGCGTCCCCGTACGTGTCCTCGGTCGCCATCGCTGCCCCTTGCCCCCGCCGGCCGGTCCTGCCACTGCCACCACTGCTGCTGCCTGCCCGGCGTACGGCCCGGCTGCGGCCGGACCGACGTCGCGTGGCCAATCTAGCGGCCCTGAGCGGGGAGTTCAGCGTCTCCGGGTGGAGTTCCGGGGTGACTCCGGGTCGTCTCGGGGCTGACTCGGGGTGGTCCCGGAGGCGGCACCGCCCGGTCCGGCGGGGGCGGCCGCGGGCGGCAGGGCGGCCGACACGGCCCGTCTCGCCATGTACCGTCCGGACAACGGCGCGCCCGTACTTCTCCCGAACGGAACATGCCGGGCCCGTCGGCCCGCCCTTAGCCTGCGGTCAAAAGTCCGCGTTCTTCCCCCGGGAGCCCACCATGACCGCACTGACCGGAGGCTCGGCCCTCCCCCAGGAGCGCCGCGTCGTCACCGCCATCCCCGGCCCGAAGTCGCTGGAGCTCCAGGCGCGTCGCACGGCGACGGTCGCCGGGGGCGTCGGCTCGGTGCTGCCGGTGTTCACGACCCGCGCGGGCGGCGGCGTGATCGAGGACGTGGACGGCAACTCGCTGATCGACTTCGGTTCGGGCATCGCCGTGACGTCGGTGGGCGCCAGCGCCGAGGCCGTGGTCCGCCGGGCGTCGGCCCAGCTGGCGAACTTCACCCACACCTGCTTCATGGTCACCCCCTACGAGGGGTACGTGGAGGTCTGCGAGCGGCTCGCCGAGCTGACGCCGGGCGACCACGCCAAGAAGTCGGCGCTGTTCAACTCGGGCGCCGAGGCCGTCGAGAACGCAGTGAAGATCGCCCGCGCGTACACCAAGCGCCAGGCGGTCGTCGTCTTCGACCACGGCTACCACGGCCGCACCAACCTGACGATGGCGCTGACGGCCAAGAACATGCCGTACAAGCACGGCTTCGGCCCGTTCGCCCCCGAGGTCTACCGGGTGCCGGTGGCCTACGGCTACCGCTGGCCGACCGGCCCGGAGAACTGCGGCCCCGAGGCCGCGGCGCAGGCCATCGACCAGATCACCAAGCAGGTCGGCGCGGAGAACGTGGCCGCGATCATCATCGAGCCGGTGCTCGGCGAGGGCGGTTTCATCGAGCCGGCCAAGGGCTTCCTGCCGGCGATCGTGAAGTTCGCCAACGACAACGGCATCGTCTTCGTGGCGGACGAGATCCAGTCCGGCTTCTGCCGCACCGGCCAGTGGTTCGCCTGTGAGGACGAGGGCGTCGTCCCGGACCTGATCACCACCGCCAAGGGCATCGCGGGCGGTATGCCGCTGGCCGCGGTCACCGGCCGCGCGGAGATCATGGACTCGGCGCACGCGGGCGGCCTGGGCGGCACCTACGGCGGCAACCCGGTGGCGTGCGCCGCCGCGCTCGGCGCGATCGAGACCATGCGCGAGCTGGACCTCAACGCGAAGGCGAAGCGCATCGAGGAGGTCATGAAGGCCCGCCTCGCGGTCATGCAGGAGAAGTTCCCGGTCATCGGGGACATCCGCGGCCGCGGTGCGATGATCGCGATCGAGCTGGTCAAGGACCCGGAGACCAAGGCCCCCGCCCCGGAGGCGGCCGGTGCCCTGGCCAAGGCGTGCCACGCCGAGGGCCTGCTGGTGCTGACCTGCGGCACCTACGGCAACGTGCTGCGCTTCCTGCCGCCGCTGGTCATCGGCGAGGACCTGCTCAACGAGGGTCTGGACATCATCGAGGCGGCCTTCGGGCAGCTCTGATCCGCCGGTCCGGTCCTTCCGATCCGGCGTGCGCGGGCGTCTGCACGGGCGCCCGTGAAGAACCTGTGCGGGGCGGGTGGTGGACGGGTGACACGGCTACCGTCCGCCGCCCGCCCTGCCGTACGGTTTCTGCAGATGAGTGAGACACCCCGTCCGCAGGGGACTGCGGACGACGCCCCGCCGGTACGTCCCCAGTGCCGGCGCGGCCGTGCCACCGCGCACGCGACCGGGGCCGCGGCAGGAGCGGGCCCCGGGACTCCTCACCGATCGGACGGCCGCCCGTTCCACACCCCCCGGGGCGAGCGGCACGCCGACCAGGCCGGCGGCCTCGGAACCTCCCCCCCTGTTCCGGAGCCGCCGGCCCTTCGGCCGTCCCCGCTCCGGAGGGTCCTCCTCCCAGCGCTCTCCGCCGTCCTGTTCGCCCTGGTCACCTGGCAGGTCGCCGGGCACGGCCCGCTGCGCGCGCTCGACGAGCGGGTCGGGCGCGCCGTCGCCGGTGCCGCGTTCCCGCGGGCGGTCACCGGGTTCCTCGCCGATCTCGGCAACGCCTCCGTCGCCGTACCCGTGCTGGTCGCCGCGGCGCTGTGGGCGGTCCTGCGGCGCGGCCGGCCGTGGTCGCACGCCCTGGCCGCCGCCCTCGCCATGGCGGCGGTGCCCGCCCTGGTCGTCCCCCTCAAGACGCTCGTGGACCGCCCGGGCCCGCCCGCGATGGGGGCCGGCCCGCACGACGGCTTCTTCCCCTCCGGCCACGCCGCCACCGCCGCCGTGGCCTACGGCGCCGCGCTGCTGCTGCTCACCCGCTCCCGCCGCGCCGCCGCCGGGTACGTGCTGCTGAACGCGGCGGTGGGGGCGGCGCTCGTCCACCGCGGCTACCACTGGCCGCTGGACGTCCTGGGCTCCTGGTGCCTGGCGGCGCTCGTGCTGTGGTGCCTGTCCCGGGCGCTCAGCCGCGGGCGAGCCGGGCGGCGGCCTCGTGCAGGGAGAGCTCCAGCACCACCGGATCGGTGAGCGCCCCCGACCCGTCGGGCGGCACCAGCCAGCGGACGAGGGAGGCGTTGCGGACCGGGTGCGGCACCACGATCCAGGTGCCGGGCCCGGCGCCGCGCACCCCGGTCGCCAGCCACCGGGCCGCCGTCCCGGGCGGGACCAGGAAGCCGATCCGGCCCGCCCGTTCGTCGGCGAGGACGGGCCCGGGCCGGCCGGCGCGCTCGGCCAGGACGTCCACCGTGGGGCGGCCGAGGCCGCCGGGAAGAATGAGGACGTCCCAGAGCCGACCGGCGGGCAGCAGGGTGATCCCGAAGGGATTGCGCTCCCACTCCCACCGGCAGCTCGCGGGATCGGGCGCGGCCGCCGCCAGCCAGTCCACCGCGCTCGTCCTCCCCGTACCGCCGCTCATACGCCGTCCTCCTCCGTGTCGCGTGGGTGCGTCCACGAGGGAGAGGGGGCGGCCGGGCGGCCGTTACGCGGGTCCGGCGGGATTCCCCCGACCGGGTCCGCCGGGCGAAGGGTCGGCCGGCGTCAGCTGTCGAAGCCGAGCCCGACCTTGTCCATGGCCTTGAGCCAGAGGTTGCGGCGCCCGCCGTTCTCGTCGGCCCGGGTCATGGACCACTGGGTGATGCCGATGCCCACCGACCGCACCGGCTCCGGCGGGAAGGGCAGCGGTCTGCTGCGGACCATCTCCAGCTCGGTGCGCTCCGTCCGCTCCCCCGCCAGCAGGTCGAGCATCACGTCGGCGCCGAACCGGGTGGCCCCCACGCCGAGCCCGGTGTAGCCGAGGGCGTAGGCGACCCGGCCGCCGTGCGCGGTGCCGAAGAAGGCCGAGAAGCGGGAGCAGGTGTCGATGGCGCCGCCCCAGGCGTGCGAGAAGCGGACGCCCTCCAGCTGCGGGAAGCAGCGGAAGAAGTGCTCGGCGAGCCGCTGGTAGGTGGCCGGGTGGTGGTCGTACTCGGCCCGGACCTCGCCGCCGTAGTGGTAGACGATGTCGTAGCCGCCCCACAGGATCCGCCGGTCGGCGGTGAGCCGGAAGTAGTGGAAGTGGTTGGCCGAGTCGCTGAGCCCCTGCCGCCGCTTCCAGCCGACGGCCGCCAGCTGCTCCTCGGTCAGCGGCTCGGTGACGAGCACGTAGTCGTAGACCGGGGCGATGAACGGGCGCAGCCGCTTGACCAGCGACGGGTACACGTTGGTGCCGAGGGCGGCCCGCCGGGCGAACACCCGCCCGTAGGGGGTGCGGACGGCGACGCCGGCGCCGCGCGAGGACAGGCCGCTGCCGGGGGTGTGTTCGTAGATCCGTACGCCCAGCTCCAGGCAGGCGCGCTTGAGGCCCCAGGCGAGCTTGGCGGGGTGCAGCATGGCGACGCCGTCGCGGTTCCAGAGGCCGGCGAGGAAGGTCGGGGAGTCGACCTCGGCGCGCAGGGCGTCGCGGTCGAGGTACTCGTGGCCGGTGATGCCGAGGGACGCGTACTCCTCGGCGGCCTCGCGGAGTTCGGCCACCTGGTGCGGGGCCGTGGCGATGTCGATCTCGCCGGTGCGTTCGAAGTCGCAGTCGATGCCGTGGCGGCGGAGGGCGGCCTCGATGCCGTCCAGGTTGCGGCGGCCGAGCTCCTCCAGGCGGAGGAGTTCACCGGGCCAGCGGGCGAGGCCGTTGGCGACGCCGTGGGTGAGGGAGGCGGCGCAGAAGCCGCCGTTGCGGCCGGAGGCGGCCCAGCCGGTCTCCTCGGCCTCGATGAGGACGACGTCGCGGGCGGGGTCGCGTTCCTTGGCGTTGAGGGCGGTCCAGAGCCCCGAGTAGCCGCCGCCGACGACGAGCAGGTCGCAGTGCTCGTCGCCGACGAGGGCGGGGCGGGGGTCGGGCCGGCCGGGGTCGTCGAGCCAGTAGGGGCGCAGAGCGGTGTCGGAAAGTGATTGGGCAGGGTTCATGGCACGAGCGGCCATGTTCTCAGCTCCTTCGGCTGCCTCTTCGTCTGTTCTTCCGGCGCCCGGCCAGCTGTCCGGCCAGGACGCACAGGACGGCGACGGCGAACATCGCCGTGCCGACGACATTGATCTGAACGGGGGTGCCCCGCTGCGCGGCTCCCCAGACGTACATGGGGAAGGTCACAGTGGAACCGGCGTTGAAGTTGGTGATGACGAAGTCGTCGAAGGAGAGCGCGAACGACAGCAGCGCCCCGGCCGCGATGCCGGGCGCCGCGATCGGCAGGGTGACGCGGAGGAACGTCTGGAGGGGCGTGGCGTAGAGGTCCTGCGCGGCCTGTTCGAGCCGTGGGTCCATGCTCGCCACCCGGGCCTTGACGGCCGTGACGACGAAGCTCAGGCAGAACGTGATGTGGGCGATGAGGATCGTCCAGAAGCCGAACGCGACGCCGGTGTTGAGGAAGAGGGTGGCCATCGAGGCGGCCATCACCACCTCGGGCATCGCCATCGGCAGGAAGAACAGGCCGCTCGCCGCGCCGCGGCCCCGGAAGCGGTGCCGGGCCAGGGCGAACGCGGCGAGGGTGCCGAGGACGGTGGCGCCCACGGTGGCCCAGAGGGCGATCCAGAGGCTGAGCGAGAGCGAGCCGCAGAGGCCGGCGACGTCGCAGGGGTGCGTCCAGGCGTCCGCGGAGAACCGCCGCCACTCGTAGTTGAAGCGGCCGGCGGGCTTGTTGAACGAGAAGACGGTGACGATGACGTTGGGCAGCAGCAGGTAGGCGAGCGTGCCCAGGCCGGCGATCACCACCAGGTGGCGGCGGAGCCAGTGCAGCGGGCGGGCGGCGGTACGCATCAGACGACGTCCTCCGTCCCGGCCCGGCGGAGGTAGACGGTGACCAGGGCGAGGATCACGGCCATCAGCAGGAAGGACAGGGCGGCGGCGGTCGGGTAGTCGAGGACGCGCAGGAACTGCGACTGGACGACGTTGCCGATCATCTTCTGGTCCGGGGAGCCGAGCAGTTCGGCGTTGATGTAGTCGCCGGCGGCCGGGATGAAGGTGAGCAGCGTGCCGGCCACGACGCCGGGCATGGACAGCGGGAACGTCACCCGGCGGAACGTGGTGAGGGGGCCCGCGTAGAGGTCGCCCGCGGCTTCGTGGAGCCTGCCGTCGATGCGTTCCAGGGAGGTGTAGAGCGGCAGGATCATGAAGGGCAGGAAGTTGTAGGTGAGGCCGCAGACGACGGCGAGCGGGGTGGCGAGGAGCCGGTGCCCCTCGGTGACGCCGAGCGCGTCGGTCAGGCCGAGGACGTGCAGCGAGTCGAGGGCGCCGACGACCGGTCCGCCGTCGGAGAGGATCGTCTTCCAGGCCAGCGTGCGGATCAGGAAGCTGGTGAAGAACGGCGCGATGACCAGCACCATCAGCAGGGTGCGCCAGCGGCCGGCCCGGAAGGCGATGAGGTACGCGAGCGGGTAGCCGAGCAGCAGGCAGAGCACGGTGGCGGCGGTGGCGTAGCCGATCGAGCGGAGGAACTGGGGCCAGTAGGTGCTGAGGGCGTCCCAGTAGGTGGCGAAGTGCCAGGTGACCCGGAAGCCGTCCTCCAGCGAGCCGGTCTGGACGGAGGTCGACGCCTGGTAGACGAGGGGGGCCACGAAGAAGACGAGCAGCCAGAGGATGCCGGGGAGGAGCAGCCAGTGGGGGACGCGCCGGCCACGGCGGGCAGGGGTGGCGTCCTGGACGGTGTCGGGGGTGACCGTCGTCATGAGGGGGCCTCCCCCAGGTCCACGTCGGTGCCCGCCTCGATGCGCTGCGCGGCGTCCAGTCCGAAGCCGTGGCCGGGGTTCCAGTGCAGGAGCACCTCGGCGCCGGGGACCAGGCGGGGGTCGCGGTCGACGTTCTGGGCGTAGACGGACAGACCGGTGCCGCCCGTGGCGACCGGGGAGTCGACGAGGTACTGGGTGGAGACGCCGATGAAGCTCGCGGAACTGATGCGTCCACGCAGCCGGTTGCGGCCCTCGGGAACGGTCGCGGCGTCGTCGGCGTGGGTGAGCGCGATCTTCTCCGGCCGTATGCCGACGAGGACCTTGTCACCGGGGCGTGCGGGGACCTGGCAGCGGGCGGCGGGCAGCGCGAGCTTGCCGTCGGCGGCGCGCAGCACGAGGTCGTCGCCGGAGGCGTCGAGGACGTCGGCGGTGATGAGGTTGGAGGTGCCCAGGAAGTTGGCGACGAAGGTGGTGCGCGGGGTCTCGTAGAGGTCGGCGGGGGCGCCGAGCTGTTCCACCCGGCCGGCGTTCATGACGGCCACGGTGTCGGCCATCGTCATGGCCTCCTCCTGGTCGTGCGTGACGTGCACGAAGGTGATGCCGACCTCGGTCTGGATCCGCTTGAGCTCCAGCTGCATCTGGCGGCGGAGCTTGAGGTCCAGGGCGCCCAGCGGCTCGTCGAGCAGCAGCACCTGCGGGTGGTTGATGAGCGCCCGGGCGACGGCCACGCGCTGCTGCTGGCCTCCGGAGAGCTCGTGCGGCCGGCGCCGGGCCAGATCGCCGAGCTGGACGAGGTCGAGCATCTCGCCGACCTGCTTGCGCACCGACTTCACGCCGCGCCGGCGCAGGCCGAAGGCGACGTTCTCGTGGATGTCGAGGTGCGGGAAGAGGGCGTAGCTCTGGAAGACGGTGTTCACCGGGCGCTTGTACGGCGGCAGGGCGGTCACGTCCCGGCCGGCGAGGACGACGTTGCCGGTGGTGGGGGTCTCCAGGCCGGCGATCATGCGCAGGGTGGTGGTCTTGCCGCAGCCGGAGGCCCCGAGCAGGGCGAAGAAGGAGCCCGCGGGGACGGAGAGGTCCAGCGGGTGCACGGCCGTGAAGGCGCCGTAGCGCTTGCTGATCCCGGCCAGGCGGACGTCGGTTCCGCTGCCGCCGGGGCCGCTCGGGGCGGTTGCAGTCATGGGTGTGGATCCATCGGATGTGGGGGCGTAGAGCACATAACAGTGACATACGGACGGGGATGTCCGCGTACGGGCCGTGCGGGTGCCGCATCGCTCACTCCTCCGCTGCCCGCTCGGGCCGGGACCGCGGCGGTCCCAGCCGTCGCTCCTAACGGATGTGATCGCCGATCCTGGCAGAGGAGGCGGCCCGCAACAAGAGATTCCGTCGTGGAGATTTGACTCCTCGACGGATTCGGTGCTGCGGGGGGTGAGGGTCACGCGGTGCGGTCCCGACGCCGCGCCATCGGTCGCCGTCGGCCCGCCGTCGGTCCGGCATCGGCCGCCGGACCGGACGGGACGATCTTCTCATTGCCCGCCCCGTGCCCCGTGCGCCGGTCCGCCCCCCTATTCACTCTGCGTTGTCAGTGGGGGGTGCCAGAATGGTCGGCATGTCGAGGGGAACGGGGAATGACATGGTGAACAGGGGTGTGGCGGGCGCGCGGACCGTCGAGGAGCTGATGGCGGCCATTACGCGCGGTGAGCGTCCGAAGTACGTCTTCTTCTGGGGGCACCGGCCGCGGCGGGACGGCTCGGTGGGGCCGGGCTGCTTCAGCCAGTGGTGGCCGTCGCCCTTCACGGTGGACGGCACGGTCTACGCGACGGCGGAGCACTGGATGATGGCGGGCAAGGCCCGGCTGTTCGGCGACGCCGAGGCCGAGGCCCGGGTGCTGGCGGCGGCCCACCCCAAGCAGGCGAAGGACGCCGGCCGGACGGTGCGCGGCTTCGACGAGGAGGAATGGCGGCGGCACCGCTTCGAGCTCGTCGTCGAGGGCGGCGTGCACAAGTTCGGCCACCACCCGGAGCTGCGGGAGTATCTGCTCGGCACCGGGAGCCGGGTGCTGGTGGAGGCCAGCCCGCTGGACCGGGTGTGGGGCATGGGTCTCACCGCGGACGACGAGCGCGCCGCGGATCCGGCCCGCTGGAACGGGCTCAATCTGCTGGGCTTCGCGCTGATGGAGGCGCGTCAGCGGCTGGCGGGCAGCACCAGCGGCCCCCGGCCGGAGGCGCCCGCCGCGTAGCCGCCGGGGGCACCGGACGTGCCGGACGCCCGGTAGACCACGTCGGAGATCTCGGTGACGTCGGGGTCGTCGACGTAGTGGTCGTCGTCGTGCGAAGGGTCGTCCGGGGTGTTGAGCACCAGGACGAGGACGGCGACGGAGGCGGCCAGCCCGAGCGCCCCGAGGATCAGCCCGGCCAGGGCCTGGCCGCGGTTGGTCGCCACGCCCCGGACGGCCTTCGCCCGTCCGACCGCGCCGAATATGACGGCGAGGACACCGAGGACGAGTCCCAGCACCACGGAGACGGCGAGGACGAGCGACACGATGCCCAGGACGAGGGCGGCGGTGCCGAAGCCGTTGTCGGGGACGGCCGGCGCCATGGGCGCCATCGGCCCGTAGTACGCCGGCAGTCCCGAGCCGCCGGGAGGACCCGGGGCGTGCGCCGGGCCGGGGCCCGGGTAAGGGCCCGGCCCCTGGGGCGCGGCGCCGTACGCCGGGTACGCCGGCCCGTACGGCGAGCCGGGCTGCGGCACGTTCGCGTAACCGGCCGGCGTCCCGTAGGGGGCGGAGGGCCGCCACGCGCTCGGGGTGCCGGGGCCCGTCGGGGCCGGGGGGACGGGCGGCACGACGCCTTCCGGCGGCGGAGGGACCTGGGGTGGCACGGCCGCGTGCCGTGGCGGGCGGACGGCGTCCGGGCCCTTGCCGAGCGGGACCCCACCGCCGTCGAGCGGTACGCCCCGCTCCGGCGGCGGCGCCCACGGGTCGCGGTCCCGCGGCTCCTGCTGCGCACTGCCCGTGTCGGACACTGACCCTCCCCTGCTCCACCGCCATGCTACGGCCTCCCGAACGGCGGCGGCGGCCCCCCGCATACGATGATCGGCACCCGCCGACCGACCAGCCCCCGGAGGCCCGCATGTCAGCGCTCGACCCCTTCATCGCCGGTCTGCCCAAGGCCGAGCTGCACGTGCACCACGTCGGTTCGGCCTCCCCGCGCATCGTCGCCCAACTGGCCGCCCGGCACCCGGACTCCCCGGTGCCCACCGACCCCGAGGCGCTGGCCGACTTCTTCACCTTCCGCGACTTCGCGCACTTCATCGAGGTCTACCTCTCGGTCGTCGACCTCGTCCGCGACGCCGAGGACGTCCGGCTGCTCACCTACGAGATCGCCAGGGACATGGCCCGGCAGAACATCCGCTACGCGGAGCTGACGGTCACGCCCTTCAGCTCGGTGCGGCGCGGCATCCCCGACGTGGCCTTCGTCGAGGCGATCGAGGACGCCCGCAAGGCGGCCGAGGCCGAGCTGGGCGTGGTGCTGCGCTGGTGCTTCGACATCCCCGGCGAGGCCGGCCTGGACGCGGCCGAGGAGACCGCCCGGATCGCCTGCGACCTGCGGCCGGACGGCCTGGTCTCGTTCGGCCTCGGCGGCCCCGAGATCGGCGTTCCCCGCCCGCAGTTCAAGCCGTACTTCGACCGCGCCATCGCCGCCGGGCTGCACAGCGTGCCGCACGCCGGGGAGACCACCGGCCCGGAGACGATCTGGGACGCGCTGACCGCGCTGCGCGCCGAGCGCATCGGGCACGGCACCAGCGCCCCGCAGGACCCCCGGCTGCTCGCCCACCTCGCCGAGCACCGCATCCCGCTGGAGGTCTGCCCGACCTCCAACCTGGCCACCCGGGCCGTGACCGACATCGAGCGGCACCCGATCCGGGAGATGGTCGCCGCGGGCGTCCTGGTCACCGTGAACAGCGACGACCCGCCGATGTTCGGCACCGACCTGAACAACGAGTACGCGGTCGCCGCCCGGCTGCTGGAGCTCGACGTTCGCGGCGTCGCGGACCTCGCCAAGAACGCCGTGGAGGCGTCGTTCATGGACGCGGCGGGCAAGGCGCGGCTCGCCGCGGAGATCGACGCGTACACGGACGCGTACACGGCGGCCCGCGCGGGCTGACCGGCGGCGCGCGCCCGGCCGGGCCGCCGGGGCCCGTCCGGCGGACCGCGCGCCCTCCGGCCACAATGGGCGGATGCCGATCACCCGCGCCTTCCAGGCCGTCGCCCACCGCGGCGACCCGTACGTCCACCGCGAGAACACCCTGCCGTCCATCCGCTCGGCCCGGCGGGCCGGCGCGGCGGCGGTGGAGATCGACGTCCGCCTCACCCGCGACGGCGTGCCCGTCCTGCTGCACGACGCCACCCTGCGCCGGCTGTGGGGCCACGACCGCGCCCTCGCCTCGGTGACCGCCGACGAGCTGCGCGCCCTGACCGGCGGCGGCGTGCCGACGCTGCGGGAGGCACTGGCGGACGACGGCCCCGGGCGGCTGTTCGTCGACCTCCCCGACCCCTCGGCGGCGTCCGCCGCCGTCGCGGAGGTGCACGCGGCGGGGGCCGCGGGCCGCGTCTACTACTGCGGCGGCACCGACTCCATGCGCGAGGTCCGGCGGGCCGACCCGGAGGCGGAGATCGCCCTCACCCGGACCACCCTGAACCCGCCCCCCGCGGCCCTGCTCGCCGCGGTCCGCCCGCACTGGCTCAACTACCGCTTCGGGCTGGTGAGTCCGGAACTGGTCGCCCGGCACCACGCCGACGGCTACCTGGTCTCCGCGTGGACGGCGGACACCCGGCGCTCCATGCGGCGCCTGCTGGCCGCCGACGTCGACTCGATCACGACGAACCGGGTGGGCACCCTACGGGCCCTGCTGGACGCCTGACGCCGGCTGCCCTACGGCGCGCGGCCGGGGCCTTCACAGCCCGACGATCTCGTTCCACTCCTTCGCGAACCCCGGCCGCTCCCTCGCCGTGATGTCGCGCGCCGTCGCCAGCCGCTTCCGCATGTCGTCCGTCGGGAAGACCAGCGGGTTCTCCGCCAGCTCGGCGAGCTCCTTGTCCTTCGACGCGGCGAGCACGTCCCGCGCGGCGGGCACCGGGCAGACGTAGTTGACCGCCGCGGCCAGCTCCGCCGCCACCTCGGGCCGGTAGTAGTGGTCGATCAGCTGCTCGGCGCTCGCCTTGTGCCGGGCGAGATCCGGGATCATCAGGCTCTCCGCCCACAGCTCCGCGCCCTCCTCCGGCACCACGAAGGCGATGTCCGGGTTGTCGGCCTGGAGCTGGATGATGTCACCGGAGTACGCCTGGCAGGCCAGCACGTCGCCCGACGACAGTTCCTTGATGTAGTCGTTGCCGGTGAACCGGCGGATGTGCCGCTGGGCGACCAGGCGGCGCAGCCGGTCCGTCATCCGGTGGAAGTCGTCGGCGGTCCACCGGGTGACGTCGACGCCGTCGCCCAGCATCAGCAGGGTGAACGCCTCGTCCATCCCGGACAGCAGGGTGACCCGGCCGCGCAGGTCGTCCTTCCACAGCTCGGCCGTGCTGCGGATCTCGCGGCCCAGCTTCTTGCGGTGGTAGGCGATGCCGGTGATCCCGGACTGCCAGGGCACGGAGTGCTTGCGGCCGGGGTCGAACGACGGCTTGCGCAGCAGCGGGTCGAGGTTCCGGGCGACGTTCGGCTGTGCGGCCCGGTCCATCTCCTGCACCCAGCCGAGGCGGACGTAGCGGGCGCACATCCAGTCGCTGACGACGATCAGGTCGCGGCCGGTGTCCTGATGGTTCATCAGGGCGGGGCTGATCTTCCCGAAGAACTCGTCGTTGTCGTTGATCTCCTCGGTGTACTTCACCGAGACGCCGCTGCGCTTCTCGAACGCCTCCAGTGTGGGGCGCCGGCCGGGATGCTTCTCGTCGGTGTCGATGTACAGCGGCCAGTTGGCGAACGACAGCCGCCGGTCGGTGGCGGAACGATCCTTCGCGGAGCGGTCGCCGGGGGCGATGTAGGCGGCCGGCACTCCGCAGCCGGCGAGCGCGGCGGCACCCGCGCCGGCGGCCGTCGCGCGCAGCAGGGAGCGGCGGGACAGGTGCTTCACGGGCTTCTCTCGCATGACGGCAGGATGGGGGAGGCGATCTTCACGGACAAGGGGCGGGGTGTCCGGAGATCGCGGGTGCCGGCAGACGCTTCGCCGGGCCGTCGATGATACGGGAACGCCGGGGGCGGGGTCAGTCGCGGGGGAACCTGTCGGTGGCGATCGTCAGGCCGAGCGGGGTGCAGGTGAGATCGATCGGGTCACCGAAGTCGACGGTGACCTCGCTCCGGTAGGTGTCGCCCTTCGGAGACGTGAAGACGTGGCACTGCCCGCTGTACGGATCGGCGATCACGTAGACGGGTACCTCCGCCTCGGCGTACGTCTGCTTCTTGGGTCCGTAATCGTTGACCGCGGTTCCCTGGGAGATGACCTCCACGATCAGTTCCGCGTCGGAAGGGGAGAACCTTCCCTTGCCGTCGGGTGTCGCCCCGTCGGCGATTTTCACGAGATCGGGACAGAACCCGTTCAGGTAGCCCGGGAAGTCGATGCGCACGTCCGAGTCGATTTCGGCGTCTTCGCCGAAGTGCTGCCGGAGCCGACAGGCGATCTCAAAAATGATCTTCCAGTGCGTGCGACGCTGCGGTGACATGTGGACGACCCCTCGGACAACCTCGACCCTGTATCCCTCGGGGACCGGCTCCAGCTGGTCGAACAGCTCGTCCAGGCTGAGGCCATCGTTGTCGGTCACGGCGATCCTGTCCGTCAGTTCGACTGTCATCGTGCCGCTCCTCCCCCTCCCGCGCGTACGTACGCGCAGCCGCACGGTTAAACGATAAACGCGGGCCCGGGACACGGCCTGTCCCGGAACCCGCGTTCGGACGCGTGGCGTCAGCCCAGCGACGTCATCACGTGCTTGATCCGCGTGTAGTCCTCGAACCCGTACGCCGACAGGTCCTTCCCGTAGCCGGACTTCTTGAAGCCGCCGTGCGGCATCTCCGCGACCAGCGGGATGTGGGTGTTGATCCACACGCAGCCGAAGTCCAGCCGCTTGGACATCCGCATGGCGCGCGCGTGGTCCTTGGTCCACACCGACGAGGCGAGGGCGTACTCGACGCCGTTGGCGTGGGCGACGGCCTGGTCCTCGTCCGTGAAGGACTGGACGGTGATGACCGGGCCGAAGACCTCGTTCTGGACGATCTCGTCGTCCTGCCTGAGGCCGGAGACGACGGTCGGGGCGTAGAAGTAGCCCTTGTCGCCGACGCGGTGGCCGCCCGCCTCGACCTTGGCGTGCGCCGGGAGGCGGTCGATGAAGCCGGCCACCTGCTTCAGCTGGTTCGCGTTGTTGAGCGGGCCGTAGAGCACGTCCTCGTCGTCCGGCTGCCCGGTCTTCGTGTCGGCCGCGGCCTTGGCGAGGGCGGTGACGAACTCGTCGTGGACGGACTCGTGGACGAGCACGCGGGTGGCGGCCGTGCAGTCCTGGCCCGCGTTGAAGTAGCCGGCCATGGCGATGTCCTCGACGGCCTTGGCGAGGTCGGCGTCCTCGAAGACGACGACGGGCGCCTTGCCGCCGAGCTCCAGGTGGACGCGCTTGACGTCCTTGGCGGCGGACGCGGCGACCTGCTGGCCGGCCCGGACGGAGCCGGTGACGGAGGCCATCGCGGGCACCGGGTGCTCGACCATCAGGCGGCCGGTGTCGCGGTCGCCGCAGACGACGTTGAAGACGCCCTTGGGGTGGCCGAGCTCCTCCAGCACCCCGCCGATGATCTCGGCGAGCAGGACCGTGGAGGCCGGGGTGGTGTCGGACGGCTTGAGGACGACGGTGTTGCCCGCGGCGAGAGCCGGGGCGAACTTCCAGACGGCCATCATCATCGGGTAGTTCCAGGGCGCGACCTGGGCGCAGACGCCCACCGGCTCACGGCGGACGATGGAGGTCATCCCCTCCATGTACTCGCCGGCCGAGCGGCCCTCCAGCAGCCGGGCGGCGCCCGCGAAGAAGCGGATCTGGTCCACCATCGGCGGGACCTCTTCGCTGCGGGTGAGGGCGAGGGGCTTGCCGGTGTTCTCCGACTCGGCGGCGATCAGGTCCTCGGCCCGCGCCTCGATCGCGTCGGCGATCTTGAGCAGGACCTTCTGGCGCTCGGCCGGGACCAGGTCGCGCCAGGCCGGGAACGCCTCCTCGGCGGCGGCCATGGCGGCGTCCACGTCGGCGGCGCCGGACAGCGGAGCGGTGGCGTACACCTCGCCCGTGGCCGGGTTGACCACGTCGGTGGTCCGCCCGTCCGCGGCGTCCCGGAACTCCCCGTTGATGTAGTTGCGCAACCGGCGCGGCTCGGTGGTCACGGTGTGCACCTCTCCTGTGAGATGTCCGAAGGGTGAGACGCCCAGCCTAGCCAGGAGGACCACGTTTTCGATATACCCACCAGCCAGGAGCAACGGAATCGGTCATTCAACTGCCCCGCCACAACGGATTTCATCGCCGGACGCTTGTCATACGGCGGACTCCTCATGCACAGTGGCCGGGTGGCCACGCGTAACACGGATTCAGCGGTTTCAGCGGTTTCAAGGGGCGCCCGCGGCGCACCACCCCTCGACGCCATCTCCCTGGCGATCATCGAACAGCTCCAGGAGGACGGTCGTCGGCCCTACGCCGCCATCGGCAAGGCCGTGGGGCTGTCCGAGGCCGCCGTCCGGCAGCGCGTGCAGAAGCTCCTGGACCAGGGCGTGATGCAGATCGTCGCCGTCACCGACCCGCTCACCGTGGGCTTCCGCCGGCAGGCCATGATCGGAATCAATGTCGAGGGGGACCTCGACCCGGTCGCCGACGCCCTCACCGCGATGGACGAGGTGGAGTACGTCGTGGTGACGGCCGGCTCCTTCGACCTGCTCATCGAGGTCGTCTGCGAGGACGACGACCACCTGCTGGACGTGATCAACAAACGCGTCCGCGTCCTGCCCGGTGTGCGCTCCACCGAGAGCTTCGTCTACCTCAAGCTCCGCAAACAGACCTATACATGGGGAACCCGATAGCCGTGAGCAGCAAGGACCTCTCCCAGACGGCGTACGACCACCTGTGGATGCACTTCACCCGCATGTCGTCGTACGAGAACGCCCCCGTGCCGACGATCGTGCGCGGCGAGGGCACGTACATCTACGACGACAAGGGCAAGCGCTACCTCGACGGCCTGGCCGGGCTGTTCGTGGTCCAGGCGGGCCACGGCCGCGCCGAACTGGCCGAGGCCGCCGCCAAGCAGGCGCAGGAGCTGGCCTTCTTCCCGGTGTGGAGCTACGCCCACCCCAAGGCGATCGAACTGGCCGAGCGGCTGGCCCACTACGCGCCCGGTGATCTCAACAAGGTCTTCTTCACCACGGGCGGCGGCGAGGCCGTCGAGACGGCGTGGAAGCTGGCGAAGCAGTACCACAAGCTCACCGGCAACCCCGGCAAGTACAAGGTGATATCCCGTGCGGTGGCCTACCACGGCACCCCGCAGGGCGCGCTGGCCATCACCGGGCTCCCGGCCCTCAAGGCCCCCTTCGAACCCCTGGTCCCCGGCGCCCACAAGGTCCCCAACACCAACTTCTACCGCGCGCCGATCCACGGCGACGACCCCGAGGCGTTCGGCCGCTGGGCCGCCGACCAGATCGAGCAGCAGATCCTGTTCGAGGGCCCCGACACCGTCGCCGCCGTCTTCCTGGAGCCGGTGCAGAACGCCGGCGGCTGCTTCCCGCCGCCGCCCGGCTACTTCGCGCGGGTACGCGAGATCTGCGACCGGTACGGCGTCCTGCTCGTCTCCGACGAGGTCATCTGCGCCTTCGGCCGGCTCGGGACGATGTTCGCCTGCGACAAGTTCGGCTACGTCCCGGACATCATCACCTGCGCCAAAGGCATGACCTCCGGCTACTCCCCCATCGGCGCGGCCGTGGTCTCCGACCGGATCGCCGAGCCGTTCTTCAAGGGGAAGAACACCTTCCTGCACGGCTA
Source organism: Streptomyces sp. NPDC021100 (assembly GCF_044333095.1). Lineage (NCBI taxonomy): Bacteria > Bacillati > Actinomycetota > Actinomycetes > Kitasatosporales > Streptomycetaceae > Streptomyces > Streptomyces sp. NPDC021100. The sequence continues at coordinate 43,479 of NZ_JBIRQH010000001.1, forward strand.
CACCTTCGGCGGCCACCCGGTCTCGGCCGCCGTCGCGCTGGCCAACCTCGACCTGTTCGAGCGCGAGGGCCTCAACCGGCACGTGCTGGACCACGAGTCGGCCTTCCGCGCCACCCTGGAGAGGCTGCGCGACCTGCCGATCGTCGGCGACGTGCGCGGCGACGGCTTCTTCTACGGCATCGAGCTGGTGAAGGACCAGGCCACCAAGGAGTCGTTCACGCCCGAGGAGTGCGAGCGGCTGCTCTACGGCTTCGTGTCCAAGCGGCTGTTCGAGGACGGCCTCTACTGCCGGGCCGACGACCGCGGCGACCCGGTCGTCCAGCTCGCCCCGCCGCTCGTCGCCGACCAGGGCACGTTCGACGAGATCGAGCAGATCCTCCGCGGCGTCCTCACCGAGGCGTGGGCGCGAATCTGACGATCCGACGGGCCCGGCGGGGGTCCGCGCGCGCCACGTCGGCGGTGTGCGCGGGCCCCCGCCGCATGCCGACCGCCCCTTCCCGCCCCTCGAGGCCGTTTCCGCCCCCGCACACCCTCTTCACACCCTCGCGCCATGAGCCCGATGGGAGGAAAGTGGGCCACTCCTGGACCACTCCCGCGCCGAGCCTGGACCGGGGCTAGGATCCCCGTTCCGTACGGTGCCAGTGACCCAATGGCCCCCGGTTCGTTCACCCGGACAGGGGAACGGACCCTCCAGCGACCCGAGGTGTGCTCGAAATGGTGGCCCCGCCGGACAACGACGTGCTCTGGGCACGCGGCCTGCACTACTCCTACAACGGTTCCCCCGCCCTCGCAGGCGTGTCCATCGGCATCCGCGAGGGCGAGGTCCTCGCGGTCACCGGGCCGCGCGGCGCGGGGAAGACCACTCTCCTCAAGTGCCTCTCCGGGCAGCTCGTGCCCGACTCCGGCGAGGTCTGGTTCAACAGCGCGCCGGTGCACACCCTCCCCCGCGCGGGGCGCGAACGCCTGCGGCGCGAGCGGTTCGGCTGGATCGACAGCACCCCGCACCTGGTGCCCGAGCTGACCGGCTGGGAGAACGCCGCCCTCCCCCTGCTGGCCCGGGGCACCGGCCACCGCACCGCCAAACAGGCCGCCGCCGAGTGGCTGGAACGCCTCGACGTGGGCGACTGCGCCCGCAAGCGGCCCGCCGCGCTCTCCCGCGCCCAGTGCCAGCGGATCGCCGTCGCCCGCGCCCTGGCCTGCGAGCCCGCCGTCGTCTTCGCCGACGACCCCACCGCGCCGCTGCACAGCACCGACCGGGCCCAGGTCCTGCGCACCCTCACCACCGCGGCCCGCTCGCACCACATCACCGTCGTCCTCGCGACGCCGGACGACGAGGGCGCCGCGCTCGCCGACCGGGCGGTCGGCCTCGCCGACGGCCGCCGGGGCGGCGGCATCCCCGCACCGGACGCGCCCGACGGGGAGGGCAGGGCCGCGTGCTCAGTCTCCGCCTGACCCGGGGCGCGCACCCGCTCGTCCTGCTGCGGCGCGTGCTGGTCGCCGCCGCCGCGGCGGGCGCCGCCTTCCTGCTGCTCTGCGCCCTCGGGTACGCCGTCGCGCACCCGAAGCGGCCGGAGGAGGGGGTCGTGCGGCTGCTGTGGTGCGCGGTCCCCTGCGCGGCGGTCGTGCACTTCGCCCTGGCGGTGGCCCGGACGGACCCCGCCACCCGGCCCCGGGACGGCCTGGACGCGATCGGCCTCGGGCCGGTGCGGCTCGCCCTGCTGGCGGCCGCCTCGACGGCCCTCACCTGCGGCGTCGGCAGCGGCGCGGCCCTGCTCGCCTACCTCGAACTGCGGGGCGACCTCGGCGGCACCCCGCTGAGCGGTACGGCGAACCGGCTGCTGGACGGCGGCCACGCCCTGCCGTGGGCCGCCACCGTGACCCTGCTCGCCCTGTTGCCCGCCGTGAGCGCCGGCGTGTGCGCCCTCGTCCTGCGCCCGCGCGAGGAGCAGCGCAAGCGCCCGGGACCGGCGCACGCCCGTCCGCAGCCGGACGACGCCCCGGCGCCGCGGCGCGGCGCGTCCCCCCGGCCCTCCTACGCCGGGCTCCCGTGGGGCATCGCCGTCATCGCGACCGGCCTGGCGCTGGTGGCGTACGTGGGCCACGCGCCCGCGCCGGAACCGGGCCGGCTGCTCGCCCTCCCCGGCCAGGACGGCGGGGCCTCCCCCGGCCTCCTCGGCGGCTGGCTGCTCACCGTGTTCGGGCTGGTCCTGGCGGGCCCGGGGCTGACGCACTGGTGCGGGGCCGCGCTCGCGGCCGGGCGTCCCGGTCCGGTACGGATGCTGGCGGGGCGCATGCTCCAGGACGCGGCGACGCGGCTGGGCCGGCCGCTGGGCGTGCTGTGCGCGGTCGCCGCCGGCGCGCTGGCCGCCGCCGAGCTCTACGGGGTGGCCTGGGAGGGCGCGGGCCCCCGGCCGTTCGGCCCGCTCACGGGGCTGGGCGCGGCCGTGGTCATGGCCTGCGCGACGGCCACGGCGATCACCGCCGCCCTGGATACGCGGCAGATTCGCTCCGAGACCACGGCGGCGCTGCTGCGGCTCGGTCTGCCGGGGTCGCTGCTGCGCGGCGCCGCCGCTGTCCGGGCTGTCGCCCTGGTCGCCGTTCTCGCCCCGCTGACGTGGGTGGTCGCGGAGCTGGCGGCGCTGCCGCTGACGCGGTGAGGGCCCCGGTCCCGCCCTCGCCGGACGGGCTGACTGGTCAGCCCGTCCGGCGATTGAGGACGCGCGCCGCAGGCGCGCTCGGGGGTGTGGGGGCCCGCCCCCGCAAGAAACGGTGAATGGGGGTGCCCCCTCTGGGGGAGGGACCGGGGCACTCCTACACGCGCTGCGCGGGCGCCTTCGCCTCCTCCACGGCGGGCGGCGTCACGCCGTGACTGTCCGGCTCACCGAACCACGCGACGGCAACCGCCCCCGCCACGGCCAGGATGAACCCCAGAACGGCCACCCAGGCGAACCCCGCCCGAGAGGCGTCACCGAGCAGCAGGACCCCGATGATCCCGGGCAGAATCGTCTCGCCGACGACCAAGGCGGCCGTAGCCCCGTTCACGGACCCGATCTGCAGAGCCACCGTGTGCAGGTACATCCCCACACCACCCGAGATCAGAATCGCGTACAGCGCCGGATCGGCCAGCATCGTGGGCAGATCGAACGGATCGATCCCATCGAGGATCCGGACGCCGACCCCGATGGCGCCGAAGCCCAGTCCGGACAGCAGACCGGCGAGAATCGCGGCCCGGGACCCCATCAGACGCACGGCCACCGTGCCACCGGCCATCAGCACCACGGAGATGATCAGCAGCCACCAGTGCGTCGACCGGGCCGTCTCCCCGCTGCCCTCGTGCCCGGCGGCCGTCGCGAGCAGCACCAGGGCGGCGCAGACGACCGCTATGGACGCCCACTCGGGACGCTTGAGCCGGATGCCGAGCAGCTTGATGCTGAGCAGCGCGGTGACGATCAGGTTGGCGCTGATGACCGTCTGGGAGAGGAAGAGGGGCAGCATCCGGGCCGCGAGGGCACCGAGGACGAAGCCGAGGAAGTCCAGGACCGTGCCGACCATGAACTCCCAGGTCACAGCGGCCTTGGCGGTGGAGGACAGGCTGGGTCCGCCGTGCTGGGTCACGCCCGCCTCGGGGGACGAGGCCGCCTCCCGGAGGGCGGATTTCCGCGATCCGACGGCTTGCAGGACCGAACCCGTGCCGTAGCACGCCGAGGCCGCGACAGCCGTCACCAGGCCGATGATCACCAATTGCTCCGTTCGCCAATGAACCGCCTGCTCCTGAACCAGACGTTCAACGCGGCGCCGAAGTTGCCCAGGGTCAAGAAAAGGTCAAGAAAAAGGTGGGCGCCTTCTCGCCGTATCGCTCAGCCGCCCAGCACTACCACGTGCTCGGCGTCGAACGCGACCCCTGCCCATGCTCCCACCTCCGGCGCGTGCGCCAGCGCGCACGCCGCCTGGAGCGCCGGACCCCGCTCCGGACGGAGCGAGAGCAGCACGTGGTCGCCCCGGAAGGTCCGGGCGGTGACCTCGCACGGCAGTCCATCCGCCACCAGCCGGACGCCACCCGGCCGCACCAGGAGCGAGCACGGGCCCTCCGCCGCACCCGCCGGGACGGGCACCTTGCCCCACGGGGTGTCGGCCCGGTCGCCGGTCACGGTCGCGGGGACGACGTTGTCGAAGCCCAGGAAGCGGGCGACGAACTCGGAGGCGGGCCGCCGCCAGACGTCCAGGGGCGTGCCCTGCTGGGCGATCCGGCCGTCCCTCATCACCACCACCCGGTCGGCGAGCGCGAACGCCTCGCCCTGGTCGTGGGTGACCGCCAGCACGGTCGTGCCGAGCCGTCCGAAGAGCTGCCGCAGTTCGGTCACCAGCCGCTCGCGCAGGCTCCGGTCGAGCTGTCCGAGGGGCTCGTCGAGCATCAGCAGCCGGGGGCTCGGGGCGAGGGCCCGGGCCAGCGCGACGCGCTGCTGCTCGCCGCCGGACAGCGCCGCGACGGACCGCCGCCCGGCGCCCGGCAGACCCACCAGGTCGAGGAGTTCGGCGACCCGTCGCCGGGCCTCGTCCCGTCCGGCGCCGCGGGTGCGCAGCCCGAAGGCGACGTTCGCGGCCACGTCGCGCTGCGGGAAGAGCTGGTGGTCCTGGAACATCAGCCCCACGCCCCGCCGGTGCACGGGCACCCCGCCGACGTCCTCGCCGGACAGGAACACCCGTCCCGCGTCGGCCCGCTGGAGCCCGGCGACCACCCGCAGCAGCGTGGACTTGCCGCTGCCGCTGGGGCCGAGGACGCAGACGACCTCGTGCTCGGCGACGTCGAGGCCGACGGCGTCCAGGACGGTCCGGTCGCCGAAGCGGACGGTGACGCCTTCCAGGCGCAGCATCGGAGCGGACGCCATCAGAACTCCCCCGTGCGGTCGGTACGTACGCGTTCCAGCACCAGCAGCGCCACGGCGCACACCAGCATCAGGATCGTGCTCAGGGCCATCGCCTGCCCGTAGTTCAGCTCCCCGGGCCGGCCCAGCAGCCGGGCCACGGCCACGGGAAGCGTGGGGTTGTCGGGGCGGGCGATGAAGACGGTGGCACCGAACTCGCCCAGGGAGACGGCGAAGGCGAAGCCCGCCGCGACCGCCAGGGCCCGGCCGACCATCGGCAGGTCCACCTCCCGCCAGACCCGGAGCGGAGACGCGCCGAGCACCGCCGCGGCCTCCCGCAGCCGCGGATCGACCGCCCGCAGCACCGGCAGCATCGTCCGCACCACGAACGGCACCCCGACCAGCGCCTGGGCCAGCGGCACCAGGATCCAGGAGGTCCGCAGATCCAGCGGCGGCTCGTCCAGGGCGATCAGGAAGCCGAAGCCGACGGTCACGGCGGAGGTGCCCAGCGGCAGCATCAGCAGCGCGTCGAAGCCGCGGACCAGCCGGCCCTCGCGCCGGGTGAGCGCGGCGGCGGCCAGGCCCCCGACGACGACGGCGATGGCGGTGGCCGCGAGGCCGTACGCCAGCGAGTTGCCGATCGTCTCCAGCGGGGCGACGCCGAGCACACCGTCGTCCCCCGCCGAGGCCAGGGCGCGGTAGAAGGCGAGGCCGTAGCCGTCGGGCCCGTCGAAGGAGCGCAGCACGAGCACCGCGAGCGGCAGGACGAGCAGCCCGGCCACACTGGCCAGCACGGCGGTCAACAGCCAACACTGGGCGGCGCCGCGCGGCCGGCGCGCGGTGCGGCGCGCGTCCACCAGGCGCAGGACGGACTCGCGCCGGCGCACGGTCCACGCGTGCACCAGGAGCAGCGCGGCGACGGCGGCGAACTGGACGAGGGTGAGGACGGCGGCCGTCGGCAGGTCGAGCAGTTCGGCGGTCTGCCGGTAGATCTCCACCTCCAGCGTGGCGTACCTGGGGCCGCCGAGGATCTGGACGGCGCCGAAGGAGGTGAAGGTGAACAGGAAGACCATCAGCGCCGCGGCGGCCACGGCCGGGGCGAGGGCGGGCAGCGTGATCCGCCGCCAGGCGGCGAATCGGCCGGCGCCGAGCACCCGCGCGGCCTCCTCCTGCCGGGGGTCGAGCTGCGCCCAGAGCCCGCCGACGGTCCGGACGACCACGGCGTAGTTGAAGAAGACGTGGGCGAGCAGGATCGCCCAGACGGAGTTGTCGAGCCGGACGCCCCACAGCTCGTCGAGCAGCCCCCGCCGCCCGAGCAGCGCGAGGAAGGCGGAGCCGGCCACCACCGTGGGCAGCACGAACGGGACGGTGACCACCGCCCGCAGCAGTCCCTTGCCGGGGAAGTCGAAGCGCGCCATGACGTACGCGCCGGGGAGCGCGAGCACCAGCGTGAGCGCCGTGGAGGCCGCCGCCTGCCAGGTGGTGAACCACAGGACGTGCCCGGTGGCCGGGTCGGTGAGCACCTCGCCGATCCGGCCGAACCGCCACCGCCCGTCCGCCTTCAGCCCCCGCGTGACGATCGCGGCCACCGGATAGGCGAAGAAGAGGCCGAAGAAGGCCAGCGGGACGGCCATCAGGCCGAGGCGGACGCCCGTCCCTCGCGCTCCGCGATCCTTCGGTGCGGCTACTTCAGGACGATCGAGGACCATGCCTTGACCCACTGATCACGGTTCTTCGCGATCTTCTCGGGGGCGAGCGTCTGCGGGGCGTCGACCGTCGCGCCGAACTTGGTGAACAGCTCGGGCAGCTTGGCGTCCGTCACCACCGGCTTGACGTACATGCTCAGTGGCACGTCCTCCTGGAACCGCTTGCTCAGCAGGAAGTCCAGCAGCGCCTTGCCGCCCTCGGTGTTCTTCGCGCCCTTGAGCAGCCCGGCGTACTCGGTCTGCCGGAAGCAGGTGCCGGTCGCGACGCCGGTCGGCGCCTCGTCCGCCGACTTCGGCCGCTGCTTCATGCCCTGCACCTCGGCCGGCGGGCTGGACGCGTAGGAGACGACGAGGGGCCGGTCGCCCTTGGCCTTGCGGCCGGCGGCGGAGCCGGAGAAGCGGTCGTTGTACGCCTGCTCCCAGCCGTCGACGACCTCGACGCCGTTGTCCTTGAGCTTCTTCCAGTAGTCCTGCCACTTGTCGTCACCGAACTTGGCGACGGTCCCGAGCTGGAAGGCCAGGCCCGGGGAGGAGGTGGCCGCGTTCTCGGTGACCAGCAGGCCCTTGTACTCGGGCTTCACCAGGTCGTCGAAGGTCTTCGGCGGCGCCAGCTTGTGGTCGGTGAAGTAGGCGCGGTCGTAGTTGACGCAGATGTCACCGGAGTCGACCGGCGTCACCCGGTGCTCGGCGTCGTCGGCCCGGAACTCCTTCGCCACCCGGTCCAGGCCCTTGGCCTCGTACGGCTCGAAGATCCCGTTGTCGAGGGCGCGGGAGAGCAGCGTGTTGTCGACGCCGAAGAACACGTCGCCCTGCGGGTGGCTCTTGGAGAGGATCGCCTGGTTCACCGCGCGTCCGGCGTCGCCGCTCTTGAGCGTCTTGACCTTGTAGCCGGTCTGCGCGGTGAACTCCTTGAGCACGTCCGGCGAGGCGACGAACGACTCGTGCGAGACGAGGGTGACCGTCTTGCCGCCGTCGGTCTCCTTGGCCTCGTCAAAGCCGCCGCAGGCCGCGAGGGCCGGAGCGGCCAGGGCGATGACGGCGGCGGCGCCCAGGGCACGCCGGAGGGTGGTGTTCATGGTCGAGCTGACTCCCTACGCCGGTACTAACCGGATCAGGTCCGAGGGTCTGCGGCGCGGGCCGCACTCTCAGCGCTGTGTGCGCTCCCCTGTCGGATTGTTCATTTGTACGAGCGGTGCGAGTGCACCGTACCAGTGCGCCCGCCCGCTCCCCCGCCGTCGGCGGGGCTCAGCGCTCGGTCGCCGCCAGCTGGCCGCAGGCGCCGTCGATCTCCTGACCGCGCGTGTCCCGGACGGTGACCGGGACGCCGTGGGCGGCGATCGCCGCGACGAACGCCCGCTCGTCCTCCGGACGGGACGCCGTCCACTTGGAGCCCGGCGTGGGGTTCAGCGGGATCAGGTTGACGTGCACCCGCTTGCCCTTGAGCAGCCGGCCCAGCAGGTCACCACGCCACGCCTGGTCGTTGATGTCCCTGATCAGGGCGTACTCGATGGAGATCCGGCGGCCGGACTTCTCCGCGTACTCCCAGGCCGCGTCCAGGACCTCGCGGACCTGCCAGCGGGTGTTGACCGGGACGAGCGTGTCGCGCAGCTCGTCGTCGGGCGCGTGCAGCGAGACCGCGAGGCGGCACTTGAAGCCCTCGTCGGCGAACCGGTGCATCGCGGGCACCAGGCCGACGGTGGAGACGGTGATGCCGCGCTGCGACAGCCCGACGCCGTCGGGCTCCGGGTCGGTCAGCCGGCGGATCGCGCCGACGACGCGCTTGTAGTTGGCCAGCGGCTCGCCCATGCCCATGAAGACGATGTTCGACAGCCGCGCGGGCCCGCCGGGCACCTCGCCGTCGCGCAGCGCCCGCATGCCGTCCACGATCTGGTGCACGATCTCGGCGGTCGACAGGTTGCGGTCCAGACCGGCCTGGCCGGTGGCGCAGAACGGGCAGTTCATCCCGCAGCCGGCCTGTGAGCTGATGCACATGGTGACCCGGTCCGGGTAGCGCATCAGGACGGACTCGACGAGCTTGCCGTCGTGCAGCCGCCACAGCGTCTTGCGGGTGGTGTCGTCGTCGCACGAGATGTGCCGCACCACGCTCATCAGCTCCGGCAGCAGTTCGCCCGCGAGCTTCTCGCGGGCGCCGGCCGGGATGTCCGTCCACTGCGCGGGGTCGTGCGCGTACCGTGCGAAGTAGTGCTGGGACAGCTGCTTCGCCCGGAAAGGCTTCTCACCGATGGCGGCGACGGCCTCCTTGCGCTCGGCGGGCGAGAGGTCGGCGAGGTGCCGCGGGGGCTTCTTGGCTCCGCGGGGGGCTACGAAAGTCAGTTCTCCGGGCTTAGGCATGATGTTTCAAGTGTCGCAGATGTGCGGGCGGGGCCCGCCGTCCTGTGGACAACGGGCCCCGCCCGAGGGGAATACGCAGGTCAGCCCAGGTTCAGCCGGCGCCGACGAAAGCGACCAGCAACAACCACGCCGCTGGCGCCCTCGTCAGCCCGCGCCGACGAAAGCCACCAGCAACAGCCACACCACCGGCGCCGTCGGCAGCAGCGAATCCAGCCGGTCCATGATCCCGCCATGCCCCGGCAGCAGCCGGCCCATGTCCTTGATGCCCAGGTCCCGCTTGATCATCGACTCGCCGAGGTCGCCCAGAGTCGCGCTCACCGCGACGGCCAGGCCGAGCAGCAGGCCCTGCCACCACACCCCGTCGTCGATCAGGAAGCGCATGCACAGCGCGCCCGCCGCCATGGCGAACAGCACCGCGCCGATCAGCCCCTCGCGGGTCTTGCCGGGGCTGATGCGCGGCGCCAGCTTGCGCTTGCCGAAGCGCCAGCCCACCGCGTAGGCGCCGGTGTCGCTGACCACCGTGAGGATCAGGAAGGTCAGCACCCGCCAGGCACCGTCGGCGGCGGCGAGCATCAGGGCCACGAAGGTGGCCAGGAACGGCACGTAGAACGCGGCGAAGATGCCCGCCGTGACGTCCTTGAGGTAGTCGTCCGGCGGCTCGGTCATCCGCCAGATCAGCACGGCGAGCGCGGTGAGGGCCATGGCCACCCACGCGCCCTCGGCACCGTCGGCGTACCCGGCGACGATCATCGCGGCCCCGCCGATGGCGAGCGGCACCAGGGGCGCCTTGATGCCCTTGCGCTCCGCGAGCCGGGAGGTGAGCTCCCACAGCCCGACCACCACGGCGATCACGATCACGCCGAGGAAGACGGGCTTGTAGACGAAGAGCGAGGCGACGATGACCGCGCCGAGCCCCAGGCCCACCCCTATCGCGGCCCGCAGATCGCGGCCCGCGCTCTTCTTCCCCGCCTTGGGCGCCTGGGGGGCGGCGGGTTCGTGCGGCCGGATGTCGGGCTCCCCTCGGTCACGGTCGTCGCGATGGTCACGGCCGTCGCGTTCGTCACGGAACAGGGGGCCACCGAGGTGAGCGGCCCCCTGGTCACGGTCCTCCTGGTCTCCGCCTGCGTCGGGCACGATCGGCATGGGCCGAGTCTGCGCCGCCACGGCCGCTTCGCGCACTGGACCCGCCGGGAACGGGGTGTGCCGGTCGGCGGATCCCCACTGCCCGGCGCGCGACGGGGTTCCCCAGGATGCGTCGTTCATCAGACCTCGAGCAGCTCGGATTCCTTGTGCTTGAGCAGCTCGTCCACCTGCGCCACGTACTTCGCGGTGGTGTCGTCGAGCTCCTTCTCGGCGCGGCGCACCTCGTCCTCGCCGGACTCCTTGTCCTTGACGAGCTTGTCCAGGGCGTCCTTGGCCTTGCGGCGGATGGAGCGGATCGAGACCTTGGCGTCCTCGCCCTTGCCCTTGGCGACCTTGATGAACTCCCGGCGGCGCTCCTCGGTGAGCTCGGGGAAGTTCACTCGGATGATGTTGCCGTCGTTGCTGGGGTTGACGCCCAGGTCGGAGTCGCGGATGGCCTGCTCGATGTTGCGCAGGGCGCTCTTGTCGAACGGGGTCACCACGGCCATGCGCGGCTCGGGGACCGAGAACGACGCCAGCTGGTTGATGGGCGTCAGCGCACCGTAGTAGTCCGCCACGATCTTGTTGAACATCGCCGGGTGGGCACGCCCGGTGCGGATCGCCGCGAAGTCCTCCTTGGCGACCACAACGGCCTTCTCCATCTTCTCCTCGGCTTCGAGGAGGATCTCTTCGATCACCACTTGCTCCTGGTGTTATCAGTAAGCAGAGCCTCGCCCCTGCGCGCGTCTTCTCCTGCACGGTGTCCGACCGGCAGGCGGTTGTCCATCCCCGGGCCGTGGTCTTCCCGCGGCCCCGGGTTGCCGTCCGCCGGTGCCCGGGGGCGCGGCGGACGGCCGTACGGGCGTCTCAGTCCCGCGTGCCCTGGTCGCTCACGAGCGTGCCGATCTTCTCACCCTTGACGGCGCGGGCGATGTTGCCCTCGGCGAGCAGCTCGAACACCAGGATCGGCAGCTTGTTGTCCATGCACAGGCTGATGGCGGTGGCGTCGGCGACCTTGAGGCCGCGCGCCAGCACCTCGCCGTACTCCAGGGCGTCGAACTTCACCGCGGCGGGGTTCTTCTTCGGGTCCGAGTCGTAGATCCCGTCGACGCCGTTCTTGCCCATGAGGATCGCCTCGGCGTGGATCTCCAGGGCGCGCTGGGCGGCGGTGGTGTCGGTGGAGAAGTAGGGCATGCCCATGCCGGCGCCGAAGATCACGACGCGGCCCTTCTCCAGGTGGCGCACGGCGCGCAGCGGGATGAACGGCTCGGCGACCTGGCCCATGGTGATGCCGGTCTGGACCCGGGTCTCCACGCCTTCCTTCACCAGGAAGTCCTGGAGGGCGAGGCTGTTCATCACCGTGCCGAGCATGCCCATGTAGTCGGAGCGCGCCCGGTCCATGCCGCGCTGCTGGAGCTCGGCGCCGCGGAAGAAGTTGCCGCCGCCGATGACGACGGCGATCTCGTAGCCCTCGCGGACCACGGCCGCGATCTCCCGGGCGATGGCGTGCACGATATCGGGGTCGACACCGAGCCCTCCGCCGCCGGCGAAGGCCTCGCCGGACAGTTTCAGCAGGAACCGGCGGGGTTTCCCGTGGTCGTCGCTCTTGCCGTCGGCGGCCCTGTGGGCGTCCGCACCCTGATTCATTGGAGTTCTCCTCGTGCACATACGAAGAAGGCCATTGCCGGTGGGTCCTTTCGGTTCCCTGTGCGGCAATGGCCTCCTCGTCACATCAGCGGCCGGCCGGTGACCGGTCGGCTGCGTACGACCCTAGCGGGTCGCGGGTCAATCGCTGCCCTGCCGGGGCTCAGGCGCCGACGCGGATGCGGGCGAAGCGCTTCAGCGTGACGCCGGCCTCGTCCAGGATCTTCTGGACGGTCTTCTTGTTGTCCTTGGCGAAGGGCTGGTCCAGCAGGACCTGCTCCTTGAAGAAGCCGGTGACGCGACCCTCGACGATCTTCGGAAGGGCGGCCTCGGGCTTGCCCTCCTCACGCGCGGTGGCCTCGGCGACGCGGCGCTCGTTCTCCACGACGTCGGCCGGGATGGCGTCACGGGAGAGGAACTTCGGCGCGAACGCGGCGATGTGCTGCGCGACGTCCTTCGCGACCTCGGCGTTCTCCTTGTCCAGCTCGACCAGGACGCCGACCTGCGGGGGCAGGTCCGCGGCGGTGCGGTGCATGTACGCGGAGACGTAGCCGCCGGCGAACGCGGCGAAGCGGTCCACGACGATCTTCTCGCCCAGGGTGGCGTTGGCCTCGTCGATGAACGCCTGGACGGTCTTGCCGGCCTCGATCTCGGAGGCGAGCAGGGCCTCGATGTCGGCGGGGGCGGTCTTGGCGACGTGGGCGGCGAGCGCGTCGGCCACGGCGATGAACTTCTCGCCCTTGGCGACGAAGTCGGTCTCGCACTTCAGCTCGACGATGACACCGGAGGTGTTGTCGTCGGCGATGGAGGAGACGACGGCGCCGTTCTCGGTCGTGCGGGACTCGCGCTTGGCGACGCCCTTCAGGCCCTTGACGCGGACGATCTCGACGGCCTTCTCGAGGTTGCCCTCGGCCTCGTCGAGCGCCTTCTTGCAGTCCATCATGCCGGCGCCGGTGAGCTCACGGAGCTTCTTGACGTCAGCGGCGGTGAAGTTCGCCATCGTTGAAATCCTTCTTGTGCACTGTGCCCCGCCGTGCCGCTCGGCACCCGGCGGGGCAGGTCCGTCTTGAGGTCACCACGACGGCCGGTCCCGTCCACCGGACGGAACCCGGCCGTGGATCCACCAGGGACGGCGGGGTCACGCTGTACGTGGCCCCCGCCGTCCGGTACGGCAGGGTCAGGCCTGCTCGGCGTCCGCGGCCGGCTTCTCGGCCTCGGCCTCGGCGGGAGCCTCGGCAGCGGGAGCCTCGGCGGCGGCCGGGGCCTCCTCAGCCTTCTTCTCGCCCTCGAGCAGGTCGCGCTCCCACTCGGCCAGCGGCTCGCCGGCCTTCTCGCCCGGCTTCTGGTCGCCGGTCGCGGCACCGGAACGGGCGATGAGGCCCTCGGCGACGGCGTCGGCGATCACGCGGGTGAGCAGGGTGACGGAGCGGATCGCGTCGTCGTTGCCCGGGATCTTGTAGTCGACCTCGTCGGGGTCGCAGTTGGTGTCGAGGATGGCGACGACCGGGATGCGGAGCTTGCGCGCCTCACCGACGGCGATGTGCTCCTTCTTGGTGTCCACGATCCAGACGGCGCTGGGCACCTTCTGCATCTCGCGGATACCGCCGAGGGTCTTCTCCAGCTTGGCCTTCTCGCGGGAGAGGACCAGGAGCTCCTTCTTGGTGAGGCCGGAGGCGGCCACATCCTCGAAGTCGATGAGCTCGAGCTCCTTCAGGCGCTGCAGGCGCTTGTAGACGGTCGAGAAGTTGGTGAGCATGCCGCCCAGCCAGCGCTGGTTGACGTAGGGCATGCCGACGCGGGTCGCCTGCTCGGCGATCGCCTCCTGGGCCTGCTTCTTCGTACCGACGAACATGATGGAGCCACCGTGCGCGACGGTCTCCTTGACGAACTCGTAGGCGCGGTCGATGTACGACAGCGACTGGAGCAGGTCGATGATGTAGATGCCGTTGCGCTCCGTGAAGATGAAACGCTTCATCTTCGGGTTCCAACGACGGGTCTGGTGACCGAAGTGGACGCCGCTCTCCAGCAGCTCCCGCATCGTGACGACGGCCATGGCCGTGCTCCTTGTGATATTCGGTTTCCACGGCGGCCGGGCGGCCGCCGCTCCTGACGCCCCGGAGCGCCCGCCGTGCGCCGCTCCCCTGTCGGGGAGCCGTTCACGGACCGAGGGACGCGGCCACCGCGCTGCCCGGAAAGGGTCTGACGCGACGGTGGCGGGGCGTGCGAAGTCGACCCGGTGACCCGGATCGCCAAGAGAAGTGTACGGGACCGGGGAAGGGGCGGGTGACGGGCTTGTCCACAACCGGCGAGTAGTCCACAGGCACGGGTCAAGATCCCCTGGAATCGCGGGGTTCCGCCACGGTGGGCGCATGTCTATGCGAAGGATCTTGCGGCTTCTTCTGGCGGCGGCGGTGGCCGCGGTCACGCTCGTCTGTGCGCTGCCGGCGGCGGCCGGTGACGAGGCCCCGGCCCCGCCGGCCGCCCGGGCCTGGCCGGTGGGCACCCGGCCGGCGGTCCTGCGCGGCTGGGATCCCCCCGCCGCGCCCTGGGCCCGTGGCCACCGGGGCGTCGACCTGGCCGCCACCCCCGGCGACCCGGTCCGGGCGGCCGCCGACGGCGTCGTCTCCTTCGTCGGGACGGTGGCCGGGCGGGGTGTGGTGTCCGTGGAGCTTCCGGGGACCGGTGACCCGCCGTTGCGGACGACGTACGAGCCGGTGGTGGCCGGAGTGCGGCGAGGGGATCGGGTGGCGGCGGGTGCGGTGCTGGGCGAACTGGGGCCCGGGCCCTGGCATTGTGCTGCGGGCTGTCTGCACTGGGGGTTGTTGCGGGGGCGGGAGTATCTGGATCCGCTGGGGTTGCTGCCGGGGTGGATGGTGCGGCGGGGGCCGTCGCGGTTGTTGCCCCTGTCCCTCCCCCAGAGGGGGGACCCCCACTTCGCCGTTTCCTGGGGCTACGCCCCAGACCCCTTTGTCCTCAAACGCCGGACGGGCTGGTATAGCGCGCCCGGGCGCGCTATACCAGCCCGTCCGGCGTTTGAGGACGAGCGGCGAAGCCGCGACAAGGGGGTGCGGGGGCTCGCCCTCGCAAGAAACTGGGGGCACCTCCCAGCGGTAGCTGGGGGAGAAAGGGCGGGACCGGGGCACCCCCACCCGGGGCGTCAGCCCCGAACCCCCCGCAACGCCATCCCCACCGCGACAGCGGTGACCCGCTCCGGCTCCTCCACACCCAGCTCGATCCGCCGGACAGCCGCGTCCACGACACCCTGAAGCATCATGGCGACCAGCCGCGGCTCCTCATGCCCGAGCGCCACCAAAGCCTCGCCCACCATCGAGATCAACCCGCCATGCGCGGCCCGAATCTTCTCCCGAGCGGCAGCGTCCAGCTCACCGGCGGAGATCGCGACGACGGCACGGTGCCGCCGGTCCCCCACCAGCGCCAGCTGCCGCCGCACATACGCCTCGATCTTCGCCTCCGGCGTATCCGCCTCCGCCATGGCGGACTCGACCTCGGCCGCCCAGACGGGGAAGTCGACGGCGCACAGCTCCTCGACGACGGCCGCCCGGGAGCGGAAGTACTCATAGACGGAGGACCGGGCGAGTCCGGTGCGCTCGGCGAGGGCGGGGAAGGTGAGCGCTTCCGTACCACCCTCGGACAACAGGGAGCGGGCGGCGTCCAGCAGGGCGTCGCGCTGCATCGTCCGGTGCTCGGCCACTGAGGCCGCTCGAATCCTGGGCACGGTTCCACTTTACGGACCTGGGAGGAAAGAGACGAGGTCGGAGCGGCGGTTGGACGCCGGGACCGGCCCGGCCCCGGCCGCCCCCGGCCCGTTCCTCAGCGGCCCACGTCCGCGAGCTTGGCCCGCAGCTGGAGCACCGACTTGGTGTGGATCTGACTGACCCGGCTCTCGGTGACACCGAGCACCTGGCCGATCTCGGCGAGGGTGAGTCCCTCGTAGTAGTAGAGGGTGACCACCGTCTTCTCCCGTTCCGGGAGGGTGTTGACGGCCCGGGCGAGCAGCCGGCGGAGTTCGTGGTCCTCGGCGACCTCGACGGGGTCGTCGGCCGCCGTGTCCTCCAGGGTGTCCATCAGGCTGAGCCGGTCGCCGCCCTCGCCCCCGACGTGCAGCAGCTCCTCCAGGGCGACGACGTTCGCCAGAGACAACTGGCTGAAGACGGTGTGCAGTTCGTCGAGGGGGATGTCCATCTCGGCGGCCACCTCCGCCTCGGAGGGCGTCCGGTGGAGGGTGGCCTCCAGGGTGGCGTAGGCGCGCTCCACGGCCCGCGCCTTCTGCCGGACGGACCGGGGGATCCAGTCCAGCGCCCGCAGTTCGTCGATCATCGCGCCCCGGATGCGGGTGATCGCGTAGGTCTCGAACTTGATGGAGCGGGCGGGATCGAACTTCTCGATCGCGTCGATCAGTCCGAAGATCCCGGACGAGACGAAGTCCGCCTGCTCCACATTGGACGGCAGCCCGACGCTGACCCGTCCCGCCACGTACTTCACCAGCGGTGAGTAGTGAAGGATCAGCTGCTCCCGCAGCCTTTCGTCACCCGACGCCTTGTACGAGCGCCACAGCTCGTCGAGGGTCGAGGGTGCGGGCGGGCGGGCGGCGCCGCGCGCCGCGGGCGGCGCCGCCGCGCGGTCCGATCCGGAGGGTTGCTGGGGCATTCGTCGTCTTGAGCCGTTCTGCTGTGACGTGGATCAGGTGCGACAGGATCCATCCGCATGGCCGGAATCCCGTGAGCGTAGCGTGACCGGCGCGCTGCGGGGAGCGACCGTGTCCCTCGGGCCCGCTCGGCGGTCCGCACGGCCGCCGGCCGAGAGCACAGCCACCGGACGTGCTCTCGGCCGGCGGCCGTGCCCCGGGACCGTGCGGGGCCCGGCGGGGGCGCGGCCCGGCGCCGGGGCCGCCGGGGTCACCGCGGTCTTGGCGGTCATGTCCTTAACCCTTTCACCCGATCGCCCCAGGTCAAGAACCGCCTCGCCGCATGGAGGGGCGCCGTCCGAGGGGCTTGGAGGGGACGGATGTTGACGCCCGCGCGACCGGGCGCCAGTGGTCGCCCCGGCGTGCGACGAAGCCCAGGCCGTGCAGTTCGTAGAGCCTGCCGAGCGTGGTGTCCCTGCTCAGCCCGGCGTTGAGGGCGATCCGGGCGGTGTCGCCGCCGGAGCCGGGGACGGCTTCCAGGACGGCCGCCGTCTGAGGGGCGAGCAGGTCCCGGGGGACGGCGGGCCCCCGGCGTTCGGGCGCCAGCTCCCCCATGGCGCCCACCAGTTCGGCGACCTCGTCCGCGTCGGTCACCAGTGTGGCGCCCTCGCGCAGCAGTTCGTGCACGCCGGCCGAGAGGCCGGAGGTGACCGGGCCGGGGACGCCCATCGTGTGCCGGCCCAACGCCCGGGCGCGCCGCGCCGTGACGAGCGAACCGCTGCGGTACTCCGCCTCCACGACGACCGTGCCGCGGGTGAGGGCGGCGATGACCCGGTTCCGCAGGACGAACCGGCCGCGGGTGGGGTGGCCGCCCGGCGGCAGTTCGGCGAGGACGAGGCCCTGTTCCGCTATCCGGCCGAGCAGTTGGGCGTGGCCGCGCGGGTAAGGCACGTCCACTCCGCAGGCCAGGACGGCCGCGGTCGCCCCGCCGGCGGCGAGCGCCCCGCGGTGGGCCGCGCCGTCGACCCCGTACGCGGCGCCGGAGACGACCACCCAGCCGCGCTCGGCGAGGCCGGCGCCGAGGACGGCGGCCATGTGCGAGCCGTAGTCGCTGCACGCCCGGGCGCCCACCACGGCCACGGAACGCAGCGCCCACAGCCGGAGGTCGGCGGTCCCCCGCACCCAGAGGCCGAGCGGCCGGGCGTCCCCGAGGTCGTCGAGCTGCGTCGGCCACTCGGGCTCGCCGGGACAGACGAACCGCCCGCCGAGCCGTGCCACGGAGGCGAGGTCACCCGCCGGATCGAGCGCGGCGGCCCGGGCCCGGCACCCGGCCAGCCGCTCGCTCCTGGCCCCCTTGGGCGGCGGCCCGCCCCCGAGGAGCCCGCGTACGAGGGCGGGGGCGCCCAACTCCCGCAGCCAGCGGCCCACGACCTCGTCCCCGGGCTCGGTGAGCCGCGTCAACGCGACCCGGGCCAGCCGCTCCTCGTCGCCCACGGCCCCACGGGCGACAACGGCCCCGGCAGCGGCCCCGGCACCGGCGTCCGCACCGTCGGCGGCGGTCGTCCGTGCGCCCGCCCGTCCGCCGGCCACCACGCCGGCGTCCCGGCCGGCTTCACCGGCTCCGGCGCCCCCTCCGGCCCCGGCACCCACACCGTCCCGCACCCCCGTCACAGCAGCCCCCCGGCCCCGGCCGCCACCGCGCCCCGCCGGACGCCGGTGCGCAGTTCGAGCGCCTGACGGACGTCGTCCGCCGACGGCCGGGCGTGGCCCGCCAGGTCGGCGACGGTCCAGGCGACCCTGAGCACCCGGTCCAGCCCGCGCGCGGTGAGCAGGCCGCGTTCCATGTCCCGTTCGGCATCCCGCAGGGCCTCCGGCTCGACGAGCCAGCGGGTGCGCAGTTCGTGCCCCGGGACCTCGCTGTTGGTGCGCCAGGGCGTGCCCGCGTACCGCGCGGCGGCCCGTTCGCGGGCGGCCCGCACCCGGGCGCCGACCGTCGCGGAGCTCTCGGCGCCCGGGCCGAGCCCCACCAGCTCCGCGCGGGCCACCGGTTCGACGGTCACCCGGAGGTCGACCCGGTCGAGCAACGGCCCGGAGAGGCGGGCCAGATAGCGCCGTACGGTCCTGGGCGCACAGTCGCAGCCGTCCCCGCTGAGCCCGTGCCGACCGCACGGACAGGGATTGGCGGCCAGGGCCAGCAGGAACCGGGCCGGGAGCCGCATCACCCCGCCCGAGCGGGCCACCACCACCTGCCCGGACTCCAGCGGCTGCCGCAGGGCGTCCAGGACACGAGGGGAGCATTCGGGCGCCTCGTCCAAAAACAAAATCCCATGGTGAGCCAGCGACACCGCGCCCGGCCTGGGCATCCCCGAGCCCCCGCCGACCAACGAGGCCATCGAGGCCGAGTGGTGCGGTGCGCAGTAGGGCGGCCGGTCGATCAGCGGCTGGCCGGCCGGGAGGGTGCCCGCCACCGAGTGGACCGCCGTGACCTCCAGCGACTCCTCCGGGGTGAGCGGCGGCAGCAGGCCGGGCAGCCGCTCGGCGAGCATGGTCTTGCCCGCGCCCGGCGGGCCCAGCAGGAACAGGTGGTGCCGCCCGGCGGCGGACACCTCCAGCGCCCGGCGCGCCCGCTGCTGGCCCGCGACCTCGGCGAGGTCGGGCGTGTGCCCGCGGTCTCCGCCGGAAGCCGCGCCCGCGCCCATGCCCTGGCCCGCGCCGGGCACCGCCAGCCCGGCGAGCAGCGGGTCGGGGCGGCCGTCCCGTTCGGGGTCCGCCTCCTCGGGCACGGGCTCGTCGGTGAGGACGGCCACCAGCTGGCGGAGGCTGCGCACCCCGAGCACCGCGACGCCGGGCACCAGCGCCGCCTCGGCGGCGGCGCGCTCGGGGACGACGACCTGCCGGTACCCGGCGTCCGCCGCCGCGAGGACGGCCGGCAGCACGCCCCGCACCGGGCGGACCCGGCCGTCGAGGCCCAGTTCCCCGATCATCACCAGGTCGGCGATCCGCCGCGGGTCGATGCGCTCGGCGGCGCCCAGCACCGCGCAGGCGACGGCCAGGTCGAAGCCGCTGCCGCCCTTGGGGACGGACGCGGGGCTCAGACCCACCGTCAGCTTCCGCTGTGGCCACTCGCCGCCCGAATTGGAGATGGCGGCGCGGACCCGGTCCCGGCTCTCGGAGAGGCTCTTGTCGGGCAGCCCGACGAGGGTGAAGGCGGCGACGCCGGGTTCGAGGTCGGCCTGGACCTCGACCACCACCCCTTCCACCCCGACCAGGGCGACCGAGCACGTACGGGCGAAGCCCATCACGCCACCCCCCTGACGTGCTGCACCTCGGGGGCGCCCCGCTCCGGGAGCACCACGCCGACCAGGTCGATACGGACCCCGCCCGGGGGCGGGCCGCCGTACCGCTCCAGCCAGCGCCCCGCGAGCCGGCGCAGCCGCTCGGTCTTGACGGCCGTGAGGGCCGCCATCGGATGCTGGTAGGCGCCCGCCCTGCGGGTCTTCACCTCGCACACGACCAGCGCGTCCCGGTCGTGCGCCACCACGTCGATCTCGCCCTCGCGGCAGCGCCAGTTGCGGGCCAGCACCGTCATCCCGGCCTCCGTCAGCCGGCGTACCGCCAGGTCCTCCCCGTAGCGCCCCAGCGCCCGTCGCGCGTCCATCCGCACCACCTCCCGGGACCGACGGTGCGGCCTCCGGGCGGAAGTGGGGGATCTTGGTCGAATCCTGTGGACAACCCGCCGGTTGTGGAGAACTCAGCCACTCGGAAGGTCGAGATCGCTCTTGTTGAGCTCCTCGATGTTGACGTCCTTGAACGTCAGGACCCGCACCTGTTTGACGAAGCGGGCGGGCCGGTACATGTCCCAGACCCAGGCGTCCGCCATCGAGACCTCGAAGAAGACCTCGCCCTGGACGGAGTGGACCTGCATCTCGTAGTCGTTGGTCAGGTAGAAGCGCCGCTCGGTCTCGATCACGTATTTGAACAGACCGACGACGTCGCGGTACTCCCGGTAGAGCTTCAGCTCCATCTCGGTCTCGTACTTCTCGAGGTCCTCGGCGCTCATGGCATGTTCCCCTTCAGCCGTGCGTCCCCCCATTGTGCGTCAGGCGCGTTCCGTCTCCAGGCGCACCGGCACCTGCGGGGGACCGTCTCGGAGCAGCGTGCTCAGCAGCTCGGCGAGCCTGGTCGGATACACCGTCTCATGGGTGGCGAGGAGTTCACCGCAGGTCCACCAGCGGAGTCCGGTCACACTGCGGCGTTCCAGCTCGGTCCCGCCGCCGGTCCAGGCGCCCGCCTGCCGGGTGCGGGCCAGGTAGTAGCGCTCCTCCTGGTCCCACCGGCGGCCGTCGAAGGGGAACGAGCAGGTGCGCCGCCACAGCGGCGGGCCGAGCTCGATCTCCGTGATCCCGGTCTCCTCGGCGAGCTCGCGGCGGGCCGCCGCCTCCCAGTCCTCGTCGCCCTCCAGTCCGCCGCCCGGAGTGAACCACCAGGTCCGCCCGGGGTCGGCGGGTTCGAAGCCGTGCAGCAGCAGGATCCGGTCCCGGGCGTCGAGCAGGACGACGCGGGCCGCCCGCCGGGTCTCCTCGGTCCGTGCCGCGTCAGCCATGGGGCGCCACCGCCTTCCCGGTCCCGTCGGAAGACCCGCGCGAAGCCGTCCGCCGCGTCAGCAGGCGGGCGAGCGGGCCGTACGCCGCACCTCCCAGGATGAGCGCCGCGCCCACCACGACGGCGATGGCCAGCAGGCGCACGGGGCCGGGCCGCGACGTACCGCCGGGCAGGGCGTCGAACGCGGCGGGGCGGGACAGCACGCCCAGGTCACCGGCCGGCCAGAGCACGGCGTCCACCCGCGCGCTCACCGCGTCGCGCGGGATCGCGCCCTGGTCCTTGCCCAGGTGGGAGCGGGAGTCGACGGAGTCGGCGCGGTGGTCGCCGAGCAGGAACAGCTCCCCCTTGGGCACGGTGGCGGAAAAGCCGCTGGAGACCGGGCCGAAAGCGCCGGACGCCGGTCCGTCGCCGTGCAGATACGGTTCCTCTACGGGGGTGCCGTTGATCGTCATCCGCCCCCGCCGGTCGCAGCAGGCGACGGTGTCGCCGCCGACCCCCACCACGCGTTTGACCATGGCCATGTCGCCCCACACCTTGTCGTGGAAGACGACGACGTCGCCGCGCCGGACGTCGTCCCCGTCGATCCGCTGGGCGAGGACGCGCGCGCCGCGGGCGATGGTCGGGGCCATGGAGTCGGTGGGGACGGTGTACGGCTTGTAGACGAGCGCCGCCCACGCGAAGCCGCCGAGGAAGAGGACGGCGCCGAGGGCCACGGCGATCCCGGACACCAGCCTGCCGGCACGTCCCGGACCACCGCGTTCCGCTCCGCCCATCGCGTCCCCCACCCGTAGAAGATCCGCTCCCCGCGCCGGGGCATGGAATCGCACCCTACCCGCGGTACGGGAGCGGCGTCAGCCCTCCCGGCCGGGAGGCCGGGGGCGGGCGGACGGGGGCGGACGGGCGGGCGGACCACGCCGTCAGGCGCCCGGAGGCCGGAACACACCGCCAGGCCCGGGGCCGGAGCGCGCCGTCAGTCGCGCACGGCCGCGGCGCGGGAGGCGAGCAGCCGGCGGCGGCGCCACAGCACCAGCGGGACGGCCCCCGCGAGGCCCAGCGCCGAGGGCGCCCCGGCGGCGGCCGCGCCCAGACCGGGCTGGTCGAAGGTGTCGGGGACGGGCAGCGTCGCCCAGCGGTTCAGCGGCCAGGCGACGACGATCGCGCGGCCGACGACGTCGTCCACCGGCACGAAGCCGCCGTCCTCGTCCTGGTGCCAGCGCGAGTCCATCGAGTTCTGCCGATGGTCGCCCATCACCCACAGCTTGCCCTTGGGCACCGTGACCGGCCCGAAGGGCTTGTCGCTGCACGGGGTGTCCCCGGGGAAGATGTACGGCTCGTCGAGCGCCTTGCCGTTGACGACGACGGGGTTGTTGCCGCCCTTGCACTCGACCTTGTCGCCGCCGACCGCGATGACCCGCTTGATCAGGTCCTTCTCCCCGGCGGACGGCATGAGCCCGACGAAGCTGAGGACCTTCTGCACCCCGTTGCCCACCGGTCCGGACTGTTCGCCCGGGGTGTCCTTCAGCCAGCTGCCCGGATCGTGGAAGACGACCACCTCGCCGCGCTCGGGCTCGGCGCCGAACCAGGGGGTGAGCTTGTCGACCAGCACCCGGTCGCCGCGCTGGAGGGTGTCCTGCATCGACTCGGAAGGGATGGAGAACGCCTGCACCAGGAACGTCTTGATGAAGAGCGCGAGGATCAGCGCGACGCCGATCAGGATCGGCAGTTCCTTCCAAAAGGACCGCTGCTTCCCGGCTTTTCCGTCCTTTCCGGACTTACCGCCCTTCCCCGGCGACACCGGCTCCCCGGGCTCCCGGCCTTCCGGCAGGTCACCGCCCGCCGGCCCGTCCGGAACCCGGCCGAGATCGTCCGGTGGCGGGGGCCCTCCCGGGCCCCCGTGAGGCCCTTGGGGCGAAGGGGGCGAGGCAGGCGAGAGGGGAACGCGTTCCCCCGCGGCCGGGTCCCCGGCACCGTCCGGGCGCTTCTCGGGCTCTCCATGGCCGGACCGGGCGCCGACCGCCACATCCCCCACATCCACTCCTCACTCCGCGCTGTCGCCTGTCGCCATCCGCCGCAGGCCCGCCACTCCCTTAACGAGCGGGAGTTCCACAGGGGTCGGGGTCCGGATCATCCCGTTCACCCCGCCCGTCCAGGAACGTCCTCACCCTCCGGAACGGGCCCGCCGGAGCCGAGGAGACGTCGGCCACCTCCGTCACCCCGGCAGCCGGCGCCAGTGCCCCGGCGGCCAGGCGATCACCATGGCACGGCCGATGACCAGGTCTTCCGGGACGGTACCGTGCCCGGACTCGGCGAGGTGGAACCGTGAATCGGCCGAGTCGGAGCGGTGATCCCCCAGCACGAACAGCCGCCCGCGCGGCACCCGTACGTCGAACGGCAGCTCGGACGGCGGATTTCCGGGGTGCACATACGGCTCGCGGACCGGCGAACCGTTGACCATGATTTTGCCGCTCGCGTCACAGCACTTGACCCTGTCCCCGCCGACCGCGACCACCCGTTTGATCAGGTCCTGCTCCCCCGCGGACGGCAGCAGCCCGACGAACGACAGCACCCGCCGCCCGGCCCTGACCGCGGCCGACCCCTCCCCGGGCTCCCCCGCCTCCCCCAGCCAGTCCCCCGGGTCCTTGAACACCACCACGTCCCCCCGGCTCGGCCGGTCGCCGAACCAGGGCGTCAGCTTGTCGACCAGCACCCGGTCGCCGATCCGGATCGTCTGCTCCATGGAGCCGGAGGGGATCACAAACGCCTGCACCAGGAACGTCTTCAGCACCAGAGCGATCAGCAGTGCCACCGACAGCAGCACGGGAACCTCGGTGACCAGGGACTTCCGCCGGTTCCGCCGCACCCGTCGCGCCGCCAGACGACGCGCCGCCCTCCCGCCCGGCGCGGAACCCGCCGGCCGGGGCCCGTACCGCACCCGGGGACGCCCGTACCGTCCGTGGGGGCGCCCGTACCGCCGGCCCGCCCCCGTACCCCGCCACCACCGGGGCCCGCCCCTACGGTGCCCCACGCGCACCCCCGCCATGGCCGCGCGGCTCGGGCACGTCGTCGAAGGTGCCCGGCCGGTCCAGCGCGGTCCACCGGCCGAGCGGCCAGCCGATCCACTCCGCCCGGCCGATCACCCGGTCCACCGGAACCATGCCGCCGCCCGGCTCCCCCAGGTGGTCGCGCGAGTCCCGGGACGCGCTGCGGTGGTCGCCCAGGACGAACAGCCGCCCCTCCGGCACCACCACCTGGAAGGGCACCCGCGAGGCCGTGTCGCCGGGGAAGAGGTAATTCTCGGTGATCACACGTCCGTTGACCGACAGCCGGCCCCGGTGGTCGCACACCACCCGGTCCCCGCCGACCCCCACGACCCGCTTCACATAGTCCGTCGGCGCCGGCTGCATCAGGCCGACCGAGGAGGCGACCTTGCGCACCGCCTTCGTCACCGCGTTCTCGGCCGGCTCCTCCTGGACGAACGACCCCAGGCCGTCGAAGACGATCACGTCCCCGCGCCGCGGCTCGTCGCCGAAGCGGTAGGCCAGCTTGTTGACCAGTACCCGGTCGCCGGGCCGCAGGGTGTTCTCCATCGACGCCGACGGGATCACGAACGGCTGCACCACATACGCGCTGACCAGCATCACGAGGCCCAGGCAGCAGACCAGCAGCACCCCCGCCCGGCGCAGCGGCCCGCCGCCGGTCACCCACCGCCACACCCGCCGGGGCGACCCGGCGAGCGTCGAACGGCCCGGTATGCGCGAAGAGCGCGACCGCTGCTCCTCGCCCCCTTCGGGGTGGGGAGAGCGGTCGCGCTCCGAAAGCTGTGCGTCGGTGTCCATCGGTCCGAGAGCCTATCCGGCCGGACCCGGACGCCGGGCGGAAGCTCAGTTGTCGCGCTTCTCCTTGATCTTCGCGGCCTTGCCGCGGAGCTCACGGAGGTAGTACAGCTTGGCGCGACGGACGTCACCGCGGGTCACGAGCTCGATCTTCTCGAAGATCGGGCTGTGGACCGGGAAGGTGCGCTCGACGCCGACCGAGAAGGAGACCTTGCGGACGGTGAAGGTCTCGCTGATGCCCGCGCCCTGGCGGCGGATGACGACACCCTTGAACTGCTGGATGCGGGAGCGGTTGCCCTCGATGACGCGGACGTGGACGTTCACGGTGTCACCGGGACGGAAGGCGGGGACGTCGGTGCGCAGCGACGCGGCGTTGACGTTGTCGAGCAGGGAGGACATGAGTCGTCTCTTCCTCGCCGATGCCACAGGTCATCGGCGGAATTCGTGCGGAAAGTAAGGGCGCCGTACTGCCCCCGGCGAACGTCGTTCCCCCTGTGGCAGGGGCGCGCGCCGGACGCAAGGCAACGGCTTATTCTTCCACGTCCGGGGCCACTCGCCCAAATCGGCCGTCGGGACCCGGGGCCCAGCCGAGGATGGAGAGCATCTCGCGGTCCTTCTTGTCGAAGGACGCGGGGTCGGCGCGCTCGATGAGGTCCGGCCGGTTGACGTCGGTGCGGCGGAACGCCTCGTCGCGGCGCCAGCGGGCGATCTTCCCGTGGTGGCCGCTGAGCAGCACGTCGGGGATGCCCCGGCCGCGCCACTCCGGCGGCTTGGTGTAGACCGGGCCCTCCAGCAGGTCGGCCATGGCGCCGGGGGCGAAGGAGTCGTCGCGGTGCGACTCGGCGTTGCCGAGGACGCCGGGCAGCAGCCGGGCGATGGCCTCGACCATGACGAGCACCGGGGCCTCGCCGCCGGCCAGCACGTAGTCGCCGATCGAGACCTCGCGGACGTCGAACCGCTCGCCGTACTCCTCGATCACCCGGCGGTCGATGCCCTCGTAGCGGGCGGGGGTGAAGACCAGCCAGGGCTTGGCCGACAGCTCGACGGCCAGTTCCTGGGTGAAGGGCCGGCCGCTGGGCGTGGGGACGACGATCGTCGGCACGTCCTCGCCGGAGCCGGAGCCCGAGCCGACGACGGAGTCCAGCGCCTCACCCCACGGCTCGGGCTTCATCACCATGCCGGGGCCGCCGCCGTACGGGGTGTCGTCGACGGTGTTGTGCTTGTCGTGCGTCCATTCCCGCAGGTCGTGGATGCGGACGTCGAGCTGCCCACGGGCGCGGGCCTTGCCGACGAGCGAGACGTTCAGCGGTTCGAGGTACTCGGGGAAGATCGTGACGACGTCGAGGCGCATCAGCGGTCACCCTCGTCACCGCTCTTGTCACCAGACTCTTCGCCGGACTCGTCCCGGCTGCCGGCGATCACGGCCCGCTCGGCGTCGAGCAGCCCGGGCGGCGGATCGACGACGGCGCGCTGCGCGTCCAGGTCGATCTCGGTGACGATCTCCTCGACGAAGGGGATCATCACCTCGCCGCCGTCGGGGCGTTCGACGATGAAGAGGTCCTGCGACGGCAGGTGGGCGATCTCGGTGATGCGGCCGACCTCGGTCCCGTCGACCGTGACGACGTCCAGGTCCACCAACTGGTGGTCGTAGAACTCGTCGGGGTCCTCCGGGGTCTCGTCCGGGTCGACGTCCGCGATCAGGAGGGTGTTGCGGAGCGCCTCGGCGGCCGTCCGGTCGGGGACGCCGGCGAACCGCAGCAGCAGCCGGCCGCTGTGCACCCGGCCGCTCTCGACGGTGAGCGGTCCCACGCCGGCGGGGTCGGTGACCAGTACGGCGCCCGGGCCGAGCCTCAGCTCGGGCTCGTCCGTCCGCACCTCGACGGTGACCTCGCCCTTGATGCCATGGGCGCGGCCGATCCTGCCCACTACGAGCTGCACGATTCCGTTCCTTCTCCACGATCCTGGGGCGCCCCGAAACGCCCCTCCCACACGACAACGGGCCGGGAAGGGGATCCCTTCCCGGCCCGTGCCGATGCCTGCCGCCCGTTCAGCGAACCTGGTCCACGTCGACGAGGTCGACGCGGATGCCCCGGCCGCCGATGGCGCCCACGACGGTCCGCAGCGCTCGGGCGGTACGGCCGTTGCGGCCGATCACCTTGCCGAGGTCGTCCGGGTGGACCCGGACTTCCAGCACGCGCCCGCGGCGCAGGGTGCGTGACGCCACCTGCACCTCGTCGGGGTTGTCGACGATGCCCTTGACCAGATGTTCAAGGGCCTCCTCCAGCATGCTCAGGCCTCGGTCGACTCAGCGGACTCGGCGGCGTCGGCAGCCTCGTCCTTCTTCCCCGACTTCTTGGCCTTCGGGGTGATGGCCTCACCCTTCGCCT
Organism: Streptomyces sp. NPDC021100; assembly: GCF_044333095.1. Taxonomy (NCBI): domain Bacteria; kingdom Bacillati; phylum Actinomycetota; class Actinomycetes; order Kitasatosporales; family Streptomycetaceae; genus Streptomyces; species Streptomyces sp. NPDC021100. The sequence goes on from NZ_JBIRQH010000001.1 coordinate 70,632, forward strand.
CGTTGGCCTCGAGGGCCTTGGTGAACGCCTCGAACGCGGCGCGCTTGTCCTTGGGCTCGGCCACGAGCATCGGGGCCGGGGCCGGGAGGCCCTTGAACTTCTGCCAGTCGCCGGTGACCTTGAGGATGGCCATGACGGGCTCGGTCGGCTGCGCGCCGACACCCAGCCAGTACTGGACGCGCTCGGAGTTCACCTCGATGCGCGAGGGGTTCTGCACCGGGTGGTACAGGCCGATCTCCTCGATGGCCCGGCCGTCACGGCGGGTACGGGAGTCGGCGACGACGATGCGGTAGTGAGGCGAACGGATCTTGCCCAGACGCTTCAGCTTGATCTTGACTGCCACTGGAGTGGTGTCTCCTGGTCTTGACGTGGTGGGCACAACAAGATGCCACGTGGGGTTGCGGTACTCGGAGTGCCCGATGGACGCGTCAGCCGGAGGAGAGAGGGGTCCTGTACGACTGTCGAGTACAGCCCCCCATTGTGCCATACGCGCCCGGACGCACGAACATCACCCGACCCCGGCCGGAGGGCGCCGGCCGGGGCCCGCGTCACCCCACGGACATCGCCTCGGGGATGCGGAACGGCTGGCCGCAGCCACCGCACATGATCGGCGCCTGGGCGAGCACGGACGGCACCACGCGGACGTTCCGCCCGCAGTCGCACACGGCCTTGACCCGCACGCCGCCGCCCGACGAACCGTGCCGGGCGGCCGGTCCGCGGAAGGTGCGCGAGGTGTCGGCCGTGGTGGCCATCGTGTGCGCCTTCAGGGCGCGCTGCAGTCTGTCGATGGTGGCGCGGTAGCGGCGGCGCGCCTCCGGGTTGAGCACGACCAGGGAGAAGCCGCTGCTGGGATGCGGCTCGTCGCTGTGGTCGAGGCCCAGCTCCTCGGCGATCGCCAGGAACCGGCGGTTGTGGTAGCGGCCGGCGCGTGAGGTGTCCCGGACACCGCGGGCGGCCGCGATGCCGTGCACTGCCTCGTGCAGCAGCCTTTCGAAGGAGAGCTCGGCGCCGCACGCGGACGACGACTCCCCGATCAAGGATTCGGGCGCGGCGAGATCCGGCAGCTCGGGGTGGAACCGCTGAATGTCGGCCCACGCCTGCGCCAGTTCTGCGGCGAGAACAGGTGGTGTCGTGCTCACGTCGTGACAACGAGTCGGGACCGCCCGGTGTTCCGATACCGGGCCATCCCAAATAATTTGCACGTACCAGTCAGTATCCCTGCGATACCGGGCCACCCGCCGCGACGAGGGCGGGTACCCCGATCTGCACAGAAGTACGGAGAAGCCGCAGAAGTACGCGCACCTGTTCGCAAGCCGGGGCGAAACTGACGCACGAGTCAGTCCCGCCCCGGCCGGGGTTCGGTGACGCCCTGAACCTCAGTAGGCCCGCGCGACGATGGCCAGCGCGCCCGGGGCGTCGTCCGTCTCCGGCACCCCGCCGTCCTCGGTCACCAGGCAGCGCACGGTCACCGCCCGCTCGGCCAGCTTGGCCTCGCCCTCGGCGCCCAGCACCGACCACGGGATCCGCGCCCAGCCACCGGCGACGGCGGCCTCGGCGGCCTCCTCGATGGTGGACACGTCCGACGTCCGCTCCTCGCGGCGCTCACGGGACTGGCTCAGCAGCAGCGCCTGGTCCTCCTCCAGCACCTTGGGCAGCAGCGCGGTGAGCTCCTCGATGCGCACCGGCTCCTTGCCGCCGGGGATGCGGCGGGCCAGCATCGCGGTGCCGTTCTCCAGGTCGCGCGGGCCGATCTCGATGCGGACCGGAACGCCCTTGAGCTCCCAGTCCACGGCGCGGCGGCCGAAGGGGGTGTCCGTGCGGTCGTCGACCTGGACGCGGACGCCCGCGGCCTTCAGCCGGTCGCCGATCTCACGGACCTTGGCGATGACGGCGTCGTCGCCCTTGATCGCGAGGACGACGGCCTGCACCGGCGCCAGGCGCGGCGGGACGCGCAGGCCGCTGTCGTCGCCGTGCGACATGATCAGGCCGCCGACCATACGGGTCGAGACGCCCCACGAGGTCTGCCAGACGAGCTCCTGCTGCCCGTCCTTGGACAGGTACGAGGTGTTGAACGCCTTGGCGAAGTTCTGGCCGAGCTCGTGGCTGGTGCCCATCTGGAGGGCCTTGCCGTCGCGCATCATGCCTTCGAGCGTGAGGGTGTTGATCGCGCCGGCGAAGCGCTCCTTGGGCGTCTTGCGGCCGAGGACCACGTCGATGCCCAGGACGTTGACCATGAAGTCGTAGTACACGTCCCGGTGGATGCGCGCCGCGTAGTCGCGCGCGTCCTCGTAGGTCGCGTGCGCCGTGTGGCCCTCCTGCCAGAGGAACTCGCTGGTGCGCAGGAAGACGCGGGGGCGCATCTCCCAACGGACCACGTTGGCCCACTGGTTGATCAGCAGGGGCAGGTCGCGGTAGCTCTGCACCCACTTGGAGAAGTACTCGTTGATGATCGTCTCGGAGGTGGGCCGGACGACGACCGGCTCCTCCAGCTCCTTGCCGCCGCCGTGCGTGACGACCGCGAGCTCGGGGGCGAAGCCCTCCACGTGCTCGGCCTCGCGCGTCAGGTACGACTGCGGGATGAACAGCGGGAAGTACGCGTTGGAGGCGCCCGCGTCCTTGATCCGGGCGTCCATCTCCTGCTGCATGCGCTCCCACAGCCCGTAGCCGTACGGGCGGATGACCATGGTGCCGCGCACCGGGCCGTTGTCGGCCAGTTCGGCCTTGTTGATCAGGTCCTGGTACCAGCGCGGGAAGTCTTCCGCCTGCGGAGTGAGAATGGGAGCCTTTGCCATGGTGCGAATGGTACGGGCCCGGTCGGGCCGAGTGTGAATCCGTCCGGCCGCAACCCCGCGTTGTCGGCCCGTTCAGGGTTTGCGGCTGGGTATTCATCTCATGCGGTCCGGCGCGGCACATGCCATCTTGGGCGGTGGGGGAACTTCTCGCCGTACCCCCTGGACTCCCGGGCGGAAGCGGGGTTCCCTGGCTTGGGGGGCGGTTCGGCGGAACCGCGTGCACGACAGCACATGGGGGGCGGCACTTCGGTCAGGAAACCGAATTCGGTGGATTGGGGCGCATGCGATGACACCCACGCTCGTGCGACGGCACCGGCCGTCCCCGTCGCCGCCCCGGTCGCGGGTCCGCGACTGGGCGGAAATCCAGGAACGCATGCTCGTGCCGCTGTACGAAGCGGTCTACGAGCGGCTGGAAGTCGATGACGGGACCCGGTTGCTGAGCCTGGGCTGCGGATCGGGACTGGCCTTGCTGATGGCGGCCTCCCGCGGAGCCACCGTCAGCGGCATCGACACGGACGAACGCCGGCTCGACCTCGCCCGGGAGCGGCTGGCGGCCCACCCCTCCAGCGTGCCGGTCCGGCTGGGACACGGCGACGTGAACGGCGTCGCGGATCCCGCGGACCCCCCGTTCACCCTCGTCACGGCCTTCGACCCGCTCTACTGCGCGGGCGGCGGCGCCCGGGAGATGGCGGAGGCGCTGCGGCAGGCCGCCGCGCGGTCCCGGCGCGGCGCGCCGGTCGTGCTGGCCGGCTGGGGCCCGCCGGAGCGCTGCGCTGCCTCCGGAGCGCTCCGGGTGGCGGCCCGGCTGGCCGACCCGATGGCCACCGCGGCGCACTGGCGGCCGAGCGGCCGGGACGACCTGGAGGACCTGGCCCGGATGGCCGGGCTGCGGCCGGACGGCTCGGGGCGGGTCTCCTGCCCGTACGGCTACGCGGATCTGGCGAGCGCGGTCCGCGGGCTGCTCTCGACGGGCGCCTTCGACGCGGCCACCCGGACCACCGACCAGGAGCAGGTGTCGAAGGAACTCACCGAGGCCGTCCACCCGTATCTGCGCGGGGACGGCACGGTGTGGATGCCGAATGTGTTCCGCTATCTCATCGCACGCGTGTAGTAACGGCGGGTGTGACAACGGCGGGGCGCCCGGGGGCAGGTGAAAAGCCCCCGGCCGGCGGCCGGGGGCTTGTTCGGTCTCAGGCGGTGCGCCTCAGCCCATGAACTTCTTGAATTCGTCGGGGAGTTCGAAGTTCTTGGCGTCCTGGCCGGCGGGCAGGCCCAGCGGGTTGGCCGCGGCCTGTTCCCGGCGCGCGGCGGCGGCCTGCTCCTCCGCCTTGCGCTTCATCGGGTTGCCGCTCTGCCGCTTGCCCTTGCTCTGCTTCTGCTGCTTCTTCTTCTTGCCGGCGCCGCCGCCCATCCCGGGGATCCCCGGCATGCCCGGCATACCGCCGCCCTGCGCCATGCGCGACATCATCTTGCGGGCGTCGAAGAAGCGCTCGACCAGGTTCTTGACCGCGCTGACGTCCACGCCCGAACCCTTGGCGATACGCGCCCGGCGCGAACCGTTGATGATCGTCGGGTCCTGGCGCTCGGCCGGCGTCATCGACTTGATGATCGCGGCCGTGCGGTCCACGTCGCGCTCGTCGAGGTTGTTGATCTGGTCCTTGATCTGCCCCATGCCGGGCAGCATGCCGAGCAGCTTGGAGATGGAGCCCATCTTCCGGACCTGCTCCATCTGGGCCAGGAAGTCGTCGAGCGTGAACTCCTTGGGGCCCTTCGCCAGCTTGGCCGCCATCTTCTCGGCCTCGGCCTGGCTGAAGGTCTGCTCGGCCTTCTCGATCAGGGTGAGCATGTCGCCCATGTCGAGGATGCGGGACGCCATGCGGTCCGGGTGGAACGCGTCGAAGTCGTCCAGCTTCTCGCCGTTGGAGGCGAACATGATCTGCTTGCCGGTGACGTGCGCGATAGAGAGCGCGGCACCACCGCGGGCGTCGCCGTCCAGCTTGGACAGCACGACGCCGTCGAAGCCGACGCCGTCCCGGAACGCCTCCGCCGTGTTGACGGCGTCCTGGCCGATCATCGCGTCGACGACGAACAGCGTCTCGTCCGGGTTCACCGCGTCGCGGATGTCCGCGGCCTGCTGCATCATCTCGGCGTCGATGCCGAGGCGGCCGGCGGTGTCCACGATGACGATGTCGTGGACCTTGGACTTCGCGTACTCGATCGAGTCCTTGGCCACCTGCACCGGGTCGCCCACGCCGTTGCCCGGCTGCGGCGCGTAGACGGCCACCCCGGCGCGCTCGGCGACGACGCTGAGCTGGTTGACGGCGTTGGGGCGCTGGAGGTCGCAGGCGACCAGCAGCGGGCTGTGGCCCTGGCTCTTCAGCCAGAGGCCGAGCTTGCCGGCGAGGGTCGTCTTACCGGCACCCTGGAGACCCGCGAGCATGATCACGGTCGGGGCGGTCTTGGCGAAGCGGAGGCGGCGGGTCTCGCCGCCGAGGATCCCGACCAGCTCGTCGTTGACGATCTTGACGACCTGCTGGGCCGGGTTGAGGGCCTTGGAGACCTCTTCGCCGGTGGCGCGCTCCTTGACCTGCTTGATGAAGGCCCGGACGACCGGAAGGGCGACGTCCGCTTCCAGCAGGGCGATGCGGATCTCGCGAGCGGTGGCGTCGATGTCCGCCTCGCTCAGGCGCCCCTTGCCGCGGAGGCTCTTGAAGGTGGCTGCGAGGCGATCGGAAAGGGTATCGAACACGGCGCTCGTCGGTCCTCGGGGTCGGGGGCGGTGTGAATCGCCCTCCAGGGTATCCGCACCTTCGGTGGGGGTGGCCCCGGTCCCGCCCTTTCTCCGTTTCCTGGGGCTGCGCCCCAGACCCCCTTGTCGCGGCTTCGCCGCTCGTCCTCAAGCGCCGGACGGGCTGGATTCAGCCCGTCCGGCGCTTGAGGACAACCGCGCAGGGGGCTGGGGGCTCGCCCCCAGGAAACGGAGAAAGGGCGGGACCGGGGCACAGCCCGCCGCAGGCGCTACCGCAACGCCCGCTCCACCGCCTCAGCCACAGCCCCCGCCTCCCGCAGAGGAACCCCATCCACCCCCGTCACATAAAACGCATCCACCACGCTCGCCCCCAACGTCGACACATGCGCACTCCGCACCCACACCCCCGCCCCCTCCAGCGCCCGCCCGATCCGGTACAGCAGCCCGGGAGCGTCCTCGGCCCGCACCTCCAGGACGGTCGCGTCGTGGGATCCGCCGTCGCAGACGGAGACGGAGGGCGCGGCCGGAGGCAGGGCACGGCGGCGCCCCGCGTAAGCCGCCTCGCGCTCCGCCAGCCGCCCCCCGACATCCAGCGACCCGTCCAACGCCCGCACGAGATCGTCCCGCAGCCGCACCCCCGACGGCGGATCGCCGTACTCCGCCGCCACCCGCCACCGAAGTAGCAGGACGCCGGCGACCGACCGCAGATCCGCGGCCCGCACGGTGAGCCGCCGCAGCGCGAGCACGCCCGCGGCGGCGGCCAGCACGCCGGGCTGGTCGGGGACGGCCATCAGCAGCTCCACACCGTCGTCCCCGACGGACAGCGTCACCACCGGCGAGCCGGAGCTCCGTGCCTCCGCCGCGAGGCGCTCCTGCGCGGCGGAGGGCTCCGGGGCCTGCGCGCGCCCGGCGGCCGACTCCCCCGCCAGGGCCGCCGCCGCCCGCCGCACCAGACCGGAAACCAGCGACGCCCGCCAGGAGTTCCACGCCGCCGGCCCGGTCGCGAGCGCGTCCGCCTCCGTGAGGGCGTGCAGCAGATCCAGCGTCGGAGCGTCCGGAACCGCCTCCGTCACCACCCGCACCGTCGCCGGATCGTCGAGGTCCCGCCGGGTCGCGGTCTCGACGAGCAGCAGATGGTGCCGGACGAGAACGGCGAGGGTGGCCGCGTCCCCGGGCCCGAACCCGAGCCGCGGCGCGACCTCGCGGGCGACGGCCTCCCCGGTCACCGAATGGTCACCGGGCAGCCCCTTCCCCAGATCGTGCAGGAGCGCCGCGACGAGAAGAAGATCCGGGCGGTCGACCCGACGCGTGAGGGCGGCGGCCCGGACGCACGTCTCGATCAGGTGCCGGTCGACGGTCCACCGGTGGACGGGATTGCGCTGCGGCCGGCAGCGGACGCGTTCCCACTCCGGCAACAGCCGGGACATGACGCCCTCCGCCTCCAGCGCCTCCCACACGGCGACGGTGTGCGGGCCGGCCCCGAGGAGCGTGACGAAGTGCTCGCGCGCCTCGGCGGGCCAGGGTGCGGGCAGCGGTCCGGCGGCGGCCAGCCGGCGGACGGTGTGCGCGGCGAGCGGCAGTCCGGCCCGGGCGGCCGCGGCGGCGGCGCGCAGGGGCAGGACGGGGTCGTGCTCGGGCCGGGCCGTCCGGGCGAGGACCGCCTCGCCGTCCTGTTCGACGACGCCCTCGGCGAGCGGGAGCCGTTCCGGTTCGGTGAAGCCGCCGCGCCCGCCCCGGCCCCCGAGCACCCGCCGCACCCGGGGCCGTCCGGAGCGCGCCCGCAGGACCCGGCCGGCCTCGCGCCAGACGACGTCGGCCGCGTACGCGACGGTGCCCGCCGCCTCGTAGACGCGGCGCAGCAGCGCGTCGGCGTCCGGGTGGCCGAGGGCGGCGGCGACCTGGTCCTGTTCCTGGAGGGTGAGGCGGTCGGTGGCGCGGCCGGTGGTGAGGTGGAGGGCGTCGCGGGTGTCGAGGAGCAGTTCGCGGGCGGGCTCCAGGCCAGCGCGGGGGGCGTCGGCGAGCCAGGAGGCGGCGACGGCGCGCAGCGCGGTGGCGTCGCGGAGGCCGCCACGGGCCTCCTTGAGGTCGGGTTCGAGGAGGAAGCGCAGGTCGCCGTGGTGGCGGGCGCGTTCCTCGCCGAGTTCGCGGAGTTCGGGCAGCCGGGCGGGGGCGCGGTCGCGCCAGTCGGCGTAGGCGGTGGCGCGGACGGCGGCGGTGAGGGCGGGGTCGCCGGCGAGGTGGCGGGCGTCGAGCAGGCCGAGGTGGACCTTGAGGTCGTCGGCGGCGGTCCGGCGGGCGCCGGCCGGGGTGCGGACGGCGTGGTCGAGGGCGAGGCCGAGGTCCCAGACCGGGTACCAGAGGCGGTCGGCAACGGCGGCGACGTGCGCCGGGTCGGCGCCGGGCGCGTGCAGCAGGAGGAGGTCGAGGTCGCTGCGGGGCGACAGTTCGCCGCGGCCGTAGCCGCCGACGGCGGCGAGGGCGACGCCGTCGGCGCGGCCGAGGAGGCCGGTGAGCCAGCCGTCGGTGAGCCGGGCGAGCTCGGCCCGCAGGGCCGGCCCGCTGCGGCCGCGGTCGTGCAGCAGGCGCAGCCGGGCCGCCGCGTAGCAGTCGGTGCCCGAGTCGGCGGATCGCAGGTGGGTTTCGGTCAACTCGGGCTCCCTGGTGGGTGGTTCAGAGGGCGTCGGGTCCGCGTTCGCCGGTGCGGACGCGGACGACGGTCTCGACGGGGACGACCCAGACCTTGCCGTCGCCGATCTTGCCGGTGCGTGCGGTGCGGACGATGACGTCGACGACGTCGGCGGCGTCCGGGTCCTCGACGAGGACCTCGATGCGGGACTTGGGGAGGGTGTCGATCCGGTACTCGGCTCCCCGGTAGACCTCGGTGTGGCCGCGCTGCCTGCCGTGTCCCTGCACGTCGCTGATGGTCAGCCCCTGGATGCCGAACCGCTGCAGGGCGTCCTTGATCTCGTCGACGCGGTGCGGTTTGACGACGGCGGTGACGAGCTTCATGCGTCCACCTTCTTGTTGTCCGGCGTGTTGTCCGGTCGGTCTTCCGGCCGGTCTTCCGCCCGGAGGGACTCCGGCCGCCGGTCCGGGGCGGGCGCGCCGCGGAGGGCCGTGGTGGCGCTGGTACCGCCCACCGCGCTGTGGTCGTACGCGGTCTCGGCGTGGAACGCCCGGTCGAGCCCGGCGATCTCGTCGTCCTCCGTGGCGCGGAAGCCGACGATACGGTCCACGAGCTTGGCGAGCAGCCAGGAGACGGCGAACGAGTACGCCATGACCGAGAACGCGCCGGCGGCCTGCCGGCCGAGCTGGGTGGCACCGCCGACGCCGTCGACGGCGAGGACGCCGACGAGGAGGGTGCCGATGACGCCGCCGACGAGGTGGACGCCGATGACGTCGAGCGAGTCGTCGTAGCCGAGGCGGAACTTGAGGCCGACGGCCCAAGAGCAGGCGATTCCGGCGACGAGGCCGATGAGGATCGCGCCGAAGGCGTTCACGGCGGCGCCGGACGGGGTGATGGCGACGAGGCCGGCGACGGCTCCGGAGGCGGCGCCCAGGGTGGTGAAGGCGCCGTGCCGGACGCGTTCGTAGGCGAGCCAGCCGAGCATCGCGGCGCCGGTGGCCACCTGGGTGTTGAGGGCCATGGTGGCGGCGGTGCCGTTGGCGGCGAGCGCCGAACCGGCGTTGAAACCGAACCAGCCGAACCACAGCAGGCCCGCGCCGAGCATCACCAGGGGGAGGCTGTGCGGGCGCATGGGGTCCTTGCGGAAGCCGATGCGCTTGCCGACGACGAGGAGGGCGGCGAGGGCACCGACGCCCGCGTTGATGTGGACGGCCGTACCGCCCGCGAAGTCGATCACCTTGAGCTTGAACAGCCAGCCGTCCGCGTGCCAGACCCAGTGGGCGACCGGGAAGTAGACCAGGCTGACCCAGAGGGTGATGAACAGGCACCACGCGCTGAACCGCACCCGGTCGGCGAGGGCGCCGCTCATCAGGGCGGGCGTGATCACCGCGAACATCAGCTGGAAGAGGGCGAAGGCCAGGACCGGGATCCCCTCCTTGCCGCCCGTGAGCGTCTCCGGCCTGATCCCCCTGAGGCCCACGTGCCCGAGGTCGCCGAGCACTCCTCCACCGATGTCGTCACCGAAAGCGAGCGAGTAGCCGTAGAGCACCCACAGCACGGTGACGATGCCGAGGGAGACGAACGACATCATCAGCATGTTCAGAGCGCTCTTCACCCGGACCATTCCGCCGTAGAAAAAGGCCAGGCCGGGTGTCATCAGCATCACGAGCGCGGCGCTGATCAGTACGAACGCGGTATCCGCTCCATTCACGATCCGTGTCTCCTCGCAGCGGGGCCCGTGCCCCCGTGCGGGCGGGGTTCGCTGTGGGCCGGTGGTGCCTCGAGGCTGACGCAGCGCGGTTTCGGTCAGGGCAGCCGGTTGTTTCGCGCCGGTGACGAAGGCGGCGGGAGTGTTACGGGCGGGTGAAGCGCGTGGGGGTTCCGGTGCGCGGCGGGGTGACCGTACGGCCGCCGCGGTCACCCTCCGCGAAGAAGGCCGACCGCGGCGGCCGTCCGACGTCTGACTGGCGTGGGGGAGCCGAGTCGGGCTGTACGGGACGGTCGCCGCGGCCGGGGTCTGGGGGCCGTGCGTCCTGCGGGGGCCGAGGGCCCGGCGGGTCAGGCGGGAGCAGCGGGCCGGGTCAGGCGGGCTGTTGAGGCGGGCTCAGGCAGGAGCGGGCTCCACGGATTCCGGCAGATGGAGCGCGAGCTGCTCGGTGAGGTCGCGGACCTCGTCGACGCCCCCGAAGTCGCGGACCGCGGTGTCGACGGTCTTGCGGAGCCGGTTGTTGACCCGCTCCGAGCGCACCTGCTTGGCGATCCGCAGGGCCTTGGCCAGATGGACGGTGGACGCCTCGGGCTCCCGTTCCATGAGGTCGACGGTGGCCAGGCCGATCAGGTTCAGGGCGTAGGAGCGCTGGTGCTCGCCGTCCTCCTCGAAGAGGTGGACGGCCTGCAGCATCTTGGGGCGGGAGAGCGAGGCGTACATCGGGCTGCGGCCGGCGACATAGGCCAGGTCGCGGTAGGAATGGGCGTTCTCGGCGTTCAGCTCGGCCTCGGAGAAGAAGCGGATCCAGTCCGGGTCACCGTCCGCGGGGGTGCAGTCGGAGAAGCAGTCCTCCGCCATGCCGACGGCGCGTTTGCACTTGGCGGGCTGGCCCATGGTGGCGTACGCCCGGGCCTCCATCGCATACAACATGGCCTGGATGCGGGGCGTCGCCGTCTCGCGTGATCCGTACTGCCCGAGGTGGATCAGTTCGAGCGCGTCCTCGGGCCGGCCGAGGTGGATCATCTGCCGGCTCATGCTGGAGAGGACGTACGAACCGAGGGACCGGTCGCCGGCCTCCTTGGCGGCGTGCAGGGCGAGCACGAAGTACTTCTGGGCGGTGGGGTGCAGACCGACGTCGTAGCTCATCCAGCCCGCGAGCTGGGCGAGTTCGGCGGCCACCTTGAAGAGGCGTTTGGACGTCTCGTCGGCCTGCGGCTCCTGGAGCAGGTCGGTGACCTCGTGGAGCTGCCCGACCACGGCCTTGCGGCGCAGGCCGCCGCCGCACTGGGCGTCCCAGGCGCGGAACATCTTGGTGGTGGACTCCAGCAGGTCCAGTTCCGGCTTGGAGAGCCGGCCGCGGCGGGAGCGGTCGCCGCCGGCGGGCGGCGTGGCGCCCGCCGGCGAGGTGGGGACCAGCCAGCGCTGCATGGGCTCGATCAGGGCGGACCCGGCCGAGAGGGCGAGCGAGGTACCGAGGAAGCCCCGCCGGGCGAGCATCAGGTCGCTGCGCGAGAACTCGCTGATCATCTCCACGGTTTGCGGGGCGGCCCAGGGCAGGTCGACGCCGGACGCGGAGGGTGACAGGTGGGCGGTGCGGAGGCCGATGTCCTCCACGCCGACGACGCAGCCGAACCGTTCGGAGAAGAGCTCGGAAAGGATCTTCGGGATGGGCTCGCGCGGCTGCTCGCCGTCCAGCCAGCGGCGGACCCGGGAGGTGTCGGTGCTGATGTGGTGGGCGCCCAGCTGCCGGGCCCGGCGGTTGACCTGCCGCGCCAGCTCGCCCTTCGACCAGCCGCTGCGCAGGAACCAGGAGTTGAGCTGCTCGTTGGGGCGCTTCTCCGACTTCTCGACCTTCTCCGCCTTCCGGGCGCTCCCCGCCGCGTCTTCCGCCTTCTTCCCTGCCTGCTCAGCCCTGTCGGCACCGCCGGTGCCGCTGACGCTGCCGTCCACTGGAACGCCCCCATCCAGACCGTCCGCTCCCGCGCTCACCCGCACGGGACCGCTGAGTCGCGAACCACCGGCGCACCGCGCCGCTCACGCCGCCCGCCACCCACACCACGCCATCGCGGCACAACGGCCGCACGGGCAAAGGGAGAACGGGTGCGAACGTGGTGGCGGCACCCCGTGGCGCCGCCGCGGTTCACACACCGAAAGTAATCCTACGATCACGGTCTAAGCGAGTGCAGTCCAGTAAACGCCACCATTCGCCACCCCAAGGAATGAACGCGCCACGCCCGCCGCGCGATTGACTTGACATGGGCACCGGAGAGCACGGGGGACCGGCGTCCGGCAAGGGGTGAACTGGCGCACGACACGGCGCGCGCCGCAGGTCACACACCCCGCCGCACACCGTCGCGCCGCCATGAAGCAGGTCCCGCGACGGTACGTGTCCAGGACACTCCGACCCGTAACCAACCGCGTAGAGGACCCGTTGGAGGGGGCATGGGCTTCACAATCGGCGGCATCCGGGACCTGCGTGCGAGTTCTCGGCGCCGGGGCCGTACGTCCGATGACGTGACCGTGGTCGCGGAGTGCACCGGACTGTGGGGCTGGGACGTGGTGCCCGGCGCCCGCGCGGTGCGCGCCGGGCAGCAGGTGTCGTGTTCGTGCGGGGCCGGCGACTGTCCCTCCCCCGGAGCCCATCCCCTCCCCTTCGCCCCCGTCGTCCCGGCGGGCGCCACCCTGGACGAGGCCGCGGCCGCCTGGGCGCGGGTGCCCGGCGCCGCCGTCCTGCTGCCGGTGGGACGGTCGTTCGACGCCCTGGAGGTCTCGGAGGCCGCCGGCCGGCACGCGCTCGCCCGGCTGGAGCGAATGGGGCTCCCGCTGGGCCCGGTGGCCCTCACCCCGCACGGCCGCGCCCTGTTCTTCGTCGCCCCGGGGGCCGCCGCCGAACTCCCGCAGCTGCTCTACCGGATGGGCTGGGACGACGCCCGGCTCGACCTGCACGGCCTCGGCATCGGCGATCATGTCACCGCGCCGCCGTCCGACTTCGCCGGGCTCGGCCCGATGCGCTGGCTGCGCCCGCCGGCCCTGGACACCGCCTACCGCCCGCCGGAGGCCCGGCTGCTGCTGGGCACCCTCGCGTACGTCTGCCACCGCTCGGGCGCGGCCTGACGCCCGACCCGCCGGACGCCGACCCGCCGGGCGCCGACGCCCGCACCGCCCCCACGCGCGCTCCCCCACGCGCACCTCCGCCGCCGGCCGGCGAGCCCCGGGCCGTCCAGGACCGTCCAGCAGCTTTCGGCGAGCCCCGGACCGTACGGCCGCACCCCGACCCCGCGCAGCCGCACCCCGCCCTCGTACCGCCGCCCCCGGAACGCGAAACGGGCCCTGCCGCGCGTCTCCGCGGCAGAACCCGTTCCCACGCTCCGGCGAGCCGCCCGTCAGTCCCCGATCAGGGCGTCGACGAACGCCTCCGGCTCGAACGGCGCGAGGTCGTCCGCGCCCTCGCCCAGGCCGACCAGCTTCACGGGCACACCCAGCTCGCGCTGGACGGCCACGACGATGCCGCCCTTGGCCGTTCCGTCGAGCTTGGTGAGCACGATGCCGGTGATGTTGACGACCTCGGCGAACACCCGGGCCTGGACCAGGCCGTTCTGTCCGGTGGTGGCGTCCAGGACGAGCAGCACCTCGTCGACCGAGCCGTGCTTCTCGACGACGCGCTTGACCTTGCCGAGCTCGTCCATGAGCCCGGTCTTGGTGTGCAGGCGGCCGGCGGTGTCGATGAGGACGACGTCCGCGCTCTCCGCGATGCCCTCCTTGACCGCGTCGAACGCGACCGAGGCGGGGTCGCCGCCCTCGGGCCCGCGGACGGTACGGGCGCCGACGCGCTCGCCCCAGGTCTGGAGCTGGTCGGCGGCGGCGGCGCGGAAGGTGTCGGCCGCGCCGAGGACGACGGACTTGCCGTCGGCGACGAGGACGCGGGCGAGCTTGCCGGTGGTGGTGGTCTTGCCGGTGCCGTTGACGCCGACGACCATGACGACGCCGGGCTTCTCCTCACCGTTGACACCCACGCCGGGCTCGGTGTGCACGGCACGGTCGGCGTCGGTGCCGATGAGGTTCAGGAGCTCCTCCCGGAGCAGGTCGCGCAGCTCCTCCGGGGTGCGGGTGCCGAGCACCTTGACGCGCTCGCGCAGCCGCTCGACCAGCTCCTGCGTCGGCGCGACGCCGACGTCGGCGGTGAGCAGGGTGTCCTCGATCTCCTCCCAGGTGTCCTCGTCGAGGTGCTCCCGGGAGAGCAGCGTGAGCAGCCCCTTGCCCAGGGAGTTCTGCGAGCGCGAGAGGCGGGCGCGGAGCCGGACGAGGCGGCCGGCGGTGGGCTCGGGCACCTCGACGGCGGGCGCCTCGGGCTCGGGCGCCGGCTCTTCGGGGGCCTCCGGGGGGGCCGCCTCCTCTTCCGGGGCCGGCGGGAGCTCGACCTCCTCGACGGTGCGGCGCTTCTCTTCGCGCGGGGTCTCGGCCTCCTCGCCGACGTGGGGCTCGGCGGGCGGCGCGGTGACGGACGGGCTGCTCGGCGGCGGAGCCGGGGGCAGCTGCTTCTTCTTGCGGCTGCTGACCACGAGCCCGCTGATCGCGCCGAGCACGACCACAGCGATGACTACAGCAAGGATGACGATTTCCATAACGGACCCAGTATCGGACACCGAAGGTCGCGAATCGCAGAAGCCGCGAACTCGTGACGGTACGCGCACGGGCCGTCACTTCATCTTGCGGCGCCGCGGTCGGCGCCGAGTCCAGCAGCATGCTCGGCTGGGTCATGCTCCTGGCCGGGGTGGCCCTGATCGTGACCGCCTGCCTCATCGGGGGCGGCGGCGCTGCTCCCGGCTCGGCCGGCGTGACCCGCTTGTTCGCCGTGCTCGGCAGCTTCGGGGTGAGGAGCGCGAGCAAGGCCTACCCAGGGGCCGGCCTGGATCGGGACCAGCCCGCCGCCATCCGCGATCCGCACCGGATCTTCGTCCGCTGACGACGGGCCTGGCATCAACCGCTGGGCCTGGGCCCCACAGCCTGCCGGGCCGGGACGGGTAACTCGGTCGACTCGGTCGGGCGAGGAAGCCTCAGGCCGGCTCGTCCGGTGCGGCCGGATCAGCCGGGTCGGCGGATTGCTTTGTCCATGGTGAGCTCACCGGCGGCGTTCCAGCGCTTTCTGCTCATCATCCGGCCGTGCTCGTCCAGGACGACCAGCTCCGACAGCCGGCCGTCGGAGTGCCAGTGCCGCCACTCACCCACGGCGGCGCCCATCCTGGTGACGCCCTCGGTCCGCTTGGTTCCGTCCGGCCACCACGCCTGCTGCGGCCCGTGTTCGACGCCGTCGGCGTAGCTGAAGAGCATCACCAGCTGCCCGCTGTCCGCGTGGCTCTCGACCTCGCCGGTGAAGAGTGCGTCCTGGTAACAGGTGCGCCCGTACTCGTCCAGCTGCACCTGATCGGCACCGATTCGCATCGCCTGCTCCGTCACGGGGGTCATGGCCGCTCTCTCGACCGTGGATCAGTGTTTCTTTGGGGCGTTCTCGACGTCAAGCAGCGTGCGAAACGCTTCGGCCGAAGCGCTTCGCACTGGCGGCACCGGCTGCTCGCGACATCCCGATATCCGACGTCGTCAGTCCTGCCGCCAGGGCGCCTCAACGCCCGACGACGCGGCACTCCCGTGTTCTTCTGTTCTTCCGCCGCCGCTCTTGTGCTTTTCCACAAGGACCAATGGCACTAACTGCGCAAAGTTGGAAGTAAGTACGATGGTCCGGGCTGCGCGACGCGCGTAGAGTCCGACTGTTCCTTTCTGTCCCCCGCTGTTCAGGGCCCGCCCTGTTCACACCCCGCACGGAGCCCCCGATATGGCCCCCACCATGGACAACGCTGCCGAAGGCGCCAACGTGTCCAGCACCGACGGCGTCGCGAGCGCCATCGAGACGCGCGGCATCGAGCCTGTCCCCGACCACGAGCGGCACGGCCGGGTCCGGGAGCTCTTCCCGACCTGGGTCGCCGCCAACATCAGCGTCCTGCTGCTCACCATGGGCGCGGCGCTGATCGTCTTCAACTCCCTGAACTTCTGGCAGGTCCTGATCGTCGCCGCCTGCGCGGCGCTGGTCTCCTTCGGTCTCGTGGGTGTCCTGTCGGTCTCCGGCAAGTGGGGCGGCGCGCCGGGCGCGATGCTCTCCCGCGCGACGTTCGGTGTGCGGGGCAACCTCTTCCCGGGCGCGATCCTCTGGGTGGCCCGTTTCGGCTGGGAGACGATCAACGCGGTCACCGGCGCGTACGCCGTGCTGACCGTCCTCGACCTGGTCTTCGGCGTGAAGAGCAACACCGCGCTGATCGTGGTCACGCTGCTCGCGTTCGTGGCGAGCACGTTCCTGGTGAGCGGCATGGGGCGCAAGGCGCTCAACGTCTGCAACACCTGGTCGACGTACCTCTTCGGCATCTTCAGCGTGCTCGTCCTCGGCTACCTGATCGCCAACATCGACTGGGACGAGGTCTTCTCGAAGCCCGCGGGCACCACGGCCATGGTGGTCGCCGGTGTCGGCACCATCGCCGCCGGCGGCATCAGCTGGGTCCCGACCGGCCCGGACTTCGCCCGCTATCTGCCGCACTCGGCGTCGGGCAAGAAGATCGTCGGGACGACGATCTCCGGCGCGGGTCTCGTCATGGTGCCGATGGTGCTCATGGGTGCCGTGATGGCCGTGTCCACCCCGGACCTGGCGAACGCCGCCGACCCGGTCTCCTTCCTCGGCGACATCCTCCCGACCTGGCTCGCGGTCCCGTACCTGATCACCGCCATCGTCGGCATGCTGCTGATCAACAGCCTCTCCATGTACTCGGCCGGCTTCACCGCCCAGACCATGGGCGTCAAGCTGCCGCGGGCGATGGCCGTGAGCATCAACGCGGTGATCTCGCTGGTCGGCGGCCTGATGCTGATGCTGGTGGCGAAGAGCTTCCTGAGCTCCTTCATCACCTTCCTGATCCTGCTCGCGGTCTCCTTCTCCGCCTGGATCGGCGTCTACGCGGTCGACATGTTCCGCCGCCGTTCGCGCGCCGTGCGCTACGACCCCGAGGCCCTCATGGACACCGGCCGCACCAGCCGTTACTGGTACGTCGGCGGCTTCTGCTGGCAGGCCATGACGTCCTGGGCCGTGGCCCTGCTGGCGGGCCTCTGCTTCACCGACTGCGCCTGGTTCACCGGCCCGCTGGCCACGACCTTCATCGGCAAGTACGGCCTGGGCTGGGCCGCGACCATCGTGATCTCCGCGATCATCATGGCCGTCCTCCCCACCCCGCGCGAGACGGGCGCCGCCCCGGTCCCGTCCCAGCGCGACGACGAGACGGCCCGCCCGAAGGCCACCGTCTGACGGCTCCGCCGTTCACGTCCACCTGACGGCTCCGCCGTTCACGTCCACGACGCCCCCGCACCGGCCACCGGTGCGGGGGCGTCGCGCGTGAAGCGGCCCGTCAGCGCGGCGACGCGCCCCCGAGCAACTCCCGCAGCCGGTCGGGAGCGCACAACATGCCCTCCCCGTCCGGCGCGGGCAACAGCCAGAAGGCGCCCGGCGGACGGCGGCGCGTGGGGACCGGGACGGCCAGGTAAGGGGTGTGACGAGTCGCCCCGAGGCAGTGGGTGTGCACCACGTCCCATCCTGTGGCGGCGTCCGGCGGCACGAGCGCGGTATACCGGTCCCGCAGCCGGGAGACGATCACCGCCGCGGTGATCCCGCCCTCCCGGAACCACGCCTCCACCGCGCCACGCTCCCGGCTCGCGGCCCGCCTCTCGACGAGCGCGGCGGAAACGTGGACGGCGTCAAAGTGGACCCCGGCCCGCAACGTGGCCGGCAGCCCCTTGGCCCGCGCTTCCCGGGCCACCCCGGGGTGCACCTCCCGCGAGACGAGCTAGGCGGCGGGGCCGGTGGCGAGCCAGGGGTGGAGGCGGAGGAGAGAGGTCATGGGCGGGGCTTTCCCTTGGGGGCCGAGATGGCATCGGTGGACCGCGGCTGGCTCCCGGCCCGGCCCGCCACTCGCTCATGGCAAGGGCAGTCGCACAGCGAGCGCTCGGTACGGTCACGGTCGGAGTCGCCGGAGATCCAGCGGATCACCGTGGCTCCGGGGCACCGCGCATGCTGTCCGAAGTGACACAGGTCGGATGTCCGAGGCTGTGCCACGTCCGGGACGGGCCCTTGGTCGCGGTGGTCGGGCCGGGCTCGCAGGTTGCCCGTTGCCGGGCGCCCTGAGGCGCTCTGCTCGGCAGGCAGGGCGGTCGCCCGATCCGTCGTGGTGATGTCCATAAAACTCCCTGAGCCGCTGACGGACGTGGTGTGGCGCCGACCGTACGGCTCTGGGAAAAGCGGAAGGGACAGGATTCCTGCCCCTCGCTCATGAGTTCCAGCAGGCGCAGTCAGGCCGCCAGAACCCCCAGTTTCACGGCGAGTTCGCCGGCACGCCGCCGTCGCTCCGGGCTCCGGGACTCCGTTTCCTCCAGCACGATCCGCCGCGCGTAGCCGTTGTAGGCGATCGTCTCCGGTGCCGTCGCGTGGGCCTCGGCCAGGATCGCCAGGGCGGCGTCCGGCCGGCCGGCGAGGTGGTGGGCGCGGGCTTCCTCGATGCGGTGCCGCGCCCTGCGGGGGCGGGACGGGATCAGGTTCCCGTTCGCCCGGGCGGACTGCCTGACGGACTCGGGGCCCGCACGCAACTCGACGGCGACGGTGACGGCGTGGGCCGACATCACGGTCGTGGAGAACGAGGTGACGGGGTGGTAGTAACCAGAGGGCAGCCCTTCCGCGACCCGACGAGCCCTGTCCCACCAGCCCCACGCGGTCCCCGCCTCACCACGCCGTGCCGCCGTGTACCCCGCCTCGAAGCGCAGAGCCCCGGTGACGGCACGCACCTCGGTGCTCGCCTCGGGGAGCAGCGGCTCCAGGAACCGCAGCGTCTCCGCGTTGACGGTCTCCGCCGCGTCGAAGTGCCCGGCGTCGCGGTGGGCCTGGACGGTCAGCCAGGCGGCCACGCCGATGGCGTGCGGATCCTCGGACTCCTGGGCGGCGACCATGCCGCGTTCGGCCACCCGCCAGAGGAGGGCCGGGTCGGGCTGGTAGGCCACGAAGAACTGGGCCAGGGAGTACACCTCGGACAGGACCGCCTGCACCGCCCGCCGCTCGGCCGACGACTCGGCGGCCCGCGCGCCACACTGCGCGTCACGGATCAGGCCGGGCAGCAGCGCGCCCACGGCCGCACGATGGTGGGCGGCGGAATGGCGCGCCGCCCAGGCGCGGTCGAGCCGCAACCGCAGGTGCGTGGCCGGCACCGGCTCGCGCTCGCACCGGACCGGAAACGCGTCCACCGCCTCCCGTACCGCAGGCAGGAGCCGGTGCCCCGGGCCCGTGAACAGCTCGGCCGACATGCCCGGGTCGCCGGTCAGTTCGACCAAGTCGCGCACGCGCAGGACCTCGGCGATGCGCAGGATCATCGACAGGGACGGCATGTTGAGGACGCCGTTCTCCACCTGCTTCACCCACGACGGCGACCGCCCGAGCAGCCCGGCGAGCACCGGACGGCTCATTCCGCGGCGAGTGCGCAGGATCTGCATCCGCTGGCCGAAGACCAGCGGATGGGCGTACGGGTCCGGGGCGGCCTCGTCCGGCATGGGATGCCCTTCTTCGCGTGGCTCGACACGGCAGCGGCTCGACACGGCAAGCGTAGAGCGCGGGCGCGTGGTCACGTCAGCGCTCACCCCTATGCGGGACTGCAGTTGGGGCGGCGGATCGCCTACTCAGAACTCTGAAGCACATCTTTCGAACGCAGTAGTACAGCGAGCTCCGTCAAGGGCCGGACGCGCCAGTCCGCCACGGCCGCTTCCGCGCTGTCCGCCCAGAGGTGCCCCAACGGCCCTCGCCGCAGGTGCGCCGTGCGGAACCCGGCCGCCGCCGCGGGAACGCAGTCGTGGGCAGGGTGATCACCCGCGTAAACCGTACGCTCCGGCGAGGTCCCGGCCAGCTCGGCCACGCGGGCGAAGAAGGTGGGGTCCGGCTTGGCCACCCCCCACTCCCCCGAGGTCGCGACGGCGTCGACAGGAAGGTTCATGGCCCGGAGCAGGTCACCGGCCCGGGCGGTCTGGTTGCCGGCCAGAAACACGCGCAGACCGGTGGAGCGGAGCGCCCGCAACGCCGGGCGGGCGTCCGGGTACAGATCCGACTCATCCAGCCGTTCGCCGAGTCCCGCCGTTTCCTTGGCGCGGGTCTCAGCGGCGAGGTCGACACCCGGCCGGAACATCCGAATCGCGTCGGCGTTGTCCCGCCCCTGCGCCACGACGGCGCCGACCAGCGCGGACAAAGTGTGCCGGGGAACCGCGAGCCAGTCCGCCCAAGAGGCCCAGCCCCGGTCGTCCTTGATGATCGTTTCACCGACGTGTCCCTCGCCGCCGGAGCGGGATCGCGGTCACGGCCGCCCCGGGCACCACCCCGCGGTCGCCTTCGAACGGTGCCGACGGTCCGTACGCGCGGAAGAACAGGGCGGCTGTGTGGCCGAAAGCCTTACTGCAGAGGGCAGTTGAGGCACGGGAAACCCTTGACGCGGACCTTCCCAACATGAACGGATCGATTCCGCACTTGTCTGCGCTTGTCTGCGCTTGCCCATTCCCGTTCTCCCGTGAGGAGACCACGATGCGCACACCCTTATTACCCGGGCCCCGGCCCCGCTCCCGGCCCGGCCCCGTCTCCCGTTCCGGAACCCCCAGATCGCGGCTGACCGCCGTCCTCACCTCCGGGCTGCTGGCGGCCGGGCTGCTGGTCGGGGCCGGGGCCGCGCCCGGGGCGGGCGGTGACGTGGCGCGGGCGGACGGCCGGGACGTGCAACAGACCGGCGGCGACCGGCCGTTCACCACGTACAACATGCAGGGCTCGGACCACGGGCTCCGCTGGTCCGGCGAGGTGGGCCCGCTGACGATGCGGAACGAGGTGGTCGCCCTCCAGGAGGCGGGCAGCGGGCCGCCCGCCGCGGCGCACCAGCGGTACGGCGTCGGTGAGTCGATCCGCATCCCCGGCCCGTTCCCGTACGGGCTGCCGGGCCATGTGAACCACACGGTGTGGCGCTACCGCCACAACACCCGCCACGTGTACTTCCTCCAGACCGACCCGCAGCGCGACAACAGAACGCGGCGGGACCGCTGGCAGGGCGGCCGGGTCAACCTCGCGGTGGTCACCCACGCCCGCGCGGACGAGATCCGTGTCATCGAGAACCCGCTGTACAACCGGGACGAGCCGCGGAACGAGTACCGCTACCGCCGCGCCCTCGGCGTACGGATCGGCAACACCGTCTACTACAACGTCCACGCGCGCGGCGCGGACGTCGGCCCGCTGCTCCGGCGGATCCGGGCCGCCACCCGGGCCGGCGAGAACTGGGTGATGGTCGGGGACTTCAACCTCGACATCCGCAACCGCACCGACCGGCAGGCCCGCGAGCAGAGCCTCCGCCTGCGGCCCGACGAGCGGCTGGCGCGGACGGGCCGCTCCACCCACCAGCGGGGCGGCGAGCTCGACTACGCGATCACGCGCGGCACGCCCGCGTTCAACGCGGGCATCCCCTCGGCGCGCGGCGCGGACCACTACCCCGTCCAGTTCGAACCGGCTCCGACGCCCGTGCCGGCCGCGCCCGACGGGCCGGTCCAGAACTTCTCCACCGGCCTGGAGAACGCCGGGACCGGTCTGGTCCTGGACGCCCCGGACGGCGCCGGAAACCGGGTGACCACCGCGCAGCGGCGGTACAACACCCGCCAGCGGTTCCGGATGGACACCGTGCAGGGCCACTGGTACCGCTTCGCCCACGGCGGCAGCCCCCGGTTCGCGTCCGGTGCACGCGCCGCCGCCCCCACCCTGTGCCCGGGCGTCAACCCGTTCCTCCCGCTGTCCGTCATCATGCTGCCGTGCGACGCGCCGGGAGCGCAGTGGCGTCCCGAGGACCCGGGCGCGCCCGGCGGCCCGCTGCGCTGGCGCAACTCCCTTCGCTCGGAGCTGTGTCTGACCGGCGGCCGGAACGGCGAGGCCGGCGCGCTCCCGTGCAACGACAGCGCGGAACAGCAGTGGTGGGACAGCTCCCGCGCCGTGCCCGAGCGGGTGTGGGAGGAGACGGACGGACGGGTCCGGCTGCGCGCCTCGAACGGCCTCGACCTGGACACCTACGGCGGGATCGGCCGCGACGGCACCGCCCTGACCGTCCGGCGGCCCGACAGAATCAACAGCCAGCGCTGGGACGTCCAGTACGCGGGCGAGGGCAACAACATCGTCCGGCTGCGGAACATCGCCGGCGGCAAGCTGTGCGCCGACCTCCTGAACGGCGACCGTTCCGTCCTGCACGGCTGCACCGCCGGCAAGAACGACGGCACGAACCACCGCTGGCAGGCGGAGACCTACCGCGACGGTTCCCTCCGCTTCCGCAACGAGACATCACACCTGTGCCTGGTGGCGCCCGCGCGGGAGGCGGCCTACGTGACGATGGAGACCTGCGCCGAGGACGCCCGGCAGCGCTGGACGGTCGTGCCGTGAGGCGGTGACGCCGTAGCGGTGTGACACGACGGGCCCGGGGACGGTCGTCCCCGGGCCTCCGTCACCCGCTCCTACCCCCGCTCCCCCGCCGTCCCCCGAGCTCGTGCCGCCGCTCCCACACCCCCGCCGAGACCCGCGCCAGCAGCCGCGCCGCCGGGTCCTCGACGTCGTCGCCCGAGCCGAGCGGGCCCGTGTAGCAGACGGCGATCGTGTAAGGCGGGGCGTCGGGCGGGTGGACGACGGCGGCGCTGTGGCGAAGGCCGGTGATCCAGCCGTTCTTGCCGGCCAGGCGGGTGCCCGGGGGCAGCCCCGCGGCGAGGTCGACGGCGTGGGCGTTGTGCTCCAGCAGGGCCAGGACCTCGGGTTCCAGCGAGACCAGGAGGGCGCTGAGGTCGCGCGCGGTGACGTGGTTCTGGAGGCCGGCCGCGCGGGCGCGGTGGTCCTCGATGCCGCGGGTGACGGTGCTGCGGGTGGCCCCGGCCCGGCGCCAGACCTCGGCCACGGCCGCGTACCCGGCCTCGGCCAGGCAGAGGTTGGTGGCCAGGTTGGACGAGTGGGTGACCATCCGCTCGGCGAGCCAGCGCAGCGGGACCGTCTCGCCGAGCCGTCGCCAGGGCAGCGGATCGCTGTCCTCGGCGGGGTCGTTGGCGTACGTGCCGCCGGCCGCGGAGGCGAACCGGTTGACGACCGGGACGGGCCGGTCGAGGTCGGTGCCGGAGCGGTGGAGGGCGGCCAGGACGGCCACCTTCATGGTGCTCGCGGCGTAGTGCACCGCGTCCGCGTTCCGCTCGATCACCGGGGGGCGGCCGTAAGGGGCCACGACGAGGGAGAGCACGGTCTCAGAGTAGACAGCGGACAGGCCGCCCCGGTGCGAACCGGGACGGCCTGTCCGTGGAGAAGGGCGGCGGGGGGATGTCAGCCCATCTCCTCCAACGCCTTGCCCTTGGTCTCCTTGACGTACTTGAGCACGAAGGGGATGGAGAGCACGGCGAAGACCGTGTAGATGATGTAGGTGCCGGACAGGTTCCAGTCCGACAGGCTCGGGAAGCTCGCCGTGATGGCCCAGTTGGCGATCCACTGGGCGGCCGCGGCCACGCCCAGCGCCGCGGCGCGGATGCGGTTGGGGAACATCTCGCCGAGGAAGACCCAGACCACGACGCCCCAGGAGAGGGCGAAGAAGAGGACGAAGGCGTGGGCCGCGATCAGGGCGACGGTGCCCTGGGCGGTCGGCAGCGAGCCGTCGCCGGCCTGGGAGGAGAACGCCCAGGCCTCCAGGGCCAGGGAGACGGCCATACCGGCCGAACCGACGATCGCGAGCGGCTTGCGGCCGATCCGGTCGACGAGGAGCATCGCGACCACGGTGCCGACGATGTTGATGATCGACGTGGTGAACGAGTAGAGGAACGAGTCGCTCGGGTCGATGCCCACGGACTGCCACAGGGTCGCCGAGTAGTAGAAGGCGACGTTGATGCCGACGAGCTGCTGGAAGACCGAGAGGCCGATGCCGACCCAGACGATCGGGAGGAAGCCGGCCTTGCCGCCCAGGAGGTCCTTGAAGCTGGACTTGTGCTCGCTGCGCATCGCGTGCTCGATCTCGGCGACGCGGCCGTCGAGGTCGACGTCCTTGCCCTCGACGTCCGCGAGGACGGCCTTGGCCTTGTCGATCTTGCCGACGGAGATCAGGAAGCGCGGGGACTCGGGGATGGCGAAGGAGAGCAGGCCGTAGAGGACGGCCGGGACGACCATGACGCCGAGCATCAGCTGCCAGGCCTCGATGCCCAGCACCTTGCCGCGCTGGTCGCCGTCGGCCATGTTGAGGATGCCCCAGTTGACCAGCTGCGAGATGGCGATGCCGACGACGATCGCGGCCTGCTGGAAGGAGCCGAGGCGGCCGCGGTACGCGGGCGGGGAGACCTCGGCGATGTAGGCCGGGCCGATGACCGAGGCCATGCCGATCGCGATGCCGCCGAGGACGCGCCAGAAGGCCAGGTCCCAGAGGGCGAAGGGCAGCGCGGAGCCGACGGCGCTGATGGTGAAGAGGGTCGCCGAGATCTGCATGACGCGGATGCGGCCGATGCGGTCGGCGATGCGGCCCGCGGTGGCGGCGCCGATGGCGCAGCCGATCAGCGCGATGGCGATGACCTGGGCCAGGGCGGCCGAGCCGATGTCGTACTTCCCGCGGATGCCCTCGACCGCGCCGTTGATCACGGAGCTGTCGTAGCCGAAGAGGAAGCCACCCATGGCCGCGGCCGCGGTGATGAAGATGACGTGGCCGAGGTGGTCCGGCTGGGCCTTGCGGCCCTCGGCCCCCTGCGCCATCGCAGTGCTGGTCAACGTGTACTCCTGGGTTCCTCGGCGACATTGCCGGGAAAGGTGTGGGGGTGGCCTTTCCAGTGGGTCACATGATCCAAGTGCCCACCAGTTGAAGGCATAAGCGACGCAGCAGACCCTATGTCTTCATTTGGCGAAGTCAATACTTTGTGACGAAGAACTATCCCCTGCCTTTGGGGTAGTTTGCCTTCAATACTTGAAGGCGATCATGAAAAATGCCCGGAATGTGGGGCCGTTCGGGGCACAGACGATCACCAGTCCGCCGACCGGCAGGGACGAGATCCGGTCACCGCAACCGCTGGCTGATCACCTTTGAGACACCGTCGCCCTGCATGGACACGCCATAGAGCGCGTCGGCGACCTCCATCGTCCGCTTCTGGTGCGTGATCACGATCAGCTGCGAACTCTCCTGGAGCTCCCGCATGATCCCGATCAGCCGCTGGAGGTTGGTGTCGTCCAGCGCCGCCTCGACCTCGTCCATCACGTAGAACGGGCTGGGGCGCGCCTTGAAGATCGCCACCAGCAGGGCGACGGCGGTCAGCGACCGCTCGCCGCCCGACAGCAGCGACAGCCGCTTGACCTTCTTGCCCGGCGGCCGCGCCTCCACGTCCACGCCGGTGGCCAGCATGTCGTCGGGGTCGGTGAGGACGAGCCGGCCCTCGCCGCCCGGGAACAGCCGGGAGAAGACGCCCTCGAACTCCCGGGCCGTGTCCCGGTACGCCTCGGTGAAGACCTCCTCCACCCGCCGGTCCACGTCCTTCACCACCTGGAGCAGGTCGGCCCGGGTCTTCTTCAGGTCCTCCAGCTGCTCCGAGAGGAACTTGTGCCGCTCCTCCAGCGCCGCGAACTCCTCCAGCGCCAGCGGGTTGACCTTCCCCAGTTGCTGGTACGCCCGCTCGGCGGCGCGCAGCCGCTTCTCCTGCTCGGCCCGGACGTACGGGACGGGCGCGAGCTCCCGCGGCTCCTCGCCCTCCGCCGGGGGCGACGGCGGCACCGGCTGGTCCGGACCGTACTCGGCGGCCAGCGCCGCCGGTTCGATGCCGAACTCCTCCAGCGCCTTCGCCTCCAACTGCTCGATGCGCAGCCGCTTCTCGGCGCCCAGCACCTCGCCCCGGTGCACCGAGTCCGTCAGCTTGTCCAGCTCGGACGTGAGCTCCCGGGCCCGGTTGCGGCCCACGACGAGCTCGCGTTCGCGCTCCGCCTTCGCCGCCTCCGCGGTCCGCCGCTCCTCGTCCGCGCGGACCAGCGACACCTCGACGTGGGCCAGCAGTTGCCGGGCGCCGGCCGCGACGGCCGTGGCGACCTCGGCCTCGTGCCGCAGCCGCGCGCGCCGCCGCTCGGCGCGCTCCCGCGCCTCCCGCTCGGCGCGCGCCGCCCGGTCCAGCGCGTCCGCCCGGCCCGCCAGGGCCTTGGCCCGCTCCTCGTGGGTGCGCAGCTGGAGCCGGGCCTCCATCTCGGTCTGCCGGGCGTTGGCGCCGTCGGCGGCCAGCCGGTCGCGGACGGCGGTGTCCGGTTCCTCGACGAGTTCGTCCTCGCCCAGCTCCTCGGCCGCGGCCAGCCGCGCGGCCAGCTCCTCGGCCTCCTCGCGCGCCCGGACCAGGGCGTCCTCCGCGTGGGCGGCCGCGGCGGCGGCCCGTTCGGCCTCGCCCGCCGCCGCGCGGGCCTGCCCGGCGAGCCCGCCGAGCAGCTGCGCGGACCGGGACTTCTCCCGGTCGGCGGCGCTCAGCCGGGCGGCCAGCTCCTCGACGAGGGCGGCGCGACGTACGCGCTCCTCCCCCGCCTCCTGCTGCGCGCGGGCCAGCGCGGCGCAGCGTTCGTCCAGCCCGGCCAGCTCGGCGGCGGCCTCGTCGACGGCCGCCCGCACCTCCAGCAGGCTGGGCGCGCCCTCGGACCCGCCCTGGGCGAGGTGGGCGCCGAGGACGTCGCCCTCGGCGGTGACGGCGGTCAGCTCCGGCCGCGCGGCGACCAGGCGTTCGGCGTCCTCCAGCGCGTCCACGACCACGACGCCGTCCAGCAACCGCCGCACGGCGGGCAGCAGTTCGTCGGGACCGGTGACCAGGCCGGCGGCGTACCGGCCGACGGGCGGCGCGGGCCGCTCCGGGGTGGCGGCGAAAGGGGCACCGCCGAGCAGCAGGACCGCGCGGCCCACGTCCTCCTTCTTCAGCAGCCGCAGGGCCTCGGCGGCGGCCGGGAGGCCGGTGACGGCGACGCCGTCGGCGGCGGCGCCCAGGGCGGCGGCGACGGGAAGTTCGTACCCGGGGGCGACGGTGAGGAGTTCCGCGGCCGGGCCCAGCAGCCCGTCCCACCGCTCCCCCGCCGCCAGCAGGGCGCCCGTGCCGTCCTTGCGGCGCAGGCCCAGGGCCAGCGCGTCGTGCCGCGCGGTGACGGCGGCCCGGCGGCGCTCGGCGTCCGTGGCGGCCTCGCGGGCGGCGGCCAGCGCGGCGTCGGCCTCGGCCAGCGCCTCCTTGGCGGCCCGCAGCCGGCCGGCGAGTTCGGCGTCTCCGGCATCGGTGCCGTCCGCCTCGGCCTGCCGGAGCTCGTACTCCTCCCGCGCCGCCGCCGCACGCTCCCGGGCCTCGTCGCGGGCGGTCGCCAGCCGGCCGGCCTCGGCCTCGGCGGAGGCCACCCGGCCGCGGGCCGCGGTGACCCGGCCCTGGAGCCGGGCGAGCTGCTCCCGGCGGTCGGCGAGGGCGCGGGCGGCGTCGCGCAGCCGGCGCTCCTCGTCGGCGAGGCGGCGTTCGAGGTCGGCGCGGTGGGCGGAGGTGTCCTCCAGGGCCCGGCCCGCGGCCTCCACGGCGGCCTCCAGCTCGGCCTCCTGCTCGCGGATCCGGGCCGCCTCGCGCTCCAGGTCCTCGGGGTCGCGGCCGCGCCGCTCCTCGGCGGGGGCGGCGGTGGCGCTGGTGACCCGGGCGTCCGCGAGGCCGATGGTGCCGCGCACCCGCTCGGCGAGGCGGGAGAGCTCGTACCAGGTCTGCTGGGCCGTGGCGAGCCGCGGCGCCAGCTCCTCGACCTGCCGCTCCAGTTCGGCCTCCCGGCGGGCCGCCTCGCGCAGCTCGGCCTCGGTGGCGTCCTTGCGGCTCTTGAGCGCGGCCTCGTCGGCGATCTCGGCGCGCAGCGCCTCGCGCAGGGCCGTCAGGTCGTCGGCCAGCAGCCGCAGCCGGGCGTCGCGCAGGTCGGCCTGGATGACGGCGGCCCGGCGGGCCACGGCGGCCTGCCGGCCCAGCGGCTTGAGCTGGCGGCGCAGTTCGTCACTGAGGTCCTGGACGCGGGCGAGGTTGGCCTTCATCGCGTCCAGCTTCCGGAGCGCCTTCTCCTTGCGCTTGCGGTGCTTGAGGACGCCCGCGGCCTCCTCGATGAAGGCGCGGCGGCCGGCGGGGTCGGCGTGCAGGACGGAGTCGAGCTGGCCCTGGCCGACGATGACGTGCATCTCGCGGCCGATGCCGGAGTCGGAGAGGAGCTCCTGGATGTCGAGGAGGCGGCAGGTGTCCCCGTTGATCTGGTACTCGCTGCCGCCGTTGCGGAACATGATCCGCGTGATGGTGACCTCGGCGTACTCGATGGGGAGCGCGCCGTCGGAGTTGTCGATGGTGAGCGAGACCTCAGCGCGGCCGAGCGGCGGCCGGCCGGTCGTCCCGGCGAAGATGACGTCCTCCATCTTGCCGCCGCGCAGCGACTTGGCGCCCTGCTCGCCCATGACCCAGGAGAGGGCGTCCACGACGTTCGACTTGCCGGAGCCGTTGGGGCCCACGACGCAGGTGATGCCGGGCTCGAAGCGCAGGGTGGTGGCGGAGGCGAAGGACTTGAACCCGCGCAGGGTCAGGCTCTTGAGGTGCACGCGGACCGACTTTACCGTTCTGTCCTGCGCCGTTCCGGGCCCGTGCGGGCCGCTGGCGCGCCGCGACGCGATCCGCGGGCCGTGGTTTCGCCTCGGAACGGGGAGGGCACAGTTGCGGTACGGGACGGGGGGCGAACGCCAGTGGACGACGGAAGGAACGACGGGGGACGCCCGGGGAACGGAGCGGCCGGCCGGCGGGAGCCGTCGGCGGAGGCGGGTACGACGAAGGGACGCCGAAGCGTCCCTTGCAGATTCTCGAGCGGCTGACAGTGCAGCCCGACCGGGCCCCCGGAGCGGGACCGTTGCGGTCAGGCGAGCGCAGGCTCCGCCTTGGAAACGTCGATGCTGTCGAGCAGCGAGTCACCGCGGTGAGCGGCGGCAGACAGCGCGTCGTTCTCGGCCTGCATCCGGATGAGCTCGGATTCCAGGTCCTGGACTCGCTGCTGAAGCCGTCGCATCTCGGAGAGGACTCGGGGGTCGGAGCCGCCGACGTAACCGAGAAGCGCCTTTGCCATGATGGATGGTCCTCCACACTGAGTGACCGACCTAAGCGGTGTGGGTCGTGAGGGATTCGCACCCGCGGTGCTTGGCCTTCGCTCTTGCTCGTGTCTTCCATGCCAAACAGCTAAGGTGCGCGGGGCTTCCAGAGTCTCACCAAATGGTTTGACGGTCAACACGATCACACCGCGTATCGACGGGCGTCCCGGCGGTGCGCGGCGGTCGAATGCGCGGCGCCTTTCCCTGACCGGGCCCGGAGGGCGGGGAGATCATCCGTTGGGGTGCAGCCTTCCATGGCGGCGCCGTCTTGGCAACCATCAGGCAATATCCACTGAGCGCATATGCCATTGGCATATAAAGAGACCCCGGGGCGCGCCGGATTCCGGCTTCTTCCGCCCTTTCGGCGGTACCCGGTCAGCGCATCTCGAAGCCGTCGTAGCCGCCGCGCGGTGTGGCCCAGATCTCGGTGACACCGTCCACGCGCCCGGGCGTGTCCCCGCTGCGCAGCCAGTCGAGCAGTCCCTCGCACGCCGCACGGGAACCCTCGGCCACCACCTGGACGCGGCCGTCGGCGAGGTTCGAGGCGAAACCGATCAGCCCGCCGATGCGCAATGCGTTCTCCCGGGTGAACCAGCGGAAGCCGACACCCTGCACATGACCACGAACCCAGGCGGTGAGACGGACACAGTCGTTCATGTCTGCACGCTAACCGGCCAATTAGATAAGCAGCACTTCGACCCCTGATTTCGTGCCGTACAGTCGCGCCTCGAAAAGGACTAGCCCGTACGAGTGACACCCCACGCACCGTGACGCCGAGCACCCAAGGAAGGCAGCGGATGGGTCGCCATCGACGCTCTGCCCCCGTGACCTCCGAAGAAGCGACAGCGAGTCCCCGGGCATCCAGGGATCCCCTGACGAGCGAGACGACCGAGCCGGCCAAGGCCGTCACACCGGCCCCGACGCCCCCCTCACACGCGGCCGCCGAGCCGTACGACCCGGACGAGGCGCCCACCGTGCCCCTCCCGGTGGCGGTGCCGGTGGAGGTCCCCCTCCCGGCCGGTGACGCGCGTACCGGTCCGGGTGCGGCGACGCCGGGCGAGCACCGTCCGGCCAACGGCCGGCATCGCGGCCGGCGCCGGGCCGGGCGCGGGGAACGGCGGGCCGCGACGCCCGAGAGCGGCCGGTACCGACCGGATGAAGGGCCGGACAAGGCGTCCGCGCCGCGGCCGGAGAAACAGCCCAAGGAGAAGAAGGCCGCGCGCGAGAGGCGCGAGTCCGGCCGGGGCGCCGTGGCGAGGACCGGTGCCGTCGGCGGCGGCGCCGTCCGGCCGCCGAAGGCGCAGAAGGCGAAGGCCCCCGCCCGGACCGGCCTGCTCGGCGCCTCGGCCGCGGTGGCCATAGGAGCCGTGGCCATGGTCTCCGGCCTGCTGCCCGGCAATCCGCTGACCGTCGGCGACAGCAGCGGCGGCGGGCGCGGCGGCGTCCCCGGCGGCCAGGTCCGTGCCGACGCCCCGATCGAGGTGCCGCCCGGCGCCCGGCCCGGGCAGCCGCCGACCGGCGGGCACACCGGCCCGACGGTGCCGGTGGCGCGGCCGGGAACAGCGGTCGGTACGGCGTACGACCGCGGGAGCGCCCGTTCGCTGGTGCAGGCCGTCGCCCGGACGTCCGCCGAGCGTCCGCCGGCCGTCGCGGACACCACGACGGCCTCCACCGCCGCGTCCACCGCCTCCACTGCCGCGTCCGCCTCCGCATCCGCCGCGTCGGCGTCCGTCGCCGTCCCCGGCTCCGCCGCGGCCCGGGTCGCGGTCGACGCGCGGCGGCGGGACGCGGTACCGGCCGCGGCCGCGCGGGCGGAGCAGGCGGCGGCCGCCCGGCTGCGGGCCGACCATGCGGAGCATGCCGGCGAGGCGGACGCGCGGGCGGCCGCGGAGGCCGCCGCCGACACCCGGGGCGCCGCGGCGCGGACGGTCGTCGCCCTGGTCAACGCCGAACGGGCGAAGGCCGGTTGCCGGCCGCTGCGCACGGAGGCGCGGCTCACCTCCCTCGCCCAGTCGATGAGCGAGGACATGGCGCGGCGCGGCTTCTTCGACCACACCGATCCGGACGGCCGCTCCCCCTGGGACCGGGCGGCCCGGCACGGCGTCCGGAACCTGGGCGGGGAGAACATCGCCCGCGGTCATGCCGACGCGCACGCGGTCGTCGACGCGTGGATGCGCAGTGCGGGACACCGGCAGAACATCCTCAACTGCGACTACCGGACCCTCGGCGTCGGCGTCCAGCACGGCGCGGGCGGCCCGTGGTGGACGCAGGACTTCGGGTACTGAGAGAGCCGCCGCACGACGAGAACCGCGAACGCCGGCGGGCGGACCGCATCCCGGGCTTCCGGGTGCGGCCCGCCCGCCGGCGCGTGGGGGGGGGCAGCGGTCAGTGCCGTGGGGGGCGCTGCCGTCAGAGGGCGGCGCGGCCGGCCGCGAAGACGCGGGCCTGCTCGGCGACACGGCGGCCGAGGTGCGCGGCGGTCTCGGTGTCCGCCTTGTGGACGCCCTCGGGGCCCTGGTCGTTGTTGCTCTGGGCGCCGGCGCCGAGGAAGAAGCCGAGGCGGTTGAGGTCGTTCTCCGACGCCTCGGAGGTGTTCCAGCCCGGGTGCAGGCCGAGGCTCACCCAGTGCATGCCGTGCTGGCCGGCCAGGATGCCGAAGAACTGGAGGGTGTGCAGCTTGTCGCCGCTCTTGGAGCCGGAGTTGGTGAAGCCGGCGGCCAGCTTGTCGCGCCAGGCGTGGGTGAACCAGCGCTTGGAGGTCGCCTCGGCGAAGGTGTGGAAGGCGCCGGAGGCCGTGCCCATGTAGGTCGGCGAGCCGAAGACGATCGCGTCGGAGGCGTCGAGCAGCGCCCACTGCTCCTCGGTGATCTTGTCGACCTCGATCAGGTGGACGGTCGCGCCGGTCTCGGCGGCGCCGGCGCGGACGGCCTCGGCGAGGACGGCGGTGTGGCCGAAGCCGGAGTGGAAGGCGATCGAGACAACGGGCGTGGTCATGGGGTTCTCCTGAGGCAGAGCTGAGGGGGCCGGCCGGCCGTTGCGGGCCGTGCCGATAACCAAAGGAAAGCACTAACTTTTGGTTAGCGCAACCCCTAGGGAAGCGCTGTGGGAGAGTACGCTGGGTCCATGACAGCCGACGGCACCGCAGCACCGACCAGGAAGATCACCTGTACCGAGGCGCTCGCCTTCAACGTCTACGCCCGCGACTGCCCGTCCCGGGAGACCCTCTTCGACATCACCGGCCGCTGGGGCTCGCTCGCCCTCACCGCCCTGCTGGAGAACACCCTCCGCTTCAACGAGCTGCGCCGCCGCGTCGAGGGCGTCAGCGAGAAGATGCTGTCCCAGACGCTCCAGGCCCTCGAGCGGGACGGCATGGTGCACCGCACGGCACAGCCGACCAACCCGCCGCGGGTGGACTACAGCCTGACGCCGCTGGGCGAAGAGGTCGCCGAGCGGCTGATGGGCGTGATCGAGCTGGTGCAGGCCCGGCAGGCGGACATCGACGCCGCGCGGGAGCGGTACGACGCCGGCCTCCGGCCGGCCTGACGGCTCAGGCGCGCGGCGGCCGCTGACAGCGCGGGCAGAAGTAGCTGGACCGGTTCATCCAGGGGCTGCGCCGCATGGCCGTGCCGCAGCGTCGGCAGGGCTCGTCCTCCCGCCCGTAAGCGTCCAACGAGCGGTCGAAATAGCCGGATTCGCCGTTCACATTGACGTAGAGGCTGTCGAAGCTGGTGCCGCCGACGGCCAGCGCCTCGTTCATGACCTCACGGATATGGGTGAGGAGTTCGGCCGTGCGGGGGCGGGTCAGGCCGGCCGTCGGGCGGTCGAAGTGCAGCCGCGAGCGCCACAGCGCCTCGTCGGCGTAGATGTTCCCGACCCCGCTGATCAGCGACTGGTCGAGCAGGGCGCGCTTCACCGTGGTGCGGCGGCGGCGCAGGGCGGCGTGGAACGCGGCCTCGTCGAAGGCCGGGTCCAGGGGGTCCCGCGCGATGTGGGAGATGACGTCGGGGAGCGCCTCGTCGTCGCCCGGCACGGTGTCGTGGAGCGAGAGCCCGCCGAAGGTGCGCTGGTCGACGAAGCGCAGCTCGGTGCCGGCGTCGTCCTCGAAGCGCAGCCGGATCCGGAGGTGCTTCTCGTCCGGAGCGTCCTCGGGCTGGACGAGGAGCTGGCCGCTCATCCCCAGGTGGGCGAGGACGGCCCGGCCCGAGGGCCCCTCCAGCGGCAGCCACAGGTACTTGCCCCGGCGCCGCGCGGGGCCCAGCCGCTCTCCGGTGAGCTGCGCGGCGAAGTCGGCGGCGCCGGCGAGGTGCCGGCGGACGGCCCGCGGGTGCCGGACCTCGACGGAGGCGACGGTACGGCCGCACGCCCAGGCCGCCAGCCCGCGCCGGACGACCTCGACCTCGGGCAGTTCGGGCACGGTGCTCCTCCGGGGAACGGTTCGTGGGGGGTGCGGACGAGGGGGAACGCGAAACGGCCGGCCCGGGGCGCCGAAAGCACCCCGGACCGGCCGGTCGTTCACTGCGCGGCGGGCTGCGCTCCGCCGCCGGCGGGA
The DNA here is from genome assembly GCF_044333095.1 of Streptomyces sp. NPDC021100. Lineage (NCBI taxonomy): Bacteria > Bacillati > Actinomycetota > Actinomycetes > Kitasatosporales > Streptomycetaceae > Streptomyces > Streptomyces sp. NPDC021100. The sequence continues at coordinate 104,270 of NZ_JBIRQH010000001.1, forward strand.
TCGGTGTCCCCGTCGACGGCCGGCTCCCGCGCGGACGCGGTGCCGGTCGCGGCGGGTGCCGCCGTCCCGTTGGCCTTGACGGCCTTGTCCTGCTGCTTGGCGGCCTTCGCCGGCGAAGCCGGCTTCCCGGTCCGCTCGGCCTCCGCGGCCTTGGCCCGGGCCTCCGCCGCACCGTGGATGGCGCGCCAGGCGGACTCGGCCGCCTGCTGCTCGGCCTCCTTCTTGCTGCGGCCGGTGCCGGTGCCGTACTCGACACCACCGACGCGGGCAGCAGCCGTGAAGGTCTTCTCGTGGTCCGGACCCGTCTCGGTGACGAGGTACTCGGGCACGCCCAGTCCCTCCGTCGCCGTGAGCTCCTGGAGGCTGGTCTTCCAGTCCAGGCCGGCGCCGAGGTTCGAGGACTTCTCGATCAGCGGATCGAAGAGCCTGTGCACCAGTTCGGCGGCGGCGTCGAGCCCCTGGTCGAGGTAGACGGCGCCGATCACGGCTTCCAGGGTGTCGGCGAGGATGGAGGCTTTGTCACGGCCGCCGGTCCCCTCTTCGCCCCGGCCGAGCCGGATGAAGGAACCCAGGTCGAGGCCGCGTCCCACCTCGGCCAGCGCCCGCGAGTTGACCACCGCGGCCCGCAGCTTGGCCAGCTGGCCCTCGGGCAGGTCGGGGTGGATGCGGTACAGCGTGTCCGTGACCACCAGGCCGAGGACGGAGTCACCGAGGAACTCCAGCCGCTCGTTGGTGGGCAGACCGCCGTTCTCGTAGGCGTAGGAGCGGTGGGTCAGCGCACGCACCAGAAGGGCGGTCTCGAGTCTGTACCCGAGCCGCCCTTCCAGAAGCGTGTGAGACGAGGCTGCGTCCTGTGGCGCCGGTCCGGATCCTGTCCCGCGTCCGCGGGACGGCGAATTGGCGTCTGACATGGAGCCTGTCACCCGCCGATCAGACCTCGAGGACCTGACGCTTGTTGTAGGTGCCGCAGCTCGGGCACGCGATGTGCTGCTGCTTCGGCTCGTGGCAGCGCTCGCACGCCACCAGGGTGGGGACCGCAGCCTTCCACTGCGACCGGCGGTGGCGCGTGTTGCTGCGCGACATCTTCCGCTTCGGAACAGCCACGGCTACTTCTCCTGTGAGTCATCCCCGGCGGGCCGGGGTGCGTTGTCCATCTCGCCGTCCTGGTCGGATCCGGCGAGTCCCTGCAGTGCCGCCCAGCGAATGTCGTGGACGTCGTGGTGGTGGTCCGGGTCGTCCGCCAGCCGCGCTCCGCACTCGGAGCACAGGCCGGGGCAGTCTTCCCGGCACACCGGCTGCAGCGGCAGTGCGAGCACCACCGCGTCGCGCAGCACGGGTTCGAGGTCGAACAGGTCGCCCTCGAGGAAGAGCGTGTCCTCCTCGTCCTCGGCGTCGTCCTCCGGTTCCGCCACGGGGCGGTTCCGGCTGTCGGCGTCGGGGTAGGAGTACATCTCCTGGAAGTCCGCTTCGAGCTCTCGCTCCAGCGGCTCCAGACACCTTACGCACTCCCCGGTGAGCGGTGCACGGGCGGTGCCTGTGACGAGCACCCCTTCCATGACCGACTCCAGTCGGAGGTCGAGCTCCACGGTCGCGCCCTCGGCGACTCCGATGACCTCGATGCCGAGGTCGGCGGGGGCCGGGATCGAGCGGGAGAGCCGCTTCAGCGCACCGGGACGCCGGCCCAGCTCGTGCGTGTCGAACACGAGGGGGGAACGGTGATCGAGGCGGGCGTTCAGGGCTTCCTGCTTTCTACGCTGCGGCGAAGGCGGCCCGTGATCACGCGCCGTACGAAACCTCGTACGCCACGACGCGGGCAGCCGGGATCGCGAATGTACGCGCGACCGAACAGTCAGGATACTGGACGGTCCGCCCCTGGCCCAATCGTGCCTTCCGCACCGACTTCGGACCCGGCTCCGGACCGCCCGCGGGACCGGCCGGGCCGGCTCAGCGCCCCTGCTCGTAACGCCGGAGCTGTTCCAGGTCGATCATGCTCGTGTCGAAGAAGCTGGTCTCGTCGAGCGCGCCGCCGCCCTGGGGCGGGACGACGACGCCCTCCAGCGGAGCGTCCTGCCGAGGGGGCGCGGGCGGGTATCCCTGAGCGGGACCCTGACCGTACCCCTGGTCGTATCCCTGCCCGTAGCCGTGCCCGTGCCCATGCCCGTGCCCGTACGCCTGCTGCCCCGCGTCCTGGGCCGGCCAGCCGTAGCCGGTCTCCTGGCCGGTGTGCCCCCCGCCGGCCCCGCCGACCGCGTACGGGTCCGTCTGGCCCGGGTACGGCTGCCAGCCGTACCCCGTCTCCTGGACCGGCTCCGGGGCCGGCTCCTGGTGCGGGACCTGGGGGGGCCAGTCGGAGCGCGGCCCGGCGGCCGGGGCCGGGTGGGCGGCGAGCTCCGCGAGGAAGTCGGCGTCCGTGGCGGGGTGCTCGGCCGGGCGGCCGTCCTGGGCGGCCAGGTGGGCGCCGAGCTCGTCCGCCGGGCGGGCGCCCAGCAGCTTCTCCCGGCCGCGGCCGACCGCCTCCAGCGTCTTCGCCAGCACCGCGGAGACGGCCGTGAGCTTGGCGTCCACGTAGGCGTCGGCGTTGCGCCGCTGGGTGGCGGGGTCGCCGCTGCGCTCGGGAACGTCGGCGCCGGGGCCCTCGGGGTCGTCGAAGCCACTGCCGTCGCCGAGGCCGAGCAGCTTCTCCCGGCCGCGCTCGACCGAGCCGCGGGTCTTGGTGAGGACGACCTCGAAGTTGGCGAGCTTGCCGTCGACGTAGTCGTCGGCCTGGGCGCGGATCTCGGCGGCCTCCCGGCGGGCCTCGGCAAGGATGCGGTCGGCCTCCTCGCGGGACTCCCGGGCGACCTCGGTGTCGGAGATCAGGGAGCCGCGCTGGGCGCGGGCGGACTCGATGATCCGCTCGGCCTCCTCGCGGGCGTCGGCGACCATCCGCTCCCGGCCGCCGATCACCTCCCTCGCCTGTGCGAGGGAGTCCGGCAGGGCGGCCCGGACCTCCTCCAGGAGGCCGAGCAGCTCGGCCCGGTTGACCACGCAGGACGCGGACATGGGCAGCGAACGGGCGCCGGCGACCGTCGCGACGATCTCGTCGAGCTTCTTCTGGACGTCCACCTTGACGATCGCCACTCTCTCCCGGACGACGGCTACGAACGCCACGACTGTACGGCCGCCGGCCGCCGCCCGGCAGCTACTGACGAGTCGTCAGTTCCCGGTGGCGGGTCAGTCGCGCGCGAGGCGCCCGGTGAGAGCGTCCAGCACGGCCGGCGGGACCAGGTGGGAGACGTCGCCGCCCCAGGCCGCGACCTCCTTGACCAGGCTGGAGGAGAGGAAGCTGTAGGTGGGGTTGGTGGGGACGAACAGGGTCTCGACGCCCGAGAGCCCGTTGTTCATCTGGGCCATCTGGAGCTCGTAGTCGAAGTCGCTGACCGCCCGCAGGCCCTTGACGATGGCCGGGATGCCGCGGTCCTTGCAGAAGTCGACCAGCAGGCCGTGGAAGGACTCCACCTCCACGTTCCCGTACTCGGCGGTGACCTCGCGGAGCAGGTCTATCCGCTCGTCCACCGTGAAGAGGCCCTGTTTGGATTTGTTGATCATCACGGCCACGTGCACGACGTCGTACAGCCTGGAAGCGCGGGCGATGATGTCGAGGTGTCCATTGGTGACGGGGTCGAACGACCCCGGACAGACGGCGCGGCGCAACAACGGTGGTTCCTCGCTCTCCGGTGCTTTCATGGCGTGCGTGACGTGCTCGGAGCGTTGTCGGTGCCGCACGCCGAGGCGGCGCGACCGTACCAAAGGGTTCCCTCGCCGTAGCGACGGGCCCTCAGCCCCTCGAAGCCCCCGGGCCACTCGAACGTGCCGCCCCGGGTGGCGCGCTCGACGGTGACCAGCGCGTCCTCTGCGAGCCAGCCGCCGGCGCGGAGTGTGAGGAGGATCTCCCGCAGTTCGTCATCGGTGACCACGTAGGGCGGGTCGAGGAAGACGATGTCGTAGGGCGCGGCCGGGGCGGGTCCCGCCGCGATCTGCTCGGCCCGGCCGGTGCGCACCTCGGCGCCCGGCAGGCCGACGGTGCGGACGTTGTCCCGGATCACCTTCGCCGCCCGGGTGTCGGCCTCCACCAGCAGCGCGTGCGCCGCGCCGCGCGACAGCGCCTCCAGGCCGACGGCGCCCGAACCGCCGTAGAGGTCGAGGACGCGGGCCCCGTCGAGCGGGCCCAGCAGGGCCGTCCAGGTGGAGAACAGGCCCTCGCGCGCCCGGTCGGAGGTCGGGCGGGTACCGGTGCCGGGCGGTACGGCGAGGCGGCGTCCGCCGGCGGTTCCGGCGATCACGCGGGTCATGGGGGTGCGGTCCTTCGGGGGTGCGGGCGGAGGGCGGCGGGGTTCGCCGCTGCCCTCAGCGTAGGCCGTGCCCCGGGGACCCGCCCCGGGGCTCTCCCCGCCGCCTACTCCGCCGGGAGCTCCGTGAGCTGGTAGAGCTCGGGCACGGAGACCTTGATCGGCTCCTGGGTGGTGCGCGCGATCACGACGACCACGGGCTCGTCCGCGGAGGGGTTCTCCTCCCGGTGCGGGACGAACGGCGGGACGAGGAGGAAGTCGCCGGGGTGGGCGGTGATCCGCACCTCCTCGGTGCCGTCGTGGAAGACGAACACCGGGTGGCCGCTCACCACGTAGATCCCGGCCTCCGAGGCGCCGTGGTGGTGGTTGTCGGTGGCGCTCAGCGGCGGGTTCTCCACCATGCCCATCCACAGCTTTTTCGAGCCGACGGTGTGACCGCTGATGGCGGCGTGGCCGTCGAGCTCGCCGGCGCGCACGTGGTGGACGCGGTTGTCGGGCCGCCCGTCCCCGTCGGTGCCCGGCGTGGTCGCGGCGTTCTCCTGCACGGTCATCGTCTGCCTCCCTGATCGCTTACGGCCCCTTGCGGCCGGGTCACAGGCTGCGGCGGGCGTGGCCGGACGGGCAACCTTTGTTGCTCGAATGGCAACGCGGCCTCGAGAGGCGTCACCCCTTGTCCAGGTACTGCTCCCGTTCCTCGTCCAGCAGGGCGTCCAGGGCCGTGCGGAGCGCCGGGAGGGACTCCAGCTCGGGGTCGGCGGCGACCACGGCCGCCGCCTCGTCGCGGGCGGCGGCGATGACCTCCTCGTCGTCAATGACGGTGAGCATCCGGAGCGAGGACCGGACGCCGGACTGGGCCTGGCCGAGGACGTCGCCCTCGCGGCGCTGTTCGAGGTCGATGCGGGAGAGCTCGAAGCCGTCCAGGGTGGCGGCGACGGCGCCCAGCCGGGCCCGCGCGGGGCTGGCCTCGCCGGCCTCGCTGACCAGCAGGCAGAGGCCGGGGGCGGAGCCGCGGCCGACCCGGCCGCGCAGCTGGTGCAGCTGGGAGACGCCGAAGCGGTCCGCGTCCATGATCACCATGACGGTGGAGTTGGGGACGTTCACGCCCACCTCGATCACGGTGGTGGCCACCAGGACGTCCACCTCGCCGGCGGCGAAGCGGCGCATCACGTCGTCCTTGGCCTCGGGCTGCATCCGCCCGTGCAGCACCTCCACGCGCAGGCCCGCCAGCGGCCCCTTCGCCAGCTGCGCGGCGACGTCGAGGACGGCGAGCGGGGGCCGCTTCTCGGGATCGTCCGGCCCCTCGGCGGCCTGCTTCTTCCCGCCCTTGGGACCGCTCTCCTCCTCGTCTCCGATGCGCGGGCACACCACGTACGCCTGGTGTCCGCCCTCGACCTCCTCGCGCACCCGCTCCCAGGCGCGGGTCAGGAAGTGCGGCTTGTCCTTGGCGGGGACGACGTGGGTGGCGATGGGCGAGCGGCCGGCGGGGAGCTGGTCCAGGACGGACGTCTCCAGGTCGCCGAAGACGGTCATGGCCACCGTGCGGGGGATCGGCGTGGCCGTCATCACCAGCAGGTGCGGCGGCTGCTTTCCCTTGGAGCGCAGCGCGTCCCGCTGCTCGACGCCGAAGCGGTGCTGCTCGTCCACCACGACCAGCCCCAGGTCGTGGAACTGGACCTTGTCCTCGATCAGGGCGTGGGTGCCGATCACGATCCCGGCCTCGCCGGTGGTCAGGTCGAGCAGGGCGCGGCGGCGGGCCGGGGCGCCCATCGAGCCGGTGAGGAGGACGACCTTGGTGCCCTGTTCGGCACCGCCGAGCAGGCCGCCCTCGGCGAGCTCGCCCATCATCTCGGTGATCGACCGGTGGTGCTGCTGGGCCAGCACCTCGGTGGGCGCCAGCATGGCCGCCTGCCCGCCCGCGTCCACGACGGCGAGCATGGCGCGCAGCGCGACCATCGTCTTCCCCGATCCGACCTCGCCCTGGAGCAGCCGGTGCATGGGGTGTTCGGTGGCCAGGTCGTCGAAGATCTCGGCGGAGACGGTGCGCTGGCCGTCGGTGAGGGTGAACGGCAGCTTGGCGTCGAAGGCGTCGAGCAGGCCGCCGGGGGCGGGCTTGCGGGCGACGGCGGGGAGCTGGGTGTCGGCGTGCCGGCGGCGGGCGAGGGCGACCTGGAGGACGAACGCCTCGTCCCACTTCAGCCGGGCGCGGGCGTCCTCGATGTCGGCCTTGGTGCGCGGCCGGTGGACCTTGCGGAAGGCGTCCGGCAGCTCGGCCAGGCCGCGGCCCTCGCGGAGCGCGGGCGGCAGCGGGTCGACGAGCCCGCGCCAGCCGTCGGCCTCGAAGAGGTCGAGGAGGGTGTCCACGGCCTTGGTGAGCTTCCAGGACTGGAACTGCTTGCAGGCCGGGTAGAGCGGCAGCAGCCGGCCCGCGAAGTCGGCGGCGGCGTCCGCGCCGCTGTCCCGGTCGAGCAGCTCGTAGTCGGGGTGGAGCAGCTGCCGGGTGCGGTTGAACACCGACACCTTGCCGGCGAACATGCCGCGGCGGCCCGGGACGAGCTCCTTCTCGCGCGCGTAGGCGCCGCGCCCGAAGAAGACCAGGGTCAGGGCGCCGCTGCCGTCGGTGACGACGACCTCCAGGCGAACGCCGCGGCCCTGGTTGAACGTCTTCATGGCGGCCTTGGCGACCTGCGCGACGACCGTGACGTGCTCGTCGAGCGGCAGGTCGGCGAGCCGGGTCAGCTCGCCGCGCTCGGCGTAGCGGCGCGGGTAGTGGTGCAGGAGGTCGCCGGCGGTGTGCAGGCCGAGGTGCTCGGCCATCACCTTCGCGGTGGTGCCGCCGAGGATCTTCTTCAGGGGCTGATCGAGCTGCACGGTGTTCTCCGGGTCCTCCGGACGTCGGGTACGGGCACGGTCCCATTGCACACCACGGCACTGACAACGCCGGGCAGCACCGCTGTCCGGCGCCTACTCGACGCCGATGAGGAGCGGCGCCGGCTGCCGGCCGCCCCGGTAGACGACGGTGTCCACGGCGAGGTGGCCGCCGCGGACGTGCCGTTCCAGCTCCTCGGCGAAGCCGGGCGGGGCATCGTCGGCGACGACGAGGGTGACCAGTTCGCCGCCGGCCGCGAGCATCCGGTCCAGCACGGTGGCGGCGGTGGCGGCCAGGTCGGCGCCGATGACGGCGACGTCCCCGTCGATCAGCCCGAGCACGTCGCCGGCCTGGCAGACGCCCGCCATGGTCCAGGACCGGCTCTCGGCGACGGTCAGTTCCGCGTAGCGGGTGGCGCCGGCGGCGGAGGTCATGGCGACGACGTCCTCGTCGAAGCGGCGGCCGGGCTCGTGGACGGCGAGGGCGGCGACGCCCTGGACCGGGGAGCGGGTGGGGATGAGCGCGACCCGGACGCCCTCGGCACGGGCCTGCTCGGCCGCCGCGGCGGCGGTGTGCCGCAGGTCGGGATCGTTGGGCAGGAGGACGACCTCGCGGGCGTGTGCGCGCCGGACCGCCTCGACGAGCTCGCCGCTGGCGGGCGGTTCGCCGGGCCGGACGGGCACGACGGTCGCGCCGGCCTCGGCGCACAGGGCGGCCAGCCCCTCGCCGGGGACGACCGCCACGACGGCTCGCTGGACGGGCTCGGGGGCGCGGGGGCGCTCGTCGGCGGTGCCGAAGTGGGTGATGCGGATCCGGTACGGGCGTCCGGCGTCCACGCCGGCCTCGACGGCGGCCCCCGCGTCGTCCACGTGGACGTGCACGTTCCAGAGGCCGTCACCGCCGACCACGACGAGCGACTCCCCCAGCGCGTCCAGCCGGGCCCGGAGCCGGGCGACGGCGACGTCGTCCGCCTCCAGCAGGTAGATCACCTCGAAGGCGGGGCCCGCGCCGGGCGCGGTGCCGTGCGCCGTCTCGGTCGGGCAGGTGTCGACGGGCCGGGCGGCGCGGGATGTCCGTGCCGGGCGGCCGGCCGGCGCGGCGCCACCCTCCAGCGCCGCCACGAGCGCCCCCAGGACCTCCACCAGGCCCTTACCGCCCGCGTCGACCACCCCTGCCCGGCCGAGCGCCTCCAGCTGGCAGGGGGTGGCCTCCAGGGCCGTACGGGCGGCGGTGTGCGCCGCGCGGGCCACGGCGGCGGCGTCGCCCTCGGTACGGGCGGCGGCGCCGGCCGCGGCGGTGGCCACGGTGAGGACGGTGCCCTCGACGGGCCGGGCGACGCCCTCGTACGCGGAGTCCACGGCGCGGCGCAGGGCGCGGCCCAGCAGGTGACCCTCGTCACCCGGCCCTTCCCCGTCCGCGCCCCCGTCCCTCAGGACCTCCGCCATGCCGCGGAACAGCTGCGCCAGGATCGTCCCGGAGTTGCCGCGCGCGCCGATCAGGGCGCCGTGCGCCATGGCCCGGACCGCCTCCGACAGCCCCGGCCGGGCCCCCGGCCCGGCGGTGGCGTGCGCCTCGAAGACGGCCTCGACGGCGCGGCCGGCGGACTCGACGGTCAGGTAGAGATTGGTCCCGGTGTCGCCGTCGGCCACGGGATAGACGTTGATCGCGTCGATCTCCTCACGGGCCCGGCCCAGGGCGTCGAGCGCCAGAGCGCACCAGGCGCGTACCGCGGCGGCGTCGAGGGGATGCGGCACCTGGGAGTCCTCCTCGGCGGTGGCGGTGGGTGGCGGTGGCGGTCTGCGGTGACGGTGGGCACAGTAGTCGTGCGGGCCGCTCCACCGGACCGGCCGGGCGGGATACGGGCCGGTCATGGTAGTTTCGTTGTCCTGGAGCGGTCGTTGTATGCTGCTCCGGTTGCCTGACGAGAGTCAGGCCATCCCCCTGATACTGCCGGTCACTCTCTGAGATCTCGGCACGCAGGGATTCACCGTACGTGCCTGTCGTCCTCGCGTGAGCGAGGGTGACCCGTCTTTGGAGTAACCCGTGGCTGCCAACTGCGACGTCTGCGGCAAGGGGCCGGGCTTCGGCAACAACATCTCGCACTCGCACCGCCGTACCTCCCGCCGTTGGAACCCCAACATCCAGCGGGTGCGTGCGAAGGTCGGGGCGACGCCGAAGCGGCTCAACGTCTGCACCTCGTGCATCAAGGCCGGCAAGGTCTCGCGCTAGCGGCTTCGCGTACGCGCAGCCCTTTCCGGTTGCTGAAGGCCGGCCCCCTAGGGGGCCGGCTTTTTGCTGTGCCCCGGTCCCGCCCTTTCGCCGTTTCCGCAGAGAGGGCCCCGCACCCCCGGAACCGCGCTCCGCGCGGTTGTCCTCAAACGCCGGACGGGCTGACTATTCAGCCCGTCCGGCGTTTGAGGACGAGCGGCGAAGCCGCGAAAAGGGGGTCTGGGGGCTTGCCCCCCAGGAAACGGCGAAAGGGCGGGACCGGGGCACCACCCCGCCGCAGGCGGACTCAGCGCAGCGCCCACCCGTGATCCACCGGCCCGATCCCCTCCCCCAGCGGGAAACCGGCGGCGATCGCCCCGGTGACGTACTCCTTCGCCGCCGACACCGCGTCCGGCACGGGCAACCCCTTCGCCAGCCCGCAGGCGATCGCACTCGCCAGCGTGCACCCCGTCCCGTGCGTATGCCGGTTGTCGTGGCGCGGAGCCCGCAGCAGATGCTCCGACGTTCCGTCCGTCAGCAAGTCCACCGCGTCACCGGGCAGGTGACCGCCCTTGATCAGCACCCACCGCGGCCCGAAGGCCAGAACGGCGTCCGCGGCCCGGCGGAGGTCCCCCTCGCCCGTGACGCGGACGCCCGTCAGCCACGCCGTCTCGTCCAGGTTGGGCGTGGCCACGGTGGCCAGAGGCAACAGCTTCATACGCAGAGCGTCGAGCGCGGAAGCGGCGAGCAGCGGATCCCCGTGCTTGGAGACGCCCACAGGGTCGACCACGACGGGCGTCCCGACGCCCGCCAGCAGCTCGGCCACCGTCTCCACCAGTTCCGCCGAGGCCAGCATCCCGGTCTTGACGGCCTGGACGCCGATGTCGTCGACGACGCTGTGGAACTGGGCCCGTACCGCCTCCGCGGGCAGCGGCCAGGCGCCCTGTACGCCGCGGGAGTTCTGGGCGGTGACGGCGGTGAGGACGCTCATGCCGTGCGTCCCCAGGGCGAGCATCGTCTTGAGGTCGGCCTGGATGCCGGCCCCGCCGCCGGAGTCGGAGCCGGCGACGGTCAGCACACGCGGAGGTATCGGCATGAGCACCAACCTACGCGCCGCTCAGTCCTCCTCCGCCTCCGGCAGGTCCTCGTCGCCGAAGTGGTCCCAGCCGCCCGCCCGCTCCCAGGGCGCGCCGTCGACGGTCACCTGGGGCAGGGCGGACGGGTTGACGACCTCGCCGATCACCTTCCAGCGGGCGGGCAGTTTCACGTCCGGCGGGAAGGTGGCGACGATGGCGTGGTCCTCGCCGCCGGTGAGCACCCACTGGAGCGGGTCGACGCCGACGGCCTGCCCGATGTCGGACATCTGCGTGGGGACGTCGATGGCCGCCGTGTGCAGGTCGATCCGGACCTTGCTGGCCTCGGCGATGTGCCCGAGGTCGGCGATCAGCCCGTCGCTGACGTCGGTCATGGACGTGGCGCCGAGCGAGGCGGCGGCCGGGCCCGCGTGGTACGGGGGTTCGGGGCGGCGGTGTGCCTCGACGAAGGCCCGGGGGGAGCGGAAGCCCCGGGAGAGGACGGCGAGTCCGGCCGCCGACCAGCCGAGCCAGCCGGTGACCGCGACGACGTCGCCCGGCTGCGCGCCGGAGCGCATGACGGGTTCGTGGTTGCGGAGGTCGCCGAGGGCCGTGATGGACACGGTGATGGTCTCGCCGCGCACCACGTCCCCGCCGACCACCGCCGCGCCGGCGACCTGACATTCGTCGCGGATTCCGTCCATGAGCTCCACCGGCCAGGTGGCGGGGAGTTCGGCCGGGACGACGAGGGCGAGCAGCACGGCGGTCGGCACGGCGCCCATGGCGGCGATGTCGGCGAGGTTCTGGGCGGCGGCCTTGCGGCCCACGTCGTAGGCGGTGGACCAGTCGCGGCGGAAGTGCCGCCCCTCCAGGAGCACGTCCGTGCTGGCCACGACCCTCCGGTCGGGCGCTGCGACCACCGCGGCGTCGTCGCCCGGTCCGAGCCGGACGGCCGGGGTGGTGGTGAGCCGGGACGTCAGCTCCCTGATGAGGCCGAACTCCCCCAACTCGCCGACGGTGCCTTTCACTGCGCTCCTCCTCGGAGTATCCGGTGCTGTGGTCTCGCGGTTCCCGAGGAACCGCGCGCCGCGCAGGTGGCGCGGGTCTCCCCGTGCCGTGCGGCGGCGCGGTACGGTGGCGTCTCTTCTCCCCACATGATCCTCGAAGCCGCCCTGGAGGTTCCGTGGTACAGGCGTACATCCTGATCCAGACCGAGGTCGGCAAGGCGTCGACCGTGGCCGAAGTCATCTCGAAGATCAACGGCGTGATCCGGGCCGAGGACGTGACGGGTCCCTACGACGTCATCGTCCGCGCCCAGGCCGACACCGTGGACGCGCTCGGCCGGATGGTCGTTGCCAAGGTCCAGCAGGTGGAGGGCATCACCCGGACGCTGACCTGCCCGGTCGTCCACCTGTAGCCCCTCGTATGCTCGGCCGGTGAGCACTGTGCCCGCCCGTTCAGCCCGTTCCACCCGTACCGTCCGTCCCGTCCGGCCGCGCCGGCGGGCCGCCCTGTCCGTCGCGGCGGCCCTGCTGTGCGCGGCCGTCGGCTGTTCGGCGGCGGACGACGCCCCGCGTCCCGCCGTACCGGCCCCGTCCGGGCGCCAGGCGGCGCTCTGCCGGGCGCTGCACGAGAGGTTGCCGGACGAGGTGGGCGGACTGAAGCGGCGCGCCACCGATCCCGTCTCGGACTTCACCGCCGCCTGGGGCGACGGCCCGTGGATCGAGCTGCGCTGCGGGGTGCCGCGGCCGGAGATCTTCAACGATGTACGGACGCAGGCCGTGGACATCGACGGGGTGAAGTGGTCGCCCGAGCGGCTGCCGGACGGGAGCATCCGCTGCACCACCCCTCTGCGGCCGGTGTACGTCGAGGTCACGCTGCCGAAGGAGGTGGTCGGCGACGGCGGCGACATGAGCGCGCTCGTCGATCTCGCCGCCGCCGTCCGGAAGGCGGTGCCGTCCGACGACCCGGACGACTCCCCCGCTCCGAAGACCCCCTAGCGCAGGCCCGTCGAGCGGCGCAGCGCGGCCTGGAGGAGGCGGTCCACCAGCTCCGGGTACGTGACGCCGCTCTCCTGCCACATGCGCGGGTACATGGAGATGGGCGTGAAGCCCGGCATGGTGTTGATCTCGTTGATGACGAACTCGCCGTCCTCGGTGAGGAAGAAGTCAGCGCGGACCAGGCCCTCGCAGGAGACGGCCTCGAACGCCTGGACGGCCAGCTCCTGGACGCGGCGGGTCTGCTCGTCGGTCAGCGGCGCGGGGACGATGCCGGCGGCCGAGTCGATGTACTTGGCCTCGAAGTCGTAGAAGGAGTGCGCCTCGACCGGCGGGATCTCGGCGGGCACGCTGGCGCGCGGGCCGTCCTCGAACTCCAGCACCCCGCACTCGATCTCGCGGCCCCGCAGCAGGGCCTCGACGAGGATCTTGGGGTCGTGGCGGCGGGCCTCCTCGATGGCCTCGTCCAGGCCGGAGGCGTCGTCCACCTTGGTGATGCCGATGGACGAGCCGGCGCGGGCGGGCTTCACGAAGAGCGGCCAGCCGTGCTCGTCGGCGAAGTCCAGCACCTTGCGGCGGGCCGCTTCGCGGTCGTTGTCCCACTCACGCGGGCGGATCACCTCGTACGGGCCGACCGACAGCCCGTAGGAGATGAAGATCCGCTTCATGTACTCCTTGTCCTGGCCGACGGCCGAGGCGAGCACACCGGCGCCCACGTAGGGGATGCCGGCCAGTTCCAGCATGCCCTGGAGGGTGCCGTCCTCCCCGTAGGGGCCGTGCAGCATCGGGAAGACCACGTCGACCTCGCCGAGCGCCTTGGGCACCGAGCCGGGCTCGGCGTAGACGATCTCGCGGTTGGCGGGGGCGACGGGCAGCACGACCTCGCCCTCCGACGACTCGGCGAGCCGGTCGACGCTGGGCAGCGTACGGCCGGAGATGGCCATCCGCTCGGGGTCGTCGGTGGTCAGCGCCCAACGGCCGTCCTGCGTAATGCCGATCGGCAGCACGTCGTACTTCGTGCGGTCGATCGCGCGCAGCACCGCGCCGGCGGTGACCACGGAGATGGCGTGCTCGGAACTGCGGCCGCCGAAGACGACCGCGACGCGCGGCTTGCGACCGGGGCTCTGGATGGGGTTCTCGCTGCTCATATCGCGTTGAGCGTACCTGGTGACCCCGCCGGTCTCAGTGCCGCTCCGGCTTGGCGCTGCGCGCCATGAGCTCCTTCAGGGCGACCATCGGCGGCTTGCCCTCGTGGACGATGCCCACGACCGTCTCGGTGATCGGCATGTCGACATGGTGCCTTCGCGCCAGATCGAGCACCGACTCGCAGGACTTGACGCCCTCCGCCGTCTGCTTGGTGACGGCGATGGTCTCCTCCAGGCTCAGCCCGCGGCCGAGGTTGCGGCCGAAGGTGTTGTTGCGGGAGAGCGGGGAGGAGCAGGTGGCGACGAGGTCGCCCATCCCGGCGAGTCCGGCGAAGGTGTGCGCGTCGGCGCCCATCGCCAGGCCGAGCCGGGTGGTCTCGGCCAGTCCGCGGGTGATGAGGGACGCCTTGGCGTTGTCGCCCAGGCCCATGCCGTCGGCGATGCCGACCGCGAGCGCGATGACGTTCTTGACGGCGCCGCCGAGCTCGCAGCCGACCACGTCGGTGTTGGTGTAGGGGCGGAAGTACGCGGTGTGGCAGGCGGCCTGGAGGCGCTTGGCGACGTCCTCGTCGCGGCAGGCGACGACGGCGGCGGCGGGCTGCCGGTCGGCGATCTCCTTGGCCAGGTTGGGGCCGGTGAGAACGGCGACGCGGTCCGGGGAGACCCCGGCGACCTCCTCGATGACCTCGCTCATCCGCTTGGCGGTGCCGAGTTCGACGCCCTTCATCAGGGAGACCAGCACGGTGTCGTCGGCCAGCAGCGGCTTCCAGGCGGCGAGGTTGCCGCGGAGCGTCTGGGAGGGCACGGCGAGCACGGTGAACGCGGCCCCGGCGGCGGCCTCGGCGGGGTCGGTGGTGGCCCGGACGGCGGAGGGCAGTTCGACGCCGGGGAAGTAGTCCGGGTTGGCGCCCTTGTTGACGGCGTCCACGACGGCGGCGCGGCGGCCCCACATGGTCACCTCGCAGCCGGCGTCCGCGAGGATCATCGCGAAGGCGGTGCCCCAGGAGCCGGTGCCGAAGACGGCGCAGCGTGTCACTTGCCGTCCTCCTGGCGGTCGGTGCCGGCCTGCCGGCGGGCGGCGGCGGCCGCGCGGGCCTTCTTGAGGGTGTACGGCTCGGCGGGGGCCGGCTCGTCGCGGAGTTCGGCGAGGAGTTCGGTGATCGCGGCCATGATCTTGTCGGTGACCGCGCGCAGCACCTCGGCGGTCGGCTCCTTGTCGTGGAACTCGGCGAGGTCCACGGGCGGGCCGGCCATCACCCGGAGGGTCTTGCGCGGGAAGAGGCGGACCTTCTTCTCCTTGGCGTAGGGCGGCATGGCCTCGTGCGCGCCCCACTGGGCGACCGGGATGACGGGCGCCTTGGTGAGCAGGGCGACCCGGGCGGCGCCGGTCTTGCCCTCCATGGGCCACAGGTCGGGGTCGCGGGTCAGGGTGCCCTCGGGGTAGAAGGCCACGCACTCGCCCTTGTTGATGGCGTCGACGGCGGCGCGGAAGGCGTTGGCCGCGTCGGTGCTCTCGCGGTAGACGGGGATCTGGCCGGTGCCGCGCAGCAGGGTCCCGACGAAGCCGTTGCGGAAGAGCCCGGCCTTGGCCAGGAAGCGGGGGACGCGCCCGGTGTTGTACTGGAAGTGGGCGTAGGACAGCGGGTCCAGATACGAGTTGTGGTTGATGGCGGTGATGAAGCCGCCGTCGGCGGGAATGTGCTCCATTCCGCGCCACTCCCGCTTGAACAGAACCACGAGCGGCGGTTTCGCCAACACCGCCGTAAAGCGGTACCAGAAGCCGATTCTGTGGCGGGACACCCGTACACCCTTCTCTTGGGACCTGGAAGCTTCCACGGGCCTGCTGCTCTCCCGGGGCCGGACAAGTGTGGCGCCAGGTACCCGGTCTGTCGAGAACACCGTAACCCCGCGCCCCTCCGGCGGCAGCGGCCGGACTCCCGGAGCGGGGGCGCGCGGCCGGGGGCGACAATGGGCCCGGCAGGGGCCGGTGGCGGCCGGGCGGGACCCGGGGGGACTCGGCGTGGCCCCGGGTGGAGGAGAGAGGGAGTGCCGTGCGCTGGACGCTGGTGGTGCCGCTGAAGCCGCTGGCGCGGGCCAAGAGCCGGCTGGCGGCGGCCGCGGGCGCGGGATCCGGTACGAGCCGGCCCGCGCTGGCGCTGGCCTTCGCGCTGGACACGGTGGAGGCCGCGCTGTCCTGTACGGCGGTACGCGATGTGGTGGTCGTCACCGACGACCCGCTGGCCGGCGCGGAACTGAGGGCGGTCGGTGCCCGTACGGTCGCCGAACCGGTGGGCGGCGCGGGCCTCAACGCGGCGCTCGCGCACGGGGCGCGGACGGTCCGCGCGCACCGTCCGCGGTCGGGCGTGGCGACGCTGAACGCGGATCTCCCGGCACTGCGCGCGGTGGAACTCGGGCGGGTGCTCGATTCGGCGGCGGAATTCCCGCGCGCATTTCTCGCGGACGCCGAGGGAATCGGGACGACGCTGTTGGCGGCGGCTCCCGGAATGCTTTTGGCGCCGGCGTTCGAGGGCCGCTCGCGCGCCCGGCACCGGGCTTCCGGGGCGCGGGAAATCGGGTTGCCGGGGGTGGATTCCGTACGCCGGGACGTGGACACCCCGGCGGATCTCCGGGCCGCGCTGGCCCTGGGCGTGGGACCGCGCACGGCCGCGGCCGCCGGTGCGTGGACGGCCGCCGGGCCGCCGCGCGGGGCCGCCGGCACGGCGACGGACTAGGCTCTCGGGCATGCAGGCCACCGCGTACACCTACGACCCCGAGACCCGCTGCGGAAGCGTTCTCCTCGACGACGGCACCCCGGTGCCGTTCGACGCCGAGGCGTTCGACGCGGGCGGTCTGCGGCTGTTGCGGCCGGGGCAGCGGGTGCGGATCGAGCTCGCGGACGCGGCGGAGGGGCCGGCGGACGGGCCGGGGCGGCGGCGTGTGACGTTGGTGACGTTGCAGACCTTCTGACGCGCCCTTCCCGTTTCGGGGCGCCGGGCGGGACTTCGGGCGCCGGAACGGCCGACGGCTTCCCGGAAGCACGGCCTCCGGCACACCCTCCCGGGCTGCCGCCCCCTTCCCGGCTCCTGGCGGCCGGTCTGAACTCCCGCGACGGCTCCGGCGTCCGGGGAGGCCCGTTCCGGGCGCCTACGGGCCTCAGCGGCCGTACAGCCGCTCCCGCGGAGCCGGGTTTCGCGCCCCCGTCCGCCGCCGTGCCGGAGGCGAACGCACCGCGGGCCGGGCTCCCCGAAGGGAGCCCGGCCCGGCGCGTGACGCCGTCAGCGGCTTTTTACTTCTTCTTGGCCGCGGCCTTCTTGGCGGTGGTCTTGCGCGCCGTGGTCTTGCGCGCCGGAGCCTTGGTCGCCGTGGCCTTCTTCGCCGGGGCGGTCTTCTTCGCCGTGGTCTTCTTGGCCGCGGCGGCGGTCGTCTTCTTCGCCGGCGTCGCCTTCTTCGCCGCTGCCGCCTTGGTGGCGGGCGCGGTCTTCTTGGCGGTGGTCTTCTTCGCGGCCGCCGTGGTCTTCTTGGCGGTGGTGGCCTTGGTGGCGGTGGTCGCCTTCTTGGCCGTGGTCGCCTTCTTGGCGGCCGTCTTCTTGGCGGTGGCCTTCTTGGCCGCGGCCTTGGTGGTGGCCTTGCCACCGGAAAGGCTGCCCTTGGGCGCCTTCTTCACCGCGACCTCGCCGCCCTTGGGCAGCTTCTTCGAGCCGCTCACCAGGTCCTTGAAGCCCTGACCGGCGCGGAAGCGGGGCACCGAGGTCTTCTTGACCCGGACGCGCTCGCCGGTCTGCGGGTTGCGGGCGTAACGGGCCGGGCGGTCGACCTTCTCGAACGAGCCGAAGCCGGTGACCGAGACCCGGTCGCCGGCGACGACCGCACGGACGATCGCGTCGAGTACCGCGTCGACCGCGTCAGCGGCCTGCTGACGGCCGCCGAGCTTGTCGGCAATCGCTTCAACGAGCTGCGCCTTGTTCACGTCTTCCCCTTCGGAGACACCTGCTGGAATTTGTTCCAGCCTTTTCGCACGTTAGGCAGATATATACCGCAAATCAAACACGAAACGGTCTAATCACCCTTGTGCCGCAACGAACCCGACCCATCACGGAGTTCCGTCGGTGCCGCGCTCTGAAGGGAAACGGCCCTCGTCGAGGTCCTTCATCAGCCGGTCCAGGCGCATTGCCGCGCCTGAGAGATCGTGCTTCGCCGCGGCCGTGATGGCCAGCAGCTTCCGGGACAGCGCCATCCGTACGCCCTCCGGGACTTGCAGTGCGCGCACTCGGGAGTGCGCTTCCTTGAGTTGGTCGGCGACGAGCCGGTAGAGCCCGAGTTGGCTGTCGCGTTCCATGCACCGATTGTGCCATCTGAGGCGAGTTGTCGCCTCACAGGGCCTCAACAACGCGATGCGCCCCCTGTCCGAAGACAGGGGGCGCATCATGCCAAACCTGGGGTGAACAGCGGAAATCGAGGGTCGGTCCGGGGCCCGGGCGCTGGGCCGAACGGGCGGGAAACCGGGTCGGCGACCGGGCCGGAAACCGCCTCAGACCTGGGCCG
Source organism: Streptomyces sp. NPDC021100 (assembly GCF_044333095.1). Lineage (NCBI taxonomy): Bacteria > Bacillati > Actinomycetota > Actinomycetes > Kitasatosporales > Streptomycetaceae > Streptomyces > Streptomyces sp. NPDC021100. The sequence continues at coordinate 122,429 of NZ_JBIRQH010000001.1, forward strand.
TGGACGGCTTGTGGGCCGGCCGGCGGGCCTCGAAGGCGGCGATGGCGGACTCGTGCCGGAGGGTCAGCCCGATGTCGTCCAGCCCCTCCAGCAACCGCCACCGGGCGTTCTCGTCAAGGCTGAAATCGGCCGTGATGCCCTCGGCCCGCACCTGACGGGCGACGAGGTCCACGGTCACCTCCGCGGCGGGGTCGGCCTCGGTCAGCTCCCACAGCCGCTCGACGGTCTCCTGCGGCAGGACGACCGTCAGCAGACCGTTCTTGAGCGAGTTACCCCGGAAGATGTCCGCGAACCGTGCGGAGATCACGGTTTTGAAACCGAAGTTCTGCAGCGCCCAGACCGCGTGCTCGCGGGAGGAGCCGGTGCCGAAGTCCGGCCCGGCCACCAGGACCGAGGCGCCCGCGCGGGCGGGCTCGTTGAGGACGAAGTCCGGGTCCTTGCGCCACGCCTCGAAGAGGCCGTCCTCGAAACCGTCGCGGGTGACCTTCTTCAGCCAGTGCGCCGGGATGATCTGGTCCGTGTCCACGTTGCTGCGGCGCAGCGGCACGGCCCGGCCGGTGTGTGCGGTGAACGCTTCCATGAGCTGCTCTTCCTCGCTGGGTGGGGTGCTGGGGTAGGGTGCCCTGCGCCGTTCAGGCGGCGAGGACCGGACCGGCCGGGAGATCGGCGGGCGAGGCGAGCCGGCCGAGCACGGCGGTGGCGGCGGCGACCTGCGGCGAGACCAGGTGCGTCCGGCCGCCCTTGCCCTGCCTGCCCTCGAAGTTGCGGTTGGAGGTCGACGCCGACCGCTCGCCCGGCGCCAGTTGGTCGGGGTTCATGCCCAGGCACATCGAGCAGCCGGCGTGCCGCCACTCGGCGCCCGCCGCGGTGAACACCGCGTCGAGCCCCTCGTCGACCGCCTGCAGCGCCACCCGGACGGACCCCGGGACGACCAGCATCCGCACCCCGTCGGCGACCGCGCGGCCGCGCAGGACGTCGGCGGCGGCCCGCAGGTCCTCGATCCGGCCGTTGGTGCAGGAGCCCACGAAGACGGTGTCCACCCGGATGTCCCGGAGCGCCTGACCGGCCGTCAACCCCATGTACTCCAGGGCCCGTTCGGCCGCCGAGCGCTCCGAGGCGTCCTGGTACGAGGCGGGGTCGGGGACGGCCGCCGACAGCGGCGCGCCCTGCCCCGGGTTGGTGCCCCAGGTGACGAACGGGGAGAGGGCCGACGCGTCGATGACCACCTCGCGGTCGAAGACGGCGTCGTCGTCGGTGCGCAGGGTGCGCCAGTGGGCGACGGCGGTGTCCCAGTCGGCGCCCCGGGGCGCGTGCGGGCGGTCCTTCAGATAGGCGAACGTGGTCTCGTCCGGGGCGATCATGCCCGCCCGGGCGCCGGCCTCGATGGACATGTTGCAGACGGTCATCCGGGCCTCCATCGAGAGCTTCTCGATCGCGGACCCGCGGTACTCGATGACGTACCCCTGGCCGCCGCCGGTGCCGATCTCCGCGATGACGGCGAGGATCAGGTCCTTCGCGGTGACCCCTTCGGGGAGTTCGCCCTCGACCGTGACGGCCATGGTCCTGAACGGCGACATGGGCAGCGTCTGGGTCGCGAGGACGTGCTCGACCTGGCTGGTGCCGATGCCGAAGGCGAGGGCGCCGAACGCGCCGTGGGTGGAGGTGTGGCTGTCCCCGCAGACCACGGTGGTGCCGGGGTGCGTCAGTCCCAGCTGCGGTCCCACTACGTGGACGACGCCCTGCTCGACGTCGCCCAGCGGGTGCAGCCGGACCCCGAACTCGGCGCAGTTGCGGCGGAGGGTCTCCAGCTGGACGCGCGAGACCGGGTCCGCGATGGGCTTGTCGATGTCGAGGGTGGGGGTGTTGTGGTCCTCGGTGGCGATGGTCAGGTCGGTGCGGCGCACCGGCCGGCCCGCCTTGCGCAGTCCGTCGAACGCCTGGGGGCTGGTGACTTCGTGCAGCAGGTGGAGATCGATGTAGAGGAGGTCGGGCTCGCCCTCGGCGCGCGCCACGACGTGCTCTTCCCAGACCTTCTCGGCCAGTGTGCGTCCCATCGCTGTCCCTCCGGATCGGGGTGCCGTGGGTACAGGTTGGCGGCTTCCGGGAAAACGTGAACTTGCGTTTCATAGTGTGAGACGCGAGTATCGTTGCATGGACAATTCTGGTGGCGCCTCGAGCGGAGTGGGCGTACTCGACAAAGCGGCCCTGGTGCTGAGCGCCCTGGAGTCGGGTCCGGCGACGCTCGCCGGGCTGGTGACGGCCACCGGCCTGGCGCGCCCGACCGCGCACCGGCTCGCGGTGGCCCTGGAACACCACCGCATGGTGGCGCGTGACATGCAGGGGCGCTTCATCCTCGGCCCCCGGCTGAGCGAACTCGCGGCGGCGGCGGGCGAGGACCGCCTGCTGGCCACGGCCGGCCCGGTCCTCACGCACCTGCGCGACGTGACGGGCGAGAGCGCCCAGCTCTACCGGCGCCAGGGCGACATGCGCATCTGCGTCGCGGCGGCGGAACGGCTGTCCGGACTGCGGGACACGGTCCCCGTCGGGTCCACCCTGCCGATGAAGGCCGGTTCCGCGGCTCAGGTCCTCATGGCCTGGGAGGAGCCCGAGCGGCTGCACCGCGGGCTGCAGGGGGCCCGGTTCACGGCCACGGCGCTTTCGGGTGTGCGGCGGCGCGGTTGGGCGCAGTCGATCGGGGAGCGGGAGCCTGGCGTCGCGTCCGTCTCCGCCCCGGTGCGCGGGCCGTCGAATCGGGTGGTGGCGGCCGTATCGGTGTCCGGGCCGATCGAGCGGCTCACCCGGCATCCGGGGCGTATGCATGCACAGGCGGTGCTCGATGCCGCGGTGCGGCTGACGGAGGCGCTGCGGCGCAACGGGTGAGGGTGCCCCGGTCCCGCCCTTTCACCGTTTCCCGGGAAGGGCCCCGGACCCCCTGAAACCGCGCTTCGCGCGGTTGTCCTCAAACTCCCCCAGAGGGGGCACCCCCAACGGGCTGAAATGCGCGCCCGGGCGCACGATCCAGCCCGTCCGGCGTTTGAGGACGAGCGGCGAAGCCGCGACAAGCGGGGTCTGGGGCACAGCCCCAGGAATCCGGCGAAGGGGCGGGTCAGGGGCTCAGCCCCCCGCAGGGGCCCCGAGCCGCTCCGCGGCCCGCTCGCCCCGCCGGGCCACCGGCTCGACCCCGTGGGCAGCCCCGAGACCATGCCGCGGCATCCCGCTGTAGAGCGTCTCGTACGACCCCGCGGGCACCACATACGTCTCGTGCCAGATCCCCACCCGCCCCGCCGCCTCCCGCGCCCGCCGGTTGAACGCGCCCCACGCAGGCCGGTGGAGCCGTCCCCCGTCCGCCGCGTAAGCGAGCAGCTTCTCCCGCGACTCCCAGTACTGGAGCACCGTGTACTCCCGCGGCCCGGCGGTCAGCAGCCGGTGCCCCAGGAGCCCGGCGTCCGGGTCGCGCCGGAGTTCGGCCAGCATCCGCCCCATCGCCCCGAACACCGGCACCCAGTGGCGCACGGAGCGCCAGCGGTTGATCCGCATGCCGATCAGGAAGACCACCACGTCCCCCTCGGCCGCCGCCGTGACCCGGCCCGCTATCGGTGACACACCCATGGCACAACCCCCACCCGTCATTGGATAGCGGCGCTATCCATGGTTGGATAGTTGCACTATCCGATGGAGGGCGCAAGGGCCATGCGACTGGGCGAACTCAGCGAACGCAGCGGCGTTCCCACCGCGACGATCAAGTACTACCTGCGGGAAGGGCTGCTCCAGCCGGGCCGCCGGGTCTCGGCGACGCAGGCGGAGTACAGCGAGGACCACCTGCGGCGGCTGCGGCTGGTGCGGGCGCTGATCCAGGTCGGTGGGGTGACGGTGGCCGCCGCCCGGGAGGTCGTCGCCGCGGCGGAGGACACCTCCCTCGACCACCACATGCGGCTGGGGGCGGCCACCTGGGCCCTGCCGCAGCCCCCGGCGCCCGCCGGGGACGACGCGGCCACGGAGGCCGCGCACCGCACGGTGGACGAGCTGCTGACCCGGCTGGGCCGGCGGCCGGAGCGGGTGGACATCACCTTCTCCCCCGCCTACCGGACCCTGGTCGACTCGGTGGCCGCCCTGCTCCGGCTCGGCTACCCGTGCGACATCGGGAATCTGCTGCGCTACGGGCGGTGCGCCGAGGAGATCGCCGTGGGCGACCTCGACCTGGTGACGGCGGAGCCGACGGCGGACGGGCAGGTGGAGCGGGCCGTCGCGCTCACCGTGCTCTACGAGCCGGTGCTGCTCAGCCTGCGGCGGCTGGCGCACGCGGAGGAGTCGGCGCGGCGGTTCGGCGCCGGCCGGGACGAAGGGGCCTGAGGGCCGCCCTGAAGCCCCTGGCGTCCGCTCAGCCGACCCTCTCCGCCAGCCGCAGCCCGGGCGTGCGGTCCCAGCCGATGAGCGTGATGACCTGGCACAGCCGCGGCGCCAGGCCGGTGAGTTCGACGGAGCGGTGGCGGGCGGCGCGGGCCCGCGCGAAGCTCATCAGCAGCCGGAGGCCGCCCAGGTCGGGGAACTCGACGCCGGACATCTCCAGGCGGAGGTCGCCGCGGACCGCGGCCACCGAGCGCAGGGCGTCCCGGAGCTGCCGGTGGGCGGAGGCGTCGACCCGGCCCTCCAGGCGCAGGCCTGGCGGCCGGTAGGTGCGGACGACGACCAGGTCGGCGGTTCTGACCAGCGGGTCGGGGCCCACGCCGCGGGTGTGGGCCGAGGTGGCGGCGTCCAGCGCCTCGGGGGCGCAGCGCCGGACGTCGTACTGGCAGACGGCCAGCGCGCGGCCGGCGGCGAACTCCTCGCCGAGGAGGGACTCGTACCGCAGCAGCCGGCGCACGTCGCGCCCGTCGTGCGGGGCCGGGCAGGGCTCCCCGGCGATGCGCAGGGCGCGGTAGCCCTCCGCGCGGCAGCGGGTGGCGGCGGCGCGTAACCGGTCCCGCAGCGCGGCGGGCTCCAACGGGCCGTCGCCGGTACGGAGTTCGTCCAGGGGGAGCACTTCCACGCCGGTGCGCGGGGACGGCAGCCGGTACCGGTCGAGTAGGGCCGCGGGGTCGTGGGGGTCCCGGCGGCCGGCCAGATAGAGGATCTTGTCCTGGGCGTCCAGGCCGCCGCGGACGAACTCCCGCAGCACCGCGGTCCGCTCCTCGTCGGAGGCGAAGAGCAGGCAGGCGTGGTCACCGGGCCGGAGGTCGCCGACGGGGGTCCGGTGGAGCGCGCCACGGGGAAGGGCCATGCGGGGAATTATGGCGACGGCGCCCCCGGGCGAGAAGAGCGCACGGGGCGGGAACGGGAAATGCCCCCCGCGTATCGCGGGGGGCATTTCCGTGTGCGTACCCCCGACCGGATTCGAACCGGCGCTACCGCCTTGAGAGGGCGGCGTGCTAGGCCGCTACACAACGGGGGCTTGCTCTATTGCAGACTCGAAAGTCTTGCGCTGGGCTACCAGGACTCGAACCTAGACTAAATGAACCAGAATCACTCGTGCTGCCAATTACACCATAGCCCATGGTGATGACCAGTACCCCCGACCGGATTCGAACCGGCGCTACCGCCTTGAGAGGGCGGCGTGCTAGGCCGCTACACAACGGGGGCCCTAGCGATCCATCGACATCGCCTCCGGATTCTCTCCGGATGGTGACGGATTCAGGATCAGTACCCCCGACCGGATTCGAACCGGCGCTACCGCCTTGAGAGGGCGGCGTGCTAGGCCGCTACACAACGGGGGCTCGCACTTCGCTTTTTGCGCTTTCGCGCGGTTTCTACTTTACCAGTAGATTTGCCAGAGAATTTCCAGTGAATTTCTCTTGCTGGGGTACCAGGACTCGAACCTAGACTAAGTGAACCAGAATCACTCGTGCTGCCAATTACACCATACCCCACCAGAACTCAACCCCCCTGAAGGGGTCTTGCTCGGCTCGCGCCCTCCGCTCCGGCCTCTCGGCCCTCCCGGGCGGCGCAGGAAGAACATTACCCGAAGGTGGACGGGGCACCAAAATCGATAACCCGGGCCGGTGCCCGGGCGGCCCCCGGGACACGGGGAAGGGCCCCGGAGGCCGCCTGAGCGGCTTCCAGGGCCCTTCGGGGCACGGGCGGGGAGGCGTCAGGCGGCCAGCTTCGCCAGGGCGGCGTCGACGCGCTCCAGGGTCCGCTCGCGGCCGAGGGCCTCCAGCGACTCGAAGAGCGGCAGGCCGACCGTACGGCCGGTGACGGCCACCCGGACCGGGGCCTGGGCCTTGCCGAGCTTGAGGCCGTGCTCCTCGCCGGCGGCGACGACGGCGGCCTTCAGCGCCTCGGCGTTCCACTCAGCGGCGGCCAGCTTCTCGCGGGCGGTCCGGAGCAGGGCGTCCGAGCCCTCCTTCATCGCCTTGGCCCAGGACGCCTCGTCGTCCACCGGGCGGTCGAGGAAGAGGAAGTCCACGTTGGCCGTGATGTCGGAGAGGACCGTGAGGCGGGTCTGGGCCAGCGGGGCCAGCTCCGCGAAGGCGGCGGCGTCGAACGCCTCGGGCGCCCAGGGGGCGTGCGGGGCGCGCAGCCAGGGCTCGCAGGCCGCGACGAAGTCCTTGACGTCCAGCCGGCGGATGTGGTCGGCGTTGATCGCCTCGGCCTTCTTGAGGTCGAAGCGGGCCGGGTTGGCGTTGACGTCCTTGATGTCGAACGCCGCGACCATCTCGTCCATCGAGAAGATGTCCTGGTCGGCCGAGAGGGACCAGCCGAGCAGCGAGAGGTAGTTGAGCAGGCCCTCCGGCAGGAAGCCGCGCTCCCGATAGAGGTTGAGGGACGACTGCGGGTCGCGCTTGGAGAGCTTCTTGTTGCCCTCGCCCATGACGTACGGCAGGTGGCCGAACTCCGGGACGGCCTTGGCGACGCCCAGCTCGATCAGCGCCTTGTAGAGCGCGATCTGCCGCGGGGTGGAGGACAGCAGGTCCTCGCCGCGCAGCACGTGGGTGATCTCCATCAGCGCGTCGTCGACGGGGTTGACGAGCGTGTAGAGGGGCGCGCCGTTGGCCCGGACGATGCCGAAGTCCGGCACGTTCTCCGGGGTGAAGGTGAGCTCGCCGCGGACCAGGTCGGTGAAGGTGATCGCCTCGTCGGGCATCCGGAAGCGGACGATCGACGGGCGGCCCTCGGCCTCGTAGGCGGCCTTCTGCTCGGGGCTCACGACCCGGCACTTGCCGTCGTAGCCGGACGGCTTGCCGGCGGCGCGGGCGGCCTCGCGGCGGGCGTCGAGCTCCTCGGTCGTGCAGTAGCAGTGGTAGGCGTGGCCGGCGGCCAGCAGCTTCTCCGCGACGTCGCGGTAGATGTCCATGCGCTGCGACTGGCGGTAGGGCGCGTGGGGGCCTCCGACCTCGGGGCCCTCGTCCCAGTCGAAGCCCAGCCAGCGCATCGCGCCGAGGAGCTGCTCGTACGACTCCTCGGAGTCGCGGGCCGCGTCGGTGTCCTCGATGCGGAAGACCAGGGTGCCGCCGTGGTGGCGGGCGAACGCCCAGTTGAAGAGGGCGGTGCGGACCAGGCCCACGTGGGGGTTGCCGGTCGGCGAGGGACAGAAACGTACGCGGGGGGGTACCCCCTGCTCGAGCGAAGTCGAGAGCTTGGGGGAGTTCGCGTTAGCCACGCTTGATCACCTTGTTGGTGAGAGTGCCGATGCCTTCGATGGTGACGGCGACCTCGTCGCCGTCGTGCAGGGGTCCGACCCCGGCGGGGGTGCCGGTGAGGACGACGTCGCCGGGGAGCAGCGTCATCGCCTCGGTGATGTGGACGATGAGCTCCTCGACGGAGCGCAGCATCTGGGCGGTGCGGCCGCTCTGCCGCAGCTCGCCGTTGACCGTGCAGGTGATCGCCAGGTCGCCCGGGTCGACCTCGGTCTCGATCCAGGGGCCGAGCGGGCAGGAGGAGTCGAACCCCTTGGCGCGGGCCCACTGCTTCTCGCGCTGCTGGACGTCGCGCGCGGTGACGTCGTTGGCGCAGGTGTAGCCGAGGATGACGTCCTTGACGCGCTCGCGCGGGACCTCGCGGCACATGCGGCCGATGACCACGGCCAGCTCGGCCTCGTGGTGGACGTCACTGCTGAAGGACGGGTACGCGATGGGGTCGCCCGGGCCGACGACCGAGGTCGACGGCTTGAAGAAGGCGACGGGCACCTCGGGCACCTCGTTGCCCAGCTCGGCGGCGTGCTCGGCGTAGTTGCGGCCGATGGCCACGACCTTGCTGGGCAGGACGGGCGGGAGCAGGCGGACCTTGCTCAGCGGCACCTTGGTGCCGGAGCGTTCGAAGTCGCCGTAGGGAATGCCCTTGATGATGTCGAGGACGGGACCGCCCTCGGTGGAGGCGTCCCCCTCGACCACGCCGTAGCCGACGTTGCCGTCGATGGAGAATCTGGCGATGCGCACGGGAAGCTGAGCCCCTCACTGATCCGGCCGGAGTCTGACACTTCAGGCTATCGCGGGGGCCGCGCGCGCTCCGTGCGCGGCGTTCGGCCGGGCGGGCCAGGCGGGGCCGGGACGAGCGAGGGGCCCGCCGGATCCGGCGGGCCCCTCGGGGGCTCCTCGGGCGCGCGGGCGCGTCAGTCCTCGACGAGGACCGGCGCGGGGGCGGTCATCAGGACGGTGCGGCGCGGGTTGGCGGTGACCGTGGGGAGCTCGACCGCGTGCTGCGGGCGCTCGGCCTCGAAGAGCGCCTTGGCGTCCTCGAGGTTGGCGAGCGTGGTGCGGCGCGGGTTGGCGGTCTTCCGGGAGGGGCTGGTGGTCTTCACTGTGCGGTTGCCTCGCGTTGTCTCTGGTGTCGTCGGTCTCGTCGTCGCGGTCGTCGCGGGCTTCGAGGGCGGCCGGCCGTGGCCTCGCGGGTCGTCCGCGGGCGTCGGCGGCCGTCACGTCCGCGCAAGGATCCAGGCTAGGCGCGCCCTTCCCCGCCATACCGAGCAGGATGCGGGGTGTCACCTGTGAGTTTCCTCACGAACCTTGGGATAAATACCGCATAACCGACAGCCGCCCCGCCTGCACGAAACGGACATCGCCGGACTGAAGCTGACGTTCCGCTCCTGATCATGGCGACTGGGACAGGTCGCTCACTGCGACGAGGTGCGGATCATTCGCCCATGAAAGTCCGAATTGATAGGAGTGGACCCTCCACGGAGAGCGACAGCGTGGGCTACCGTCCGTGACCGATCCGCGGTGGGGCGCACCGGCCTTGTTGGCGCATCCGGCACTGTGCTGGAATTCCACGGACCGCCAGGGGGGCACCGCGGTCCCCCCACGACTCGACACCGTTCCTCCGCTCGCCGGGGGGACGCCTGGTCCAGAGGTTGCGACGCTAGTGCAGGGACGTTTCAAGAGGGATGGCAGCGCTGCGGCGGAGCCGGAGCCGCACGGTGCGGCGACAGGTGGCGACCGCGGCACGCCCGTCGACGCGCCGGCCGGCGGTGAACCCACCGGCGGCCCCAAGGGGAAGGGCAAGGCGAAGGTCCCCAGCGGGCCGGGCTCACGAATAGCCCTGCGCAACTGGCGAATCAGTACCCGCCTGGTGTCCCTGCTCGCCCTGCCCGTCGTCGCCGCGACGACCCTGGGTGCGCTGCGTATCGACAGCTCGCTGCAGGACGTCGACCAGCTCGACCACATGAAGCTGCTGACGGACATGACCAGCGTGGCCACCGACCTCGCCAACGCGCTCCAGGAGGAGCGCGACCGGTCCGCCGCGCCGCTGGTCCTCAAGGACCAGAAGAACGACGACGTCGTGGCGCCGCGCCAGCGGACCGACAAGGCGATCGAGGAGTTCAAGAAGCTCACCGAGCGGGTCAAGCCCGACGACGCCACCACGACCGGCGTCAACGCCACGCTGGTGGAGATCTCGCGGCAGCTGACGGACATCCAGAAGTACCGCACCTCCGCGTACAACGACCCGAACCAGATCTCGCGGACCGTCAACGCGTACAACAGCCTCGTCACCTCGCTGATCACGCTGTCCCAGGACATGGCCCTGGCGTCCAGCAACAGCGAGATGATCGCCTCCACCCGCGCCCTGGCCTCGTTCTCCTCTGCCAAGGAGTACGCGTCCATGCAGCGCGCGCTGATCAGCGCCGGTCTCGCCCGCTCGCCGCACGAGCTCTCCGACAACGACCGCCTCTTCGGCCAGTCCGCGTTCACCGGCGAGGACCAGGCCTACAAGCGCTTCCTCCGCGTCCACGGCGACACGGACCGGGAGCTGCTCCAGGGTCTGAACGGCGGCACCTACGACATCTCGCAGGCCAACGCCTACGCCGAGCGCGTGCTGATGCGCGGCGACGGCCTGCGCGGCGCGGACAGCCTCACCTACCGCGACTGGTTCGACCGCGACAGCGTCAAGATCGCGGAGATGTCCAAGATCGAGACCACGCTCCTCAACGAGATGGAGCAGAAGGCCCTCGAACTCCGCGACGACGCCCAGCAGGAGGCGTACCTCAACGGTGCGCTGATCATCCTCGTCCTCGGCATCTCGCTGGTCGGCGCCTTCGTCGTGGCCCGGTCCATGGTGCGCTCGCTGCGCCGGCTCCAGGACACCGCGCAGAAGGTCGCCCAGGAACGCCTGCCCGAGCTGGTCAAGCAGCTCTCCGAGGCCGACCCGCAGGACGTGGACACCTCCGTCGAGTCCGTCGGCGTGCACAGCCGCGACGAGATCGGCAAGGTGGCCGCGGCCTTCGACGACGTGCACCGCGAGGCCGTCCGCCTCGCCGCCGAGCAGGCCCTCCTCCGGGGCAACGTCAACGCGATGTTCACCAACCTCTCGCGGCGGTCGCAGGGCCTCATCCAGCGTCAGCTCTCGCTCATCTCCGAACTGGAGTCCCGCGAGGCCGACCCGGACCAGCTGTCCTCGCTGTTCAAGCTCGACCACCTCGCGACCCGCATGCGCCGTAACGGTGAGAACCTCCTCGTTCTCGCCGGTGAAGAGCCCGGCCGCCGGTGGACCCGGCCGGTCCCGCTCGTCGACGTGCTCCGCGCCGCCGCGTCCGAGGTGGAGCAGTACGAGCGCATCGAACTCACCGGTGTGCCGCCGACCGAGGTCGCCGGCCGCGTCGTCAACGACCTCGTGCACCTCCTCGCCGAGCTGCTGGAGAACGCGACGTCGTTCTCCTCCCCGCAGACCAAGGTCAAGGTCACCGGTCACGCCCTGCCCGACGGCCGGGTGCTGGTCGAGATCCACGACACCGGCATCGGCCTCTCCCAGGAGGACCTGGCGGCGATCAACGAGCGGCTGGCCAGCCCGCCGACCGTGGACGTCTCCGTCTCCCGCCGCATGGGTCTGTTCGTGGTCGGCCGCCTGTCCCTGCGACACGGCATCCGCATCCAGCTCCGCCCGTCGGACTCCGGCGGCACCACCGCGCTCGTCATGCTGCCGGTCGACGTCGCCCAGGGCGGCAAGAAGCCCGGCCCCGGCGCGCCCGGCGGCCCCGGCCTGCCCGGTGGCGGCGCCCCCGGCGGCATGCCCGGCACGGGTGTCCCGAGTGCTCCGGGCATTCCCGGCGGGAAGGCCGCGCCCGGCCTGCCCGGTCCCGGCGGTCCCGGCGGTGCCCCGCAGGCGCCGGCCCGCGACCGCGGCCAGCTGCCGCCCAAGGGCCCGCGCCCGCCGGCCAACCCGTCGCGGGCCGGCGGCCTGACGCAGAGCGGTCTGCCGACGCGCGTTCCCGGGGCCACCCCGGGCGCGGGCGCGCCGACCGGCGGCCCCAGCCTCTTCGACGCCCCGCCGCACGCCGGCGCGGGTGACGACGCCTCCTCCGGCGGCAAGGGCGCCGACGGCCGGTCCGGCCTGCCGCCGCGCGGCAAGCGGCCCGCCGTGATCGCGCCGGTGGGCAACGGCCGCCGCCCGCAGGCGCCGCAGCGCGGTGAGGGCACCGGCTCCGACCTGCCCGTCCGCGGTGGCGGCGAGGCCGGCAAGGGCGGCGAGTCCACCAAGAGCGGCCTGCCCAAGCGCGGCGACCGGACGAGCACGCCCGGCGGGCTCCCGGTCCGCGGCGCCGGCACGCCGTCCGGTCTGCCCGAACTGCCCGTCCGCGGCGGCGGCGAGGACAAGCCCGCCCCCGGCGGGCTGCCCCAGCGCGGCGGTGCCGGGAACGGCCTGCCCCCGCGCAACGCGCTCTCCGGCCTGCCGAAGCGCGGCGACCGCAAGAACACCCCCGCCGAGCCGCCGGCCCGTCCGGCGCCGAGCTGGGGCAACGACCGCTCCCCCGCCGCGCCGGTGGACGACTGGCCGCTGGCCTCGAACGGTGCCTCGCGCGCCGCGCAGGACACCCCGCGCGGCCACGACGGCGTCGAGACCCCCGAGCGCGCCGAAGGACCGTCCGCCACCGGGCAGTTCCCGCAGCTCGCGCCCGTACCGGAGCCCGAGAGCAGCAGCACCGGCCGCCACGCGCTGCCCGCCGTCCCCGACGGTGACGCGGACGGCCCCGGCGGCACCGGGCAGTTCCCGCGCCTGGCGCCCGTGCCCGAGCCGGAGAGCAGCAGCACCGGCCGGCACGCGCTGCCCTCCCGCGACGCCACGTCTCCGGCCGACCCGGGCACCACCGCCGCCTTCCCGCAGCTGGCCCCCGTGCCGGACGCCGACGGCGCCGGGCGGATCGTTCCGCCTGCCGGTGCCGGCCGCTTCGGGCAGCAGGACGCCGGGCAGCAGGACTTCGGACGACAGGACACGGGCCGGTTCGAGACGGGCCGGTTCGAGACGGGCCGGTTCGACACCGGGCAGTTCGACACCGGGTCCGGCAACACCCCGCGGCACGACGGCACGCAGGAAGCGACGCCGCTCTTCCAGGAGCTGGAGTCGCACTGGTTCCAGGACCAGGAGACCCGCGAGCGGGCGCCGGAGCCGGCGGCCGAGCCCGAGGCGCCCCGCGGTCTGCCGCGCCGGGCCCCGCGCGCCGAGGCCCCCGCGGCCCCGGCCGCCCCCACCGCCCCCGACGTCACGGCGCAGACCCCGCTGCCGGACTGGCGCGAGTCCCCCAACGACGAGCGCTGGCGCCGGGCCGAGCAGGTCCGGGTGCCCGCCGCGGACGGGACCACCTCGTCGGGCCTGCCCCGCCGGGTGCCCCGGGCCAACCTCGTCGAGGGCACGGCCCAGCAGCAGGCCCTGCCGGAGGGTCCGCAGGTCTCGCGCGCGCCCGACGATGTGCGCGGCCGGCTGACCAACCTCCGCCGGGGCATTCAGCAAGGACGTCAGGCCGGCACCAGCCCGGCCACCGGTAGCCACCACGGTGGCCCCACCTACCAGCAGGAGCGTTAGTTGAGTCCGATGAGCCAGGCGGCGCAGAATCTGAACTGGTTGATCACCAACTTCGTGGAGAGCACCCCGGGGGTGTCCCACACGGTGGTGGTGTCCGCCGACGGACTGCTGCTGGCCATGTCCGAGGGGTTCCCCCGGGACCGCGCGGACCAGCTGGCGGCGGTGGCCTCCGGCCTGACCTCCCTGACGGCCGGTGCCTCGCGCATCTTCGAGGGCGGGCCCGTCAACCAGACCGTGGTGGAGATGGAGCGCGGCTTCCTCTTCATCATGTCCGTCTCCGACGGCTCCTCGCTGGCCGTGCTGGCGCACCCCGAGTGCGACATCGGCCTCGTCGGCTACGAGATGGCCCTGCTGGTCGACCGCGCGGGCAATGTACTGACGCCCGACCTCCGCGCCGAACTGCAGGGAAGCCTGCTGAACTGACCGTACACACACCGCAAATCCCGTCCGACCGTACGGCCGAAAGCTCCCACCGGCCCCCGCTCGACGGCATCATTGCCTTCCTGCTGTCCCGCCCGGAGGATTCATGACCCCGCCCGTCTCGCCCGGCCCGTACGGCGCCTCGCACCACATGCCGTACGGGAGTGAAGGCGACCAGCCACTGGTCCGTCCCTACGCCATGACGGGCGGCCGGACCCGGCCGCGCTACCAGCTCGCCATCGAGGCGCTGGTCAGCTCGACCGCCGACCCGGCCCAGCTGGGCAATCTGCTGCCCGAGCACCAGCGGATCTGCCACCTCTGCCGTGAGGTGAAGTCGGTCGCGGAGGTCTCCGCGCTGCTGAACATGCCGCTCGGCGTGGCGCGGATCCTGGTGGCCGACCTGGCCGAGGCCGGGATGGTGGCGATCCATCAGCCGGGCGGCGGCGGCGAGGCCGGCGGAACGCCGGATGTGACACTGCTCGAAAGGGTGCTCAGTGGACTTCGGAAGCTCTAGCGGGACCACCGGTCGCGCCACGACCTCCGCGAAGATCGTGGTGGCCGGTGGTTTCGGCGTGGGCAAGACCACGTTCGTCGGCGCCGTCTCGGAGATCAGCCCGCTGCGCACCGAGGCCGTGATGACGTCCGCGTCCGCGGGCATCGACGATCTGAGCCACGTCCAGGACAAGACGACGACCACCGTCGCCATGGACTTCGGCCGCATCACGCTGGACGACGACCTGATCCTGTACCTGTTCGGCACGCCCGGACAGGACCGGTTCTGGTTCATGTGGGACGACCTGGTCCGCGGTGCCATCGGGGCGGTCGTCCTGGTGGACACCCGCCGTCTCGCCGACTGCTTCCCCGCCGTCGACTACTTCGAGAACAGCGGGCTGCCGTTCGTCATCGCCCTCAACGGCTTCCACGGAGAGCAGCCCTACTCCCCCGAAGAGGTGCGCGAGGCGCTGCAGATCGGGCCGGACGCGCCCATCATCACCACCGACGCGCGGCATCGGAACGAGGCGAAGAGCGCGCTCATCACGCTCGTCGAGCACGCCCTGATGGCGCGGCTGAAGTAGCCGGCGGGAGCGGGCGGCCGTGTGGGATGCGCCACGGGCCGCCCCCGGGCTTCATAACGTTTCGACAGAGAATTGACCGGGGCGCGACAGGCCCGCCACCACGGGCCGCAGCCGTCCGGTTCCCCTCCGCACATGTTTCGCCCGCCTTTTGGCGTCGCTCGCTCTTAATGCCCGTTTTATGTCGGGCGGATCCCCCTGGCCGTCGGCTCTGCCCACTGTTTGGAACGCACTGGTCCGGCGTGCTGGAATTTCCCGAACTGGGCCGTCGTGGCCCAGCCGAAAGACGGCACGACGTCCTCGACGTCGGTGCCGACGCCGAGAGGTTGTTGGACGAGTGAGGCGAAGAAAGACCGGCACCGCGCAGCAGGCGAAGGACGCGCGGGGCAACTTCACACCGCCGTCGCAGGCCGCGGTGGCGCCCTCGGACGTTCCCCGTACCCCCGTCGCGCCCAGTGGCGGTGGCGGACGGCTCTCTCCCCGCAACTGGCGGGTGGCCACCCGGCTGAACGCGATCCTCCTCATCCCGGTGCTGGTCGCCCTGGTCTTCGGTGGTCTCGGCATCAAGAACTCGGTCGACACCTGGACCGAGGCCGAGGACGCGGCCGACACCGCCCGTGTGGTGCGGGCCGCGGCCGACTACGCCCAGGCGATCGTCGACGAGCGCGACAAGAGCGTCATCCCCCTGCTGGCGAAGCAGCACGAGGACGAGAACGTCAAGAAGGCGCGGGAGGCGACGGATTCCGCCCAGACCGCCTTCAACGACACCGTCCGCTCCATGCCCGACACCCCCAGCCTGCAGCGCCGGCTGGCGGCGGTCCGGGACGCGGAGAAGAAGCTGCCGCAGATCCGGAAGACCGCCTACGCCTCCGAGGCCGCGAAGACCGAGGACGCGTACGGCTCCATCCAGCGTCCGCTCATGGCGTTCACCAACGAACTCGGCCTGGGCACCGGCACCGTCACCTCGTACGGCCGCATGGTCTACGCCGTCTCGCTGGCCAAGGCCGCCGAGTCGCTCCAGCGGTCCATGGGTACGCACCTGCTGGCCAAGCCGGACATGGCCGCCAAGGACCGGCGCTTCCTGCTGACCTCCTTCTCCTCGTACAACTTCCTCGAGTACATCGCCTCCGACGAGTACACGACCGGTGGTTCCCAGGAGGAC
Organism: Streptomyces sp. NPDC021100; assembly: GCF_044333095.1. Taxonomy (NCBI): domain Bacteria; kingdom Bacillati; phylum Actinomycetota; class Actinomycetes; order Kitasatosporales; family Streptomycetaceae; genus Streptomyces; species Streptomyces sp. NPDC021100. Next base: position 138,347 of record NZ_JBIRQH010000001.1, read on the forward strand.
ATCGACCGGCTGAAGAACACGCTCAAGGAGAAGGCGCAGGTCGAGCAGCAGAACAAGATGGCGCTCGCCATCATGTCCGGCGAGTCGCCGGAGAAGCTGAAGGCCCTGGGCATCACCCCGGAGTCCTGGTACACCACGGCCACCGGGAAGTTCAACGCCTACCGCGACGTCGAGTCGCACCTCGCCGACCACGCGGTGGACGAGGCGTCGCAGGTCTCCGCCGACGCCCGGCAGGACGCCATCGTCAACGGGTCGATCATGATCGTCGCACTGCTGGCCGCGTTCTTCGTCGCCGGGCGCATCGCCCGCTCGATGAGCCGCAGCATGCGCCGGCTGCGCGGCGCCGCCTTCGAGGTCGCCGAGCAGCGGCTGCCGGCCCTGGTCGACCAGCTCTCGCGCACCGAGCCGGGCCGGATCGACACCCGGGTGCAGCCCATCCCGATCGACACCAAGGACGAGATCGGCGAGGTCGCCCGCGCCTTCGACCAGGTGCACCGGGAGGCCGTCCGGCTCGCCGCCGAACAGGCCATGCTCCGCGGCAACGTCAACGCGATCTTCACCAACCTCTCCCGCCGCAACCAGAGCCTGATCGAGGGCCAGCTGGAGCTCATCACCGGGCTGGAGAACAACGAGGCCGACCCGGACCAGCTGGAGAACCTCTTCCGGCTCGACCACCTGGCCACCCGTATGCGCCGCAACGGCGAGAACCTCCTCATCCTCGCGGGCGAGGAGCCCGGCCGCCGCTGGGACCAGCCGATCCCGCTGGTGGACGTGTTGCGCGCGGCCTCCTCCGAGGTGGAGGCGTACGAGCGCATCGAGCTGGACGGCGTCTCCGAGGCCGAGATCCACGGTCTCGCCGTGACCGACCTCGTGCACCTCCTCGCCGAGCTGCTGGAGAACGCGACCACGTTCTCCTCCCCGCACACCAAGGTCCGCGTCAACGCCACGCGTCTGCCCGACGGCCGCGTGATGGTCGAGATCCACGACAAGGGCATCGGCCTCACCCCCGAGGACTTCGCGGACATCAACCACAAGCTGGCCAACCCGCCGACCGTGGACGCCACGGTCTCCCAGCGGATGGGTCTCTTCGTGGTCGGCCGGCTGGCCATGCGGCACGGCATCCGCGTCCAGCTCCGTCCCTCGGGCGAGCAGGCCGGCACCACCTCGCTGGTCATGCTCCCGGAGCCCATCACCCATGGTGGCGGTGGCGAGGACGAGCAGGCAGGCGACGACTTCACGGTCTCCCGGATCGTCCCGGAGCAGCAGGCCGGCGCCGTCGGGCCGGCCGGCGGCGTCCGTACCGCCGCGGAGCTGGGCTTCGACGACTCGCGCTATGAAGCGGGCGCGGCCGGCGCCCCGGTGCTCGACCCGCTCGGCCGCTCGCGGCTGCGCGAGGAGCGGCGGGCCGCCCTGGAGGCACACACCGCCGGGCAGCCCGGGCACGACACCGGCGGGCACCAGGTGCCGTCGCACGACACTCAGCAGACTCCGTTCGCCCCGCACGCCACGGGTGAGCAGCCGTATACGGAAGCCGCCTACAGCGAACAGGGCTTCACCGACCAGCAGGCCTACGGCGACTTCAACGCCCCCGCCTACCAAGGCGAGTGGGGCGGGACGACTCCGGAGGCCACTCCGTACCAGCACGGGTACGCGTCGGGTTACGGAGCGGAATCGGAATCTCAGCCGTCCGCTGACACGGCGCAGCCGGAGCGCGTAGAGTTCGACCGTCCGGGCCCCGCCACGAGCGGCCCTCCCTCGCTGACCGGGTCCGGTCTGCCTCGCCGCGATCGGCAGTGGCAGCAGCCGGAGACGGGCGAGGAGGCCACGAGGGGCGGCGCAGAACCGGACCGGTCCCAGCAGGACATCTCCCGGCCTCGGAACGAGGGGGACACGTCCGCCGGGCAGTCGGCCAACGACGAGCGCTGGCAGCGCGCCGAGCGGCTCCGGGTGCCGAAGGCGGACGGAACGACTTCCTCCGGTCTCCCGCGCCGCGTGCCCAGGGCCAATCTGGTCGAGGGCAAGGCGGTGGAGACCTCCCAGGGCGGCCCGCAGATATCCCGGGCACCCGAGGACGTCCGCGGCAGGCTCGCCAACCTGCGCCGCGGTGTCCAGCAGGGGCGCAGCGCGGGAACGGACTCCTCGGAGTTCCCCGCGATCACCGCGCAGGAGCAGCAGCAGCAACACGACCAGGGCTTCGGCCCCGGCGGCACCTACGAGCAGGAGCGTTAGTGTGAGCCCGATGAGCCAGGCGGCGCAGAACCTGAACTGGTTGATCACCAGTTTCGTGGAGAACACCCCAGGGGTGTCCCACACCGTCGTGGTCTCCGCCGACGGACTCCTTCTGGCCATGTCCGAAGGGTTTCCGCGGGACCGCGCGGACCAGCTGGCGGCGGTGGCCTCCGGCCTGACCTCCCTGACCGCGGGTGCCTCGCGCATCTTCGAGGGCGGCGCCGTCAACCAGACCGTGGTGGAGATGGAGCGCGGCTTCCTCTTCATCATGTCCGTCTCCGACGGCTCCTCGCTGGCCGTGCTGGCGCACCCCGAGTGCGACATCGGCCTCGTCGGCTACGAGATGGCCCTGCTGGTCGACCGCGCGGGCAACGTGCTCACGCCCGACCTCCGCGCCGAACTGCAGGGGAGCCTTCTCAACTAGCAGAGAGACAGTGCGTTTCGCGCCACCGCGCCTTAAGGTGCGGTGGCGCGACCAGCAGCAGACAGGAAAGTCGGAGGAGGAGCCGTGGCAACGCCCCCAGGCGGTTACCCGTATGGCAATGACCAGCAGGAGAACCCGCCGCTGAACCGCTTCAACTTCCCCTCCGCGCCCACCCCCAGGGACCGGTCGGAGGCCCAGCACCCCTCACAGGTGCCCTACACCCCGCAGCCCCCGGCACCGCCGCACGCGGTGCCCGGCGGCGGGTACTCCCCTCCCAGCGCGCCCGGGCACGTCCCGACGGGCCATGTCCCGCCCCCCGCGGGGCAGGGCCGGCACGCGGGACAGGGGCCGCAGCACCGGCGTTCGGGGTCGCCCTCGGGTGGCAAGAGCAACCCGTTGGTCCGCCCCTACGCCATGACCGGCGGCCGGACCCGGCCGCGCTACCAGCTCGCCATCGAGGCGCTGGTGCACACCACGGCCCAGCCGGCCCAGCTCCAAGGGCAGTTGCCGGAACACCAGCGCATCTGCCATCTGTGCCGCGAGATCAAGTCGGTAGCCGAGATCTCGGCACTCCTCTCCATCCCGCTCGGCGTCGCCCGAATCCTGGTGGCCGATCTGGCCGAGGCCGGGCTCGTCGCCATTCATCAGCCCGGCGGCGACGCGTCCGCCGGCGGCCAGCCTGACGTGACACTGCTCGAAAGGGTGCTCAGTGGACTTCGGAACCTCTAGCGGCGAGGCAGCCCGCTCCACCACCAGCGCGAAGATCGTGGTGGCCGGTGGTTTCGGCGTGGGCAAGACCACGTTCGTCGGCGCGGTCTCGGAGATCAACCCGCTGCGCACCGAAGCCGTCATGACCTCCGCCTCGGCGGGCATCGACGACCTCACGCACGCGCCGGACAAGACCACGACGACCGTGGCGATGGACTTCGGCCGGATCACCCTGGACCAGGACCTGATCCTCTACCTGTTCGGCACGCCCGGGCAGGACCGGTTCTGGTTCATGTGGGACGACCTGGTCCGCGGTGCCATCGGGGCGGTCGTCCTGGTGGACACGCGGCGTCTCGCCGACTGCTTCCCCGCCGTCGACTACTTCGAGAACAGCGGGCTGCCGTTCGTCATCGCGTTGAACGGCTTCGACGGGCATCAGCCGTACACGCCCGACGAGGTGCGGGAGGCTCTTCAGATCGGGCCGGACGCGCCGATCATCACGACGGACGCTCGGCATCGGAACGAGGCGAAGAGCGCGCTCATCACGCTGGTGGAGCACGCGCTGATGGCGCGCCTGCGGTAGCGCCTGCGGCGGGCTGTACCCCAGACCCGCCCCTTCGCCGATTCCTGGGGGCAAGCCCCCAGACCCCCTGTCCTCAAACGCCGGACGGGCTGATATTCAGCCCGTCCGGCGTTTGAGGACAGCGCGCGCAGCGCGCTTGGGGGTGCGGGGGCGCAGCCCCCGCAAGAAACGGGAAGGGGCGGGACCGGGGCAACCCCGGCGAAGCCGAAAAGGCCCCGCACTCTCACGAGTGCGGGGCCTTCTGCGTGGGCGTCAGCCCTGCCAGCTGTGAGCGGCGGTGAAACCGCCGGAGCGCTCCAGGCGGCGCCAGGAGGCGGCGGACCGCCGCGGGCCGGGCACCGGGGCCGAAGACCCCGCGGACGCCCGGGCGAGCAGCACCGCGGTGACGGCGGCCAGCTCCTCGGGCCCGGCCGTCCCCTTCTCGACGCGAACAAGCGTGTCAGTCATGTCTGTCCTCTGGGGTTACTGGGGCGGATTGCCGTGCTTGCGGGACGGCAGATCGGCGTGCTTGGTCGCGAGCATCGCCAGCGACCGGATCAGCACCTGCCGCGTCTCCACCGGATCGATGACGTCGTCCACGAGGCCGCGCTCGGCCGCGTAGTACGGATGCATGAGCTCGGCCTTGTACTCCTTGACCATGCGGGCCCGCATCGCGTCGGGATCGTCGGCGTCCGCGATCTGCTTGCGGAAGATGACGTTGGCGGCGCCCTCGGCGCCCATGACGGCGATCTCGTTGGTGGGCCAGGCGTAGGTGAGGTCGGCGCCGATGGACTGGGAGTCCATGACGATGTAGGCGCCGCCGTACGCCTTGCGCAGGATCACCGAGATGCGCGGCACGGTGGCGTTGCAGTAGGCGTAGAGCAGCTTGGCGCCGTGCCGGATGATGCCGCCGTGCTCCTGGTCGACGCCGGGCAGGAAGCCGGGGACGTCCAGGAGGGTGACGATGGGGATGTTGAAGGCATCGCACATCTGGATGAACCGGGCCGCCTTCTCGGAGGCCTCGATGTCCAGGACGCCGGCCAGCGACTGCGGCTGGTTGGCGATGATGCCGACGACCTGGCCGTCGAGCCGGGTCAGGGCGCAGATGATGTTGGTGGCCCAGCGTTCGTGGACCTCGAGGTACTCGCCGTCGTCGACGATCTCCTCGATGACCTTGCGCATGTCGTAGGGGCGGTTGCCGTCGGCCGGGACGAGGTCCAGCAGGGCCTCGCCGGTGCGGTCGACGGGGTCCTCGCAGACGACCCGCGGCGGGTTCTCACGGTTGTTCTGCGGGAGGAGGGAGAGCAGGTAGCGGACCTCCTCCAGGCAGGTCTCCTCGTCGTCGTACGCGAAGTGGGCCACGCCGGAGGTCTCGGCGTGCACGTCGGCGCCGCCGAGGCCGTTCTGGGTGATCTCCTCGCCGGTCACCGCGCGGACCACGTCCGGGCCGGTGATGAACATCTGCGAGGTCTCGCGGACCATGAAGACGAAGTCCGTCAGGGCGGGCGAGTAGGCGGCGCCGCCCGCGCACGGGCCGAGCATCACCGAGATCTGCGGGATGACGCCGGACGCCTTGGTGTTCCGCTGGAAGATGCCGCCGTAGCCGGCGAGGGCGGAGACGCCCTCCTGGATGCGGGCGCCGGCGCCGTCGTTGAGCGACACCAGGGGCGCGCCGGCCGCGATGGCCATGTCCATGATCTTGTGGATCTTGGTGGCGTGGGCCTCGCCCAGCGCACCGCCGAAGATCCGGAAGTCATGGGCGTACACGAACACGGACCGGCCGTGGACGGTGCCCCAGCCGGTGATGACCCCGTCGGTGTACGGCTTCTTCGCCTCCAGGCCGAAGCCCGTGGCGCGGTGCCGGCGCAGCGGCTCGACCTCGGAGAAAGAGCCCTCGTCCAGCAGCAGATCGATACGCTCGCGCGCCGTCAGCTTTCCCTTGGCCTTCTGTGCCTGGGTAGCCCGGTCGCTGGGACCACGCCGAACCTGCTCGCGGATGGCGTGCAGCTCGGCGACGCGCCCACGGACGTCACTCGCCTCTTCGGGCGCACCTTCGAGATTGCTCATGGATAGACGGTACGTGGGACCCGTGCCGGAACATCATGTCGACTCCGCACAAGGTAGTGCTCGATTTGGTGGGCAAGGAGCACAGAATCGCACTGCGCCCCTATCAGTTGCCCCTGTTCGTCTGGACTTCCCACGCTGTGGGTAGTCCACAAAACCACTCGGATACACCGCCGTCCGGCCGGGGGCCGGGCGGGGTGTCAGCCGGTCTCGACCTCGCAGCGGTGCGGCAGGCACCGGGTTCCCGGGCGGATCCGCAGCCGCAGTCCGGGTCCGGTGGCACGTACCTGTACGGACGGGTCGTGGGACACCACCCGGCGCACCGGCCGCGCCCAGAGGAGGTCGGCCGGCGCGCCCGTGCGCGGGGGTTCGGCGAGGTGGAGGGTGGCGCGCCGGCCCCGCCGGTGGATGAGGACGGCGGCGGGGGCGGTCACGGTGAGGGTGCCCACAGTGCCGGGGCGCCAGAAGGCGGCCGCGGTGAGGTCGGGCGTAGCGAGACGTACGGCCTGGAGGTCCGCGGTGTTGGCGAGGACGGTCAGCCGGCCGTGGTCGGCGGCGCGGGCGGCGACGGCGGCCCGGCTCGCGCCGGGCATCAGCAGGTGGACGAGGGCGGCGCCTTGGGGGTCGGTGCCGTGCGGGTGCCACAGGGTGAGGTAGCGGCGGATGAGCGGGCGGGGGGAGCCGCCGGCGTTGACGTCCCGCCAGGCGCCGGTGCGGTGTTCGTCCAGGACGCGCACGGGCGCGCCGCCGGGGAGCACCCAGCCGCCGTGCCCCTCCAGGTGGATCCAGTGCGCCCGGGGGAAGAAGGCGTCCCCCGGGCAGCACACGCCGTCCACGGTGAGCCGGGGCAGCCCGGTGAGCCGCCGGTTGTCGAGCACGGTCTCGACGGGCGTGCCGTCGTGGGCGGTGACGCCGGCGGTGAGGCAGACGACGGCGTCGTCCGCGCACACCCACGTCCGGCGCGCCTCCAGGGTGGAGCCGAGCCCCTTGAGGTGCTGGCCGAGAAGCGCGTACGTGCCGTCGGTGACGCCGCCCACCCAGCGCGCGCCGGGTCTCGGCTCGCCCCAGGCGCCGCCCGCGTTGTCGGCGAGGCGCTTGGCGGAGACGGTGGTGCCGGGGAGGCGGTAGGGGTCGACGGTGGCCCAGAACCCGTCGCCGTACTGGTCCTCGCCGCCGGGTCCCCACCAGAGGAGCATCCCGGCGCCGGTGTGCCAGCCGCGCGGGTTCTCACCGTTGCCGTTCTCGTAGTGGGCGACGCGGTCGGAGGCCATGGCGAGGGCGGCGGTCCAGCCGGGGCGGCGGTGTACGGCCCGGTCCATGGCGGGGAACAGCCGGTGCCCGGCGGTCTCGGGTGCGGCGGGTTCCGGTCCGGCGAGGACGGCCGCGAGCCGGGCCAGGTCGGCGGTGTCGAACTGGGGGTCGGCGAGGAGCGGGGCGGCCGGGTCGCGGGCGGCCCAGCCCTTGATCAGGCCGTGCCACCGGGCGCGCGTGGCGGCGGGCGCGCCCCCGGCGAGCAGGGCGATGGCCGCGACGAGGGCGTGGCCGCGCTGCCGGTCGCTCTGCGGCGGGCCGTCGTCGGTCAGGCCCCGGCTGACGGCGCGGCCGGAGACGGTGTCCGCCACCAGCCCGTGGTGGATCAGCGGGACGAACGCCCGGTCGACGGCGTCGTGGACGAAGCGGCGGCCGGGGTCGGTGACGTCCCAGGCGGAGCCGCGCAGCAGGGCGAGGAGCCGGGCCAGGCCGTCGAGCAGCACCCAGCCGTAGGTGCCGGTGTAGGGGACGGCGGTGTGCTGGAGGAACGATCCGTCGGCGTACAGCCCGTCGCCGTGGTCGACGTGGGCGAGGACCGGGGAGAGGGCGTCCCGGGCGAGGGCGAGCTTCGCCGGCGCCTCCCCCAGGACGCCGCGGAGGGCGACGACGCGGCAGAGGTCGACGCGGTTGGCGCCGGTGCTGGTGCCGGTGTAGGCGCCGAGCAGCGCGTCCGGGACGAAGTGATCGACCGCCGCGAGCGCGTCGGCGCGGCGGGCGGGCCCGGCTTCCGCGTACAGCAGGGTGAGCGTGTCGAGCAGCGGGCGCGGGGTGCCGATCTGCCACTCCCACCAGTTGCCGTACCGCTCGGTGCCCGGGTGGTAGACGGCCCGGCGGACGTGGTCCAGGCCGGCGAGGACGTCGGCGGCGAGCGCCGCGTCGCCGGTGAGCCCGGTGCCGGGCTGGACGTAGGCGCGGGCCATGACGTGCAGCCGGGTGTGGCTGAGGGTGATGCCGGCGGGCGGGTCGAAGGGGGCGTCGGGCCAGAGCGACCCGGGGGCGGGCCGCATCCGCGCGCGGTGGGCGCGGGCGGTCTCGCCGGTGCGGCGCAGGACCGCGCGGTACGGCTCGGCGGCCGGGTCGAGGCCGGTACCGAGGAGGAGGTCGCGCCAGCGGTGGCGGAGGGGGGTGAAGGGGTCGCCGGGGGCGGGTGGGATACCCGCGACGGGGGCGGCGAGCGCCGTGGCGAGGAAGGCGCGGCGGGTCCAAGGTGGAGGCATGGGGGTCCTCACGGTGCGGGAGGGCTGCGCGGGACGGCCCACACGGTGCCAGGGCCCGGCGGGGCGGCGCAATGAGGCGGGTGCGAGCGCCGTCCGTTCCACGCCGCTCCCCCGGGCGCCCCTGCGCCCCGCCCGGCGACCCGGCCGGAAACGGTCTCCCGGCACGTCGGCCCGGGCGCGGAAAATCCCCGCCGGGAACCCCTCCCGATTAAGTTGAAGGATGAACCAACCCCCACTACCGTGGACACGGATCGAGCGACCGATCCGATCGACCCACCCCGCCGGCCCCGCCCGGCCGGCCGTCGACCCGCGAGGAGAACGCCATGGGCCCCTTCACCCGCAAGTCCGCCTCCGACTCCGCCACCCCCGAGACCCCGGCCGCCGCGAACCCCGCGCTGGCCGCCCTCACCGGCGACTGGACCATCGACCCCGTCCACAGCACCCTCGGCTTCATGGTGCGCCACGCCATGGTCACCAACGTCCGCGGCTCCTTCCACGAGTACCAGGGCACGCTCCACCTCGACGGAACCGACCCCTCCCGCTCCACCGCCGCCATCGACATCACCGTCGCCAGCGTGGACACCGGCATGAAGGACCGCGACGCACACCTCCGGAAGGAGGACTTCTTCGACGTCGAACGGTTCCCGCTGATGACCTTCCGCTCCACCGCCGCGCAGTCGCTGGGCGGCGACACCTACCGCCTGACGGGCGACCTCACCATCAAGGACGTCACCCGCCCGGTCACCCTCGACCTGGAGTTCAACGGGTCGGCCGTCGACGCCTACGGCACCGAGCGCGTCGGCTTCGAGGGCCGCGCCGAGATCCAGCGCTCCGACTGGGGGCTGTCCTGGAACGCGGCCCTGGAGGCCGGCGGCGTCATGATCAGCGACAAGGTGAAGCTGGTCTTCGACATCTCCGCCGTCCGCGCCACGCCCCAGGGCTGACCCCCGGCCGGAAGCGCCGGGCTCACTCCCGCGGTTCGACGCCCGCGCGCCACAGGCCGTACGCGTAGGCGTCGTCGAGCGCCTGCCAGGACGCGGCGATGACGTTCTCGGCGACGCCGACCGTGGACCACTCCCCGTCCTGGTCGCTGGTGGAGACCAGGACGCGGGTGATCGAGCCGGTGCCCAGGCTGCCCTCCAGGATGCGGACCTTGTAGTCGGTCAGCTCCAGCCCGCCGAGCTGCGGGTAGAAGGGTTCGAGGGCCGAACGCAGCGCCCGGTCCAGGGCGTTGACCGGGCCGTTGCCCTCTGCGGTGGCGACGATCCGCTCGCCCTTGGCCCAGATCTTCACCGTCGCCTCGTTGGCGTGGGTGCCGTCGGGGCGGTCCTCGGCGATGGCGCGCCAGGACTCGACGCGGTAGTAGCGGAGCGCCCGGCCGGTCACCTCCTGGCGGAGCAGCAGCTCGAAGGAGGCGTCCGCGGCCTCGTACGTGTAGCCCTGCGCCTCCCGCTCCTTGACGCGCTCGACGACCCGGCCGACCAGCTCGCGGTCGCCGCCCAGGTCGATGCCGAGCTCCTTGCCCTTGAGCTCGATCGACGCCCGGCCGGCCATGTCGGAGACCAGCATCCGCATGGTGTTGCCGACCTGTTCGGGGTCGATGTGCTGGTACAGGTCCGGGTCGACCTTGATCGCGGAGGCGTGCAGCCCGGCCTTGTGGGCGAAGGCCGAAACCCCCACGTACGGCTGATGCGTGGACGGCGTCAGGTTGACGACCTCGGCGATGGCGTGCGAGACGCGGGTGGTCTCGGCCAGCTTGCCGGGCGGCAGCACCCGCCGGTCGTACTTGAGCTCCAGGGCCGCGACGACGGGGAAGAGGTTGGCGTTGCCGACGCGTTCGCCGTAGCCGTTGGCCGTGCACTGCACATGCGTGGCGCCCGCGTCCACGGCGGCGAGGGTGTTGGCCACCGCGCACCCGGTGTCGTCCTGCGCGTGGATCCCGAGCCGCGCGCCGGTCGCCGCGAGCACGGCGGAGACGGTCTCGGCGACCCGCGCGGGGAGCATCCCGCCGTTGGTGTCGCAGAGCACGACGACGTCGGCGCCCGCCTCGTGCGCGGCGCGGACCACCTCGGTGGCGTACGCCGGGTTGGCCCGGTGGCCGTCGAAGAAGTGCTCGCAGTCGACGAACACCCGCCGGCCGTGCGCCCGCAGGTGGGCGACGGTCTCCCGGACCATCGCCAGGTTCTCCTCCAGCGTGGTGCGCAGCGCGAGTTCGACGTGCCGGTCGTGCGCCTTGGCGACCAGCGTGACGACCGGGGCGCCGGACGCGAGCAGCGCGGCCACCTGCGGGTCGTCCGCCACGCGGACGCCCGGCTTGCGGGTGGCGCCGAACGCGACGAGCCGGGCGTGGCGGAAGGTGATCTCCTCCCGGGCGCGCCGGAAGAAGTCGGTGTCCCGCGGGTTGGCGCCCGGCCAGCCGCCCTCGATGAAGCCCACGCCGTAGTCGTCCAGGTGCCGGGCGATGGTGAGCTTGTCCGCCACCGTGAGGTTGATGCCCTCGCGCTGCGCGCCGTCGCGGAGCGTGGTGTCGAAGACGTGGAACGCGTCGGACGGCGCCGCCTCGGGGGCGTCCGTGAGGGTGTCCGTCATGCTGCTGAGGCTCCTGTCGGGATCTCGGTCTACCGGAATGACCGGCTCCACCGTCCCTCCATGGTCCCGCGTGCTCCGCTCCCGGCTGAAGGTGGGCCGGAAACGAAAAAACCTCTCGCGGGTGCGAGAGGTCTGCGCGCGGGTCGGGGACGAGGGTGGCCGTGCCGTACCAGGTGCGTACGGAACGGTCACTGCGGACCGGCGCGCCTGCTGCCCGTAATCATGGCGAGCGAGAACACGTGACGAAGTCTTGCACAACCGCCGCCGCGGGAGCGGAACCGTCTCGCCATCCGGGCAGCGATGGACCTCCGGGCGCGGCGCCCGACCGCCCTGAAGAAGTGGAACCGGAATTCTCCCTCACCTTCCGCGACGGCCCCGGATACCGAACACAGCGGTGGTGGAATTCTCCCCGGCCGCACCTCTCCATGGCGCACGGAAAGGCCGCTGTCGCAGCCGCGCTCATTAATTCCGTAAAGGAATACACGGACGGCCGGGACCGCGTCAGCAGCGATCTCTCCGGCGGCCTGGACTCCACCTCCGTCGCCTTTCTCGCCCGGCGGGCGGGCGTCGACGGCATGCCGGCGGTGACGGTCGCCGGACGGGACGCCTTCGCCGAGGACGAGCGCTGGGCGCGGCGCGCGGTGGAGGAATTCCCGGGGCTCGACCACCACGTCATCCCCGCCGACGCGTACCCGCTGTTCTTCGCGGGCGTCGGCACCCCCACCGAACCGCTGGACGAGCCCTTCTACCTCGCCCCGGCCCGCGAGCGCGCGCGGGCGATGCTGGAGCCCGCAGTCCGCGCGGGGTCGCGGATGCACCTCACCGGCCACGGCGGCGACGAGCTCTTCAACGGCGTTCCCGCCGCCTACCGCGACCTCTTCGCGCGCCGGCCGCTGCTGGCGTGGTCCCGGCTCAACGCCACCCGCCATCTGCACGGATGGCCCCTGTTGCCGACCCTGCGGCAGCTGCTCGCCCGGCCGCGGTACGGATCCTGGCTGACCCGCTCCGTGACCCGCGAGCCCCTCGTGGGGCTGCGCACCCCGCTGCTGGGCTGGGGGCCCACGCAGTCCGTCCACCCGTGGATCACCGCTCGCGGCCGGCGGCTGATCCGCGCCGGATATCTGTCGGCGGCGCGGCGGGCCCGGCCCCTGGCCCCCGGGCCGGGGCGCCACACGGAACTCGACGTGATCAGGGCCGGCGCCCGGGCCTTCCAGGCCCTGGAGGACCTGGGCGTCGCCATGGGCGTCCCGGTGGCCGCGCCGTTCTTCGACGACCGGGTGATCGAGGCGGTGCTGTCCGTCCGGCTCGAGGACCGCATGGACCCCGCGCGGTACAAACCGCTGCTGGTCGAGTCCCTGCGCGGCCTGGTGCCCGACGTGCTGCTCGACCGGACGACCAAGGACGAGATGTCGCAGGACCAGGCGCTCGGCCTCCGGCGGCACGCCCCGGACCTGCGCCGGCTGTGGACGGACTCGCGGCTCGCCCGGCGGGGACTCGTCGACGCGGACCTGCTGGTCCGGCTCGCCGACGAGCCGGACACCCCCCTCCTCCAGGAGAACTCCCTCTGGACGGTGGTCGCCTGCGAGTCCTGGCTGCGCGCGATCGAACACCAGGAACGTCCCGAGGCGAACCGGACGACCACCCAGGACAAGGAAGGCACATGAGACTCAGAAGCGGCGTCGCCCTCACTTCGACCGACTACGGAGCCGTCCTCCTCGACGAACGCGACGGCACCTACTGGCAGCTCAACGACAGCGGGGCCGTCATCGTGAGCGCGCTCGCCGAGGGGCTGGCCCCGGGCGCCGTCGCCGAGCGGCTGGCGGCCGAGTTCGACGTCGACGCCGCCGAGGCCGAGGCCGATGTGCGGGAGCTCGTCCGCCAACTCGTCGAGGCGAAGATCGTCCGGCCATGACCACGGAGATGACCATGCCCGCCCGGGGCGCCGGGCGGGGCGGGATCGCCCTGCGGGCGGTGATCGCGCTCGCCTTCCTGCTGGCCAGGCTGCGCCCCGGACGGCTCCGGAAGCTGCTGACCCTGATCAGCCGGGGCGCCCGCCCGGCGCACCACGCCGAGGTCCTGGAGGTGTACCAGGCCGTGGTCGGCACCAGCCGCCGCTGCGCCGGCTGGTACGGCTGCCTGCCCCGCTCCATCGCGATCGCCCTCGTCTGCCGGCTGTCGGGCACCTGGCCCGACTGGTGCGCGGGGGTACGGAGTTCACCGCCGTTCGCGGCCCACGCCTGGGTGGAGGCCGACGGCGGGCCGGTCGGCGAACGCGGCCGGTCCGAGGACTTCCGGCCGCTGATGACCGTGACCGTACGAGAAGGGGGTTCCGGTGCGGGAGACCGGCGAGGGCCCGGCCGGCGGGGGGCGTGAGCCGAAGCCGCTGCGGCTGCTGTTCGGCCATCTGCGGCCGCACTGGCGGACGTTGACGCTCGGCGGCGTGCTGTCCCTGCTCGGCGCGGGCGCCGGGCTGGCCATGCCCCTGATGGCCAAGTACGTCGTCGACGCCCTCGGGGAGGAACGGTCGGCGTCGGGACCGCTGACGGCCCTCACCGCCGTCGCGGTCCTCGGCGCGGGCGCGACGGCGGGCGCCGGCTACCTCATGGGCCGGACCGGGGAGGACATCGTCCTCGGCGCCCGGCGGCGACTCGTGGGGCGCGTGCTGCGCCTGGGGATACCGGCCGTCGACCGGCTCACCCCGGGCGACCTGCTCACCCGGGTCACCAGCGACACCACGCTGCTACGGACGGCGCTCACCACCAGCGTCGTCGAATCGGTCACCGGCGTCTGCACGCTGGCCGGCGCGATCGCCTTCATGGCGGCCCTGGACGGCGTCCTCCTCGGCGTCACCCTCCTCGTCATCGGCGCCGTCGCCGGCGTCTCCGCCCTGCTCATGCCCAGGATCCAGCGGGCGCAGCGCCGGGCCCAGGAGGCCGTCGGCGAGATGGGGTCGGCGCTGGACCGCGCCCTCCAGGCGTTCCGCACGGTCAAGGCCAGCGGCGCCGAGGAGCGGGAGACCGGCGTCGTGGGCGAGGCGGCGGCACGGGCCCGGGACCGGGGGGTGACGGTGGCCGGCTGGACCGCGCTGACCGGCGCGTCGGTCCTGATGGCCGTCCAGCTCGCCTTCCTGAGCGTGCTGGCGGTCGGCGGTACGCGCGTGGCCTCCGGGGCGCTGGAGGTGTCGGCGCTGATCGCCTTCCTGCTGTACCTGTTCTACCTGGTGTCGCCGCTCGGCCAGCTCGTCGAGAGCTGGGCCGCCGTACAGCAGGGACTCGTCGCGGTCGGGCGCGTCCACGAGATCGAGGCGTTGCCCGGCGAGCCGGCCGGCACCGCCCCCGCCGCGGGCGCGACAACGGCCACGGGACCGGTCGGACTCCGGTTCGACGACGTGGTCTTCCGGTACGGGGACGACCGCGGGCCGGCCCACGACGGCGTGACCTTCGAGGTGCCCGCCCGGGGCATGACCGCGCTCGTCGGGCCGTCCGGTGCGGGGAAGTCGACGGTGTTCGCCCTGCTGGAGCGCTTCTACGACCACCAGTCGGGCACCATCGCCGTCGACGGCCGCGACATCCGCGACTGGCCGCTGGCCGAACTCCGCGCCTCCGTCGGCTACGTGGAACAGGACGCGCCGGTCCTGGCCGGAACCCTGCGGGACAACCTGCTGTTCGCCGCCCCCCGGGCCACGCCCGACGAACTGGTGCGCGCGGTGGCGCGCACCGGCCTCGACGAGCTCGTCGCCCGGCTGCCCGAGGGCCTCGACACCCCGGTCGGACACCGGGGCACAGCGCTCTCCGGCGGCGAGCGCCAGCGCGTGGCGATCGCACGGGCGCTGCTGCGCAAGCCGCGCCTGCTCCTCCTGGACGAGGTGACCTCGCACCTGGACGCGGTCAACGAGCAGCGGCTGCGCGACGTCGTCCTGGAACTGGCCGCCGAGACCACCGTCCTGGTGATCGCCCACCGGCTCTCCACCGTCGTGCGCGCCGACCGCATCGTGGTCATGGAGGCGGGCCGGGTCCGCGCGGTCGGCGGCCACGAGGAACTCGTCGGCTCCGACGACCTGTACCGCGAACTGGCCACCACCCAACTGGCGGCGGACCCGTCCGGCGCGCCGTAGGGCTCAGGCGAGCGGAGCGGTGGCCCGGTCCGGCTCCTCCGTGCCCGGCCGTTCTTCGCCCGGCCCCCCGCCGACCCGCTTGAGGTCGATGTCCCGGGTCTCCCGCATCGTCAGGTACACCACCAGCGATACGGCCGCGCAGCCCGCCACGTACCAGGAGAAGCCCGACTCGATCCCGCTCTTCTTGAACCACAGCGCCACGTACTCCGCCGTGCCGCCGAACGCCGCGTTGGCGATCGCGTACGGCAGCGCGACGCCGAGGGAGCGGACGCCGGTCGGGAAGAGCTCCGCCTTCACACAGGCGTTGATGGAGGTGTAGCCGGTGACCACGATCAGGGCGAGCAGCGCGAGACCGAGCGCGGGCCAGAACGAGCCGGCGTGCTTCAGCAGCGTCATGATCGGCACGGTGAGGAACGTCGAGCCCACCGCGAACGTGATCAACAGCGGCCGGCGGCCGATCCGGTCCGAGAGCGCGCCCGCGAGCGGCTGGAGACAGGCGAAGACGAGCAGCGCGCAGAAGCTGACGAGGGTGGCGGTCTGCTTGGGCAGACCCGCGGTGTTGGAGAGGTACTTGGTGAGGTACGTGGTGTACGTGTAGTACGCCACCGTGCCGCCCATGGTCAGCGCGATGACCAGCAGCGCCTCGCGCTTGTGCCGCAGCAGGGCGCGGACCGTGCCGCGTTCGCCCTCCGGAGTGTCGTCCGCCTCCTGGTACGTCTCCGTCTCCAGCATGTTGCGCCGCAGGTAGAAGATGACGGCCGCGCCGAGGGCGCCGACGACGAACGGGATCCGCCAGCCCCACTCGTGCAACTGGGCGGAGGTCAGGGTGTGCTGGAGCACGATCAGCAGCCCCAGGCCGAGGAGTTGGCCGGCCGTCATGGACACGTACTGGAAGCTGGACGCGAACCCGCGGCGGCCCGGCGCCGACGCCTCGGTGAGGTACGTGGCACTGGCCGCGTACTCGCCGCCCACCGACAGCCCCTGCAGCAGCCGCGCCACCAGCAGGACGGCGACACCGCCGTACCCCGCCACCCCGTAGGTGGGCGCGGCGGCGATCAGCACCGCCGAGGCGGACATCAGCGTCACGGTCAGCGTCAGCGCCGCCTTCCGCCCCCGCCGGTCCCCCACCCGCCCGAGCAGCCAGCCGCCGACCGGCCGCATGAAGAAGCCGACGGCGAAGATGCCGGCGGTGTTCATGAGTTTGGCGGTGTCGTTGCCTTCGGGGAAGAAGGAGCCCGCGAAGTAGGTCGCGAAGCTGGCGTAGACGAACCAGTCGAACCACTCGACCATGTTGCCGGCCGAGCCGATCCAGATCTTCTTCCAGTGCTGTCCCATGCAGGGCACGGTGGCGGAAGGGTGTGGTTTCGGACAAGGGGTCCGTGGCAACGATCGCGCTTACATGCGTGCGTTGTGGTCGCGGGTTGATGTGCCCCGGTCCCGCCCCTTCGCCGTTTCCTGGGGCTGCGCCCCAGACCCCGAAACCGCGCTCCGCGCGGTTGTCCTCAAACGCCGGACGGGCTATATAGCCCGTCCGGCGTTTGAGGACGAGCGGCGAAGCCGCGAAAAGGGGGTCTGGGGGCTTGCCCCCAGGAAACGGCGAAGGGGCGGGACCGGGGCACCCCAACCGCTTACCCCAGCCGGTGCATCCACCCGTACGTGTCGTCCGCAGCCCCGGTCTGGATGTCCAGAAGCGCCTGCCGCAGCCGCATCGTCACAGCCCCCGGCCCGCCGTCCCCGACCGTCCAGTCCCCGCGAGCGGACTTCACCGACCCCACCGGCGTGATCACGGCGGCCGTGCCGCAAGCGAACACCTCCGTCAACGACCCGTCCGCGGTGGCGTTCCGCCAGTCCTCCACCGAGATCCGCCCCTCGGCGACCTCGTACCCGAGGTCCGAGGCGATCCGCAGCAGCGAGGCCCGCGTGATGCCGGGCAGGAGCGACCCGGTCAGCTCGGGGGTGACGATGCGGTTCCCGTACACGAAGTACAGGTTCATCCCGCCCATCTCCTCGATCCAGCGCCGCTCCACCGCGTCCAGCCAGACCACCTGGTCGCAGCCCTTCTCGGCGGCCTGCGCCTGGGCGACGAGGGAGGCGGCGTAGTTGCCGGCGCACTTGGCGGCGCCGGTGCCGCCGGGGGCGGCGCGCACGTATTCCTCGGAGATCCAGACGGAGACGGGCTTGACGCCGCCCGCGAAGTAGGCGCCGGCCGGCGAGGCGATGACGACGAAGAGGTACTCCTTGGCCGGGCGCACCCCCATGCCCGCCTCGGTGGCGAACATGAACGGCCGCAGATAGAGGGAGGCTTCGCCGGAGGCCGGCACCCAGGCGCGGTCCTGCCGCACGAGCGCGTCGCACGCCTCGATGAACGTCTCGACCGGCAGTTCGGGCATGGCCAGCCGGCGGGCGGACGCCTGGAAGCGCTTGGCGTTCTCGTCCGGGCGGAAGGTGGCGACGCCGCCGTCGGGACGGTGGTAGGCCTTGAGGCCCTCGAAGATGGCCTGCCCGTAGTGGAGCGTCATGTTGGCCGGGTCGATCGACAGCGGCGCGTACGGCACGAGCTGGGCGTCGTGCCAGCCGACCCCGTCCGCCCACTTGATGGTGACCATGTGGTCGGTGAAGTGACGGCCGAACCCGGGGTCCGCGAGGATGCGCTCCCGCTCCGCGTCGGACAGCGGCTGCGAGGAGGGCTTGAGCTCGATCGTGGGCGTGGTCATGGATGCGTGTCCTTAACTTTCGGGTGCTGCGGACCGCGCTCACGCCGTCCCCGCTCTGGCGGACGTCCGAGCTTCTTCGCCTCTTTTCGCGGCCCCGTGTCCGATTATCGCTCGGAGGGGGGCATGAACGAAATACCTGTGCGAACGCCGAGGAGGCGCGCGGCCCGGTGGAACGGTGGGGACTCCGGCCGCGCGCGGGGCGGACGGGTCAGGCGGGTACGCCCGGTACCTCGGAGACCAGATTCACGAGCGCGGACCCCGTCTCCTCCGTCGAGCGGGCGGCGCCCCCCGCCCGTCCCGCCAGATCGGCGGCCACGGCTGCCTCCACCCGCGCCGCCTCCTCCTCGTACCCGAGGTGTCGCAGCAGCAGGGCGACGGAGAGGACGGTCGCCGTGGGGTCGGCCGTCCCTGTGCCCGCGATGTCCGGGGCCGAGCCGTGGACCGGCTCGAACATGGAGGGGAACGTGCCGTCCGGGTTGATGTTGCCGGACGCGGCGGTCCCGATGCCGCCGCTGACGGCCGCCGCGAGGTCGGTGAGGATGTCGCCGAAGAGGTTGTCGGTGACGATCACGTCGAACCGCTCGGGCTGCGTGACGAGGAAGATCGTCGCCGCGTCCACGTGCAGGTAGTCCGTCGTGACCTCGGGGAACTCCCGGCCGACCCGGTCGAAGACGGACTTCCAGAGCCGGCCCGCGTACACCAGGACGTTGTTCTTGTGCACGAGCGTGAGCTTCTTCCGCGGCCGGGCCTGGGCCCGCGCGTACGCGTCCCGGACCACCCGCTCCACCCCGTACGCGGTGTTCACGCTGACCTCGGTGGCGACCTCGGCCGGGGTGCCGGTGCGCAGCGAGCCGCCGTTGCCGGTGTACGGGCCCTCGGTGCCCTCGCGGACGACGACGAAGTCGATGTCCGGGCGGCCGGCGAGCGGGCCGGTGGTGCCGGGGTACAGCCGGGAGGGGCGCAGGTTCACGTGGTGGTCGAAGGCGAAGCGCAGCTTGAGCAGCAGGCCTCGCTCCAGCACGCCGGACGGTACGGAGGGATCGCCCACCGCGCCGAGCAGGATCGCGTCGTGCTCCTTGAGGGACTCCAGTTCGGCGTCGGGGAGGGTCTCCCCGGTGGCGTGCCAGCGCCGGGCGCCGAGGTCGTACTCCCGGGTCTCCAGCTTCACGTCGGAGGGGAGGACGGCGGTGAGGACGCGGAGGCCCTGGGCCACCACTTCGGGGCCGATGCCGTCACCGGGGATCACTGCGAGGCGGATGCTGCGAGACATGACGGGACCGTACTCCCTCGTCCCACTGAATGACACTCGCCGTCCACCATATGGACGTGGGGTAACCGGCTGAGACCAGTTCGGCGGATTTCGGCGGAAGTGGGTGACGGGACGGGCCTTTGCTGGCACGTTCCCGGCATGGACACTCCACGCGTAGGCATTCCCGGCTCGCTCGCCGAGCGCATGACCATGCCGGAGCAGCACGAGTACCTGCGGAGCAAGCTCACCCGGCGCGGTCTGCTGCGCGTGGGCGCGGTGACGGCGGGGGCGGTCGCCGGGACGGGCCTGCTGGGAGCGGCGCCCACCACTGCCCTGAGCACCCCCACCCTCGTGACGGCGAGAGCCACCACCCGGGTCGACGGCTCCCTGGTCGCCCCCTTCGGCCGGCACCTCGCCTTCGGCGCCGACCCGAAGACCCAGATGCGCGTCTCGTGGCAGGTGCCCTTCGCGGTCCGCAAGCCGTTCCTGCGGATCGGGCTGAAGCCGTGGGACCTCGGCCGCCGCGTCGAGGCGGAGGCGCGGCACCTGCACACCCCGCCGCTGGTGAAGAAGCTGCCCGCCGTCGACCAGTACTACCTGCACGTCGCGCTGGACGGGCTGCGGCCCGGCACCACGTACTACTACGGCGTCGGGCACACCGGCTTCGACCCGGCGGACGCCCGGCACCTGGGCACGGTCGCGTCCTTCCGCACCGCGCCCGCGCGCCCGGAGCGGTTCGTCTTCACGGCCTTCGGCGACCAGGGCGTCGGCTACCACGCGCTCGGCAACGACCAGTTGCTGCTCGGCCAGGACCCGGCGTTCCACCTGCACGCGGGCGACATCTGCTACGCGGACAGCAGCGGCTCCGGCCGGCCCGGCGACGTGTACGACGCGCGGGTGTGGGACCAGTTCCTCGGCCAGACGGAGTCGGTGGCCCGGAGCGTGCCCTGGATGGTGACCACCGGCAACCACGACATGGAGGCGTGGTACTCCCCCAACGGCTACGGCGGCCAGAGCGCCCGCTGGGCCCTGCCCGCCAACGGCTTCGACCCACGCAGGTCGCCGGGCGTCTACTCCTTCGTCCACGGCAACGTCGCCGTCGTCGCCCTCGACGCCAACGACGTCTCGTACGAGATCGCCGCCAACACGGGCTACAGCGGCGGCAGGCAGACCGCCTGGCTCGACCGCCGGCTGCGCGAGCTGCGGGCCCAGCGGGACGTGGACTTCGTCGTCGTCTTCTTCCACCACTGCGCCTTCTCGACGACGAAGGCGCACGCCTCGGACGGCGGCGTCCGCGACGCGTGGCTCCCCCTGTTCGACAAGCACCGCGTGGACCTCGTCGTCAACGGCCACAACCACATCTACGAACGCACGGACGCCCTCCGCGCGGGCCGGCTCCGCCGCCGCGTCCCGATCGGCGCGACGGTCGACCCGTCCCGCGACGGCATCGTCTACGTCACCGCCGGCGGCGCGGGCGCGGACCTCTACGACTTCCCCGTCCCGGACAGCTACGAGGGCCACGTCCACGACCTCGAAAGCGTCGCCAGCTACCACTGGAAGAAGGGCCGGGTGAAGTCCCCCGAACGAGTGGAGTGGTCGCGCGTCCGCTACACGGGCCACTCCTTCCTGGCGGTCGAGTGCGAGCCGGGCTCGCGGCCCCGGCTGCGGGTCACGGCGCTGGCGGAGAACGGCAGGCGCGTCGACCACTTCGACGTGGTCCGGGCGGGGCGGTAGGCGGAGCACGCGAAGCCCGTCAGGCGCCGGCGGCCACGATGCCGGACACGAACGGGACGTCGTCGAGGGGAGGGAGGTCCCGCCCGGCCGGGCCACCGGTACACGTGCGGGGCGCGGCGTCGCTCAGGACGGCGATGTCCTGGACGCCCACGTTGACCAGAGCGGGGAGCGACGGCCCGGCGCCGGCCGGGGCTGGGGCGGGGACTGGGGCCGGAGCTGGGGCGCACAAGGGCTGGAGCAGAGGCGAGGGCAGGGGCAGAGCCGGGGGCGGAGGCAGACCCGCGCCACCGCCGGTGACCGGCGTGAGGACGCCACCGCCCGGCCCCCCGGCCCAGGCCGGGGCCGCCGCGGCCTGGGCTCCGGCGAGCAGCGCCAGCACGACGCCGGTGGCACGGGCAAGGGTGTGTCGGTTCATGAACTGACGAACGATGCCGGCCCGCCCGCGGATACGGAGCCGCCCGCTCCGCGGGCTGATCAAGGACGCGTACGCGGCCGGGTACTGCGCGCACGTACGCGACAGGGCCGCGCCGTCCGCCGAAGTGGACGGGGAGCGAGTCGGCGCTCCGACGGATGACCGGCCCGCGCACGACGCGACCGCGCCACCGGGCGCCGGCCCAGTGGGCGGCGACGGAGCCCGGTGAACCTACGCGGTCACCGGAGCGTCAGTGGCCCGCCGGGCCCCCGTTGTCGCGGCGGTCGAGGGCGCGCTGCAGAGCGGCGGCGGCGTTGAGGCGGTCGGCGTCGCGCTCGGCGCGGCGCGTGCGACGGGGCTTGCGGACGGCGGTGGTCTCGGCCATGGGTCACGTCTCCTCTGGAAGAAGTCCTGCGAGGGATGCGAAGAGCCGGAGAAGGGGCGGGGGCCCGGACGCTCACAGGGGTCACCTGCATACACGCGCCCGACCACGTCCGCCGTCGCTCGATGAAGCGGAACGCTCGGCTTCCTCCACGCTAAGCGAGCATTCCCGCGCTGTCGCCGTATTTACTCGGGCTTCCTACTATCTGAGACGGCTCGCTCGCACCGCCCCGGCCGGCCGTGCCCACGGCGCGGGCTGCCCCGGAGGCCCCGGGGCGTCGGACGGCGAAGGGGTCGGTGGACCCGGCGGCACTGCCGGGAGTCCGTCCTCGCCGCCGACAGCGGAGCCGCCGCGGTCAGTCCGTCAGCGCATCAGTAGGTGAGGACGGGGCTGTCCGTGGTCTCCAGGTCGGGGCCGCCGGTCCAGTGGATCTTGGTGAAGGTGACGTAGTCGTGGCCGGAGGCGGGGTTGCTCAGCACGATGCCCAGGTGCTGGTAGCCGTTCCGGCAGGAGACCGACTGGCGGGTGGCGAAGGCCCAAGAGGTCTTGTCGAAGACACCGAACTCCACGTAGCAGTTGGGGTTCACGTTGCCGAGATTCAGGTACGCGTCCGCGCCTATGGTGCCGTTGTTGTGGTCGGCGATGCAGACGTTCTTCCAGGTGGGGCCGGCGCAGCCGCCGCCCGACGACGCGGCCGCGGTGCCGGCGGCGGACACGGCCGCCGTCGCGGCCAGCGCCGCGGTGGCCAGCGCGAGGGCGGCGCCGCGCTTGATTCTCAGTGCACGCATGGAGAGCTCCTTGACTGGAGTGCGACCGGCCCGGTCGGACCGACGACGCCACAGTCGCAAAAGGTGCTCAACAGTCGATAAAAGGTGTTCAACGACTGATAAACGATGACACATGGCCCACCGGTGCCCCAGCCACGGGTGTCGAACCGGCGAGCGGAGGATCGATTCACCGTCCACGCACGGGTGATGCCTCGCATACGGCGGAGGCCCTGCGGGCAGACCCGGCCCGAACCGATCACCCGACCATCGGAAGGCACCTCATGCGCCGCGTCACCACCGTCCTCCTCGGAGCCGCCGCGATCCTCGGCATCCTCACCCTTCCCGCGAGTGCCGACGACGCGCCGTGGAGCCGCCTGGTGAGCGTGAACGCCAACGCGGCCAGCGCGGACCCGTGGCACTCGGGCGCTCCCGAGCGCAACGGGCTGGTCGTCCTGCCGTGACCCCGCCGTGCTGCCCGGGCCCCGGACGCCGGTGCCCGGGCAGCGCGCCACTCAGGCCCTGTCGCGCGATGGCAGGATGCCGGGATGGTGACGAATGAGCCGTGGGCGGGGACGCACGACGACCTGGCGGCGGCGGAGGCGCTGGTGTACGGACCGGGCGGTTTCGCCTGCTCCCCGCCGGTGCCGGAAGCGGAGAGCGCCGAGTACGCGGCGTGCGCCTTCACGCTCGACGGCCGGTCGGTTCGCTTCCGGGTGGGCAAGACCACCCCGACGAAGGTGGGCCAGTTCGTCACCTTCTGGCAGCGGTCCGAGGAGGGGCCGATCCGCCCCTTCGACGCCGACGACGGGGTGGACCTCTTCGTCGTCGGCAGCCGCGACGACGACGGCTTCGGGCAGTTCGTGTTCCCGCGCGAGGTGCTGTGCGAGCGCGGCATCGTCTCCCGTGGCGGCTCCGGCGGGAAGCGCGGGTTCCGCGTCTATCCCCCGTGGGTGACCACGACCAGCCGGCAGGCCCGCGGCACCCAGGCATGGCAGGTGGGCTTCTTCCTCGGCCTCGGCCGGAACGAGCCCGTCGACCTGGGACGCGCCCGCACCCTCTATCACCCCTAGGTTCCCGGCTCTTCGTACGCGGAGAGGCAACGCGACGTGCGCTGCCCGGCAATTCATGCGCCCGGGCCCGGTTTAGCGTGCGAGTCCGGCCGACGGCGCCACGGACATGAGGCGCCCGATCTCCTCCGCCGGCCACCGGACCAGGAAACGACAAGGGAAATGCTGCGAAAACTCTGCGCCCTCCTGCTGACGCTCGCGACGGCGATGGGCCTCGTGACCGTATTGAGCGGCACGGCCTCCGCCGCCAACTACCAGGTGCTCGACTGGCGCGTCTCGAACATCACCGCCGGCGGCAACACCCACCACCACAACTACTGGGACCTGATCGACCGCATTCACCGGTACACCTACGGCGAGCCGACCGGAGTCAACGGAACCGCGCAGACCACGACCGAGCGCGGCCGGCTCATCCAGGTCCGGGTGCTGGACACGAATGACCAACACCTGGCCTCGGTGTACCTCTGGGCCGACGACCTCTACGTCGCCGGTTTCTACGCCCCGACGACGAATACGCACTGGGTGTTCAACGACCGGCGGCAGGAGTTCGCGAACGCGCTGGGCCTCGATCTCAACAACATCCACACCATGCCGACGACCGGGAACTACAGCACCCTCCCGGGCGGCAACGAGCGAAGCGGGCTCGTACTGAACCCCGAGCGCATCTACAACGCGATGCGGACGCTCGGCCGGGCGAACCAGTACAACGACAACGTCGGCCGCTCGCTGGTCGTGGCGATCCAGACCTTCTCCGAAGCGGCACGCTTCGGCAGCGTCTTCGACGTCGTCCGGGGCAACATCCAGAACCCCAACCAGAACCGGCCCCTGGACTACGATTCGGGCGCTCCCCGAGGCATGATCCTCAACACCGCCCTGGAGAACCAGTGGGGCGACGTCTCCGACTTCGTGCGCAACTCGCGCCAGAATCCGTCCAACCAGTCGATCTGGGTCATGGGCCACCGGCTCACCACCGTGGCGGCCCTGCTCTACTACGTCGGCTTCGTCGAGGTCAACGGACACCGTTTCTCGCAGCGTTGAGCCTGGAACGTCCGATGAACCAGGCCCGGGCGGGCGCGAACAGAGAGACGCGGTCGTAAGGCGCCGGCAACGCGGTGAAGCGAGTGATCTCGTCGGTCTTGTCGGACACCCGCGTCTGGGTGACGGTCCGGCCGTCGCCGGTCGTCACGGCCAGCTGGTGGGCAGCGGGCGACGTGCCGTGCCGGGAGCCACGGGCGGCCTTGCCGTCCACGGCGATCGAGTCCGATCCGGCTGGATCGGCGCCGGTCAGGTCGGCCAGTCCGCCGGGACGGACCAGTCCGATGACCCGCCGGACCGTGGCGGCGCCCGGTGCGACGCGCACGCCCAGCGCTCCCGCGACCCGGGCGCCCAGCCGGGCAAGGGTGTGCTGCGGGGCGTTCGCGGACCGCTGGCCCATGGCCGCGTACGAGCGCGCACCGGCCACCACCGCCGAGGCGGCAGCCAGGAGCGCTGCCACGAACGGGTGCGCACCCCTCGGCATCGACGTGGATCGGGCAGCAACCGCAATCCGCTCTACCAGCGGCAATGCCGCCAAGCTGTCCAGAGCGGGCGACTTGATCAGACAGGCGGTGGCAGACTGGCGGCGCACCGAAGCTCCGGCGGTTCAGGGCGACTTGGGAAGGTCACCCCGTTCAACCGGAGCTTCGATGCGTTCGCGACCGCCCTATCCGGACGCCTGCGGACTCACGCGCCCATCAGGACCTTGAAACGACCCTGGATCCCGAGCGGAGAGGAACGCGACGGTCGTATCCCGAACGCTTCCCTCCAGGGGCCGACACGCGACGTGCTGGTGCTGCTGCCGCGCATGCGGTACTGCACCACGAGAGGGATAGTGATGAGTGGGCGCTAGAGCCTCCCTTTGATATCACTCCCGCGAGAAGGTGGTCTCATGGCGTGGAATTGGGATGGTGAATTCTGGGTTGGGCCCAAGACGACGCTTCCCGTTTGGATCGGATGGGGCTCATGGCTCGGGCCGACGTACATCCAGGCCATGCCGATATCCCCCACCGGAAAGAAGCTGTTCGTCATGGACCAGGCCATGCGGAATCTTGGGAACGTCGTGTCCGGTACCACTATCCAAGGTAACTGGCAGTTCGGGGCGGACATCTACAACCCGAACGATGTCTGGGTGTCATTCAGGCTGTTCGGACTGGACTAGGGAGAGATCATGAACGCAGATTCAGTTCGCGGCCCCTCGCTCCTGGTCCTCGCGGACGCCGAAGGCAAGATCCATGGAGTCGTTCGCCGAGGGGAGTCTCAGGACAAAGGGGCCCCGACTCATGTCGGCCTGGAGGCTTCCGACGAGCTGTCCCTTCATGAGATTCCGCTACCGGCGGAGCTGCGGGGCCAGGAGATCGGACCTGACGCGTTCGATGCCTACGAGGTCGCCACGGAAGAATCCAACAAGGCCGTGCTGAGGCGTCGCGGCGGGGGAATCTGAAATCCTCCGGTGAGATCGGACGAGCCGCCGGGGGAAGCCGGGCCGACTGGCGACCCTCAAGCTGCGGCTCGGCTCGCCCGCGTACGCCTTCGCCGCGTAGAAGGCGCGGCGTAGAAGGCGACGCAAACGCCCCCGCCCGGCGCGAGCCGGACAGGGGCGGGAGCACAAGGGAAAAGCAGGTCAGCCCATGTGCGGGTAGCGGTAGTCGGTCGGCGGGACCAGGGTCTCCTTGATGGACCGGGTCGAGACCCAGCGCAGGAGGTTGGTGGCCGCACCGGCCTTGTCGTTCGTACCGGAGGCGCGGCCGCCGCCGAAGGGCTGCTGGCCGACGACGGCGCCGGTCGACTTGTCGTTGATGTAGAAGTTGCCCGCGGCGAAGCGGAGCTTCTCCATCGCGTCGGCCACCGCGGCGCGGTCCTGGCCGATGACCGAGCCGGTCAGGGCGTACGCCGAGACGGACTCCATCTGCTGGAGCATCGCGTCGAAGTCCTCGTCCTCGTAGACGTGGACGGCGAGGATCGGGCCGAAGTACTCGGTGGTGAAGACCTCGTTGGACGGGTCCGTGCACTCGATGACGGTCGGGCGGACGAAGTAGCCGACCGAGTCGTCGTACGTACCACCGGCGACGATGGTGCAGGTCGGGTCGGCCTTGGCGCGGTCGATGGCGGCCTTGTTCTTGGCGAAGGCGCGCTCGTCGATGACGGCGCCGATGAAGTGCGACAGGTCGGTGACGTCACCCATGGTGATGCCGTCGACCTCGGCCGCGAACTCCTCCTTGAAGCCGTCCTCCCAGATGGAGCGGGGGATGTAGGCGCGGGAGGAGGCCGAGCACTTCTGGCCCTGGAACTCGAAGGAGCCGCGGGTCAGGGCGGTCTTCAGGATGGCGCGGTCGGCGCTCGGGTGGGCGACGACGAAGTCCTTGCCACCGGTCTCGCCGACGAGGCGCGGGTAGCCCTTGTACTTCTCGATGTTGTTGCCCACGGTCTTCCAGAGGTACTGGAAGGTCTTGGTGGAGCCGGTGAAGTGGATGCCCGCGAGCTCGGGGTGGTTCAGGGCCACCTCGGAGACGGCGAGGCCGTCGCCGGTCACCAGGTTGATGACGCCCTTGGGGAGGCCGGCCTCCTCCAGGAGCTGCATCAGCAGCACGGCGGCGTGCGTCTGCGTCGGGGACGGCTTCCAGACGACGACGTTGCCCATCAGCGCGGGCGCGGTCGGCAGGTTGCCGGCGATGGCCGTGAAGTTGAACGGCGTGATCGCGTAGACGAAGCCCTCCAGCGGGCGGTGGTCGCTGCGGTTCCACACGCCGGTGGAGTTGGCGACCGGCTGCTCGGCGAGGATCTGGCGCGCGAAGTGCACGTTGAAGCGCCAGAAGTCGACGAGCTCGCAGGGGGTGTCGATCTCGGCCTGCTGGGCGGTCTTCGACTGGCCGAGCATGGTGGAGGCGGCCAGCGTCTCGCGCCACGGGCCGGCGAGCAGCTCGGCGGCGCGGAGGATGATCGCGGCGCGGTCGTCGAAGGACATGGCGCGCCAGGCCGGGGCGGCGGCCAGGGCGGCGTCGATCGCGTCCTGGGCGTCCTGCTCGGTGGCGTTGGCGTAGGTGCCGAGGCGGGCCTTGTGGTTGTGCGGCTGCACGACGTCGAAGCGCTCGCCGCCGCCCATCCGCTTCTCGCCGTTGATCGTCATCGGCAGGTCGATGGGGTTGCCCGCCAGCTCCTTGAGCTTGGCCTCGAGGCGGGCGCGCTCCGGGGAGCCCGGGGCGTAGGAGTGCACCGGCTCGTTGACCGGGGCGGGGACCTGGGTGACAGCGTCCATGAGTCTCGTTTCCTTATCGGGGTTGGAGGGTCTCAGCCCTTGGTGATCATCGAGCGGAGGAAGAACAGCAGGTTGGCGGGCTTCTCCGCGAGCCTGCGCATGAAGTACCCGTACCAGTCGGTGCCGTAGGCCGTGTAGACCCGCATCCGGTGGCCCTCGGCGGCCAGCCGGACGTGCTCGTCACCGCGGATGCCGTAGAGCATCTGGAACTCGTACTCGTCCGGCTTGCGCCCCGCCTGCCGGGCCAGTTCCTGGGTGATCGCGATCAGACGCGGGTCGTGCGACCCGATCATCGGGTAGCCCTCGCCCGCCATCAGTATCTTGACGATGCGGACGAACGCCTTGTCGATCTCGGCCTTGTCCTGGAAGGCGACGGAGGCGGGTTCCTTGTACGCACCCTTCACGATACGCACCCGGCTGCCGGCGGCGGCGAGCCGCCGGGCGTCGTCCTCGGTGCGGAAGAGGTACGCCTGGATGACGCAGCCGGTCTGCGGGAAGTCCTTCCGCAGCTCCTCGTGGATGGCGAACATCGAGTCGAGGGTGGTGTGGTCCTCGGCGTCCAGCGTGACGGTGGTGCCGATGGCGGCGGCGGCCTCGACGACCGGGCGGACGTTGGCGAGGGCCAGCTCGTGGCCGCCTTCCAGCGCCTGGCCGAACATCGACAGCTTGACGGACATCTCGGCGCGCTCGCCGAGGCCCAGCTCCTTGAGGCGCTCGATCAGCTCCAGATAGGCGTCACGGGCCGCGTACGACTGCTCGACGGTGGTGATGTCCTCGCCGACGACGTCGAGGGTGACCTCCAGGCCCTTGGCCGCGGCGTCCTTGACGATCGGAATGACCTGGTCGACGGTCTCGCCCGCGATGAAGCGGTCGACGACCTGCTTGGTGCCCGGGGCGGCCGACACGAAACGACGCATGCGGTCGCTGCGCGAGGCGGCGAGGATGACGGGACCCAGCACGGGCACCTCCACGATGACGGCCGGTCCCCCTCGGGACGACGGCATAACCAACTCGACGTGAAACGTAGATTTCGCGCCACCTCTCGGGCCATCGACAGCTGTCACGCATCCGTGGCCGGGATCTCAGACAGATGTATGACAATGGTTCCCGGAGACGACGGGGGCGGGGCAAAGCGGACCAAACATCCGGGGAAAGCCCGGCGAAGCTCAGCGGAGCCGGACAAAGCCCGACGAAGCTCGGCGAAGCTCGACGAAAGGGAGTGCGGCGCGTCATGCGGGGCGAGTACCAGCAGCTCGTGGACGAGATCTCGGCGGTGTTCGGCGCGCCCGCGACCCTGGAGGACCGCGACTTCGGCCTGATCGCCTTCGGCGCGCACGGCGGCGACGACGACCTCGAGGTCACCATGGATCCCGTGCGGACGCGCTCGATCCTCCAGCGGCGCTCGACGGCGGCCGTCCGGGCCTGGTTCGAGGCGTTCGGCATCGCGCGGGCGCAGGCGCCGATGCGGATCCCGCCGGACCCGGCGGCGGGCGTGTTCAAGGGCCGCATCTGCCTTCCCGTACGCCACCGGGGCGTGGTGCACGGCTACGTCTGGCTGCTGGACGACGAGCACCTGGCCGGTCTCGACCTGGGCCCCGCCGCGCCGGACCCGCGCGTGGCGCAGGCGATGGAGACGGCCGCCCGGATCGGCGCCCTCCTCGCGGCGGAGGACCGCGCGGGCGCCGAGCTGGGCGAACTGCTGCTGGACCTGCTGACCGCGCGCCCGGCGGGCCGCGACGCGGCCCGCCTCGCCCTCCGCGAGGCCCTGGGCCCGGCGGCGGACGGCCCGCTGGCGCTGCTCGCGGTGGCGCCCTGGCGTACGGACACCGACGACCCCCACGACGCCTCGGGCGACCGCCCGGGCTCGGCGTTCGCCGCCCGGTCGGGCGTGGCGGCGCTCTGCGCGGTGCCGGACAGCCTGCCGGACGGCTCGGCGGCCCTGGCCGCCCTGGTCCGGCTGCGCGCCCTCAGCGCCCCGGCCCCCGCCCGCGCCGCCGCCGACCGGCTGCTGCACTCCCCCCGCGCCGGCGCGGACGGCGGCCCGGGCCTGGCCGCCGCCGGTCTGGGCACCCCGCGCAAAGGCCTCGCGGAGCTGACCGACGCCTGGACGGAGGCCCTGTCCGCGGCCCGCGCGGCCGCGGCCGAACGCCGCCTCGGCCCGCTCGCCGAATGGGCGGCCATCGGCCCGTACCGCGTCCTGACGGGCCTCCCCGCCGACCGGGCGGCCGACCACGCCGTCCGCCCTCTGCTGGAGCGCTCCCACGCGGAGCTGGCCCGCACCACCGAGGTCTACCTCGACTGCGCCGGCCAGGCCGGCCGCGCCGCCGCCGTCCTCGGCATCCACCGCCAGACCCTCTACTACCGCCTGTCCCGCGTGGAACAGCTCACCGGCCTGGACCTGGACAACGGCGAGGACCGGCTGCTGCTGCACATGACGCTGAAGGCGGCGCGGCTGGGTCAGGGCCGGTAGGGCCGCTCGGACCACGCGGCCCCCTCGGACCGCCGGCCCGCTCCGGCCGCGCGGCCTCGAACCGCGCAGCCCGCCCGGACCGCCCGGCCCCCCGGACCGCGCGGCCCGTCCCGCCGTCAGCCGTCAGCGCGGCCCGCTCCGACGTCAGGCCGAGGCCGCGGCCTCGACGAGGGAGAACGGCGCGGCTCCCGTGAGCGGGGTGACCGAGGTGACGGACAGGCCCGCCCGGCCGCACAGGTCCTCGAAGTCCGCGCGGGTGCGTTCGCGGCCGCCCACGTTCACCAGCATGTTGAGATCGCTCAGATAGGTGATTCCGGCGTCGGTGGCATGGCCTTCCGGGTGTGTGCCGACGACGTCGGGGAGGACGGGCTCCACGATCAGGACCCGGCCGCCGTCGGGCGGCAGGGCCTCGCGGCAGTGGCGCAGGATGGTGACGGCCTGTTCGTCCGCCCAGTTGTGCAGGACGCTCTTGATCAGGTGGAGATCCGAGCCCTTGGGGACGGATCCGGGCGCGAGGAAGTCCCCGGGCTGCAGGGTGCAGCGTCCGGTGAGCCCGTGCCGTTCCAGCGTCGCCGGGGCCCCGGCCAGGCCCTCGGCCGTGTCGAAGACGGCACCGGCGAGGCCCGGGTGGGCGGTGAGGACGGCGGCGAGGAGGGTTCCGTCGCCGCCGCCGACGTCCGTGACGGAGGTGAAGCGGCCGAAGTCGTAGGCGGACGGCAGCGCGGCGGCGGCCGCGCCGGTGGCCTGGCTCATCGCGGAGTTGAACGCCGCGGACAACTCGGGGTGTCGGGCGAGGTGGCCGAAGAAGTCCGTGCCGAAGACCGCGTCGAACGCGACGTCGCCGGTGCGGACGCTGTCGTCCAGGCGCTCCCAGGCGCGCGTCGCCACCGGGTCGGTGAACACGCGCACGAACGCGGTGAGCGAGCCGGGGCGGCGGGGATCCAGAAGCATGCCCGTGGGGGTCACCGAGAAGGTACCGGGGGCGTGTTCCCGCAGCAGGCCGAGGCCGGCCAGGGCGCGCGACAGCCGGAGCACGGACCGGGGGTCGGCCCCGGCGTCGGCGGCGATGTCGTCGGCCGGCCGCGCGGTGTCGCCGATCAGCTCGACCACCCTCAGCCGTACCGCCGCGCGCAGGGTCTGCGCGGCCATGCTGCCGAAGGCGGTGCGGACGATCAGGCTCCGGTCGGCTGTGTCCGCCGGCCGGATTTCGTCGGTCGTCACGGGTTTCTTCCTTCCGTCATGCGGTGGGTGGTGAGTCGGTGCGCGTGGCGGCCAGGGCGCCGGGGGTGCAGCCCGCGAACGCCAGTACGTCGCGGTGGAGATGCGGCTGGTCGACGTAGCCGCACGCCAGGGCGGTGTCGGCTGCGCTGCGGCCCGCGCGGAGGGCCCGGGCGGCGTGGTCGAAGCGGACGAGCATGACCGCGCGCTTCGGGGTGAGGCCGATCTGTGCGGTGAACCGGGACCACAGCCGCTTGCGGCTCCATCCGCAGGACGCGGCGAGTTCACCGACCCGCACCCGGCCCCGGCGGGCCACGATGTGTTCCCACGCGGCCGCGACCCCGGGTGTCATCGAGGGCGCTCGCGCGGCCCGCCGGATGAGGAACCCGTCCACCAGCGCGAGGCGTTCCTCCCAGCTCGCGGCCTCGGGCAGCCGCTCGCGCAGGCGCTCCTCCTCCCGTCCCCATACCTCGTCGAGGCCGGTCACCGGCCCGTCCGGTCCGCGCACGAAGACACCGCCCAGCAGCGCGTAGGCGGCCGGCGGCGACAGGCGCAGCTCGACGCACTCGACGTGCTCCCCGCCGACGCGGGCCGGTCCGGGCGCCAACGCGGCGACGAAGCTCCGCACGGACTGCCGCCCGGTGGCGCCCTCGACGGTGAACGGGTCCTCCCCGAGCCCGATCACGACGACCACGTCGGGCCGGGGGAGCACCCGCTTGTGCAGCCCGCCGGCGGCACGGTCCCGGAAGCCTGCCATCCGGACGCCGGGGAGGCGGGTGCCGCCGAGGACGGCCTCCCAGCCGTTCCCGGCCTCGGCGTCCAGGGGAACGGGGCCCGCGTCGTAGCTGCGCATGCCCCTACTGTCGCCGCATCCGGCCGTCCCGTCTTGGACGAAAGTTCCGCGGGCGGGCGTCGCTCAGCAGACGCTCCACGCGCTCACCGCGGCCACCGGTATCCGGAAGTACTCGCCCAGCTGTGCGGGCAGACTGCTGGAACCGGCGATCAGATGGCAGCCGTGGAGGTGGACGAACTCCGGCGGGTAGACCGGGGGTTCGGCCGCTTCTCGGGTGAAGTCCTCGGCGAAGCGTTCCTCGGGAAGGCCCCCGTCCCCCAGCCGGCCGGCGACGTGGGCGGCCCAGTGGCGGTGTGCCGCGAGGCGTCCGGCGAGCACCACACCCCCGGCGATCACCGTGATGCGCGGGCCGGCACCCTCCATGTCGGTGCGGTTGATCAGATCGATGAGGAGTTCGTCCTGAGGGATCGCTGTCATGCGGGAACTGTAGGGACCGCAGGGACCGCCCTCCGGTCAACGGCCGGGCAGCGGACCGGAAGAGGGCGTTCCGCACGGCCTCGGTGCCGGACGGGCGGACCACCTGTCCTGTCGGGAGGAAGCATGGGCGAGAATCGGGCAGTTATTCGATTCAAGGGCAGGTCAAGAAATGCGCCATCGCCGCGCATGACCCGCCACTGCCCATCCCAGGGGGGAACCTGTCGTGACCGCACACCCGATACCCGAAGACGCCCCGAGGGCCCGCCGCCTTCCGCGCCGCGCCCTCACCGCCGTCGTCGCCGCCGCGGCCGTCGCCGCGCCGCTCGCCGTGGCTGAGCCGGCCGCCGCGGACGGGCCGAAGGTCGTCTGCACCTCGGGCAAGGCCGGGCTCGCCGCCAAGCTCACCAAGGACATCACCGCGGCGCTGCGCGGCCGGGCCGGCCACACCGGCATCGCGTTCGACGACCCGGCGACGAAGACGAGCTGCACCTACGACGCGGACCGGCAGTTCGACTCCGCGAGCGTCTTCAAGCCGATCGTCCTCGGCACCCTGCTGTGGGACGCCGACCGGGCCAAGCGCTCGCTGACGTCGCGTGAGAAGTCGCTCGCCCACAAGATGATCACCGAGTCGGACAACGACTCCACGACGGAGCTCCGCAACCGCCTCACCACGGCGAAGATCACGTCGTTCGTCAAGGCCGCCGGCATGAAGCGCACGCTCCCCAACCAGACCTGGGGCACCACCCAGATCACCGCGCGGGACGAGCAGCGGCTCCTCGCCCTGTTCACCTCGGGCAACAAGCTGATCACCGACAAGTCCCGGGCCTACGCCCTCGACCTGATGAACAAGGTGATCTCCTCGCAGCGCTGGGGCACCCCGGCCGGCGCCCCCAAGGGCACCAAGGTGCACGTCAAGAACGGCTGGCTGCAGCGCGACCGGGACCACCTCTGGCGCGTGCACAGCATCGGCGCGTTCACCGTCGGCGGCCGGACGTACACCATGTCCGTGCTCACACACGGCAACCGCACCTGGCAGGGCGGCATCGACGCCATCCAGGCCGTCGCCCGCGCCGTCCACCGCGACGTCAACCCGGCGGCGAACCACGCCCAGCTCATCGCTCCGCCGGCGCACCCGCAGGAGGTCATGCCGCCGGGGGTGTGAGCGGAGGGTGCGCCGGGGTGGCCGGGAGGGGTCTCGCGCCCCCTCCCGGCCACCCCAGAAGCGGGTGTCGTCAGTCCTCGTCGAGGGTGATCGCCTGGACCGGACAGGCCCGCACCGCCTCCTTCACCATCGGGTCCGCGCCGCCCTCGCCCTCCGGCCGGACGACGCCGAAGCCGTCGTCGTCCGTGTCGAAGGCGCCGGGGGCGGTGAGGGCGCACTGACCCGAGCCGATGCACAGGTCCGAATCGATGCTGACGCGCATGGGGGTACTCCGTTCTGCGGTCACCAGGTGACCGGGAGGGCGAACAGTCCTTGCACGGTGCCGCCGGGTTTGACGGACACCTCATCGGGGGCAACGGCCAGCCGCAGCGTGGGGATACGGGCGAACAGTGACGAGAAGGCGATTTCGAGCTCCGCGCGGGCCAGGTTCTGGCCCAGGCACTGGTGGATCCCGTAGCCGAACGCCACGTGGTGGCGGGCGGAGCGGCGCACGTCGAGGGTGTCGGGGTCGGCGTAGGAGGCCGGGTCGCGGTTGGCCTCCGGGGTGGCGAGCAGCACGCCCTCCCCCGCCCGGATCGTCTCCCCGGCCACCTCGACGTCCGCCACGGCCACCCGTACCAGCGAGTCGGCGATCGAGAGGTAGCGCAGCAGCTCCTCGACCGCGCCCCGCATCAGCTCCGGATCGGCGCGCAGCGCGGCCAGTTGCTCCGGGTGGCGGAGCAGGGTGTAGGTGCCGAGGGAGATCATGTTGGACGTCGTCTCGTGGCCGGCGATCAGCAGCAGCAGCGCCATGGAGACGAGTTCCTCGCGGTCCAGGGTGCCGGAGGGGTCCGCGAGGAGGGTGTCGAGGAGGCCGTCGCCCGGCGCCGCGCGCTTGCGGTCGAGCAGCCGGCGGAAGTACGCCCGTAACTCCTCACGGCACTCACCGGCTTCCGCCGCGGTCTTCGCGACCAGCAGCCGCCGCGAGCGGGTCTCGAAGAACTCGTGGTCGTCGTAGGGGACACCGAGCAGCGAGCAGATCACCGTGGACGGGACGGGGAGGGCGAACGCGGTGACGAGGTCGGCCTCCGGGCCGGCGGCGAGCATGCGGTCGAGGAGGTCGTCCACGACCTGCTGGATCGCGGGGCGGAGGGCCGTGATCCGCTGGAGGCCGAAGCCCGGGATGAGGGTCCGGCGCTGGCGGTTGTGGAGGGGGTCGTCGGCGCCCAGCAGGGGGAGGGGCCGGATGGCCTGTTCGGCGAAACGCGGCATGGTGACCGGGAAGTCCGGGTGCTGCCGGTCGGCGGAGAGGCGGCGGTCGCGGAGCAGTTCCCGGACCTCGGCGTGTCCGGCCACGAACCAGACCTCCCGGCCGTCGAAGAGCGTCACCCGGGAGAGCGGGCGGTCCTCGGGGGCCGGGAGGTGGCCGGCGGGCGGATGGTACGGACAGGCGCGGTCCTGCGGCCAGGGCCGGGTCGCGGCTTCCGGGACGGCGGACGGGGTGAAGTCGGTGGCGGACAGCGGGGGTTGCGCGGTCTCGGTCATGAACGACCTCCGGCAAGCGGACTGGTATCCTTGGGCAACCATTAGAGCGGAGGGTTCCGCACCCGTCCATGGGGCGTGACCGGAATCCGGCCACGCGGGACCGCTATCCGACCCCCGGCACCCCCGATACCCGTACGGCTACACCTCGCCCGGGTCGAGCACCCGCCCCTCGACGATGCGCCGCATCCCCTCGACGATGTCCGCTCCGCGCGGCGCGGCCGCCGGGTCGATCAGCCACTGCACCCACACCCCGATGAACAGGGCGTGGATGACGGAGCCGACGGTGCGGGACGCGACCGGGGGCACCCGGTCGTCCTCGACGCCCTCGAAGATCGCCACCAAGCCCTCACGGCCGTTCGGCAGCACCGCCGCCATCTGCTCCCGCAGCTCGGGGCGGTTGGGGAGCTGGCCGACCATCTCGAACTGGGCGGCCCAGAAGGCGCGGTCGTTCGCGAACCCGTCGAGCAGCGAGTCCCAGCAGGCCGCCATCCGCTCGTCATGCGAGACATCGGGCCGCGCGCCGGCGGCCAGCGCCCGGCCCACCCGCTCCCCCCACTCCTCCGTGAGCTGGATGAACGCGGCCATCATCAGCGCGTCCTTCGAGCCGTAGTGATAGCCGATCGAGGCCAGGTTGGCGCCGGAGGCGGCCACGATGTCGCGCGCGGTGGTGCGTACCCAGCCCTTGTCGAGCAGGCAGCGCTTGGCGCCCTCCAGCAGGTCTTCGCGGTGTCCCATACCGGAAGCGTAACCGCCTCTCATACGCCTGTCATGGACGAGCGTCTTATACGGACGTCATAGACAGCCGTTTAAGACATTCGTATAGTCCTGCCCATGATGAACCCCAGCACGCCGCGTGCCGGGCGCAGGGAGTGGACGGCGTTCACCGTCCTCCTGCTGCCCCTCCTCCTGGTCTCGATGGACACGTCGGTCCTCTTCTTCGCCGTCCCGGCCATCACCCGGGACCTGGGCGCGAGCAGCACCCAGCAGCTCTGGATCTTCGACAGCTACGCGTTCGCCCTGGCCGGGCTGCTGATGACGATGGGTTCGCTGGGCGACCGGATCGGCCGCCGCAAGCTCCTGTTGCTGGGCGCCGCCGCCTTCGGCACGGCCTCCGTGGCCGCCGCCTACGCGCAGAGCGCGGAGATGCTGATCGCGGCGCGGTTCATGCTGGGGATCGGCGGCGCGACGCTGATGCCGAGCACGATGGGGCTGGTGCGCAACATGTTCCGCGACGACGCGCAGCGCGCCAAGGCGGTCGGCATCTGGTCCGCGGCCATGGCCGGCGGCATCGCGCTCGGCTCGGTACTGGGCGGAGTGATGCTCAAGCACTTCTGGTGGGGCTCGGTCTTCCTGCTGAACGTGCCCGCGATGGTGCTGCTGCTGGTCTGCGCGCCGCTCCTGGTCCCGGAGTTCAAGGACCCGCGCCCCGGACGCTTCGACCTGCCGAGCGTGGTGCTGTCGATGGGCGCCGTGCTGCCGACGATCTACGGCATCAAGGAGATGGCGGCCGACGGCTTCAGCGTCCCCCGGCTGCTCTGCCTGCTCGCCGGCCTGGCGCTCGGCGTGGCCTTCGTCCGGCGGCAGCGCGGCGGGCGGTCCGCGATGATCAGCCGTGAACTGTTCCGCGACCGCGCCTTCGGGGCGGGCATCGGCCTCAACACCCTCGCGATGTTCGCGATGATGGGCTCCTCGTACTTCACCACCCAGTACCTCCAGTCGGTCCTGGGCAAGGGCCCGCTGGAGGCGGCGCTCTGGGGCACGCTCCCGTCCCTCGCCGTGGGCGCGGCCGGCCCGCTGGCCACCGTCGCCGCCCAGCGCGTGGACCGGGCCTACGTGATCGCCACCGGCTTCGTCATCACCGCGGCCGGCTTCGCCCTCCTGCTCGGCACCGACGCGTCCTCCCTGACCCTCACCCTGATCTCCTGCGCGGTCATCGCCTGCGGCATCGTCACCGTCGCCGCCCTCGTCTCCGACCTCGCCCTCGGCGCCACACCCCCGGAGAAGGCCGGCTCGGCCGCCGCCCTCCTGGAGACCGGCCAGGAGTTCGGCGGAGCCTTGGGCATGGCCGTGTTCGGCACCATCGGCATGGCCGTCTACCGGCGGGACGTCTCGGACTCCCTGTCCCCCGCCCTCCCGCACGGCGAACTCGACACGGTCCGCGAGACGCTGACCGGCGCGGCGGCGGTCGCGGGGCGGCTGCCGGGACGGTCCGGGGAGGCGGTGCTCTCGGTCGCCCGGGACGGGTTCGTGCACGGGATGCACGTGGCCGCGGTGGGCGCGGCGGTGGTCCTCCTCGCCGGGGCGGTGATGTCGGTGCGGCTGCTGCGGGGACGCGCCGCGGCCCCGGCCGCTCCGGCCGAGGAGCCGGCGGAGGTGCCGGCGGAGGTGCCGGCGGAAGTGCCGGCGGAAGTGCCGGTCGCCGCCGGGCGGTGAGCCGTGGGGGGCGGGTGTCGGGGGGTGTCCCCGGGCCCGCCCTTTCACCGTTTCTTGCGGGGGCTGCGCCCCCGCACCCCCAAAGCGCGCTGCGCGCGCTGTCCTCAGGCGCCGGACGGGCTGGATCAGCCCGTCCGGCGACTGAGGACGAGCGGCGAAGGGGCGGGACCGGGGCAACATCCCCCGGACGTCAGTCCGTCAGGTTCACCGCCCGCGCCGACGCCGCGCCGATCTCGTCGGCGATCTCCGCGAGCACCGGCAGCGGGATCGACTCGTCGACCGTGAGGGCGACCAGCGCCTCGCCGCCCTCCGTCGCCCGCGACACCTGCATGCCGGCGATGTTGATGCCCGCCTCGCCGAGGATGCGGCCGATGGTGCCGACCACGCCGGGGCGGTCGACGTAGCGGAGGAAGGCCATGTGGTCGGCGAGGGCGAGGTCGATGTCCTTCTCGCCGACGGCGACGATCTTCTGGAGGTGCTTGGGGCCGGCGAGGGTGCCGGAGATGGAGACCTCGTCGCCGCCGGAGAGGGTGCCGCGGACGGTGACGACGTTGCGGTGTTCCGGGGACTCGGAGGCCGTGGTGAGGCGGACCTCGACGCCGCGCTCCTGGGCGAAGAGGGGGGCGTTCACGTAGGAGACGGTCTCGTCGACGATGTCCTCGAAGACGCCCTTGAGGGCGGAGAGTTCGAGGACCTTGACGTCGTGCTGGGTGAGCTCGCCGTAGACCTCGACGTCGAGGCGGACGGCGACCTCGCCGGCCAGGGCCGTGAAGATGCGGCCCAGCTTCTCGGCGAGCGGCAGCGCCGGCTTGACGTCCTCGGCGATGACGCCGCCCTGCACGTTCACGGCGTCCGGCACCAGTTCACCGGCGAGGGCCAGCCGCACCGACTTGGCTACGGAGATGCCCGCCTTCTCCTGGGCCTCGCCGGTGGAGGCGCCCAGGTGCGGGGTGGCGACGACGCTGTCGAACTCGAAGAGGGGCGAGTCGGTGCACGGCTCGGACGCGTAGACGTCCAGGCCGGCGCCGGCGACCCGGCCCTCCTTCAACGCCGCGGCGAGCGCGGTCTCGTCGACGATGCCGCCGCGCGCGGCGTTGACGATGCGCACCGACGGCTTGACCTTGCGGAGCGCCTCGTCGCCGATCAGGCCGAGCGTCTCGGGGGTCTTGGGCAGGTGGACGGTGATGAAGTCGGCCGTCTCCAGCAGCTCGTCGAGGGTGCAGAGGCGGACGCCCATCTGGGCGGCGCGGGCGGGCTGGACGTAGGGGTCGTAGGCGACGACCTTCATGCCGAAGGCGGCCATCCGCTGGGCGACGAGCACGCCGATGCGGCCGAGGCCCACCACGCCGAGCGTCTTCTCGGACAGCTCGACACCGGTGTACTTGGACCGCTGCCATTCGCCGTTCTTCAGGGCCGCGTTGGCCTGCGGGATGTTGCGGGCGGTGGCGATGAGGAGGCCGCAGGCGAGCTCGGCGGCGGTGACGATGTTGGAGGTGGGGGCGTTGACGACCATCACGCCGGCCTTGGTGGCGGCGGAGACGTCCACGTTGTCGAGGCCGACGCCGGCGCGGGCGACGACCCGCAGCCGCTTGGCGGTGGCGACCGCCTCGGCGTCGATCTTCGTGGCGGAGCGTACGAGGACGGCGTCGACGTCCACGATGGAGGCCAGCAGGTCGGCTCGGTCGGCGCCGTCGCAATGCCGGATCTCGAAGTCCGGGCCGAGCGCGTCCACGGTGGCGGGCGAGAGTTCCTCGGCGATGAGTACGACGGGTTTGCGGGTCGAAGCAGTGCTCACGGGGTCCTCAGTCCTCACTGGTCCATGGGTTTCCCGGACGTGCCGTGGGGGGCACGGGGGAATGACGGCCGTCCCGACGGCCGCAGGCGGTGAAGGGGCGCAGCCGCGTTGGAGACGCACGACGCTGTGAGCCTGACGCGCTTTGTTGCGGTGAAGTGTATCGGCGGACGGGCGGGCGTTCTGCTCCGTTCCGCAAGGATCACCCGGCGGGACCGGCCACCATGGACAACCGGGCATGGGAGGGTCCGGTGGGGCCGCACGGAAGCGGCCCCACCGGCACGGGAGATCACGCCTCGTCGTCGACCCAGCTCATCAGCTTGCGCAGCTTCTGGCCGGTGGTGGCGAGCAGGTGGTCCTCGTCCGCCTTCTTGTACTCGTTGTACTTCGGCAGGCCGGACTTGTACTCCTTCATCCAGTTCTCGGCGAAGGTGCCGTCCTGGATCTCCGCGAGGACCTTCTTCATCTCGGCGCGCGTCTGGTCGGTGACGATGCGCGGGCCGGTGACGTAGTCGCCCCACTCGGCGGTCTCGGAGACGGACCAGCGCATCTTCTCCAGGCCGCCCTCGTACATCAGGTCCACGATCAGCTTCAGCTCGTGGAGGCACTCGAAGTACGCGATCTCGGGCTGGTAGCCGGCCTCGACGAGGGTCTCGAAGCCCGCCTTGACCAGGGCGGAGGCGCCGCCGCAGAGCACGGCCTGCTCGCCGAAGAGGTCGGTCTCGGTCTCCTCGGTGAAGGTGGTCTTGATGACGCCGGCGCGGGTGCCGCCGATGGCCTTGGCGTAGGAGAGGGCGAGCTCGAAGGCCGTGCCGGAGGCGTCCTGCTCGACGGCCGCGATGCACGGGACGCCGCGGCCCTCCTCGTACTGACGGCGCACCAGGTGGCCGGGGCCCTTGGGGGCGACCAGGCAGACGTCGACACCGGCCGGGGGCTTGATGAAGCCGAAGCGGATGTTGAAGCCGTGGCCGAAGAACAGCGCGTCGCCGTCCTTCAGGTGCTCCTTGACCGACTGCTCGTAGACCTCGGCCTGGATCGGGTCCGGGACGAGGATCATGATGACGTCGGCCTCGGCCGCCGCCTCGGCGGGGGTGACCACGCGGAGGCCCTGCTCCTCGGCCTTCTGCCGGGACTTGGAGCCCTCGTGCAGGCCCACGCGGACGTCGACGCCCGAGTCACGCAGCGACAGCGCGTGGGCGTGGCCCTGGCTGCCGTAGCCGAGGACCGCGACCTTGCGGCGCTGGATGATGGAC
Source organism: Streptomyces sp. NPDC021100 (assembly GCF_044333095.1). Lineage (NCBI taxonomy): Bacteria > Bacillati > Actinomycetota > Actinomycetes > Kitasatosporales > Streptomycetaceae > Streptomyces > Streptomyces sp. NPDC021100. The sequence continues at coordinate 179,303 of NZ_JBIRQH010000001.1, forward strand.
AGGTCGGCGTCGTTGTCGTAGAACAGCTCGGCAGCCACGTGTGGTTTCTCCTTGAATGCGAGGTGTTGCGTCCCACCGTATGACGGCGGGGAGGCGGGATGTCGCCGGGTCCCGGAATCCGGGACCGCCGGCGGGAGGGACGAAGGGGATCAGGCCGAGCGGTCCAGGGCGCGCAGGCTGCGGTCGGTGATCGAGCGGGCGCCGCGGCCGATGGCGATGGTGCCGGACTGCACGAGCTCCTTGATGCCGAACGGCTCCAGCATCTTGAGCATGGCGTTGAGCTTGTCGCTGCCGCCGGTGGCCTCGACGGTGATGGCCTCCGGGGAGACGTCGACCGTCTTGGCGCGGAACAGTTGGACGATCTCGGTGATCTGGGAGCGGGTCTCGTTGTCGGCGCGGACCTTCACCAGGACGAGCTGCCGTTTGACGGCCCCCGAGTCCTCCAGCTCGACGATCTTCAGCACGTTGACGAGCTTGTTGAGCTGCTTGGTGACCTGCTCCAGCGGCAGCGACTCGACGTTGACGACGATGGTGACGCGGGAGATGTCCGGGTGCTCGGTGACGCCGACGGCGAGCGAGTCGATGTTGAAGCCGCGGCGGGAGAACAGGGCGGCGATCCGGGCCAGGATGCCGGGGGTGTTCTCCACCAGGACGGAGAGCGTGTGCTTGGTCATGGTCGGTCTTCTCTCTCCTGGTGTCAGTCGTCGACGACGTCGCCGAAGTCGGGGCGGACCCCGCGGGCGGCGAGGATCCGGTCGTTGGAGGTGCCGGCCTCGACCATCGGCCAGACCATGGCGTCCTGGTGGACGATGAAGTCCACGACCACGGGCCGGTCGTTGATCGCGTTGGCCTGCTCGATGACGGCGTCCAGCTGGGCCGGGTCCTCACAGCGCAGACCGACGCAGCCCATGGCCTCGGCGAGCTTGACGAAGTCCGGGACGCGGGTGCCGGAGCAGGGCTGTTTGCCGTCGGCCTCGGGGCCGGAGTGCAGCACGGTGTTGGAGTAGCGCTCGTTGTAGAACAGGGCCTGCCACTGGCGGACCATGCCCAGGGAGCCGTTGTTGATGACGGCGACCTTGATCGGGACGTTGTTGAGGGCGCAGGTGACCAGTTCCTGGTTGGTCATCTGGAAGCAGCCGTCGCCGTCGATCGCCCAGACCGTGCGGTCGGGCATGCCGACCTTGGCGCCCATGGCGGCCGGGACGGCGTAGCCCATGGTGCCCGCGCCGCCGGAGTTGAGCCAGGTGGCGGGCCGCTCGTAGGCGATGAAGTGGGCGGCCCACATCTGGTGCTGGCCGACGCCCGCCGTGTAGACGGTGTCCTCCGGGGCGAGCTGTCCGATGCGCTGGATGACCTGCTGCGGGGAGAGGCTGCCGTCCTCGGGGCGGTCGTAGCCCAGCGGGTACGCGTCGCGCCACCGGTTGATGTCGGTCCACCAGGCGGTGTGGTCGCCGACGTGGCCCGCGGAGTGCTCGGCCTGGACGGCGACGATCAGGTCGGCAAGGACCTCGCGGGCGTCGCCGACGATGGGGACGTCCGCGGCGCGGTTCTTGCCGATCTCGGCGGGGTCGATGTCCGCGTGGACGACCTTGGCGTACGGCGCGAAGGAGTCGAGCCGCCCGGTGACGCGGTCGTCGAAGCGGGCGCCCAGCGCGATGATCAGGTCGGTCTTCTGCAGGGCGGTGACGGCGGCGACCGAGCCGTGCATGCCGGGCATGCCGACGTGCTGCGGGTGGCTGTCGGGGAAGGCGCCGAGCGCCATCAGGGTGGTGGTGACGGGGGCGCCGGTGAGCTCGGCGAAGACCTTGAGCTCGGCGGTCGCCCGGGCCTTGAGGACCCCGCCGCCGACGTACAGCACCGGCCGCTTCGCCTGGGTGATCAGCTTGGCGGCCTCGCGGATCTGTTTGGCGTGCGGCTTGGTGACGGGCCGGTAGCCGGGCAGGTCGGTGTGGGGCGGCCAGACGAAGGTGGTGCGCGCCTGGAGGGCGTCCTTGGCGATGTCGACCAGGACCGGGCCGGGGCGGCCGGTGGACGCGACGTGGAACGCCTCGGCGATGGTCCGCGGGATTTCGGCGGGATCGGTGACCAGCCAGTTGTGCTTGGTGATCGGCATGGTGATGCCGCAGATGTCCGCCTCCTGGAAGGCGTCCGTGCCGATCGACTTGGACGAGACCTGGCCGGTGATGGCCACCAGCGGGACGGAGTCCATGTGGGCGTCGGCGATGGGGGTGACCAGGTTGGTGGCGCCCGGCCCCGAGGTCGCCATGCAGACGCCGACCCGGCCGGTGGCCTGCGCGTACCCGGTGGCGGCGTGCCCGGCGCCCTGCTCGTGGCGGACGAGGATGTGCCGCACCTTCGTGGAGTCCATCATCGGGTCGTAGGCCGGGAGGATCGCGCCGCCGGGGATGCCGAACACGGTGTCGGCGCCCACCTCCTCCAGCGAGCGGATGAGCGACTGCGCGCCCGTGACGCCGGGCTCGACGATGGCGGGCTGCTGCTGGGCCGCGCCGCCTCGGGTGCGCGGCTGCGGATGGGGGACTCCGGTGGCCTGCTCGGACATCGACCTTCTCTTCTCGGAGATTCGTACTGCTGGACGGCTGCTGGACGGACGCTTCGAGGGACTGATGCGACGGATGCGGCCGCATCGGCCCGTGGACCGCTTGGGTCTGCTTCGGACTGCTTCGGACGGCTAGGAGCCGGTGGCGGACCCGGTGGGGCCGCTGTCGGCTGCTGCTGGGGAACCGCTTCGTCGCGGTCCCGTCGGACGGTGGAGTCTCGGTGGAGGTATCGGTGCAACAAAAAACCCCTCGTGCCGTAAGGCAAGCGAGGGGAGCGCGCCGGTGTGGGTCAGCAGGCGGGGAACCGCGGCCTGCTTCAGCCGACGCGCTGTCCAAGTACGAGAATTCGGGTGCGCATGGGACCGACCCTCCCCCTGTCACGGGCGAGGTGTCAAGTGGGTGGGATGGGCGTCTCACTATTTGAGCGCAATGGAGCATGGGCCAGGGCCCCCGCGCCCCCGGCCCGAAGTGCGGACGGCAACAGCACGTTGACGGGCACCGGCCCGCCGAGGAGCACGCGTTTTCCGCCGCCCGGCAGCCTGTTCGCGGGCGACGGCAGCGGGCCGCCCGGGGCGGGGCCGCCGTCGCCGTCCAGGGGTCCGCCGGGGACCGGGAAGGAACCGCGGGCGAGCGCCTGGCGCAGCCGGTGTTCGTCGAGCGGCCCGGAGAACGCCAGGCCCTGGGCGTGGGTGCAGCCCATGGCGCGCAGCACGCGGGCCTGTTCGGCGTCGTCCACGCCCTCGGCGACGGACTGCGTCCCGAGGTCGCCGGCGATCCTCAGCAGCCCAGCCGTGATCTTGCGCAGCCGTACGGAATCGGCCACACCGTCGACGAGGTCCCGGTCGAGCCGGAGGACGTCGACGGGGAGCCGCCGCAGGGCGCTCATCGCCGCGTGGCCGCTGCCGAAGCCGTCCAGGGCGATGCGCACCCCGAACCGGCGCAGCGAGGCGAGCCGCCGCTCCAGCTCGTCCAGCGGGACGCGGGAGTCGACGCCGGTGAGCTCCAGCACCAGCCCACCGGCGGGCATGCCGTGCCGGAGGAGCAGGGACTCGAAGTGCTTGGCCGGCAGCGCCCGGTCGACCAGGCGGGCGGCGGACAGCCGGACGTACACCGGCACCGCGTGGCCCGCGGCCCGCCGCCGCTCGGCCTGTTCGAGGGCCTTCTCCAGCGTCCAGCGGCCGAGTTCGGCGGTGCGCCCGCTCTCGTCGCCGCGGTCCGGGTCGGTGCCGGGCAGGAACTCCTCCGGCGGGAACAGGATGCCCTGCGGGGAGCGCCAGCGGGCCTGGGCGGCGACGGCGGTGACGCGCCCGGTGGAGAGCTCCACCACGGGCTGGTGGAGCAGCGCGAACTCGCCGTCGTGCAGGGCGGTGCGCCACCGGGTGGTGCGCTCGGCGCGGCGGACGACCTCGGCCTGGAGGCGGGGCTCGTACAGCTCGACGCGGCCCTTGCCGGCCTGCTTGGCCCGGTACATGGCCAGGTCGGCGTTGCGCATCAGGGTGCCGGGGGTGATGCCGGGCTCGGCGAAGGCGACGCCGATGCTGGCGGCCACCCGGACCTCGGTGCCGCCCTCCACCACGTAGGGCTCGGAGAGGGTGAGCCGCAGCCGGTCGGCGATCTCCAGGATGCGGTACTCGCGGGCCGACGGGTCGCGGGTGCCGTCGCCGAGGATCAGCGCGGCGAACTCGTCACCGCCGAACCGGGCGGTGCTGTCGCCGGCGCGGACGGACTCCTGGAGCCGGCGGGCGGCCTGCACGAGCAGCTCGTCCCCGGCCTGGTGGCCGACGGTGTCGTTGACGGCCTTGAAGCCGTCGAGGTCGATGAAGAGCACGGCCGTGCCGGGGTCGGTCATTCTCCGGCCGGCCAGGGCCTGCTGGACGCGCTTGGTGAACAGCGAGCGGTTGGGCAGGTCGGTGAGCGGGTCGTGCTCGGCGGTGTGCTGCAACTGCGCCTGGAGTCGCACCCGTTCCGTCACGTCACGGCTGTTGAAGATGAGGCCGCCGTGGTGCCGCTTGACGGTGGACTCGACGTTCAGCCAGTCGCCGTCGCCGGAGCGGAAGCGGCACTCGATCCGGGTGGTCGGCTCGTCGGCGGGCGGCGCCGCGAGGAAGCGGCGCACCTCGTGGACGACCCGGCCCAGGTCCTCGGGGTGGATCAGGGAGGCGAGCTCGGAGCCGACCAGGTCCTCCGCCGCGCGCCCGTAGACGCCGGCGGCGGCGGGGCTGACGTAGCGCAGGACGCCGGTCGGCGCGGCGATCATGATGACGTCGCTGGAGCCCTGCACCAGGGAGCGGAAGTGGTTCTCCGTCTGGGCCAGTTCCTGGGTGAGGGAGATGTTGTCGAGCAGCATGATGCCCTGCCGGACGACGAGGGCCAGGACGACCGTGCAGCCGGTGAAGAGCACGACCCGGTCGACGTGGTGGCCGTCCAGGACGTTGTAGAGGATGCCCAGGGTGCAGACGGCCGCCGCGAGGTACGGCGTGAGGGCCGCGAGGGAGCCGGCGATGGGCCGGCCGGACGACGGCTGGACCTGGGCCTGGCGGCTCGCCGCGCCGGACGCGCTCTCCTGCTGCCGGGTCACCCAGGGGGCGTAGGCCATCAGCATGTAGCCCGCGAACCAGCCGGCGTCGAGGATCTGGCCGGAGCGGTAGTTCTCGCGCAGCAGCGGTGAGGTGAACAGGGCGTCGCACAGCACCGTCAGGGCGAGCGCGGCGATCGCGGTGTTGACGGCGGACCGGTTGGCGGAGGAGCGCCGGAAGTGCAGCGCCAGCACCATGGAGACCAGCACGATGTCCAGCAGCGGGTACGCCAGGGACAGCGCGGCGTGCGCCACCGTCTCGTCGGCGAAGTGCGCCGTGTGGGCGAGGGCCAGGCTCCAGGAGAGCGTCAGCAGCGAGCCGCCGATCAGCCAGGAGTCGAGCGCCAGGCAGACCCAGCCGGCCCGGGTGACCGGGCGGCGGGCCAGCACCAGCAGGCCGATGATGGCGGGCGGCGCGAACAGGAGGAACGCGAAGTCGGCGGGCGAGGTGGTGGGGACGCGCTCCCTCAGCACGACCTCGTACCAGCCCCAGACCGCGTTCCCGAAGCCCGCCATGCCCGAGGAGACCGCGAAGAGCAGCCACGCGGGACGGAAGCGGGTGGTACGGGTGCGCGCGTACCAGAAGCAGGAGACGGCGGCGAGAACCGCCGCCCCGCTGAGCCCGAAGTCGCCCATGGTCTTGGCGAGATCGGGGGAACCCCAGCCGAACGCCGCCCCCGTGGCGTATCCGCCGCAGACGAGGGCGAGCAGCAGCTGCGACACCACGCCCGAGGCCCCGGGGGGCCGGCCGCCCGGCCCCCCGGCGGGGGCGGCGTGCCGGGGCAGGGCGGCTCCCTGCGCGGTCACCGCTCCGCCGTCCCGAGCGGGGCCCGGAGCGCCGCCGGCCCCGCCGACGACGTGGACCGCTGCCGCGTGAGCCGCTGGTGCGTGAGCCGCGTCGGGTTGATCGTCCATTGGCCGTGCATCGCCCGTCGCCCCCCTTGAGTGCGGTACTTCGCTGCGCCCGTACGGTGCCCGGCGCAGCCCCCGATCCGGACGATACACCAGACTGGTCACTCAGGGACATAGCTCATATACATAGCGTAACTAGCTACGGGATTATGGATACGCAGTGCAGCCAGACGGTATCTGTACGTGGCTTCAGAGCGCAGTGGCTACGACGTTTCGCAGAGGCTCGTCCAGGACGAATCCGGCCAGTTGGCCGCGGAGCAACGCCTCCGCGCGGGGCCGGAAGGCCGAGGAGGGGCCGCCCACGTGCGGAGTGATCAGCGCGCCGGGGGCGCTCCACAAGGGGTGGCCCGGGGGCAGTGGCTCGGGGTCCGTGACGTCCAGCGCGGCGCGCAGCCGGCCGCTCTCCAGCTCGGCGACCAGCGCCCCGGTGTCCACGACGGCCCCGCGCGCCACGTTGACGAGCAGCGCCCCGTCCTTCATGCGGGCCAGCAGGCCGGCGTCGAAGAGCCCCCGGGTCTCGTCGGTGAGCGGCGTCACGACGATCACCACGTCGGCGTCCGGCAGGAGGTCCGGGAGGGCGGTGACCGGGTGCACGGGACCGCGCTCCGTGTGGCGCGGTGAGCGCGCGACGCGCGTCACCCGCGCACACTCGAAGGGAGCAAGCCGGTCCTCGATGGCACGTCCGATCGAGCCGTAACCCACAATGAGGACCGCCTTGTCGGCGAGCGCCGGACGGAAGCCCTGCCGCCACTCCCCCGCGTCCTGCGCCCGGACGAAGCCGGGGATGTCCCGGAGGGAGGCCAGGGTCAGGGCCAGGGCCAGTTCGGCGGTGCTGGCGTCGTGCAGCCCGCGCGCGTTGCAGAGCACCGCGCCCGGGGGCAGCAGCGGCAGCGCGGACTTGAGGTGGTCGACACCGGCCGTCAGGGCCTGGACGACGCGCACGCCGCGCATCAGGGGCAGCGGGCGGAGGCACACCTCGGCCGGGGCCAGCCTGCCGTCGATCTCGTAGGGGACCCCGTAGAAGGCGACCCGGGCCGGGTCGGTCGGGTAGTCGCCGCCGCCGTCCCAGTACGCGTACTCCAGCCCGTCGGGCAGCCCCCCGATCTCCTCGGGACGGAACGGCAGCCAGGCCAGGGGGCGGGCCGTGGCCGCGGGTGCACCGCTGTGATCTGCGCTCATGCCGCGAGGTTATGCGACGACGCGCGGCGGCCCGCTGACGGACGGACGGGCGCCAAAGGTTAAGTTGGACGCGCGCCGATCAGGAGGGAACGGGAGGGATACGGCCGGTGGAGCGCAGGACAATCGGTGCCACGGCGCTCGAAGTGGGGGCGATCGGCCTCGGCTGCATGCCCATGCACTGGGCCTACACCGCCTCCCAGCAGAGCGGCGAGACCGCGCTCCGCACCGTGCACGCCGCCCTGGACGCCGGTGCCAGCCTGCTCGACACGGCCGACATGTACGGCCCGTTCACCAACGAGCTGCTCGTAGGACGGGTGTTGCGCGAGCGACGCTCCGAGGCGTTCGTGTCGACCAAGTGCGGCCTGCTCGTCGGCGAACAGCACATCGTCGCCAACGGGCGCCCCGGCTACGTGAAACGCGCCTGCGACGCCTCGCTGCGACGCCTCCAGACCGACGTCATCGACCTCTACCAGCTCCACCGGCCCGACCCCGAAGTCCCCGTCGAGGAGACCTGGGGCGCGATGGCCGACCTCGTCGCGGCGGGAAAGGTACGCGCCCTGGGCTGGTGCGCCATAGGCGCACGCACCCGCCGCCGTTTCTCCGGGGGCCTGTACGACGGCACGATCCGGCAACTGGAACGCGTCCAGCAGGTCTTCCCCGTGAGCTGCGTCCAGGCCGAACTGTCGGTCTGGTCCCGGGAAGCGCTCGACGCCCTCGCCCCCTGGTGCGCCTCCCGCGGCGTGGGCCTCCTCGCCGCGATGCCCCTGGGCAACGGCTTCCTCAGCGGCACCCTCACCCCCGGCCAGGGCTTCGAACCCGAGGACATCCGGGCCCGGCACCCCCGCTTCACCGCCGAGATGATGGCCGCCAACCAGCCCATAGTCGCCGGCCTCCGCCGCGTCGCCGACCGCCACGGCGCGACGGCGGCACAGGTCGCCCTGGCGTGGGTGCTGGCCCAGGGGCGGCACGTGATACCGATACCGGGGACGAAGAAGGCGCGGTGGGTGGTGGAGAACGCGGGGGCGGCGGAACTGCGGCTGTCGGAGAAGGACTTGGAGGAGATAGGGGGACTGCCGAGGGCGTTGGGGTCGTGGTACTGAGCCGCACACCCAGCCTGTTGGGGGCGCCCCCTCTGGGGGAATGTGAGGACAACCGCGCGGAGCGCGGTTTCGGGGTCTGCGGCGCAGCCCCAGGAAACGGTGAAGGGGTGGGGCCGGGGCTCCCTACCCCCGCGGCCCGGCCGCGATCACCGCGTCCAGGACATCCCGCGCACCCCGCAACTCGTCGATCGCCGAGGTGATCCGCGCCCGCTCCCCCCGCAACTCGGCGACGAGATCCGGACAGACCGGCACCATATGCGCACCATCACCATCGACGCAGGGCAGCACCCTGGCGATCACCGCGGTGGTGAGCCCCGCCGCGAGCAACCCCCGTATCCGCCGGACGGTGACGACATCGGCCTCGGAGTACACGCGGTATCCACTCGGCAACCGCGCAGGCGTCAGCAGCCCCTGCTCCTCGTAGTACCGCAGCAGCCGTTCGCCGACCCCGGTGCGCCGCACCATGTCTCCCATACGCATGACGGGTGCAGCGCAGCGCCCTACCGGCCGCATTCCCGCGGGATCACCACTGCCGCCCGACGGCGACATCGTCCAGGCAAGGCGCCGACAGATGCCCCACCTCGTACCGCTCGGTCACACCGTCGCCCCCTTCCGGCACCTCGTGCTCCCACAGCACGAACCGCATCAGCTCCCAGCGGCACGGATCGAAGGCGAGCGCCGCCGTGTGCACACCCTCACGTCCGGCGGTCTCGGCGAGCCGGGCGGCCTCCTCGGCCACCAGAGCGGCGAGCGCGCCCGGATCCTCGGCGACGGGCAGCGGGCCGACCCGGCGCGACGCGGCGCGGGGAACGGCACCCCGGGCCGGCCCGGGGTGGCAGGCGATGCCCGTCCACTGCCGGACGGCGGGCCGACCGAAGTCGGCGACGATGCCCTGAAATCCCCCGCCTCCGACGAGGAACTCCGCCATCGCCCCGCCGTCCCTCCAGAGGTAGAAGGGCGCGTACTGGTTGACCGGCGAGCCGCCGCGGCCGCGTTCGCGGATCAGGTACGCCTTGAGCCCGAGCCCGGCCCGATCGTCGAGGGCGTGACCGCGGGTGGCCACGCGGTGGCGGATGACGCCCATGTCGTAGTCGGCGGGGAGGGTGATCTCGTACTGCATCGCGTACACGGGTTCGCTCTTTCTGATCGCTTGAGCAGGAAATCGGTGCACGAGCCCTGCGTGCTCACCGGGCATGCGCCCCCAACAGCCCGAGCACACCCCGCACCGCCTCCCGGAACGGTTCGTCGGAGTCGGCGGCACGGGCCAGGACGTAGCCGCCCTGGAGGACGGCGACGATGGTGGACGCGGTGGCGGCGGGTTCGAGGGCCGCGTCCAGTTCGCCGCTCTCGCGTCCCTCCGCGAGGAGGCCGGCGAGCCGGTCGCGGAGCCAGGCGAAGGTCTCGTCCACCGGCCGCCGCAGGTCCGGGTCGGCGACGACGTCCGGATCCTGGGTGAGCCGGCCCACCGGGCAGCCCTTGAGCACCTCGCGTTCGCGCAGCAGATAGCCGGAGATCCGCTCCAGGACCGTCCCGGGCCCGGCGAACTGCCGCTCGGCCAGGGCGCGCATCTCCTCGGCCGTCCTGCGGATGGCGGCGAGGGCGAGGTCGGGCTTCCCGCTGAAGTGGTGGTACATGCTGCCCTGCCCGGCCCCGGCCCGCTGCTGGATGGCCTTGGGGCTGGTGCCCACATAGCCGCGCTCCCAGAGCAGGGCGCGGGTGCTCTCGATGAGGCGTTCCGAGGTGTCCATGATCAGGACTGTACATACCAGTAGGTACAGCGGCAAGGCGCGTCCGCGCGGACAGGTATCGCACAACCGTGTGCCTACACTGGACATCCGCCGGCAGAACGGGAGTTGTCATGTTCGACGCGCTCAGCGAGCTGTTCGCCCCGGGACGCCGGCACACCGAGGAGGAGCGCGACCGGCACGAGCTGTGCCTGGACGACGTCGGGGACGCCGACCCCGGGAGGGGGCCGGTCGACCTCGACTCCGGTCAGGTCGTCATCCGACCGCGGAAGGGCTGACGGCGGAGGGACCGACAGCGGAAGGGCTGAGCTCGGAAGGGCCGAACAGCCCCAGCCGGTGCGCCGTCGCCGCCGCCTCGCCGCGCCCCGCGGCACCCAGCTTCGCCAGGATGTTGGAGACGTGCACGCTGGCCGTCTTCGGTGAGATGAACAGCTCCTCGGCTATCTGGCGGTTGCTCCGGCCCAGGGTGACGAGCCGGAGGACGTCGTGCTCGCGCGGCGTGAGCCGGGGCGGCGCGTCGGCGCCGGTGACCGCCTCCGGCGCGGGCGTACGCCCGTCCGGCGCGGGCTCCCCGGCGAGGGGGAGCCGGGCGCGGCGGGCGAGCGACGCGGTCGCCTCGCGCAGCGGCCGGGCGCCCAGCCGGACGGCCTCCGTGTGTGCCCGCGCGAGCAGCCCCGCGGCGTGCTCCGCGGCCGGGCCGCCCTCCGTGAGCAGCGCCTCCGCCCAGCGGTGGCGGGCGCGCGCGAGCTCCAGGGGACGGTCCAGCGGCTCGAAGGCGCCGGCCGCCTCCTCCCACCGGCCGGCGTCGGATATGCCGTCCGCGCGGGCGAGTTCGGCGTCGAACAGCAGGCCGAAGGCGCGGCGGAGGGGTATCGCGCGGGACCGGCCCTCGGCCGCGGCGCGGAGCCCGTCCAGGGCCGCGGACCGGCCGGCGGCCGTCTCCGGCAGCTCCCGGGCGTCGGCCTCGGCCGCGGCGGCCGAGGCGAGGAACGGCCAGACGTAGCGGTGGGCGCCTCGCGGCAGCCCCTCCGCCAGCACCCGTTCCAGCTCGGCCCGGGCCTCGGCGTACCGGCCGCGCGCCGCGCTCAGTTCGATGGCGTACCGGGCGAGGACCAGGGTGCTCTGCGGCTGCGGGTCGTGGGTGCCGAACCGTTCGCGGGCCGCGGCGAGCAGGCGCTCCGCGCGCTCCAGGTCGCCTCGGGCGAGGGCGATGGCGGCGAGCCGGATGTCGGCGAAGCCGCCGGGCTTGATGCCGCGGGCCTCGCGCCGGGCTTCCTCCGCGGCCCGCTCCGCCTCGTCCCAGCGGCCGAGGACGAAGAGGGCGGACGCCAGGTTGTTGCGCGCCCAGGCGCGGGCGTCGTCGAGGCAGTAGCGGTCGGCGAGGGCGATGCCCTCCCGGGCGACCTCGGCGGCGCGCGCCGAACGGCCCGCGCCCTGGAGCGCGGAGGCCAGGTTGATGTGGCTGCGGCCGACGACGCCGACGACGCCCCCGGCGACGACGCGCGCGCAGACCTCGGCCATCTCGGCGAGGCCGCCGTCCACGTCGGTGCCGGTGTCGACCCGGTGGCCGGCGAGCGTGAGGCGGGCACTCAGCTCGGTGCTCTCCGCGCCGACCGCGCGGGCCATCGCGATCGCCTGTTCCGCCGTGGCGCTCAGCTCGGGCCCGGGGTCGTGCAGCGCGGCCCAGCCGGCGAGCTGGGCCAGCACCTCGGCGTGCACGGCGGACGGCGGCAGGTCCGCGACCAGTTCGAGCGCGGTGTCGAGCTCGGGGCGGCCGTCGCCCCGCCCGAGGCCGGTCATCAGCTTGGAGCGCTGCAGCCAGAACCAGGCGGCCCGCAGCGGGTCCATCTCCAGCTTGCGCAGCGCCTTCTTGGCGATGGCCAGCGCCCGTTCCTGGTCGCCGGAGAGGTTGGCGGCGACGACGATCTCGGCCAGCAGGTCGATGTAGTGCAGCGCGTCGTCGTCACAGCCGCACGCCGGGTAGACGTCGGCGAAGTCGAGCGGGCGCTGGACCGCGCGGACCTCCTCCGGGACGTCCTCCCACAGCTCCAGCGCGCGCTCCAGCAACCGGAGCTTCTCGGCGTAGGCGTAGCGCCGGCGGGCGTGCACGGACGCCTCCAGGACGGCGGGCAGCGCCTTCGCCGGCTCGTGCGCGTGGTACCAGTGGAGGGCCAGCCGGGCGGCGAGCTCGTCCGCGCGGACGAGCCCGGGCTGGGCCTCCAGCGCCTCGGCGTAGCGGCGTTGGAGCCGGGAGCACTCGCCGGGGAGCAGGTCGTCGGCGACGGCCTCGCGGGCCAGGGAGTGCCGGAAGCGGTAGCCGTCGCCGTCCGACGTGGGGACGAGGACGCTGGCCCCGACGGCCTGGCGCAGCGCCTCGATGAGCGCGTCCTCGTCGAGGCCGGCGACCGCGCGCAGCAGCGCGTACTCCACCGCCGAGCCGCCCACGGCCGCGACGCGGACCACCCGCTGGGCGTCCTCGCCCAGTGCCTCGATGCGGACGAGGAGCAGCTCGCGCAGCGAGTCGCTGAGGCCGGAGCGGCAGCCTCCGGCGATGGACGCGGCCAGCTCCTCGACGAAGAAGGCGTTGCCGTCGGAGCGTTCGAAGACCCGGTCGAGGAGGGAGTGGTCCGGCGCGCTGCCGCTGATGCCGGTGAGCTGGGCGTGCACCTCGTCCCGGGTGAAGCGGGACACCTCGACGCGGCCGAGCGCCCGCATCCGGTCCGCCTCGGCGAGAAAGGGGCGCAGCGGGTGGCGGCGGTGGATGTCGTCCGAGCGGTAGGTGGCGACGATGACGAGCCGCGCGGTGTGCAGCGAGCGGAAGAGGTAGGAGAGGAGTTCGCGGGTGGAGCGGTCGGCCCAGTGCAGGTCCTCGATGGCGAGGACGATCGTGCGGTCCGTGGTGAGGCGCTCCAGGAGGCGGGCGGTGAGCTCGAAGAGGCGGGCGCGGCCGTCCTCCGACTCCCGCGCGGTCTCGCCCAGCTCCGGCAGCAGCCGGGCCAGTTCGCCCTCCTGCCCGGCGGCGGCCCGCGTGAGCTCGTCCCCGAGCTGCCGGTGCAGGCCGCGCAGGGCGGTGGAGACCGGCGCGAACGGCAGCCCGTCGCTGCCGATCTCCACACAGCCGCCCAGCGCGGTGACGGCCCCCGCCGCACCGGCCGCGGCCAGGAACTCGTCGATCAGACGGGTCTTGCCGACCCCCGCCTCACCGCCCACGAGCACGGACTGCGGCTCGCCCGTGGCGGCGCGGGCGAGTGCGTCGGCGAGTACGCCCAGTTCTTCGGTCCGGCCGACGAACACGGGGCTGACGGAGGTCTTCTGCACATCGCCGAGCATGGCACAGCCCACTGACAACGGCCCGGCCGAATTGATCACAGTCCGGCCCGCTCGGCCACGCGCCGCTGCCGCGGTACGAGCGGAAGGATCGTGTGCGTCCTCACCCGCCTCCCGATTTCCTGGCCGCCCTGTCCGGCCTCCGAGCGCTGGGCGATCTCGTCCAGCATCCGGTGGTCGGCGGCGTCGCGGGCGAACTCGACGAGGCGGAAGTGGTGGAGCAGGTTGTCGATCATGGTGACTCCTCAGGTCGCTTCGGTCCTTGGTGGCCGGTGTCGTTCTCCCGACCTGAGGAAAGCTTCGTCTCTGAGGTGGGGGCGGGGCATCGGGCGAGTGCCTCATATCGAGGGTGTCCGGATGCCTTAGATTCGCCGGCGCCCGGGGCAGGGTGCCTTAGACGCCCTCGGCCTCCTCAGCTCGCCCCCTGGACAGGGCGGCGACCCCGGGCGCGCGCACCTCCCGAGCGCGCCCTCTCCGGCCCCGGCCACCACGCCGTCCCGGGTCTGGACCAGGCGCGGCGACGGGTGTACGGGTGTCGCGGGAGGCTCGGCTCGCTCCCCGGCCGGCGCGTATCAGTCGGACGGGAACGGGCCCCGGCCCCGACCGCCGCACGCGGGCGGCGTGCCGCGCTTCGGCAGCGGCCGGCCCGGACACCGGCCCTAGAGCAGACGTTTCAAGGTCAGCGCGTGCATCACTTCCACCAGGCCGACCGCGATCAGCCAAATGCCGGTGAATACGGCGAGCGTGGTGATCGCGGAGAGCGGCCAGGCGATCACGATGCCACCGCCGACGATCGCCAGCACCCCGAGGAAGATGCCCCAGCCGTTGGCCAGTTCGGCACTGGTCACCGCCGTCGCGATGCCGTACATCAGCAGGCCGATGCCGATCCACAGGCTCAGCAGCAGCACGGAACCGCGCAGCGTGTTCCGGAAGCAGAACAGACCGAGCATGATCGACAACGCACCGGCGACGAGGTAGAGGACCCGCATGCTGGTGGAGACGAACGCACCGAACGCCGTGACGATCTCCATGACGCCGCTGAGCACGAGAAAGACGCCGAACAGCACGCCCACGGCCATGAGTGTCTTGTGCGGCCAGGCCAGCGTCAGCACGCCGATCGCGAGGGCGGCCAGGCCCAGCAGCAGCAGGGACACCCACGCCGCTTTGCCGAGTCTCTGCAGGTCGCGAGTGATTCGCGTCGCATCAGAACCATCCATAAGTACATATTCAGCTCTTATGTCCCTTGGTGCACTCGCGAGGGCGGCAGCCCCCCCGAACGGCCGCGCCGAGTGGTCGGTGCTGACGGCGCCGCTGACAATCCCCCCGGCGCTCGACCAGACGGCCCGCCCCGGCCTCCAGGGCACAACCCCGGCTCCCCGGACGTCAGGCGTCACGGGTCGCCCCCCCACCTCGGCGTACGGGCCCCGGTCCACCCGTCGACCGCGAGGCCCGCACCGGCCACGGCGGCGGCGAACTCGTGGATGCACCCACGGCGGAACCCCTCGGCCGCACCCTGAACGGCCCTCTCCGGCTGGGGTCAGGCCACCCCGCCGTCCGAGCCGGCCAGTGCCTCCCGCAACGCCGCCGCCGGGCCGCTCGTCACCCCGCCCGTCAGCAGCTCCACGCGGTGGACCAAGCGCGGGGCGCTTACCGGGACTTGAGCCACCCCCGCCAGTCCGTCCAGCGCCGGCAGCAGTGCCAGCCCCTCCCCCGCGGCGATCAGGGCCGCGAGGCCGTGGACGTCGGTGCCCTCGTAGCGGAGGCGGGCGCGGAAGGCGCCGGGGGCGCACGCCGTGCGGAGGTCGGCGAGGGGGACGGCCGTGGCGGGGGCGTCGAGCCAGAAGGCGTCGGCGAGGTCGGGGAGGCGGAGGCCCGTGCGGCGGGCGAGGGGGTGGCCTGCCGGGAGGGCGACGTGCGGCGGGTGTTCGGAGAGGGCGGTGATCGTGAGAGGGCCCGTTTCCGGGAGCCGTAGCGGGTCGTTGGGGGCCGTCATGCCGTCCGTCAGGCCCGCGTCGAGGTCGCCGGAGGAGACCGCGGCCGGAACCGCGTCCCGGTCCAGGACCCGGACCGTCACCTCCCAGCGCGGGTGCGCGGCCCGCAGCGCGGCCAGCCGGTCCGCCAGGTGCGGCGTCAGGGCGAGCGGGGTGACCCCCAACGTCAGCCGGCCCGTGGGTTCCGCGACCAGCCGGGCGATGTCCGCCCTGGCCGCGTCCAGCCGCAGCAGCAGCGGGCCCGCGTGATCGAGGAGGAGCCGGCCGGCCTCGGTCGGCACCACGGGCCGGCGGCGCAGCAGGACGGCGGAGAGGTCGGCCTCCAGGGCCGCGATGTGCTGGGAGACCGCGGACTGCGTGTAGCCGAGTTCGACGGCGGCCGCCGAGAAGGAGCCGCGGCGGGCGACGGTCACGAAGGTACGGAGCAGGTGCGGATCCACGCGCATCAGTATCACTGATGCGAAATGCAGGGATCATCGTTGGCGCTGAAGCACGAACCCGCGTCAGGATTCCGGCATGGCCCTTGCACACCACGCTCCCACCGCCCGGCTCGCCCTCGTCGGCGACCGTTCGTCCGCCGTCCGCTCCCACGTCCGCGTCCCCGGCCTCCTCGACTCCCTCGCCCGGCACGACGGACTGGCGGTGGACCCCTACTGGATCCCCACCGAGGACGCCGAACTCCCCGGCGCGCTCGACGGGTTCGACGGCGTCTGGCTGCTGCCCGGCAGCCCGTACCGCAGCGAGGCGGGCGCCCTCGCCGCCGTCCGGGCGGCGCGGGAGGGCGGGGTTCCGTTCCTGGGCACCTGCGGCGGTTTCCAGCACGCGCTGCTGGAGTACGCGCGGTCGGTGTGCGGACTGCACGACGCGGCGCACGCGGAGGTCGCGCCCGAGGCCGCCGCCCCGCTGATCGCCCCGCTGGCCTGTTCCCTCGTCGGACACGAGGGCCCGGTCACCGTCGTGCCCGGGACGCTCGCCGCGCGACTGCTCGGCGCGGACCGCACGGTCGAGCGCTACCGCTGCTCGTACGCCCTGGACCCGGCGTACGAGGACGTGCTGCGCGCGCACGGGCTGCGCTTCAGCGGCGCCGACGAGGAGGGCGGGGCGCGGATCGTGGAGCTGCCGGAGCACCCGTTCTTCCTCGGCACCCTCTTCCAGCCGGAGCTGGCGGGGGACGGGACGCGCGCCCATCCCCTGATCCGGGCCCTGGCGGAGGCCGCCGTCCGGCACGCGGCGGAACGGATGCCCGTCTAGCGGACGGCCAGGCGGCGGCCCGACGGCCGTCACGCCACCGGCCGTACGTCCTCCCGCTCCGGCCGCGTCACGGGCAGGAGACACGGCAGTCGCGGCTCCGGCGGCTCGATGCTGATGCGCGGCAGCCGCCGCTCCAGCCAGCCCGGCAGCCACCAGTTGGCGCCGCCGAGCAGGTGCATCAGCGCCGGGACCAGCAGCGTGCGCAGCACGAACGCGTCCAGGGCGACGGCCGCCGCCAGCCCGATGCCGAACATCGCGATGACCCGGTCACCGCTCAGCACGAAGGCCAGGAACACCGCGATCATGATGATCGCGGCCGAGTTGATGACCCGGCTGGTCTCGGCCAGCCCGACCCGGACGGCCCGGCGGTTGTCGCGGGTGGCCAGCCACTCCTCGTACATTCGGCTCACCAGGAACACCTGGTAGTCCATGGACAGGCCGAAGAGGACCGCGATCATCACCACGGGCAGGAACGGCTCGATGGGTCCGGCCCGGCCGAGGCCGAGGAGTTCGCTGCCCCAGCCCCATTGGAAGACCGCGACGATCAGGCCGAACGAGGAGGCGACGGCGGCGATGTTCATCGCGGCGGCCTTCAGCGGTATGCCGACGCTGCGGAACGCGAGGAGCAGCAGGACGCAGCCGAGGCCGATCACCGTGCCGACGAACAGCGGCAGTTTGCCGCGGATGACGGCGGCGAAGTCGTCGTAGGCGGCGGTCGGCCCGCCGACGTGGACCTCCAGGCCGGTTCCCGCCGTGGCGCGGGGCAGCGTCTCGGCGCGCAGCCGCCGGACGAGGTCGCTGGTGGCGCGGGACTGCGGCGAGCTGTCGGGGACGACGGCGATGACGCCGGACGCGCCGCCGCGGCCGTGCGCGGCGGGGCCGACGGAGGCGATGCCCGGTGTGCCGCGCAGCCGCGCGGGCAGCCGGTCGAAGGCGAGGCGCTCGCCCGCGCCGTCGAGTTCGGCGACGAGCGTCAGGGGACCGTTGACGCCGGGGCCGAAGCCGTCGGCGAGCAGGTCGTACGCCTGCCGGGTGGTCGTGGCGGCCGGGTTGTTGCCCTGGTCGGAGGTGCCCAGGTGGAGGGCGAACGCGGGCAGGGCGAGGACGAGCATCACGGCGGCGGCGACGGCGGCGAGCAGCTTCGGACGCCGTTCGACCAGCGCAGACCAGCGGGCGGCCGGGCCGGTCGGGGCGTCCGGGCCGGGGCCCGCGGGCACCGCCGAGCGGCGCTCGCGGCGGCCGAGCACCCGCCGGCCCATGAAACCCAGCAGGGCCGGCAGCAGGGTGAGGGACGCGGCCACGGTGAGGACGACGGTGAGGGACGCGGCGAGGGCGACGCCGATCAGGAAGTCCAGCCGGAGGACGAGCATCCCGAGCAGCGCGGCGCAGACGGTCCCGCCGGCGAAGACCACGGCCCGTCCGGTCGTCGCCACCGCGCGTTCGGCCGCCTCGGGGACCGACAGCCCCTGGCGCAGGCCCTTGCGGTGGCGGGTGACGATGAACAGGGCGTAGTCGATGCCCACGCCGAGCCCGATGAGGGTGCCCAGCATGGGCGCGAAGCCGGCGACCGGCATCAGGTGGCCCAGCAGGACGGTGCCCGCGGCGGCCGTGCCGACGCCGACGAGCGCGGTGGCGATGGGCAGCAGGCAGGCCGCGAGCGAGCCGAAGACCACGAAGAGGACGACGGCCGCGACGACGATGCCGACGAGTTCGCTGAGGTGGCTGTTCGCGCCTTCGGTGAGGCCGATGGAGCTGCCGCCGAGGGCCACTTCCAGCCCGTCCCCGGCCGCCGCCCGTGCGGTGGTGACGACCGTCCGCACCTGTCCGACGTCGGGATCGCCACCGCCGTCGGCGTCGCGGAAGGTCACATCGGCGTACGCGGTCCGGCCGTCGGGGCTGATCCGGCCGCCGGAGCCGGTGTACGGACCGTCGACCGAGGCGACGCCGGGCAGGGCGGCGATCTCGCGGAGGGTGTGGGACATCCGCTGCCGGACGTCGGCGGAGCGGACGGTGCCGGACGTGGTGTGCCAGACGATCGTGTCGCCGCCGCCGCGGCCGGGGAAGTCCCGTTCCAGCAGGGCGGTGGCGCGGCCGGACTCGGTGCCGGGCACCCGGTAGTCCTCGGAGTAGGACGAACCGGCCAGCGCCGCCGCGGCGGCCGTGCCGGCGAGGGCGACGAGCCACAGGACGACGACGGCGAGGCGGCGGCGCAGGCACCACCGGGCGAGTGCGGTCATTCCCTGCTTCCCGGGGGGATTGTGT
Source organism: Streptomyces sp. NPDC021100 (assembly GCF_044333095.1). Lineage (NCBI taxonomy): Bacteria > Bacillati > Actinomycetota > Actinomycetes > Kitasatosporales > Streptomycetaceae > Streptomyces > Streptomyces sp. NPDC021100. The sequence continues at coordinate 198,203 of NZ_JBIRQH010000001.1, forward strand.
CGCGTCGCGCACGCCGGGGGGAGCCGCGGCTCGGAGCGCTTCGACGGAGAGGGGCGGGCGGCCACAGTATGCGGGCCTCCGGCCGTCCACTCTGACAGCTCCGGGAGATCGTTTGTCCTTTTTGTGGGTCACACCACAGGACCCCGGCACCTCTACGACACGGCGGCCCCTACCGGAACGTGTGCCATGAATGGGCGACGTCCACGACCACGTGGTTGCCCGTCTGGAAGACCCGGAACGGCAGCCGCCCCTTCAGCCCCAGCCCCACCATGGTGTCGCCCTCGAAGCTGCCCACGAAGCGGGCCTCGCGGAACGCCGGGTAACCGGTGAGGTCCACGCCGGGCAGCGTCTGGCCGGCGCGCCCGGGGTACCGCGGGCCGCCGGTCTCCGGGTCGTGGCTCGGCGCGGCCACCCGGATCTCCAGGAGGGCGCCGCCGGCGACGGTGACGACGTCCCCGGAACCGTCCTGATACAGCTTGTCGACGTACCCCACGTGGTACCCGATCGGGTGACCGTGCGAGGTGTGCACGTCGAAGACCATCCGGTCGAAACAGCGGTGACGGCCGGTTCTGATGTCGGTCAGCGGGTGGTATTCGGAGTCGGGATGGCTCCTGGGCCGGCTCCCCCAGCCGACCCGGCAGTCCGACGCGTCCGTGGCGCCGCCGCCCGCGGGCTCGGACGCGATCGCCCCCGTGGCCGTCACCAGCCCGGCGCCCGCCAGCAGGAGCGCGGCCAGCGCAGTGCTCAACCGTCGCATTGCTACCCCCAGCCATGGAGTACGGGCGCGTGGTCCGGCCCGTTGCACGGGATCATGCCGGACCGTTCCGGCGGCCGGGGAAGCGATCGAGCGAATCCGGCCAAATGCGACTTGTCAGCCAATAATCGCCGGATGATACGGAAGAGGGCCGCCCCCCTTCCGGGGAACGGCCCTCGACTTCCCATAGCTTCCGAAGACGGACGTCAGCCCTCGACGCCCAGCCGCTCCAGGATCAGCTCACGCACGCGCGCCGCGTCCGCCTGCCCCCGCGTGGCCTTCATGACCGCGCCGACGAGCGCGCCCGCCGCCGCGACCTTGCCGGCGCGGATCTTGTCCGCGATGGCCGCGTTGGCCGCGATGGCCTCGTCCACGGCGGTGCCGAGCGCCCCCTCGTCGGAGACGACCTTCAGACCGCGCTTCTCCACGACGGCGTCCGGCTCGCCCTCGCCCGCGAGGACGCCCTCGATGACCTGGCGGGCCAGCTTGTCGTTGAGCGAACCGTCCGCGACCAGCGCGGCCACCCGGGCCACCTGGGCCGGGGTGATCGGCATGGCGGCCAGCTCGGTGCCGCCCTCGTTGGCGCGGCGGGCCAGCTCGCCCATCCACCACTTGCGGGCGGCGGCGGAGTCGGCGCCGGCCTCGACGGTGGCGGTGATCAGGTCGACCGCGCCCGCGTTGAGGATCGACTGCATGTCGTGCTCGCTGATCCCCCACTCCTCGCGGAGGCGGTTGCGGCGCACGCGCGGCAGCTCGGGCAGGGTCGCCCGCAGCTCCTCGACCCACTCGCGGGAGGGGGCCACCGGCACCAGGTCCGGCTCGGGGAAGTAGCGGTAGTCCTCGGCCTCCTCCTTGATGCGGCCGGCCGTCGTGGAGCCGTCCTCCTCGTGGAAGTGGCGCGTCTCCTGGACGATCGTGCCGCCCGAGGACAGCACGGCGGCGTGCCGCATGACCTCGTACCGGACGGCCCGCTCGACGCTGCGCAGCGAGTTGACGTTCTTGGTCTCCGAGCGGGTGCCGAACTTCTCGGTGCCGTTCGGGCGCAGCGACAGGTTGACGTCACAGCGCATCTGGCCCATCTCCATGCGGGCCTCGGAGACTCCGAGCGCCTTGATGAGCTCGCGCAGCTCGGCGACGTACGCCTTGGCGACCTCGGGGGCCCGCTCGCCCGCGCCCTCGATCGGCTTGGTGACGATCTCGATGAGCGGGATGCCGGCCCGGTTGTAGTCGAGCAGGGAGTGGGACGCGCCGTGGATACGGCCGGTGGCGCCGCCCACGTGCGTGGACTTGCCGGTGTCCTCCTCCATGTGGGCGCGCTCGATCTCCACGCGGAAGACCTCGCCGTCCTCCAGCTGGACGTCCAGGTAGCCGTTGAAGGCGATGGGCTCGTCGTACTGGGAGGTCTGGAAGTTCTTCGGCATGTCCGGATAGAAGTAGTTCTTCCGGGCGAAGCGGCACCACTCGGCGATCTCGCAGTGCAGCGCGAGACCGATCTTGATCGCGGACTCGACGCCGACGGCGTTGACGACCGGGAGCGCGCCGGGCATGCCGAGGCAGGTGGGGCAGGTCTGCGAGTTCGGGTCGGCGCCCAGCTCCGTGGAGCACCCGCAGAACATCTTGGTCTTGGTGCCGAGCTCGACATGGACCTCCAGGCCCATGACGGGGTCGTAGGACGCCAACGCGTCCTCGTACGACACCAGTTCAGTGACGGTCACGGAAAACTTACCTCTCAGTCCCGGCTCAGCCCGCGAGGACGTCGTCGCTCTTCATACGGCGCAGCTCCCGCACGAGCAGGGCGACGCCGGTGACGATGGCGGCGGCCGAGACGACCGCGTCGACCAGCTGGAGCGTGTCCTGCTCGCCGCGCGCCGTCTTCGCCTGCTTGACGACGCTGACAGCGCCGAACAGGGTCGTGCCGATGGACAGGTACGTGCCGGCCTTGGACTTCTTGAAGCCCTTGGCCTTCTTCAGCGCGCTGCCCTTGCTCTTGTTCTCGCTCGCGGTGCTCACAGTGCGGGTGCCTCCTCCAGCAGCGGGTGGCCCCAGCGGTCGCGGAACGCGGCCTCGACCGCGGCGCCGACCTTGTAGAGCCTGTCGTCCTTCATGGCCGGGGCGATGATCTGCAGCCCCACCGGCAGACCGTCCTCGGGGGCGAGGCCGCACGGCAGCGACATGGCCGCGTTGCCCGCCAGGTTGGTCGGGATGGTGCACAGGTCCGCCAGGTACATCGCCATCGGGTCGTCGGCGCGCTCGCCGATCGCGAAGGCGGTGGTCGGCGTGGTCGGCGAGACCATCACGTCCACCTGCTCGAACGCCTTCTCGAAGTCCCGCGTGATGAGGGTGCGGACCTTCTGCGCCGAGCCGTAGTACGCGTCGTAGTAGCCGGAGCTCAGCGCGTAGGTGCCGAGCATCACGCGGCGCTTGACCTCGGGGCCGAAGCCGGCCTCGCGGGTGAGGGCGGTGACGTCCTCGGCGGAGCGGGTGCCGTCGTCGCCGGCGCGCCGGCCGTAGCGGAGGCCGTCGAACCGGGCCAGGTTCGAGGAGCACTCGGACGGCGCGATCAGGTAGTAGGCGGCCAGCGCCAGGTCGAACGAGGGGCAGTCCACCTCGACGATCTCGGCGCCCAGCTCGCGCAGCAGCTCGACGGACTCGTCGAACCGCTGGAGGACGCCGGCCTGGTAGCCCTCGCCGCGGAACTGCTTGACGACGCCGACGCGCATGCCCGCGACGCTGCCGTTGCGGGCCGCCTCGACGACCGGCGGGACCGGGGCGTCGATGGACGTCGAGTCCAGCGGGTCGTGGCCCGCGATGACCTCGTGCAGCAGCGCCGCGTCCAGGACCGTACGGGCGCAGGGGCCACCCTGGTCGAGGGAGGACGAGAACGCGACCATGCCGTAGCGGGAGACCGCGCCGTAGGTCGGCTTGACGCCGACCGTGCCGGTGACGGCGGCGGGCTGGCGGATCGAGCCGCCGGTGTCGGTGCCGATGGCGAGCGGGGCCTCGTACGCGGCGAGGGCCGCGCTGGAGCCGCCGCCGGAACCGCCGGGGATCTTGGTCAGGTCCCAGGGGTTGCCGGTCGGGCCGTACGCGCTGTTCTCCGTGGAGGAGCCCATCGCGAACTCGTCCATGTTGGTCTTGCCGAGGATGACGACGTCCGCGTCCTTGAGGCGCTTGGTGAGCGTCGCGTCGTACGGCGGGATCCAGCCTTCGAGGATCTTGGAGCCGACGGTGGTCGGGATGCCCTCGGTGGTGAAGATGTCCTTCAGCGCCAGCGGGACGCCGGCCAGCGGGCCGAGCTTCTCGCCCCGCGCGCGCTTCTCGTCGACGGCGCGCGCCTGCTTCAGGGCGCCCTCGCGGTCGACGTGCAGGAAGGCGTGCACCTTCTCGTCGACGGCCTCGATCCGGGCCAGGTGGGCCTCGGTGACCTCGACGGCCGTGAGCTCACCGGCGGCGATCTTCTCGGCGATCTCCGCGGCGGTCAGCTTGATCAGTTCGGTGGTCATCGTGGTCACTCCTCACCCAGGATCTGCGGCACCTTGAAACGCTGCTGCTCCTGAGCGGGGGCGCCGGAGAGCGCCGCCTCCGGGCTGAGCGACGGACGGACCTCGTCCGGCCGCATGACATTGGTCAGCGGCAGCGGGTGGGAGGTCGGCGGGACGTCCTGGTCGGCGACCTCGGAGACGCGGGCGACCGCGCCGATGATGTCGTCGAGCTGAGTGGCGAAGTGGTCGAGCTCTTCGCCCTTCAGCTCCAGGCGCGCCAGCCGGGCGAGGTGGGCGACCTCCTCGCGCGTGATGCCAGGCATGCAGCGATCCTCAGGGTGGAGTGTGTAGGTTTCGCGGCCAATCCTATGGCGCGGGCCGCGTCCACCGCGAAACGGATTGTCCGCTGGCGCGGTGGGGGTGCCCCGGTCCCGCCCTTTCACCGTTTCCCGGGGCTGCGCCCCGGACCCCCTTTTCGCGGCTTCGCCGCTCGTGCTCAAACGCCGCACGGGCTGAATAGGGCGCCCACTCCAGCCCGTCCGGCGTTTGAGGACCTCGCGGCGAAGCCGCGATGCCGGGGCGCGGGCCCTCCCGCAGAAACGGTGAAAGGGCAGGACCGGGGCACCCCCCTACGTCACCGGCTGGTCCGCCTCCTTCTCCGCGACAGCGGAAGCGGGAGCGGGCGCCGCAGGCGCAGGCGCAGGAGCGGGCGCGACGGCCGGCGGGGCCTCCCGCCGCCAGCCCGCCTCGCGCAGGCGGAGCCAAGCCGTCGTCTCCTCAGGAGGCATCGCGGCGGCGACCAGCCACCCTTGCACCGCATCGCACCCCAGATCCCGCAACCGCTCCCACGTCTCGTCGTCCTCGACCCCCTCCGCCACCACGAGAAGCCCGAGCGAGTGCGCGAGGTCGAGCGTGCAGCGCACGATCTCCGCGTCCTCGTTGTCGATGGCGAGCCGGGCCACGAAGGACCGGTCGATCTTCAGCTCGCTGACGGGCAGGCGGCGCAGGTGGACCAGCGACGAGTACCCCGTGCCGAAGTCGTCGAGGGACATCTTGACGCCGTGCCCGGTGAGCCCGGCGAGCGCGTCGGCGGCCCGCTGGGGGTCCTCCAGGAGGACGTGCTCGGTGATCTCCAGCTGGAGGGCGCCGGGCGGGACGCCGTGCCGGGCGAGGCGGGCGGCGACGGAGCCGGCGAAGCCGGGGGTGTGGACGTCGCGGGGGGAGACGTTGACGGCGACGGGCACCTCCAGGCCCATGGCCCGCCAGCGGGCGACCTGGCCGAGGGCGGTCTCCAGCACGTACTCGGTGAGCCGCGGCATCAGCCCGGACGACTCGGCGATGGCGATGAACTCGTCCGGGGAGACCCGGCCGCGCTCCGGGTGCACCCAGCGCACCAGCGCCTCCAGGCCCTCCACGTGCCCGTCGAAGCCCACCTTGGGCTGGTAGTGCAGCTCGACCTCGCCCGCGTCGAGGGCGCGGCGCAGGTCGCCGAGGAGGCCGAGGCGGTCGGGGGTGTTGCCGTCCCGGCGGGCCTCGTAGACCTCGACGCCGCTGCGGTCCCGTTTCGCCTGGTACATCGCCACGTCGGCGCGGCGCAGCAGCCCTTCGGCGTCGAGGGCGTGGTCGGGGTGGACGGCGACCCCGGCGCTGGCCTCCAGGACGAGGGTGAGGCCGTCGAGGTCGAGGGGGGAGCCGAGGGCGGCGACGAGGCCGCGGGCCACGCGCTGGGCGCTGGTGAGGGAGTCCACGGCGGGGAGGAGGACGGCGAACTCGTCGCCGCCGAGGCGGGCGGCCTCCGCGTCGCGCGGGAGGGCGTCCCGGAGCCGGGCCGCTATCTGGAGCAGCAGCCGGTCCCCGGCCAGGTGGCCGAGGGTGTCGTTGACGGACCGGAAGCGGTCGAGGTCGATGAGGACGAGCGCGGTCCGCTCGCCGGCCTGCTCGGCCTCGTCGAGGGCGGCCCAGGTCCGTTCGAGGAGCCACTGCCGGTTGGGGAGCCCGGTGAGCGGGTCACGGAGCTGCTCCTCCGCGCGGGCGTGGGCTATCCAGAGCGTGGAGTCGAGGGCTATGAGGGGGATCGCGAACAGTGGCAGCAGCAGCGGCGCGTGTTCGGCGACTACGGCGATCAGCGGTGCTATGCCGAGGAGCGCGCCGCCGACGAGCGCCTGCCGGAGCAGGGCGGCGCGGGCGGGGCCGCCGGCGAATCCGGAGTGCGGCGGGGCGAGGTGACGCCAGAGCAGGGCCCGGGTGACGGTGAGGTAGACGAAGGCCGCGAGGGCGATCCGGGGGACGTCGGACGGCTCCCAGCCGCTGGGCAGCCAGGGGTGCTCGACGGAGGCGTGCACGTCCAGCAGGCCGAGCGCCGCGCCGCCCGCCGCGACGCCGAGGACGTCGACGGCGCAGTGGAGTAACGCCTGCCGCCAGCGGTGCCGCCGGGCCGTGGTGACGAAGGTGACGACGGCGATGCCGATGACGGCGGCCGGGATCCAGCCGTGGAGCAGCAGGACGGCCAGGGTCAGGGCGGCGCCGGAGCCGGAGCCTCCCCACCACCGGTCACGGCCCAGGGCGACCAGATGGGCGACGATGAGGGCCGTGAGGGTGGCGAGGGACCAGCCGACCGTCCGCCCGGGGAACACCGCGTGGCCCGCGGCGGCGGCCCGCTCGATCCCCAGGGCGAGGACGAGCAGCGCGAGGGGGACGCAGACGACCGGCAGCGCGGGTGGTGGATCCCTGCGCAGCCGCGATGCCGGTTCGGCGCTGTCGGTGGGTTTCATGCCCGTCCCTCTCACAGCCGGCGGTGCCCGCGCCACGGCAGGCGCACATCTCAACAGTAGGCCGCAGAAGGCTACGACGGGCAGCGATCGGCGGCGGTTGCCCGAACAGGATCCGGCCTGGCGTGGCGTTCGGAAAGCGCTGTAGGGGTAATGCCCACTGGCCCTGCGGGCATTACTCCGCCGGGGTGGGCTCCTGTGGCACGGCGGCGGCGCGCGCCGCTTCCGGTCCCTCGGCGAGGAGCACGGCGAAGCCGTCCTCCTCCAGGACGGGGACCTTGAGCTGCATGGCCTTGTCGTACTTGGAGCCCGGATTGTCGCCGACGACCACGAAGTCGGTCTTCTTGGAGACGGATCCGGTCACCTTGGCGCCACGGGACTGGAGTGCCTCCTTGGCCTGGTCCCGCGTGTACGAGGCGAGGGTGCCGGTGACGACGACGGTGAGGCCGGCCAGCGGCCGGGGGCCCTCGTCGCCGCTCGTCTCCTCCTCCATCCGGACGCCGGCGGCCCGCCACTTCTCGATGATCTCGCGGTGCCAGTCCTCGGCGAACCACTCGCGGACGGCGGTGGCGATGGTGTCGGAGACGCCGTCGACGGCGGCCAGTTCCTCCTCCGTGGCCGCGGCGATCCGGTCGATCGAGCCGAACTCGCGGGCCAGCGCGGCGGCGGCGACCGGGCCCACGTGCCGGATGGAGAGGCCGTTGACGATCCGGGCGAGCGGCCGGGCCTTGGCCGCCTGGATGTTCTCCAGCATGGCCAGGGCGTTCTTCTTGGGCTCGCCCTTCTGGTTGGCGAAGAAGGTGACGACCTTCTCCTCGCCGGTCTTGGGGTCGTGCTTGGGCAGTCCGGTGTCCGGGTCGCGGACGTAGGACTTGATGGGCAGCAGCTCCTCGATGGTCAGGTCGAAGAGGTCGCCCTCGTTGAGCAGCGGCGGAGTGGCCGGTTCCAGCGGCTGGGTGAGGGCCGAGGCGGCCACGTAGCCGAAGTTCTCGATGTCCAGGCACTCACGGCCGGCGAGGTAGTAGATCCGCTCGCGGATCTGGCCGGGGCAGGAGCGGGCGTTGGGGCAGCGGAGGTCGACGTCGGCCTCCTTCATCGGGCGCAGCGCCGTCCCGCACTCGGGGCACTCGGCCGGCATCACGAACTCGCGCTCGCTGCCGTCCCGGAGGTCCACGACGGGTCCGAGGATCTCGGGGATGACGTCGCCGGCCTTGCGGAGGACGACCGTGTCGCCGATGAGGACGCCCTTGGCCTTGACGACCTCCTGGTTGTGCAGGGTGGCGAACTCGACCTCGGAGCCGGCGACGGTGACGGGCTCGACGACGGCCTGCGGGGTGACGCGCCCGGTGCGGCCGACGCCGACGCGGATGTCGAGGAGCTTGGTGTTGACCTCCTCCGGCGGGTACTTCCAGGCGATGGCCCAGCGCGGGGCCCGCGCGGTGGAGCCGAGCCGCCCCTGGAGGGGCACCTCGTCGAGCTTGACGACGACGCCGTCGATCTCGTGCTCCATGGAGTGCCGCACCTTGGGCTGCCCGTAGTGCGCGATGAACTTCCGCACGCCGTCCAGCGAGTCGACGACCTCGGCGTGCGCGGCGGTGGGCAGGCCCCACTCGCGCAGCAGCTCGTAGGCGTGCGACTGGCAGTCGATGGCGAAGCCCTCGCGGGCGCCGACGCCGTGGACCACCATGTGCAGCGGGCGGGTGGCGGTGACCCGCGGATCCTTCTGCCGCAGCGAGCCGGCCGCCGCGTTCCGCGGGTTGGCGAACGGCGGCTTGCCCGCCTCCACCAGGCGCGCGTTGAGCTCCTGGAACTTCTCCATCGGGAAGTAGACCTCGCCGCGTACCTCGACCAGGGCCGGGACGCGGTCGCCCTTGAGGCGGTGGGGGATCTCGGAGATGGTCCGGATGTTGGGCGTGATGTCCTCGCCGGTGCGGCCGTCGCCGCGGGTGGCGGCGCGGGTCAGCCGCCCGTGCTCGTAGGTCAGGTTGACGGCGAGGCCGTCCACCTTGAGCTCGCAGAGGAAGTGGTAGTCCGCGCCCTCGCCGACGTCCTTGGCGATGCGGTCGGCCCAGGCGGCCAGCTCCTCGTCGTCGAAGGCGTTGTCCAGGGAGAGCATGCGCTCGCGGTGCTCGACGGACGTGAACTCCGTCTCGTACGAGCCCGCGACCTTCTGGGTGGGCGAGTCGGGGGTGCGGAGCTCGGGGTGCTCCTCCTCCAGTGCCTCCAGGGAGCGCAGCAGCCGGTCGAACTCGGCGTCGCTGACGACCGGCGCGTCCTTCACGTAGTAACGGAAGCGGTGCTCCTCGACCTGCTCGGCGAGCAGGGCGTGCTTCTCCCGCGCCGCCGCGGGCGTCGCCGCCTCCGAGGTCAGCTTCCCGCCTTCTCCGCCCGCTTCGCCGTGCCCGCCGTGCTGTTCGACAGCCACCGTCTCGTCCTCCCGTTGTCCTCAGGTGCGCCCTCCGGCGCCGTCACTCAGGGTTGTCCACGAGTGATCGTGCCGCCCGGACGCAGTGGGCGAGGGCCGAGCGGGCGTAGGCGGGCGACGCGCCCGCCATCCCGCACGCGGGCGCGACCACCACGGACTCGGCGAGAGTCCCAGGTGACAGCCCCAGCCTGCGCCACAGCGTCCTGACACCCATGACGCTACCGGCAGGGTCGGACAATGGGCCGTCCACGCCGGGCACGACGCCGGCGAAGAGCGTCGTTCCGCCCTCGACGGCCTCGCCGAGCGCGTCGTCCTCACGCTCGGTGAGCAGCGAGAAGTCGAACGAGACGCCGGTCGCCCCGGCGCGCCGGAGCAGCGCGAAGGGCACGCCGGGAGCGCACGAGTGCACGACGAGGGGGGCGCCGGCCTCCCGCGCGACCGCCGCGATGTCGCGCAGCGCGCCCTCGACCACGGCCCGGTCGACGGCCCGGTGCGTCCGGTAGCCGCTGGCCGTCCTGACCTGGCCGCGGAGCACGGCCGTCAGCGAGGGCTCGTCGAGCTGGAGGACGGGCGTCGCGCCCGGCACCCGGCGGCGCAGCTCGGCGAGGTGGCCGCGCAGGCCCTCGGCGAGCGAGGCGGTGAGGTCGCGGCAGGCGCCCGGGTCGCTCAGGGCGGCCTCGCCGCCCCGCAGTTCCAGCGCCGCGGCGAGCGTCCAGGGCCCGACGGCCGAGACCTTGAGCGCCCCCTCGTACCCCTGGGTGAACTCCTCCAGGGCGTCCAGGTCCTCGCGCAGCCAGGAGCGGGCCCGGCGGGTGTCGCGGCCGGGCCGGTCGGAGATCCGCCAGCCGCTGGGCTCCACATGGGCGAAGACCTCCACGAGGAGGCCCGCGGTCCGGCCGATCATGTCCGCGCCGGGACCGCGTGCCGGAAGTTCCGGCAGGTACGGAAGGGTCTCCAGGGACCCGGTGACGGTCTTGGCCGCCTCCCGGGCGTCCGTTCCCGGCATCGACCCGACACCGGTCGCGGCGCCGGGCCCCCAGGGGCGGTTCTCACGGGGCTCGCTGGTCTCGATCGTCTCGCTCACCCGGGAAGGGTACGAGACTCCCCCGGCCGGGACCGGGGCACCCGGGGGCGCGCGGCGGGCGGGCGCGCCCCCGAGAGGGGCGCGCAGGCCGCGCGTCCGGGCGGGCAGCGCCGGGCTCGTCGACGCCGGCGGGCCGGCGTTCCGCGGGCCGGCGCCCGGCACCCCAGCGGCCCGGCAGGCCGGCACCCCAGCGCGTCAGCGCCCCGGCACGTCAACGGCCCCGCACGTCGGCAATCCCGCACGCCGGCGGCCCGGCGCGCCAGCACCCCGGCACGTCGGCAACCCGCGCGTCAGCGCCCCGGCCGCACCGAGATGTCGTTGATCTCCGCGTCGCGCGGCAGGTCGATCGCGTGGAGGACCGTCGACGCCACCGAGCCGGCCTCGATCCACCGCGCGGCGTCGTACTCCTTGCCCTCCTGCTGGTGCACCTTCGCCTGCATGGCGGTGGCCGTGCGGCCCGGGTAGACGCTGGTCACCCGCACCCCGTTGGCGTGCTCCTCGGCGCGCAGGGAGTCGGCGAGCGCCTTGAGGCCGTGCTTGCTGGCCGCGTAGGCGCTCCAGTTGGGGCCCGCGTTGAGGCCGGCGCCCGAGTTCACGAAGACCACGTGGCCGTGCGCCACCCGCAGTTGGGGCAGGAACAGGCGGGTGAGCTCCGCCGGGGCGACGAGGTTGACCGCGAGGGTGTTCGTCCACGTCCGCGGCGTCAGTTCGCCGACCCCGCCGAGGTCCACGACGCCCGCCGCATGCAGCAGCGAGTCGACGCGCTCGGGGAGCGTCTGGTGGTCCAGGGCCCAGGAGAGCCGGTCGGGGTTGGAGAGGTCGCCGACGAGCGTGCGGGCGCCGGGGAACCGGGCCGCCAGCTCCTTGGCGCGTCCGGCGTCGCGCGCGAACAGGACGATCTCGTCCCCGCGGGCGAGCAGCCGCTCGGCCAGCACCTCTCCGATGCCCGATCCGGCACCGGTGATCACATGTGTTGCCATGTGCCCAGCTTGCCTTACCCGCGCCCGGCGGACGCGCGGCAGTCCGGAATCCGGCGCGCGAGCCCGGGAGCGGGGACCGGGTTGAGCGCCCCGGCGGCGGCGACCCCCGTTCGGGGGTGGGGAAGCACCGCGGCCGGGGCGGGCCCTTCCGGAGGCGGGCGGCCGTCCCTTGTCGGAACGGCCCCCGAAGCCGTACGTCCCCCCCGGCCGTACGTCTTCCGGCCACGCTCCCCCCACGGAACGCGCGGCCGCCCGCCCGCCTCCGGAATGTCCGGCATGATGCGGACCGCATCCCCCCTCACATCCATGGTGACGACCCGGGGGCGCCTCCCGGTACCCGCCGACCGTCGGTTCCGTCCCCTCCGGTCGGCGGGGGCGACGGAAACCGACCGACCGAGCGGTTGTTATATTTCCTGACCGGTAGCAGCGCAGGAGTGGTGAATAGTGATCCGCGTCATGGTCGTCGACGACGAGAAGCTGCTGCGCGCCGGAATCCGCAGCATCCTGGAGGCGGAACCGGACATCGAGGTCCCGGTGGCGTGCGAGGGCGTACACGCCGTGGAACTCGCGGTCACGCACCGCCCCGACGTCGTGCTGCTGGACATCCGGATGCCCGAGGTGGACGGCCTCTCGGTGCTCGGCTCGCTGCTGGCGCTGCCTGAGCCGCCCGTGGTGGCGATGCTCACGACGTTCTCCGGCGACGAGCACATCGCCCCCGCCCTGCGGGCCGGTGCCGCCGGGTTCCTGGTGAAGGACACCGTCCCCGACGAACTGGCCAGCGCGGTCCGCATCCTGGCGGCCGGCGGAACGGTTCTGTCGCCCGCCGTCGCCGACAGCGTGGTCGACGGCTACCTGCGCGCCGGCGGCGGCGCCCCGCCCGGCCGGCTGGCCTCTCTCACCGAGCGCGAGCGCGCGGTGCTGGCCCTGCTGGCCCGGGGGAAGTCGAACGCGGAGATCGGCGCCGCCCTGCTGATGGGTGCCGCCACGGCCAAGGACCACGTCAGCGCGATCCTGGCCAAGCTCGGCGCGGCCAACCGCGTCCAGGCGGCCGTCCTCGCCCACCACCACGGGCTCGTCCGCCTCGACGGGGACCCCGCCGGGAAACCGGACACGGCCGGTCCGGCGTGAGGCGCTTCCCCGCGGCGTTCAGGGATCTGCGGCGGCCGGTGACCTGGCGGAGCCTCCGCCGTGACCTGCTCCTCCTCCCGGTGGCGACGGCCGAGACGGCGGCCATGTATCCCGTGGCCGGACGGACGGAGACCATCCTCTACGCCGTGACCGTCGCCGCACTCTTCGTCCGGCGCCGCTTCCCCGTCCCCGTCCTGGTGACGGCCCTGCCCGTCACCTTCGGCGGGCACCTGCTCATCGCGCCCATGGTGGCGATGTACGAGGTCTCGCGCTCCCTGGAACGGCGGTGGACGGTCTACGGCTGGTCCCTCGCCTTCTTCCTCACCTCGCTCGGCCCCTGGTGGCCGTCGGTGCCGGGCGCCTGGGGCGGCCCGGACGACGTGCTGCTCTTCGGCGTCCTCTCGTCCGCCCTGATGACGGTCGGCCCGGCGGCGATGGGCCAGCTCAGCCGCGCCCGCCGGCAACTGGCCGATCACATCGAGGAGTTGTCCCGCGCCCACCGCCGGGAGGCGGAGCTGATCGCCGAACGGGCCGTCGTCGCCGAACGGGCCCGGCTGGCCCGGGAGATGCACGACGTCGTCTCGTACCAGGTCAGCCTGATGACCGTACAGGCCGGCGCCCTGGAACGGACGGCGGAGGAGCCGGCCGCCCGCGAGACCGCCTCGGTCATCCGCGGCCTGGGCGCCACCGCCCTCCGCGAACTCCGCGGCCTCCTCGGCGTCCTGCGCACGGCCCCCGGCGACGCGGCCCTCCGCCCCCGGCTCGGCGCCCTGCCGGACCTCGTCGGCGGCAGCGGCCTCGACGCCCGCCTGGAGGCCGACCTGCCCGCCCTCGACGCCCTGAAGTGGCCGGCGGAGGTCGAGGAGGCCGCGTACCGCACGGTGCAGGAGGCGCTGACCAACGTCCGCAAGCACGCCGAGGGCGCGGCCGTCACGGTCTCCGTGACCCTCGCGCGGAAGGCCGGCCGGACCGCCCTCGCCGTGCAGATCACCAACACCGCCACCCCGGACGGCAACACGAAGCCGTCCGCCCTCCCCTCGGGCGGCCACGGCCTGACGGGCCTGCGCGAACGGGCCGAACAACTCGGCGGGGAGTTCACGGCGGGCCCGGTGGACGGCGGGTTCCGGATACGAGCGGTCCTGCCCGCCTCGCGGTGACGGCTGCCGGCGCGGCGCCCGGTCGCACTCAGGCATGCCACGTCTTCCTCGACGCCGGCGACACCCTCGTGGTCCCCGCCCAGCTCGAAGCAGGAACGCGGTGATCCCCGGATTCCACCAGGCCAAGGGCGGCGCCCCGCAACTGGGCGCGAAACCGGGCGAGGAAGGCCCGTTCGGACCGTATGGCGGGGACGATACGGAAGAGGGCGGGGAGGAACCGGGCCGGGGCCCGTCACAGCCCCGGTCCGGCGGCTGACGCGCCGACTGTGGTGACACGGACGCGGCATCACCCACCGCCTCGCCCGCAAGGGCATCGAAGCCTCACAACGACCGGGCCGGCACCATTCGACCATCGAACGCACGATGTCCTGCCGTCTCCACCGTCGCTACGAGCGTAAAGCTGCCCACTTCCTCGCCTCCACCAGCATCGCCTGCACCCTCATCTGCTACCGAGAATTCACCAAATGAGACGGCGTCTACGTACAGGACCTGGGCATCCAGGTCGTCGGACTGCGGAACTGGTACGACGAGATCGGCCGGCGGTTCCGGTACGACTACGGTGGCTTCGTCACCGCTCAGTACAGCCGTCAAGAAATCAAGACCGAGACGCCGTCGTGGATCTGCGGGCGGTCGGACAGGTGAACTGCACCGCACCGCCTACCTCCCGGCCCTTCGTCTCTGCGGTCTCCGGCGTGCGCGGAGGCACCGTCCCGACGGTCGTCACCCCGCACGCCGGCGAACTCTTACCGCCACCGCTGATCCGGTCGGATTCGGCAAGGGTTGTGCGGGTCTCCGCTATACCGGCCGGTTTCTTCGTACCAGGCCAGTGCGCCTTGCGCGTAGCTCTTGATTCCAGAGGCGACAAGCATGATCAATTCTGCCGTCCGCCCTGCCGTTTCACTGCTCCTCAGGTAGGTGCGGAGTGCGTCCTCGGCTTTGTGGAAGTCGGCGATCCGCTCGGCGACCGCCCTGTTCACGATCGTCGCGGCCTCCTCGGCGGTGCCCTTCTGCTGGTGGGAGATGAGGGCCACCGCGTTGTAGGGGAATCCGTCCACCAGGTCCTGCTGGTACCCGTTGATGTCGTTCTGCAGAAGGATCACGTCAACGCCGGCGTTGACGACGTCGTTCCATGCGGCTGTGTTCCTCACGGCTTCTGGGATGGTGAAGTCCAGCGAGAACTCCAGCAGCGAGAAGATGAAGATCGCTCCTAGCGTCTTGCGTCGGGTGTACAGGTATTCGCAGTTCTTCCCCCAGAGTGACGTGGGGCTGCCGTCCGAACTGGTTGTTGAATGCCTCGATCGTGAGTCCGTGGAACGCGTCGAAGCTCCCTTGGGCGAGTGTGTCGTACGCCTTGGCGCCGAGGAGGTCCGCGGTCTGGTGACACAGGTCTCCCAGGGCGCGGTTGAGCGGATCCGCGTCATCGCCGGTCCGGCCGCCGTTACGGATGACGTACTCCGCTTCATGCACGAAGGCGAGCCATCTGTCGATGTCCGTCGGCATGTGACGGTAGTCGTCCAGGAAGAACCACCAGGAATTCCAGCAGGCGTAGAGGACAACTTCGTCGAACCGCGCATCGGGATAGACGTGGGCGGTGAACCGCCCTGCTTTCAGGGAGCGCCATTTCTCCCGCGAGTACGCGTCGAACGGAATGGCGGAGCGGAACGCCCAGTCCAGTGAGCACGCTTCGACCTCGTCGATTCCTGGGTGGTGGCGTGCCGGCGTGTCGGCGAAGGTGCTCATCTCGACCAAGCCCATGTTCCCTCCTCCGAGGGTTCGATTCGATGACGAGTGGGCTGACTGTCAGCGCCTCGGCCGGCGCTTTCCCGCGGCCCCGTCAGGTCGGCCACCGGGATCCTCAGCCTGCGGCGGCGCCGTCATCGAACGGAACGTCCTTCATCGGTGTCGCCGGATCTCGTCCCGTCCTTTCCCTACGCTGCTGGTGGGCACCGGCGAGCCGGATCATTATCCGTCTTGCTGCGGGAGTTGTCGCGCGGCGGAAGCCTCGACCGATCTCGTAAGTGACGTCGTGGCTTTTCCTCCGCCATTCAACCCGTCGCGCAAAGAAGCCACAAGGCTGCCTTCAGGGGCGCGCGGGGCATGATGAGGGGGCGACGGCACATGACGTGGGCGGTGCCGAGGACGAATCGTCTGACATCGACCAGGCCGGCGTCGTCGAGCTCGTGCAGCACACCCCGAGACGGCGCCCGTGTCAAGAAGTTGCGCTGCCGTCAACCGGACTCCTCGCGAAGATGCGCCGAAATGCCTCGTCAGGCAAACTTGTACATGTCCCGGCGGACCTGCTACGACCTGATCATGCGCTCTGCCCTGGACGTCCCAACTCGAGGTCGAGCCGGGGCCACACGGAGATTGTCCATCGAACTTGCAAGCAGCCCAAGAGGGTGAGCAAGCATGAACGATGCCGAGTTTATTCAGCGCCAAATCGACCGGGCACCCACAATGGGTGGATTCAACTTGGCGACGATTCAACTTGACCCTGGCGACTACATCATCGACCAGACCATTCACGTGACCAGACCGGTACGAATCGTCGGCTCTGGAGGAACCCGAATCGTTCTGTCGCAGCCCGATGTGACAGCATTCCTGATCGAACGCCACGGGTCTAAGCAACCAGATCACTCACGGATCGAGGACATCTGGTTTACAGGATGGCATGGCGACGGTTCGAAATACGCGGAGCGTGGTGGGGTCGCGCTTAACATACGCGCCCCGTTCGTGGAAGTAGCGCACTGCATGTTCGAGTACCTCGGAATCGGCGTTTTCATGAACGATCAGCCGTCTGATGACGGAACGTCAAGCTTCGCCGACAAAGAAAAGGTCCACCGATGCCGTTTCCAAAATTGCATAAAAGGCCTTCACGCACAGGGTGGAGACGCGAACGCAGGGGACTTCACCGAGTGCAGCTTCACTGACTGCCGCATGGCTATCCATGAGGAGTCGCAACTTGGAAACCGGTATGCGAACGTAATGCTCCACGCTTGTCCAGACCCAGCGGATCCGCACGCACATCAAGACGACAGCGGGTCGATCGTCATCGGTTCGCAAACGAACTACTCACACTTCGAGGCCTGCTATATCGAGAGAGACAGCAAGCCCCCGAAGACGGCTAGTGGCAACGTCACCACCGTGGGTGGAAATATGTGCGGAATGATGACCAGAGGTGAAATATTCGGCGGACATTACACGACTTTCATCTCGCGAATCGTCCTGTCGGACGGAAGCGAATACCAGATGCAGGTTCCCTACCACACGACGAGTTACGACGCGATGCTCTTCCTTCTGCACACCAAGGACGCGTCCAGCATGTACGGTCTGGTTTACGACCCTACTCAGGGCTGGCACTTCAAGAAGCTCTAAGACGGTGTCCTATGCGGTGATCGCTCGTTGGGCTGTCTATGGGGCGGGGTACTTGGAGTTGGATTGTTCCGGACGGGCTGTGGGAGATAGCGAAGTACCGCGTCGTCCAGAGCACCACCGCGTTCAGGACCAGGCCGAGCGAGCCGAGCTGGTCCTCCATCCCGTCGCGGTATGCCTGGTGGATGGTGCCCTTCTTGCCGTGGCAGATGTCGCGGGCGAGCTTGTGGCGGGACTCCTGGACGGTGAGCTGCTTGTGCATCTGCCGCCGGTAGGTGTCATCGACCGGGTCGACGACGGCGAGCAGGTGCAAGGGCTTGGCGATGCGCCCGTACTCGGCGAACGCCTGCCCCAGCGGGGTGGGGTGGCCCTCGCGGCCGAACATCCGCAGCAGGTCGTAGGCGCGGACCTGGTTGGTGACCAGGGAGCCGGCCACCCGCAGCATGTCCGGCCAGTGCTGGATGGCCTTCTTGACGTTCACCTTGTGGCGGGCCAGCGCCTCCAGCGGCCCGTAGGTGCCCGCCGGCTCGGTGCCGAGCATCGTCGCGCGCCAGAACCGCTGATCTTCCAGGTCCTCGAAGCGTGGGGAGAAGCGGTAGCCGAGCAGCTTGAAGATGCCGAAGACCATGTCCGAGTACGAGGCGTGATCGGTAGCGATCATCTCCGGCTTGCCCCCGCCGTCCAGGTTCAGCAGCGTATCCAGGACGAACAGGCTGTCGCGCGGGGTGCCGGGCACCACCATCTGCCCGATCCCGATGACCTGGTCATTGATCGCGTTCAACCATGTCATGCCCTTCTTCTTCGCGAAGTACTCGGGCGAGGGGGCGGCGTTGACGGTGCGGACGGGGACGACGAAGCGCAGGCCGTCGACGGAGGCGAGCAGCCCGTTGCGCCGTGCCTGAACCGATTTGGTTCAAGTCGCCACTCTCCGATGCGGGCGGCAACAACTGCGTACAGGTGTGCACGAACACACCCGGCATAGCCCTACGCGAGGGCTCCGAACCCGAACACGGCATACGGACCAGCCCGAGCGCCTTCCGGGCGCTGGTACGCGGGACAAGGGCGAGCGCGACCGCCTACAGCGCCTGACGGGAGGGAAAGCCGAGGCGTGAATCCGTGCCCGTCAGTTCGCAGCTGACCGTCCAGAGGCGGGTGGCGACGGACCGGTCGGCCATGTGGGAGGGGACGGGCTCGCGCCGCGGGATGCCGCGCAGGCCGAAGACCCTCGGCCCCCACAACTCCCCTCCCCGCACATCCGGGTCGAGGACGGCGCGGACGACGGGCCAGGCTCCGGCCTCCTTGCCCTGCACCAGGAGCCCGGCGGGCCAGGCGCGCAGCCGCGCGCCCGGCTTCGTCACGTGGACCGGCGGGCGGGACGGAGTGAGGCCGTCCAGCGCGCCGCCGGGGTGCGCCACCACACTGAGCACCGAGCTGCCGACGGCACGCAAGCGGCGGTCGAGTTCGAAGCCGAAGCACATCTGCGCCAGCTTGGACCGGCCGTAGCTGCGCTTGGGCCGGTAGTCCCGGGTCGACTGCGGATCGTCCAGGTCCAGGCGCTCGGACCGCGCCGCGAAGCTGCCGACCGTCACGACGCGGCCGGCCGGGGCGGCGGACAGCAGAGGGGCCAGCCACCGGGTGAGAGCAAAGTGACCGAGGTGGTTGGTGCCGAACATCAACTCGTGACCGTCCGGCGTCTCCTGACGCGGCGGGTCGTCGAGCGCGACACCCGCGTTGTGGACCACCGCGTCGAGGCGGTCGAGACCCGACCCGTCCACGGCGGCCTTCAGGGACGACAGGTCGGCGAGGTCCAGCGGAAGGTGCCGCAGGCGCGCGCCGGCCACGCGCGAGCGGATCGCGGCCATGGCGGCGTCAGCCTTGGCGGCGCTCCGGCTGCCGAGCACGACGACGACGCCGGTGGCGGCGAGCTGCTCCGCGACGAAGTAGCCGATCCCGGCGTTACCCCCGGTGACCAGGACAACCTTGCCCTCGTCGGAGGGCGGCCGGCGGACGTCCCACGCTCGGCTCTTGGATACGGACGACACTGGGGGGCTCCTTGCGTTCGACGGCGACGGCGACCCGTCCAAGCTCGCAGCAGCCACCGACGGAGCGCCGACAGATCGCGGTCACCTCCGACAGGCTTCCGACAGCGGGTCGCCGAGCGTCCCCGTCCTGTCACGTCGCCCGGGATACGGCCTGCTCGAGAAGCCGGTGCATGACCTGGGGGTGGCGGCTCTCGACCGGGGCCCACAGGGCGCGCGCCGCGTCGCCGTCCAGTTGGATGAAGCAGGCCGACAGCAGCCCGCCTCGCGTCAGTTGGAAGAGCAGCTCGCCGCGGAGTCCCAGGGTGGCGTCGGCGGCGAGGAGAACGGCGTCCGGGGTGCTGCTGCGCACTCGCCAGCCGAGTACGCAGCCGTCGGATCCGGCCGGAGCGAGGGCGAGGCCGAGCGACGTCCAGCCCCGGGTCAGGGCCTGTCGCGTGTCGGCATCCGCGTCTTCCAGGACGGCTCGCGCCCACTGCTCGGCGGTGCGGTCCGGTGCCGTGTCGAGGTCGGCGAGCACGGCGTTCTCGTAGTCGATCCGCGGCAGGGTGCTGAGCGCGTGCGCGGCGGGCGGGACCGGGGCATGGCGCACCCGGCCCCGAACGTGCGGAGGGGTATCGGGATCGACCATCATCACTCCTCGTGGGTGGCGTTGGACCGGCGGGCAAGGCGGCAGCAGTGCGGTGCTCTAGCGCGACACGAGGAAGTGGACCTCTCGGGGCCTGACTTCCAGGTCGCTGATGCCGTCGGGCGTCGCGCCCATTTCGCGGCCGACTCGGGACGCCGCCAGGAAGGCCGCTTCCGACTCGTACGCGCCGGTGGTGACGACGGCGTCCTCGTCCGGGGTGACCCAGACGCCGACGGAGAGGAATCCGGGCTGGTGCCGCGCCGCGTCGGCGACCTTGTGGGCCTCGCGGACGAACGCGTCGAGGTGCTCGGGGGCGGGGTAGTGGAAGGCAACGAAACCGAATGACATGGAGGGTCCTCTCCCCTTGGTTATACGATGCCGTACAACGGCAGACTAGGGCGATATACGGCGCCGTACAATCGGATGGACAGGGTGAGGTGGACCACAGATGGGCGCAATGCGCACACCGCGCGAGAAGTGGATCGAGGCGGGACTGGAGGCCCTGGCCTCGGGCGGGGTGGACTCGGTGCGGGTCGAGGCGCTCGCCAAGGCGATGGGGGTGACCAAGGGCGGCTTCTATGGATACTTCGCCGACCGCGAGGCCCTGCTGACGGCGATGCTGGACACCTGGGAGCGCGAGAGCGTCGACGACGTCATCGCCCGGGTCGAGCACGAGGGCGGCGACGTCCGGGACCGGGTCCGCCTGGCCGGGCAGCTCACCTTCTCCGGCGACCGCCTGCTGCCCATCGACCTGGCCGTGCGCGAGTGGGCCCGCCGCGACCACACCGTCGCCGAGCGCCTGCGGCGCGTGGACGACAAGCGCATGCAACTCCTGCGCGACGCGCTCGGCACCTTCTGCGCCGACCCGGACGAGGTCGAGGCCCGTGCCCTGCTCGCCTTCTGCACGGCCATCGGCAGCCACTTCCTCGCCGCCGACCACCCCGGCACCACCCGCGCCACGGTCATCGCCCGCGCCGCCGACCTCGTCCTCGGCGTCTCCCGCGACAACTCCCCCGCATGACAGGGCAGGTGGCGGCACACGTCACCCGGCGGCGGCCGTAACCCGCCGCTCGTACGCGGGCCGCCGCATACGGCGACCGCCTCCGCGGCGGCACCTCTTCGAGGAAGGGCGGTGTGCCGCCCGCGCCTCAGGCCGCGACGGCCCGTTCCGTCGTCGCGATGGTCGCCGAGCCGACGACGCGGGTGCCGTCATAGAGGACGATCGCCTGGCCGGGGGCGACGCCGCGGACGGGGCTGGTGAAGGTGACCTGGAGGGTGCCGTCCACGAGTTCCGCCGTGACCGGGGTCTCGCCGCCGTGGGCGCGGAGTTGGGCGGTGTAGCGGGCGGGGCCGGTGGGGGCGACGCCGCACCAGCGGGGGCGGATGGCCGTGAGGGCGGTGACGTCCAGGGCCTCGGCGGGGCCGACGGTGACGGTGTTGTTCACCGGGGAGATGTCGAGGACGTAGCGCGGCTTGCCGTCCGGGGCCGGGTGGCCGAGGCGGAGGCCCTTGCGCTGGCCGATGGTGAAGCCGTAGGCGCCCTCGTGGGTGCCGACCTTGGTGCCGGTCTCGTCGACGATGTCGCCCTCGGCGGTGCCGAGGCGCTTGGCCAGGAAGCCGCGGGTGTCGCCGTCGGCGATGAAGCAGATGTCGTGGCTGTCCGGCTTCTTCGCGACGGCCAGGCCGCGGCGCTCGGCCTCGGCGCGGATCTCCTCCTTGGTGGTGATCGTGTCACCGAGGGGGAACATCGCGTGCGCGAGCTGGCGCTCGTCCAGGACGCCCAGGACATAGGACTGGTCCTTGGCCATGTCGCTGGCGCGGTGCAGCTCGCGGGTGCCGTCCTCGTTGAGGACGACCGTCGCGTAGTGGCCGGTGCAGACCGCGTCGAAGCCCAGGGCGAGCGCCTTGTCCAGCAGCGCCGCGAACTTGATCTTCTCGTTGCAGCGCAGGCAGGGGTTGGGCGTGCGGCCGGCCTCGTACTCGGCGACGAAGTCCTCGACGACGTCCTCGCGGAAGCGCTCGGCCAGGTCCCAGCAGTAGAAGGGGATGCCGATCACGTCGGCGGCGCGGCGGGCGTCGCGGGAGTCCTCGATGGTGCAGCAGCCGCGGGCGCCGGTGCGGAAGGACTGCGGGTTGGCCGACAGGGCCAGGTGCACGCCGGTCACGTCGTGGCCCGCTTCGACGGCGCGGGCCGCGGCGACGGCGGAATCGACGCCGCCGGACATGGCGGCGAGGACGCGGAGTCCCTTGCGGGGGGCCTGGGGATCGGGTGCACCCGGGAAGTCAGTCATAGCCTCTCCAGGGTACGGGAGGTGCGATCTCGTCCCCTCCCCCATTTCGCGGGGGCCGCGGCGACTAGCTCAGGCCCGCGCTCCTCGCCCGCTTCACCGCCGGGCCGATCGCCTCCAGGACCGCCGCCACGTCCGCCTCCGTCGACGTGTGGCCGAGCGAGAAGCGGAGCGTGCCGCGCGCCAGCTCCGGGTCCGTGCCGGTGGCGAGGACGACGTGGCTGGGCTGGGCGACGCCGGCGGTGCAGGCGGAGCCCGTCGAGCACTCGATGCCCTGGGCGTCCAGGAGCAGCAGGAGCGAGTCGCCCTCGCAGCCGGGGAACGAGAAGTGGGCGTTGGCGGGGAGGCGGCCCGCCGGGTCCGGGTCGCCGCCGAGGACCGCGTCGGGGACGGCCTCCAGGACGCCGGCGATCAGGCGGTCCCGGAGGGTGCCGACCTCCCGCGCGAACTCCTCCCGGCGTTCGGCCGCCAGCGTGCCCGCCACCGCGAACGCGGCGATCGCGGGGACGTCCAGCGTGCCCGAGCGCACGTGCCGCTCCTGGCCGCCGCCGTGCAGCAGCGGGACGGGCGTGTGGCTGCGGCCCAGCAGCAGTGCGCCGATGCCGTACGGGCCGCCGATCTTGTGGCCGCTGACGGTCATCGCGGCCAGGCCGGACGCGGCGAAGTCCACGTCCAGCTGGCCTGCCGCCTGTACGGCGTCGGCATGCATCGGGACGTCGAACTCCGCGGCCACGGCGGCGAGTTCGGTGACCGGCTGGATCGTGCCGATCTCGTTGTTGGCCCACATGACCGTGACCAGGGCGACGTCCGCCGGGTCGCGGGCTATCGCCTCGCGGAGCGCCTCCGGGTGCACCCTGCCGTGCGCGTCGACCGGCAGGTACTCGACGGTGGCGCCCTCGTGGGCCGCCAGCCAGTCGACCGCGTCGAGGACGGCGTGGTGCTCCACCGGGCTGGCGAGGACGCGGGTCCGCGCGGGGTCGGCCGCGCGGCGGGACCAGTACAGGCCCTTCACGGCGAGGTTGTCCGCCTCCGTGCCGCCCGCCGTGAAGACGACCTCGCTGGGGCGGGCGCCGAGTGCGGCGGCGAGCGACTCGCGGGCCTCCTCGACGGTGCGGCGGGCTGCGCGCCCGGCGGCGTGCAGCGATGAGGCGTTGCCGGCTACCGGGAGGTGGGCGGTCATCGCCCTCACCGCCTCCGGGAGCATCGGAGTGGTGGCTGCGTGGTCGAGGTAGGCCATGGTGGGACGATTCTACGAGCTGTGGGGGTGGGCGTACCCGGCGGTGCGGTGCTGTTCGGTGGGGGGGTGCCCCAGTCCCTCCCCCAGAGGGGGCACCCCCATTCACCGTTTCTTGCGGGGGCTGCGCCCCCGCACCCCCGCAACCGCGCTCCGCGCGGTTGTCCTCAAGCGCCGGACGGGCTGGTGGGTGGGTGCGGACGGGCTGATTCGACCCGGACATTGGCCGAAAAACACACGGCGAGCCGCGTCCTCCAGCGGCAGGCTCTGCTGGGGCCATCCGCCCGCACCACCACCCGCAGCGCACCGAGGAGAGCCGCCCGTGCCCGACACCGAGAACGTTCCCGACCCGCGCCCGAAGCTGCGCCGGGCCGTCGCGCAGCTTGCCGCCGTCGCCGCCGCCGTGCGGCCGGAGCGGCTGAACGACCCGACCCCCTGTACCGAGTACGACGTCCGGGGGCTGCTGGGGCACGTCCTCGGCGCCGCCCGTGCGCTGACGGAGGTCGCCTCCAGCGGCGGGTACCGGCCGAGCGGGCCGCCCGCCCCGCCGCAGGTGGCGGACGACGGCTGGGCCGCCGCCCTCGACGAGGCCGGCTCCCGGCTCGTCGCCGCCTGGGACGACGAGTCGGTGCTGACGGCCATGTACGACGTGCCGTGGGGGAAGTCCCCCGGTTACGGCGTGATCAGCTTCCTCGTACTGGAGACGGTCGTCCACACCTGGGACCTCAACGAGGCGATCGGCCGGCCCGTCACGCTCGACCCGGAGCTGTCCGAGCACGCCCTGAAGGTGGCCGAGACGCTGCCGCCCGAGGGCAGGGAGGGCGCCTTCGGCGCCGCCCGGCCGGCTCCCGAGGGGGCCGACGTCCACACCCGGCTGGCGGCCCGGACCGGCCGGCCGCTGGACTGAGCCGGACGATCCGAGCCGGAGCGCCTCAGCCCAGCATCCGCGCCAGCTGCCGCGACTGCGCCACCAGCCGGTCCGCGCTGTCCCAGATCTCCGCGTCCTCCTCCAGGAAGCCGCCCGCGAAGTTGCGGGTGACGACCGCGACGCGGAGGGGGCCCGGGGCGGGGCGGCGGCGGATGTGGACGGTGAGTTCGACCGTCGGGACCCAGCCGATGATGCCCAGGTCGAACGGGGTGGGCGGGAGCGCGTCGGCGGCCAGGAGGAGGGAGAGCGGGTCCGGGTCGCGGCCGTCGGCGAAGTCGAACCAGCCGCGCATCTCGCCCGGGCCCGCCGGACCGCCGGTCGCCCAGCCGGCGGTGGCGGGGTCGAGCGCCAGGTCGAGGCGGGCGACGATCTCGGCGGCGCCGAAGCCCTCGCCGCCGCCGAGGTCCTCGCGGGAGACGCAGTGCTCGCGCGGCGGCAGCTCCGGCGGCTTGGCGGTGGTGCGCACGTCGTCGGGGAGCGCGTCCAGGTCGCCGTACGTGGCGAGCACCCGCAGCCGTTCGACCTCCGTACCGTCGTCGGCCGTCTGGAACAGGCTCGCCTGGCCGGTGGAGAGCGACCGGCGGGTGTGCGCCCGGCTGCTGCGGATGACGGCCGGGCCCGGCCGGGTGGCGCTCAGGTAGTGGGCGGTGACGGTGAACGGGTCGGGGTGCGGGAGGGTGTCCGCGAGGGCCCGGGCCGCGATGGCGAGGAGGTAGCCGCCGTTGGCCGCGCCGAAGAGCGTCCAGCCCTGGTGGACGCGGACGTCGTGCGCGGCGGTGCCGTCCTCGGTCACGCCCGGGGCGCGCGGCGTGATCGCGGTGTCCCGGTCGAACTCGCTGTTGCCGATGGTTGCCAGTGCCATGCGGGCACCGTACTACCGGTAGGTTACCGGCGGGTAGCCTTACGGGGAGTGACGTGCGGCCCGACCCCGGGCTGCAGCTCCTCCGCCGCCGCGCTCCGCCGGTGCCAGGCGCGCGGGGCCCGCCAGTGGAAGCGCATCGAGAGCAGCCGCAGCCCGCAGCCGACGACGACCGGGATGGCGTTGGTGGGCCCGTGCAGCACACCGAACTTCAGCATCAGCGCCGCCGTCGCGGCACCGGCCATGGCCGGGACGGCGTACAGGTCGCGGTCCCAGCGGAGCAGCGACGGCACCTCGTGGGCGAGGACGTCGCGCAGCACTCCCCCGCCCACCGCCGTGGCCAGCCCGAGGGTGGCGGACTGGGTGAGGCCGAGCCCGTGCCCGTACGCCTTGACCGTCCCGGTGACGCAGAAGAGGCCGAGCCCGGCGGCGTCGAAGACGTTCACCGCGCTGGTGATCCGTTCCACCTCGGGGTGCAGGAAGAAGACGATCAGCGTGGCGATCAGCGGGGTGACGAAGTAGCCGAGGTCGCTGAAGGCGGCGGGCGGCACGGCACCGATGACCAGGTCCCGGAAGAGACCTCCGCCCAGTGCCGTGACCTCCGCCAGTACCGCCATGCCGAAGACGTCGAAGTTCTTGCGGACGCCGAGCAGCGCGCCGGAGATCGCGAAGACGAAGATCCCGACGATGTCCAGCCAGTGCTGGACGGAGGGGGAGAACAGATCGGTGAGCACGCGACATTCTTACCGGTCGGCCGGGTGTCCCCCTTGTCCCGCCCTGGGGGGGTTCCCGCCCGACGCCTCGGCGAGCCCCGCTCAGGCCGCCGCCTCCCCCTCCGCGGAATCCACCGGCTCCGGGTGGTGGCACGCCACCTGGTGGCCGGGCCGGAGCGCGGTCAGCACCGGTTCCTCGGTCCGGCACACCTCCGTCGCCTTCCAGCACCGGGTGTGGAACCGGCAGCCCGAGGGCGGCGAGATCGGCGACGGGACGTCGCCCTTCAGCAGGATGCGCTCCCGCTTGGCCCGCCGCCGCGGGTCGGGCACCGGCACGGCCGAGAGGAGGGCCTTGGTGTAGGGGTGCATGGGGGTGCTGTAGAGCGAGCGGCGGTCGGTCAGCTCCACGATCTTGCCGAGGTACATCACCGCGATCCGGTCCGAGACGTGCCGGATCACCGACAGGTCGTGGGCGATGATGATGTACGTCAGCCCGAGCTCGTCCTGGAGGTCGTCCAGCAGGTTGACCACCTGGGCCTGGATCGAGACGTCCAGCGCGGAGACCGGTTCGTCGGCGATCACCAGCTTCGGCTTGAGCGCCAGCGCGCGGGCGATGCCGATGCGCTGCCGCTGGCCGCCGGAGAACTCGTGCGGGTAGCGGTTGTAGTGCTCGGGGTTGAGACCCACCAGCCCCAGCAGCCGCTGCACCTCCTTCTTCACCCCGCCCTCGGGGGTGATGCCCTGGAGCCGGAAGGGCGCGCCGACGATGGTGCCGACGGTGTGCCGGGGGTTCAGGGAGGAGTACGGGTCCTGGAAGATCATCTGGATGTCCCGGCGCATCGGGCGCATCCCGCCCACCCCCAGGTGGGAGATGTCCCGGCCCTCGAACTCCACGGTCCCGCCGGTGGGTTCGAGCAGCCGGGTGACCAGCCGGCCCATGGTGGACTTGCCGCAGCCCGACTCGCCGACCACGCCCAGGGTCTCGCCGGGGCGGACGTCGAAGCTGATGCCGTCCACGGCGTGCACGGCGCCCACCTGGCGGCGCAGCAGCCCCTTGGTGATCGGGAAGTGTTTGACCAGGCCGTCCACGCGGAGCAGGGGACGTACCTCCGGGGTGGCGGACGGCGCCTCCTCGTCGCGCTGGGCAACCGCGTCGTTGTCTTCAGGCACAGCTCGGTCCTTCACAGCTTGGGAGCGATCTCTTCGGTCCAGATCCGCGTCCGCTCCTCCTGCGCCATGTGGCAGGCGGCGACGTGGCCCCGGCTCTTCTCCCCCGTCACCGGCCGGAGTTCGGGCCGCTCGGTGCGGGTGATCCCCTCCCCCGGGACGTCGGCGTACGGGCAGCGCGGGCTGAAGGCGCAGCCGGGCGGCACGTTGATCAGGCTGGGCGGCGAGCCCTTGACCGGGATCAGCCGTTCGGTCTGGTCGCGGTCGATGCGCGGCATGGAGCCGAGCAGGCCCCAGGTGTAGGGGTGCTGGGGCTCGTAGAAGACCTGCTCGGCCGGGCCGCGTTCGACGCAGCGGCCGCCGTACATGACGAGGATGTCGTCGGCCAGTTCGGCGACCACGCCCAGGTCGTGGGTGATGATGATGACGGCGGAGCCGAACTCCTTCTGCAGGTCGCGGATGAGGTCGAGGATCTGCGCCTGGACGGTGACGTCGAGGGCGGTCGTCGGCTCGTCCGCGATGAGCAGGGCGGGGTTGTTGACCAGCGCCATGGCGATCATGGCGCGTTGCCGCATGCCGCCGGAGAACTGGTGCGGGTAGTCGTCCACCCGCCGGTCGGGCTGCGGGATGCCGACGCGGTCGAGGAGTTCGACGGCCCGTTTGCGGGCGGTCTTCTTGTCGGTGTCGTGGTGGGTCCGGTACGCCTCGGCGATCTGCGCGCCGATGGTGAAGTAGGGGTGCATGGCGGACAGCGGGTCCTGGAAGATCATCGCCATCTCGCGGCCGCGCAGCCGGCGGACCTCTTCGGGGTCGGCGGTGAGCAGTTCCTTGCCGTCGAGCCAGATCTCCCCGGAGATCCGGGCCTTGCGCCGGCCGTACTGGCCGACGGTGTGCAGGCCCATGATCCCGAGCGAGCTGACGGACTTGCCGGAACCGGACTCGCCGACGATGCCGAGCGTGCGACCCTTGTCCAGCCGGAACGAGAGCCCGTCGACGGACTTCACCACGCCGTCGTCGGTGGGGAAGTGGATGCGCAGGTCGCGGACGTCCAGGTAGGCGCGGTCGCCCGGTGGCTCCTCGACGATCTCGACGGCCGGCTCGGGGGTGGTGGTCATGAGAGCCTCACACGGGGGTCGATCACGGCGTAGAGCAGGTCCACCACGAGGTTGGCGATGACGACGGCGGTGGCGGCGATGAGCACCACGCCGAGGATGATCGGCAGGTCGCGGTTGTTGATGGCGGTGACCGCGGCCTGGCCGAGACCGGGCAGGTTGAAGGCGCTCTCGGTGAGGATCGCGCTGCCGACCAGGGCGCCGAGGTCCATGCCGAGGATGGTGGCGATGGGGGTCATGGTGGAGCGCATCGCGTGCTTGCCGATCACCATGCGTTCGGTGAGCCCCTTGGCACGGGCGGTGCGGATGTAGTCCTCGCCGAGCACTTCCATCATGGTGGCGCGGGTGAGCCGGGCGTACATGGCCGCGTAGAGGAAGGCGAGGGCGACCCAGGGCAGGATCAGCCCGCCGAACCAGCCGGCCGGATCGTCGGCGAAGTCCACGTACTCGGACGAGGTCCAGCCGAGCTTGTACTTGAACAGGGCGAGCAGCAGCAGGGCGGTGAAGTAGATCGGCAGCGAGACGCCGGCCAGGGCCGTCATCATGGCACCGCGGTCGATCTTGGTGCCGCGCTTGAGGGCGGAGACCACGCCGGCGGTGACGCCGAGCAGCAGCCAGATGACGCAGGCGCCGCCGGCGAGCGAGAGGGTCGGGGGCAGCCGGTCGGTGAGGACCGGCCAGACGGCCTGCTCGGTGCGGAACGAGTAGCCGAAGCAGGGGGCCGGGCAGTGGTCGGTGGTGCCGCCCCCGGTGTAGTCGCGGCCGGCGAAGATGCCGGTGACGAAGTGCCAGAACTGGACCAGGACCGGGTCGCTGAGCCCGAGCTTCTGCCGGATGCCCTCGATCGTCTCCGGGTCCGCCTGCTTGCCGACGTACATGGCGGCGGGGTCGGCCCCGGTGAGCTTGGGGATGGTGAAGAAGATGAAGAAGGTCACCAGCGTGACCACGAGCAGCATCACGATGACGGCGAACAGTCGCCTGACGATGTAAGCGAACACTGCGGTCGGCCCGGCGGCGGTCCGGTGGCCGAGATATCCACCGGACCGCCGCGCTCGGCCCTCACCTGCCCTTCGGGCCTAGCGGCGGGAGTGCCGGAGGAGCGGATGGACGGTCGGCTGCGGCCCGTGCGCGGTCACTTGGCGACGCCCAGGGCCTGGTAGTCGTACCGGCCGTTGAAGGCGTCCGTCGTGTAGACGTTGGTCAGCCGGGAGCTGCGCCAGATGATGTTCTTCTCGTAGGTGAAGGGCAGGTACCAGGCGCCCTCCATGACCTTCTTGTTCGCCTCCTGGTAGATCTTCCCCGCCTTCTGCGGGTCGCTCTCCGCGATGGCCTGGTCCATCAGCTTGTTGACCTCGGGGTCGTTGAGCTCGGGGTAGTTCTGGTTGGCGGTGTCGAGGATGAACCGGCCGTCCACGATGGGCTGGAGGAAGCCCTGGCCGCTGGGGAAGTCCGCGCCCCAGCCGAAGACGATGATCCCGTAGTTCTTGTTCTTGACGTTCGCCGGGGCGCCGACGACGGTCGACGACTGGGCGCCGTCGTACTGGTCGATCTGCGTCTCGATGCCGATCTTCTTCAGCGACGCCTGGAGCGACTCGGCGGTGGCGATCTCCTGCGGCTTGTTGTTCCGCACCGCGATGGTGGTCTTGAAGCCGTCCGGCTTGCCGCAGGCCTTCAGCTCCTCCTTGGCCTTGGCCGGGTCGGCCGCGCCCTGCTTGAGGTTGTACGGGTCGTAGGCCGCGTCGTGTCCGGTGACGGCCGGCGGGATCATGTTGAGGCCGATGTCACCGCCCGCCTGGGGGCCGCCGCGGGCGGTCTGGAGGGAGGTGTGGTCGGCGCCGTAGATGACCGCCTTGCGGCAGTGCACGTTGTCGAACGGCGCGACGGACTTGGGGAAGGCCGCGTACCGGATGAAGCCGGTCTGCGGGTTGTCCAGGTTCCCCTTGGCGGTCTGGAGCGCCTTCTGGCGGCCGGCCGAGCCCATGCCGGTGGCGTTGAGGTCGACGTCGTAGTTGCCCGCGATCAGGTCGCTGTCCATCGCGTCCGCGTTGGTGGTGAACTTGACCGAGATCTTGTCCGGCAGCGCCTTGCGGACCTGGTCGGAGTCCTTGTTCCACTTGTCGTTGCGGACGAGGACCATGCTCTTGTTGGGGCTGTACGACTCGAACTTGTACGGGCCGCTGGAGAACGGCCGGAGGTTGTACTTCTCCGCGGTGTCCTTGTCCTGCGGCACCGGGCCGGCGGCGGGCAGCGCCAGCATCTGGAGGAAGTCGCCGTTGGGCTTGGCCAGTTTGAAGGTGATGGTCTTGGCGTTCGGCGTCTCGATCGCGGACAGGCCCAGCTTGTCCTTGCTGTCGTCCTTGTAGGGGCCCTTGTACTTCTTCTCCGGGTCCAGGACCTGCATCAGCCAGGTGGGGCCGCCGGAGATCTTGTCCTGCGCCCAGGTGCGCTCGATGCCGTACTTGATGTCCTGCGCGGTGATCGGCCGGCCGTCCTCCCAGGCGATCCCGTCCTTCAGGGTGAAGGTGTAGGACTTCTTGTCGTCCGAGACCTTGCCCAGGTCGGTGGCCAGGTCCGGCACCAGCTCGGCGCTCCCGTGGCCCGGCGCGGGCTTGGAGGTGACGAGCGTACGGACGTAGTAGCGGGCGAAGTCCCAGGCGAAGCCGTAGTACATGCGCTGCGGGTCCCAGGAGTCGGACTCCTGGGTGGCGATGAACTTCAGCTCGCCGCCCTTCTTGTCGGACGGGCTGGCGACCTTCTCGACGCCCGCGTTGAAGCCGGGGCCCTTGCCGCCGCCCCCGCCGCCCTTGTCGTTCTTGCTGCTTCCTCCGCCACCGCAGGCGGTGACCCCGACGAGGGCCGCGACCACCAGTGCCGCGCCGGCGGCCGTTCTCCTCGATGTCCTGTGCGTTGCCAAGATGTCGCGACCTCCGTGATCGTCGCGGGCCGGGGAGCGGACCGCGATGGGGGTGGTTCCTTCAGCTCGTACTCCTGGTGCCGGAGGGACCGGACGGGTGGCGGTACGTTTCTCCTGCCGCTTGCCGTCACGTCGCTCCGCGCAAGGCGGTGTTGTCTGTCGTAGGGAAAGGGCGGCTAGCGCGAACCCTTGGGGTCCAGGGCGTCCCGGACGCCGTCCCCGAAGAGGTTGAACGCCAGTACGGTGACGAAGATGGCGAGGCCCGGGATCACCATGAACATCGGGTCGCCCTCGTAGGTGTTGACGGCCTTGGAGAGCATCTGCCCCCAGGACGACGTGGGCGGCTTGACGCCGGCACCGAGGAAGCTGAGCGCGGCCTCGGTGAGGACGTTGGTCGGGATCATCAGCGTGGCGTAGACGGTGATGGGCGCGACCAGGTTGGGCAGCAGCTCGCGGAAGAGGATGTACGTCCGTCCCGCGCCCAGGCTGCGCGCCGCCTCGACGTACTCGCGCTCTCTCAGCGAGAGCGTCTGCCCGCGCACGATGCGCCCCACGTAGGGCCAGCCGAAGAAGCCGATCACCGCGATGAGGACGGCCATCCGGACGCCCGAACCGGTCAGTCCCCAGAGCTCGTTGGGGACGACGGAGATCAGCGCGATGATGAAGAGCAGCTGCGGGAAGGCGAGCAGGGCGTCCATCACCCGGCTCACCACGGTGTCCACCCAGCCGCCGAAGTAGCCGGCGATGATGCCCAGGACGGTGCCGATCACCACGGCGACCACGGCCGCGAGAAAGGCGACGAGGAGGGAGACCCGGGCGCCGTAGACGACGCGGCTGAAGACGTCCCGGCCGTTGACCGGCTCGACGCCGAACAGGAAGTCCCCGTTGATGCCGCCCCACGAGCCCTTCGGGGTGCCGAAGAGGGGGTCGATCTGGTCCTCGTGGTACTCGTTCGGCGGGTGGCCCAGCAGGTCCACGATCAGCGGGGCGAAGATCGCGACCAGGATGAGCAGCAGGACCACGATCCCGCCGGCGAGGGCCAGTTTGTCGCGCTTGAGCCGCGTCCAGGCGATGCGCCACGGGGAGCGGCCCTCGATCGTCGTGCCCGGGACCGGGATTTCCGCGTCGGCGACGACGGTCGCGGTCCCGGTCGCGCTCGTCTCGGGGAGTGGTGCCGTCATCGTTCGCTGGACCCCTCTCGGCCGGTGGAACCGGCCTCCGCCGGCCGCCCGGGGGCGGCTGGTCGACCATCACTGACACATACGGTGCTGTGCGGTGCTGTGGTGCGGGAAGTACAGGCGGAGCTGGTCGTACACCGGACCTGCGGGTCCTTGGAGCGGGAGTCTTCAACGCGTTCACGATCACCCGCCAGACCCGGCGGCCAATGGATGCGCAACCGTGATGTGCGATGCAGGGTTCCGTTATACGGACGCGGGCGGCCGCTCAGCGAAGGGACGGGGAACCATCAACTCCGGCTAGGGGTAAGGCTGTTACGGATGTGACGTAAGTGGTGCAAGTGACCTGTGAGGCTTGACGGCGGCACGGTAAACGATCAGGCTCACTGGCGATCGCAGTGATCCATCTGCCGCTCCAATCAAGGGAGTTGACGTGACACGGAAGCTGATCCACCGCGCCGCCATGGCGGGCGCGGCGCTCACCCTCGGACTGACCGGCACCCTGGCCGCGGGCGCCTCGGCCATGGCGGGCTCCCTCCGGGGACTCCTCGGTCTCCCGGGTGACCCCCGAAACGCGCCGCTACATCGACCTCTACGAGAGCAAGCAGCAGTGCCAGGGCGGCGGCGCGTACTTCATGCGCCACGGCGCGAACCACTACGAGTGCTACGACGTCTCGGGCGGCTGGGAGCTCTGGATCTGGGAGTGACGCCCGGGGACGCCTTCCCCGCCTGCCGGCCGGTCCGTCGTCGACGGACCGGCCGGTTCGCGTACGCCCCGCGGCCGCTACGTGTGGCGGGCGCGGGGCGTGGCGGGCGCGGGCGGGACGGGCGCGGGCGGCGCCGCTAGTGCGGGTACCCGTACCCCGGCGCCGGTGCCGCCGCGCCGCTCGGGGCGGGGGCGGCGTGGCCGTAGAACGGGCGGGCGTGGGCGCGCATCCACAGGGCCACCGGGTCGAACTCGTCCGACATCGCCACCGTGGACACCGGCAGCCCCTCCGGCACCACGGCCACCACCTGCTGCATCATCGCCCGGACGGACTCCACGGCGGGCGGCGAGGTGTCGTACAGGTCGAGGCCGATCGCCAGGTACGCGGCGCCGATCGCCGGCTGGACCCAGGCGCGGCGCAGCGCCCGGACGGCGGGCGTGCGCTGGGCGTGCTGGGCGAGCAGGGCGTAGAACCGGGCGATGTCGACGGTGGGTTCGGAGATCTGGAGGGGCCCGGCGGGCAGCCGGTCCAGGCCGCCGGCGATGCGGCGCAGGTCGAGCCAGGGGATGCCGACGCCGCCGCCCGGGGCGTGCGGGTTGAGCCACAGGCCCCAGCGGCCCGGGTAGAGCGAGGAGGCCAGGGAGCGGCCGGTGACGACCTCGTGGGCACGGTTCCAGCCGCTGGCGGCGAGCTCGCGCTCGGAGGTGACGCAGGGGGCGTAGCCGAGGCCGTCGACCTCCATGTTCCCGTACTGGGCGTCGGGCGAGCCGGGCCGGCCGTGCCAGAGCAGCATCCACAGCCGGCCGTCGGCGACGGCGTGCAGCAGCGACTCGTAGACGTCGTACCGCCCGGGCGCCACTTGGCGCAGCACCTGCTCCACGCCGCTCTCCGCGCCCGCGCTCACCTGATCCCGCCCCTTCTCACGGCGGACGCTCGCGTCGCGTCCGCCCCCTGCCTCACGGCGCGGTCGCGCCTCCCGTACGGTCGTCCAACCAGCTTACGAGGCCGGGGCGGCATGCAGGGGAGCAGTCACCGGTCACGGTCGTAGAACGGTGCGACGCGGTCCCGCATCCAGTCGGCGACCGGGTCGCGGGTGACGTCGAGGAAGACCGTGCGGACCGGCCAGGGGACGGGGGCGGAGCCCAGGGCGCGGCCCAGCGCGTCCACGGCGGCGGCGCGGCTGTCGTCGTCGGGGAGGTCGAGCTCCACGCCGACGAACAGCTCCGGCGGCCCGCCCTCGACGCTGGCCAGGGCGCGGCGGGCGGTGCGCACGGCGCGGGCGGCGGTGAACTCCAGTCCGGCGGCGGCGAGGAAGGCCGTGGGCTCGTCCTGCCAGTCGGGCTCGTGCAGCCGCACCCGGCCACCGGTGGGCTCGCCCTCCAGCCGCAGCCGGCCCGCCCGGCAGAGCTCGGCGACGGCGGCGGGCGGCAGCGGCGCACCGACCGTGCCCTCCGGGTTGACGACCAGGCCGACCTGCGGGGGCAGACCGCGGGCGAACTCCACGGCGGGGGCGACCGCGTAGGCCATGTGGTCGCCGACGACGCGGCGGAACTGCTCCTCGGAGCTGAACACCGGCACGAACGCGGCGCCGCCGAGCTCGATGGTGGGCAGGTCGAGGTCGCGGCTGTCGGGGCCGCCGCCCTTGGGCAGGGGTATCCAGACCTCGCTGCGGCCGAGCACCTCGACGACCCGCTCGCCGGTGCCGGGGACGCCCGCGCAGGCGGCGAGGGTCTCCTCCAGTTCATTGGCGGGCCAGCCGGGGACCTCGCCCCGGACCCGCTCGGTGCCGTGCAGCTCGGGGCCGCTCATCCGTTCTCCCCACGGTCTCGTCGCGCTCGCACCCGCACCTTAACGGCCGGCTCTCCGTCAGCGGGCGGGAGGGGGACGGCGGGCGGACGGGGCGGGCGGCGCGCGACGGGGACGGCGGGGGCGGTGGGCGGTCCCGAAAAGGACGGGGCGCAGGGGGCGGAGAGTGCTCCCGACGCGGAGGGAGCCGCGGGCGCTGCCGGCGCGGAGGGGGCGGCGGATGCTCCCGATGCGGGCGGGCCCGCGGACCGCCTCGGCGCGGCGGGAGCCACGGACGCTCCCACCGCGCCCCGCCCCTCGAAGGTGATCGTCCGCAGCGCCGCCGCGGCCGGGCGGTCGAGCAGGACCACGCTCGCCGCGCCCGCCGGCGGCCGGCCCGCTTCGGCCGCCGCGATCAGCCGCTCCATGGCGCGGCGGTGGCGCCCGAACGCGGCCCGGGAGACCGTCCGCCCCCGGGCCCGCTGCCCGGCGAGCGCGGTCCCGGGCTCGACGGCGAGCAGCAGGACGTGCAGCGAGGTGCCGCGCCGCCGCGCCTCGCGGGCCAGCAGCCGGCGGACCCAGCCGCGCTGTCCGCAGTCGTGCACGACGAGGCTCGCGCCGGAGCGCAGGGCGTGCCACAGGTGCGCGTAGTGCACGAGGCGCGCGAAGGGGCGGTAGGCGCCGTACGGGAGCCGTACGGGCAGCGCGCGCAACCGGCGCTCCAGGCGGGCCCGGGAGTCCTGCGAGTCGACGCTGCGGACGGGGTCGCCCCGGCCGTCGAGGGCGGCCACGGCCCGTCGGATCAGGGTGGACTTCCCGGCTCCGGGCAGGCCGGAGACGACCAGCAGGTCCCCGGCGCGGCAGCGCAGCTCCGCCCTGGGCGGCGCGGCCCCGCGCAGGTCACGCACCCGCGCCCCGGCGGCCCCCGTCGTCCGTGTCGTCCGCGCGGCATCCGCCGCCCCCCTCTGGACGCCCGTTCGCACCGCTCCCCCGTCCTCGTCCGCCGCACCGCGGCCCCGCCGCTCCGTCGCTCGGTGCTCACGGTGTACCCCACCCGCATACGGACGGAGTAAAGGAAAAGTAATCCAATGCGATGGGCTCCGAACGGTCCATCGCACGCCCGTACGTGCAATGATGTGCGCGCCAAGAGCACGACCACCTGCGTACACGCGCACCTGCGTACAACTGCATACCGGCCGCTCGAATCCGCGCGGGAGAGTCCCGGCCATGTGCCTGCCGCACCGCGGCACGCCGCATGCCGGGCGCCGAAGGAGCAAGTTCCTCCCTTGAATCTCTCAGGCCCCGTACCGCGCAGGGTGAGGCAGATCTGAAAAGCGGACCGCCCGGCGGTCCCACCCAAGGTGCAAGCCGCGTGCCCTCTCCGGGGGCTCCCGGTGAACCTCTCAGGTTCCGATGACAGATGGGGAGGCCGTCCTTCGACGTCCCCGCGTCCTCGCGACCGCTGCCCGGGAGCCTTGATCATGTCTGCCGCAGAGACCTCACAGCCCTCAGAGACCGCCGCCCCCCGTCGTACCGCGCTCGACGCGCTGCACCGCGCCCTGGGCGCGACGATGACCGACTTCGCCGGCTGGGACATGCCCCTCCGCTACGGGAGCGAGCGCGACGAGCACGTGGCCGTCCGCACCCGCGCCGGTCTGTTCGACCTCTCGCACATGGGCGAGATCACCCTTACGGGTCCGCAGGCCGGCCAGGCCCTGGACCACGCCCTGGTGGGCAACCTCTCCGCGCTGAAGCCCGGCCGCGCCCGCTACACGATGATCTGCGACGAGCGCGGCGGCATTCTGGACGACCTGATCGTCTACCGCCTCGCCGACGAGGAGTACATGGTCGTCGCCAACGCCTCCAACGCCCAGGTGGTGCTGGACGCCCTCACCGAGCGGGCCGCGGGCTTCGAGACCGAGGTGCGCGACGACCGCGAGAACTACGCGCTGCTCGCCGTCCAGGGCCCGGCCTCCCCCGCCATCCTCAAGTCGGTCACCGACGCCGACCTGGACGGCCTGAAGTACTACGCGGGCCTGCCCGGCACGGTCGCCGGCGTCCCGGCGCTGATCGCCCGCACCGGCTACACCGGCGAGGACGGCTTCGAGCTGTTCGTCGCCCCCGCCGACGCGGAGAAGCTGTGGCAGGCGCTCACCGAGGCGGGCGCGGACGCCGGCCTGGTGCCCTGCGGCCTCTCCTGCCGGGACACGCTCCGCCTGGAGGCGGGCATGCCGCTGTACGGGCACGAGCTGACCACCGCGACCACGCCGTTCGACGCCGGGCTCGGCCGCGTCGTCAAGTTCGACAAGCCCGGCGACTTCGTCGGCCGCGCGGCGCTGGAGGCCGCCGCCGAGCGCGCCGCGGACGCCCCGCCGCGCAAGCTGGTGGGCCTGGTGGCGACCGGGCGGCGGGTGCCGCGGGCCGGCTACCCGGTGGTGGACGCCGCCTCCGGCGCGGTCGTCGGCGAGGTCACCTCCGGCGCCCCCTCCCCCACGCTCGGCAAGCCGATCGCCATCGCCTACGTGGACGCGGCCCACGCCGCGCCCGGCACGGCCGGGGTCGCGGTGGACATCCGCGGCAGCCACGAGCCGTACGAGGTCGTCGCCCTGCCGTTCTACAAGCGGGAGCGCTGAGCCCGCCCGGCGTCCCCCGCCGTCCTCCGTCTCACCTGTCAAGACCCTTTGCACGAGCACCCACCCGCGTACAGGAGAATCAACCCATGAGCAACCCCCAGCACCTCCGCTACACCAAGGAGCACGAGTGGCTGTCGGCCACGGATGAGAACGGTGTGGCGACGGTGGGTATCACCGAGTTCGCCGCCAACGCGCTCGGTGACGTCGTCTACGCCCAGCTCCCGGCCGTCGGCGACACCATCACCGCGGGCGAGACCTGCGGTGAGCTGGAGTCCACCAAGTCGGTCAGCGACCTCTTCGCCCCCGTCACGGGCGAGGTCGTCGAGGCCAACCAGGACGTCGTGGACGACCCCTCGCTGGTGAACTCCGCCCCCTTCGAGGGCGGCTGGCTGTTCAAGGTGAAGATCACGGACGAGCCGGCGGAGCTGCTGACCGCCGACGCGTACACGGACTTCGCCGGCTGACCCCGCGTTCCGCCTTCCCCCGGCCCCTCCCGGCCCCTCCCGCCAGGAAGAACTCATGTCGCTTCTGAACAGCTCCCTCCATGAGCTCGACCCCGACGTCGCCGCCGCTGTCGACGCCGAACTCCACCGTCAGCAGTCCACGCTCGAAATGATCGCCTCGGAGAACTTCGCTCCGGTCGCGGTCATGGAGGCCCAGGGCTCGGTCCTCACCAACAAGTACGCCGAGGGCTACCCGGGCCGCCGCTACTACGGCGGCTGCGAGCACGTCGATGTCGTCGAGCAGATCGCCATCGACCGGATCAAGGCGCTGTTCGGCGCCGAGGCCGCCAACGTGCAGCCGCACTCGGGCGCCCAGGCCAACGCCGCGGCGATGTTCGCGCTGCTGAAGCCGGGCGACACCATCCTGGGTCTGAACCTCGCCCACGGCGGGCACCTGACCCACGGCATGAAGATCAACTTCTCGGGCAAGCTCTACAACGTGGTCGCCTACCACGTCGACGAGCAGACCAACCTGGTCGACATGGAGGAGGTCGAGCGCCTCGCCAAGGAGCACCGCCCCAAGCTGATCGTCGCCGGCTGGTCCGCCTACCCGCGCCAGCTGGACTTCGCGGCCTTCCGCCGGATCGCCGACGAGGTCGGCGCGTACCTGATGGTCGACATGGCCCACTTCGCGGGCCTGGTCGCCGCCGGGCTGCACCCCTCCCCGGTGCCGCACGCGCACGTCGTCACCACCACCACGCACAAGACCCTCGGCGGTCCGCGCGGCGGTGTGATCCTCTCCACGGCCGAACTCGCCAAGAAGATCAACTCGGCGGTCTTCCCCGGTCAGCAGGGCGGCCCGCTGGAGCACGTGATCGCGGCCAAGGCGGTCTCCTTCAAGGTCGCGGCGAGCGAGGAGTTCAAGGAGCGCCAGCAGCGCACGCTGGAGGGCGCGAAGATCCTGGCCGAGCGCCTGGTGCAGGACGACGTCAAGGAGCACGGCGTCTCCGTCCTGTCCGGCGGCACGGACGTGCACCTGGTCCTCGTCGACCTGCGCCACTCCCAGCTGGACGGCCAGCAGGCCGAGGACCGCCTCCACGAGGTCGGCATCACGGTCAACCGCAACGCCGTCCCGAACGACCCGCGCCCCCCGATGGTCACCTCGGGCCTGCGGATCGGCACCCCGGCGCTGGCCACCCGCGGCTTCACCACCGAGGACTTCCGCGAGGTCGCGGACGTCATCGCGGAGGCCCTGAAGCCCGAGTACGACGCCCCGGCGCTGCGCGCCCGCGTCACCGCGCTGGCGGACAAGCACCCGCTGTACCCCGGCCTGAAGTAGGACCGGACCTCCGGTTTTACCGGGATGTACGGGGCATCGCGCACACTGGTGGTGAGCGCGGTGCCCCGCACCACGTCGTACCGCTGTACCAATTCTTGTACCACCCCCGACCCAAGGAGCTGCCACCGTGGCCATCTCCGTCTTCGATCTCTTCTCGATCGGCATAGGCCCGTCCAGCTCCCACACGGTCGGCCCGATGCGCGCCGCCCGGATGTTCGTGGGCCGCCTGAAGAAGGACGGCCTGCTCGCCCAGACCGCCTCGGTGCGCGCGGAGCTCTTCGGCTCCCTCGGCGCCACCGGGCACGGCCACGGGACGCCCAAGGCCGTCCTGCTCGGCCTGGAGGGCCACTCGCCGCGCACCGTCGACGTCGAGATCGCCGATGACGAGGTGGAGCGCATCCGCACCACCAAGCGCCTGCGCCTCCTCGGCACCGAGATCGGCTCGGCCCACGAGATCGACTTCGACGCCTCCACCCAGCTGATCCTGCACCGCCGCCGCGCCCTGCCGTACCACGCCAACGGCATGACCCTCTTCGCCTACGACGAGAGCGGCGCGCCCCTGCTGGAGAAGACCTACTACTCGGTCGGCGGCGGCTTCGTGGTGGACGAGGACGCGGTCGGCGCGGACCGGATCGTCCCCGACGACACCGTCCTGAAGTTCCCCTTCCGCACCGGCGACGAGCTGCTGCGGATGTCCCGCGAGTCCGGCCTGTCGATCTCCGCGATGATGATGGAGAACGAGAAGGCCTGGCGCACCGAGGACGAGATCCGGGCCGGCCTGCTGGAGATCTGGCGCGTCATGCAGGCGTGCGTCAGCCGCGGCATGTCCCGCGAGGGCATCCTCCCCGGCGGCCTCAAGGTCCGCCGCCGCGCCGCCAGCACCGCCCGCCAGCTGCGCGCCGAGGGCGACCCGCAGGCCCGCGCGATGGAGTGGATCACCGTCTACGCGATGGCGGTCAACGAGGAGAACGCGGCCGGCGGCCGCGTCGTCACCGCCCCCACCAACGGCGCCGCCGGCATCATCCCGGCGGTCCTGCACTACTACATGAACTTCGTGCCCGGCGCGGACGAGGAGGGCGTCGTCCGCTTCCTGCTCGCCGCGGGCGCGATCGGCATGCTCTTCAAGGAGAACGCCTCCATCTCCGGCGCCGAGGTCGGCTGCCAGGGCGAGGTCGGCTCGGCCTGCTCCATGGCCTCCGGCGGCCTCGCCGAGGTCATGGGCGGCTCCCCCGAGCAGGTCGAGAACGCGGCCGAGATCGGCATGGAGCACAACCTCGGCCTCACCTGCGACCCGGTCGGCGGCCTGGTCCAGATCCCCTGCATCGAGCGCAACGGCATGGCCGCGGCGAAGGCCGTCACGGCGGCCCGCATGGCCCTGCGCGGCGACGGCCGGCACCACGTCTCCCTCGACAAGGTCATCAAGACCATGAAGGAGACCGGCGCCGACATGAAGGTCAAGTACAAGGAGACGGCCCGGGGCGGGCTGGCGGTCAACGTCATCGAGTGCTGAGCCCCTGACCTCGCGAGCGCCCCGCCCGGGCTCCCGGGCGGGGCCTCGCCGTTCAGGCGTGCGCCCGGCGGCCGGGCCGGGCCGTCCGTGCCGCCTCGACCGCCGCGGCCGAGACGTAGAGGGTGAGCGCCCGCCCGCCGTGGACCAGCTTGGCCGCCGCCCAGTGGAACGGGTTCACCCGCGCCGGCACGGCGGCGGCGTGGTCGTCCACCAGCCGCCCGACCCGCGCCAGGAGCGCCGGGTCGAGGCTCCCGCGCAGCCTGCCGTGCGGCTCCCGCCGCCGCGGGGCGTACCGGTCGAACGGCAGGTACAGCGTGGCGTCGTCCGGCCGCTCCCCGTCGCGCGAGGTCATGCTCCAGCACAGGGTCGGGCGTACCCCGGGCATGTCGAGCGGCTGCGATCCCGGCGGGGCCGTGTCCGTCACCAGAGCCGTCGCGGCGGCCGCCGCGGCGCGGCCCAACGGGGCGAGCCGGGCTTCGAGTTCGGCGGTGGAACGCTCCGCGACCGTCGTGTAGAACTTGATCCGGGCGTGCGGGGACGCGTCCGCGTCGAGCGCGAAGAAGGCCGGCATCAGATCGGCCATGCCCCGCGGGTCGTGGCGCCGCAGCCAGCTCCACGCCCCGCCCTGGCCGAGCCGGTCCAGCGCCGTCCCGACGGTCTCCCGGCTGCGCTCGGTGCCCGCCGCCAGGGTGTCGAAGTACACCTTGGGGCGCGCGATCCCCGCGGCGCGGACCGAAGCCGCCAGGCACATCCCGAACGCCGCCGGCCCGCTGCGCGGCCGGAACAGGTCGGCGACCCGCCGGACCCGCTCCGTGCGCGCGAGGCCCAGGCGTTCGAGCCCGGCCAGCGTCCGGAGGCCGCGCTCCCAGCTCCCGGCCGCGGAGACGGGACCCCGCTCGGGGAGCGGCCGGAAGAAGATCCGCACGTCGACACGGTCCCCGTCGAGCACGAGGGAGTACTCGAACGGAGCGGTCGACACGGCGTCCTGCCGGGTCCCGCCGCCGTCGGTGTCCCGCGAGACCCGGTGCCCCCACCCGTCGAAGAGGTGCCGGACGGACTCCTCGGCCGCCGCCTCGAAACGCTCCCCCAGGCCGAACACCTCCCCCAGGTAGCGCAGGCCGTCGACGGCCAGTCCCGCGTACCCGGGCCGCCCGGCCGTCACGGCGCGGCCGGGCCGGCGGCCGGCGGCAGGTAGGGCTTGGAGTCGATGCCGGGGTACATGCGCTCCAGGTGCGCGATCGTCTCGTCGGTCCAGTAGTCGTCCCCGGGGGGCGGGAAGCCCAGGAGGTGGCGCTGGCGCGGGCTCAGTTCGACCATGAGCTCGTGCTGGGTGTTCCAGTTCGGGTGGGCCGGCCGCATCGACCACAGATGTTTGTCGGTCCAACGGGCCTGCGCCGCGTGCAGGTTGAAGAAGAGCGCGAGCCGTCGTCCGAGCCGCGCGTTGTAGGCCGACCCCCGGTGGACGATGTCGCCGACGAAGAGCAGGAGCGAGCCGGCCTCGGCCTCCACGGGCCGCTCCCGCTCGTACAGTCCGGGGTATTCCGCCTTGTCGTACGCGCCCTTGCCCGCGTCGGTCAGCAGGGGCAGCCCGAGGTGTGCGGCGCGGTCGACGACGTAGGTGGGCGCGGTGTCCACGGTCACGTCGGTCAGGTAGAGGATGCCGTACACGCGCTGGTAGACACCGTCCGCGCGCGGGTGCACCAGGCTGCTGGCCGCC
Organism: Streptomyces sp. NPDC021100; assembly: GCF_044333095.1. Taxonomy (NCBI): domain Bacteria; kingdom Bacillati; phylum Actinomycetota; class Actinomycetes; order Kitasatosporales; family Streptomycetaceae; genus Streptomyces; species Streptomyces sp. NPDC021100. The sequence continues at coordinate 240,544 of NZ_JBIRQH010000001.1, forward strand.
CAGGCGTCGTTGTGCAGGGTCTGGTCCCGGGTCTCCCCGTACGCCCTGCCGTACTTGGCCTGGATGAAGGCGCTCGTCAGCCGCAGGTCGGTGGTGCCGAGCAGTTCCTCGACGACGTCGATGACCCGGGGGTCCAGCACGTGCCGGTTCAGGTCGTTGCTGGTGAAGGGGAACGGGACCGCGTGCTTGAGGTCGTTGACCTCCTCGGGCGTGCTGCCGTTCGCCTCCGGGTCGGGGAAGTAGGTGTCGACCGCGGCCCGCGCCCGTGCCAGGGCGTCGCCGGTGAGGAAGCCGGGCACCAGCGCGTATCCCCGGCCGGCCAGTTGCTCCGCTGTCCGTTTGGTGTCCATGTGTCCGTCCGTCTCAGGTCTCGGAGAGGTGGTCCGGTGGCCGGCCGCTCCCCTCCGTGCGGGAGGCACGGGATACGACGATGTTCTTGTGGAAGGCGTCCAGCCGCAGGGACTCACCGACCGCCCGGCCGTCGACCTCGATCCAGGCGTGCGCGGCGAAGGGCATCAGGCTGACGCCGGAGACCCAGTCGGGCCAGCTGCCGCGCAGGCGGGCCAGCAGGGCCGCCGCGACCGACCGCTCCAGGCAGTACGGCCCGGCGGCGCGGCGACTGACGGAGACGACGTCGCCGCGCGCGGCCAGGGCCTCGGCGCGGGTGGCGGGCCGGGCGCCACGGCTGAGCAGGCGCAGCACCCGCTCCAGCGCGTGCGGGCTCAGCCGCGTCAGCAGGCGGCTGACCGCGACGGCCAGCATCGGCAGCGGCCGGCGGCGCAGCGGCAACCGGGCACGGGGTTCCAGGGTCATGGGGAGCGTCACGTCAGATCAGCACCTTCGCGCGGCGCATGGTGTCGATCAGCTTCGCGACGTCGCCGGGTATCCGGTCGGCCGCCTCCGGGTGACGTGCGCACAGCTCGCTCACGACCTCGTCCGGTGTGCGTCCGGCGGCGAGCATCTCGAACACCGCCGTCCCGGTCGGGTTGACGCGGAAGTACGTGCCGGACTTCTTGTCCAGGAGAACGGCCGCGTCCGCGGTCCGGGTGAGGACGACGTGGGGGGAGATCTTCAGCATGGTGAGGCCAGTCGTCGGTGGGTGAGGGGGCGTTGGGGCGCCGGTGCCGGGGCCTGCGCGACGGCCCGCATCCAGACCTCGGCGGCGACGGTCGTCTCCAGCGCGTTGGTGGCGTGCTCGGGGCGCAGGGTGTCCCGCAGGGCGGCGCGCAGCCGGTCGATGTCCACCAGGCCGTGCTCGGCGAGCAGCGAGTCCTCGAACAGGCCGAGGAGCGAGCGGCGGTTGCGGGCCAGGCCGCGGTGGACCGACATGCTGAACTCGCCCTTGGTGGACCGGGAGAGCGCCCTCGCCTGCCCGCCCGGCGCCGTGCCCACCCGCATGGCGGCCTTCAGGACCGGCTTGAATCCGGTGCCCGGCAGGGCCTCGTCGCGCGAGACCGAGAGGGCGGCCTCCAGTACCGCGTCGTCCATGTACGGCAAGGACAGCGTGATCCCCTGATGCTCCATCAGAGCGCGTAGTGGCCCGAGGCGTTGGCCGCCGACGCGGTGTCCCGCGACGCTGGTGTGCACCGCGCGGGTGCCGGCCTGCGGGGTGCGGCCGGCGTCGGCGGCGGTGGCGACCGCGTGCACGGCCTCGACGCCGGCGGGTGTCGACCACGGGGTCGCGCGGACGTGCGGGCCCCAGCCCAGAGCGGGGCGGTGGAGGTCCGGCCGGGGCAGGTGCACACTGCGCAACTGCTCCTCGAACCAGTCCTCGTACATCTGCCGCCGGGCGAGCGCGCGCAGGACGGAGGGCATGCTCCAGCGCCTCAGCCGGGCGAGGTCGCGGATGCCGCGGACCGCCCGCAGGGGCGCGTGGGCGTAGAGGTCGCCGAAGTACGACGGTGCGGTGGTGAACAGCTCGTCGCCGCCGAATCCGGCGATGTGCACGTCGGAGCCGGTGGCGGCGAAGATCTTCGCCATCGCGGTCTTCCGCGCCCGGTTCCGGATCAGGGTGTAGGGCTCGCCCAGTCCGTACGGGACGTCCTGGAGGAGCCCGCGGCCGGGTTCCCAGATGCCGTCGTACGGGCCCGGGACGTCCTCGGGGCCGAGGACCGTCAGGGGCCGGCCGATGTCCTCGGCGGCGATCGCCGCCCAGTGGGCGTCGTCGTGGTTGGGGTCGACGGTCCGCTCGACGAAGCACCGGAAGCGGGCGCCCTGGCCGGCCAGGAGGAAGCAGAGGGAGGTCGAGTCCAGACCGCCCGACAGGTCCGCGGAGAGGCCGCGGGCCGTGGCGAGCCGGACGGCCACCGCCTCCTCCAGCGCGGCCCGTACCCGCGGCGCGCCGTCGGCGACCGACAGCGCCGGGGCCGGGGGCCGCCACCAGGTGGTGGTCTCGGCCCGGTCGGCGGTCATGCGCAGCCGCCGGTCGGCGGGGAGCCGGTGGACCCCGTGCCAGTAGGTGCCGTGGGTCAGCCCGTAGTCGAACCCGGGGTGCAGCATCCCCCAGGCGGCCATCTCGACGCGCGGGGTGGCGCCGCTGAGCCGGGCCAGTGGTTCGACCGCGTCGGACGCGGCGTACGAGCCGTCCCGGCACCGGGCGTAGAACACCTGGCGCAGGCCCGACGCGCTCCCCTGGACGTGGGTGGAGCGGCCGTCGGTGTAGAGGAGGTGAAAGCTGCCGCTGATCTCGTGCGCGGCGGCCATCAGGCCGACGACGTCGTCGTGCCGTGCCAGCAGGCGGGCCAGACGCCCCGCGTCGATGCTCGTCTCGCCGAACAGCGCGAGGCGTCTGACGCCGGCCTCCGCGGCGATCAGGCGGGAATGGGAGCAGTCCGCGACCACCCACGTCCGGCCCGACGCGTACGTCAGCACTTCGGCGTTCTCCGTCGGCCCGGGGCGGACCGGACACGCGTCAACGACGCTCTCCGGGAAAGCGATGAACCATGACGCGCCCACGGAATCCCCCCAGCCGACCGAATGCGTGCACGACGATCAGATGATCGCGTTACCCTCACCGTCGTTGCTGGCCCAGCCGTACCACATCGTGACCTCGGAGAACTCGCCGATGGGCAGCATTTCGGGCGCCTCGTACTCGACAATCTCGTGATCGTTCATATGCGTCACCCCCTTCCCCTCGATGGGGCCGCAACTTAACAAGGGCGAGCGGGAGTTCGCGAGAACGCGTTTTCGGCGTAGGTGCCGATTATGGCCGGAAGAAACGGTCCGGACGGTACGGGGAATATCGAACTCCCTTTGCCGGATCACGAACATGTCCACTGGTCCCCTCGCGCATCAGGCGCGCGCCGCGGCGCCCCGCGCGCTCGGCGGCGACCCACGCCGAGCGGCCTCGAACGGCCGGAACAGACCCCCTCAAGTCTCGGCCGCCGTCAGGCGCACACCCGCCGGTGCTCCCGCCGCCGGTGCCCGGCCCGTTTCCGGGCGATCCGGGCTTCGGCGGCCGCGCCGCCCGCCGTGTACGAGCAGGTTCGGCGGTTTCCCCGGCGTCGGCGACGGGCACACGGCGCGGCTGACATGCGAGCGGAAGGGCCGGTTCGCGGCCCTCCGCGGACCACGCAGACGGACAAGCGCAGACGTACAAGCACTTCGCGGACCCGAAGCCGGGTTACGTCGCGGACTGGCCGGATCTGCCGGCATGGCGGCGGGAGACGGACGCCGACATCTTCGAGGCGATCGAGAAGGCTTCCGCCGGCTGAGCGCCGCCCGGCCTTTCGGCGGGCACGCGCTGGCAGGGGCGTCGCTCCTCTCGTAGCCTCCTGGGATACGAGAGGACACGCGGGCGGAAGGGAGCGCGGCGGCATGCCGAATCGAGGGGGTAAGGCGGGCCGGTCCGCCGGGTGTCTGTCGTCTCGCATGCTCGTTCTCGGAGTGTGCGCCTCCGTCGGCGGGTTCGCCGCGGCGATCCGGGGCGTCACGTCAGGGGCGAGCGTGTTCGAGGTTCTGGCGGCGCTCGGCATCGGTGCGCTCGGGCTCGCGCTCGCGATCGCCTACGTCGTGGACTTCGCCAGACGGTGACGTCACGCGCCCGCGGCGCGAGCGCTCAGGCCCCGGCCGCCGGCCCGCCGGCCTCCCCCGCCTCGCGCTCCTCCGCGGACCACCGCCGTACCGCACGCCGCAGCGACCGCGGGTCGGAGTAGCCGAGGCGGTCGGCGAGGGCGGCGTTGGCGGGGCGGCCGGTGCGGCGGGCCTGGGTGGCGTGGCGGCGGCGGGCGGCGTCCAGTTCCGTGCGCCAGGTCGTGCCGGACTCGGCGAGGCGGCGTTGGAGGGTGCGGCGGCTCATGGTGAGGCGCCGGGCGACGTGGTCGAGGGCCGGAGGGCCTTCGGCGAGGCAGGCGTCGAGGGCGTGGCGGAACTGGTCGCGCCAGTCGGCCGGCGGGGGCGGGGGCAGGGTCGCCGCGTAGCGGCCGAGGATGGCGCCCAGTCGCGGGTCGGCGCCGAGGACCGGGCGGGCCAGGTCGGCGGTACGGAAGGTGACCGTGGCGCGGTCCTGGCCGAAGTCGACGCCGCGTTCGGCGGCGAGCGCCTCGGTCAGGTTGGCGTGCCGGCGCGGGGCCCGCTGGGAGAAGCCGACGTGCAGCGGGTGCACGGGCGTGCCCGTCACCCCCCGCGACCGGGCGCACAGCACGGCCAAGGCGAACTGCTCGGCCAGTTCCACCTGCCGGGGCTCGCCCTCCAGGTAGTGGAAGGAGAAGGTCGTCTCGTGCTCGTCCTGGGTGTGGAGCGCGAAGCGGCCGTTGGTGGTGATGAAGTGCAGGTACCGGGTGCTGGTCTCCATCGCGGCGCCGAGCGTCGGCGCGTTGGTGAAGAGGTAGTCGAAGAGGCCGAGGGCGCCCAGGCTGTAGAGGCCGGCGATGGACACCGGGGAGTCCGGGGTGTCCAGGGCCCGTTCGACCAGTTCCCAGACGTGCATCGTGCGGCGGGCCGGGATGGTGACCTCGTCCTCGGCCAGCGCCCAGTCGGGCACCCCGGCCTCGCGGGCGATGCGGTCGGGGTCGGCGCCGTTCGCCGCCGCCGCGGTGAGGAGGAACTTCGACAGGACGATGGAGTCCAGCTCACCGGTCGTCCCGGTCGTCAACGCTTCTGCCATGCGGCCATTTTCCGACACGTTGGCGCGTCGTGTGCCGCGGGTGGCACATTCGGTCCTGGGCAGGACCGCCTCGACCTGGGCAATCTGGAACAGCCGCGGGCTGCGGCGGCCGGAAACGGACGCTGCCCGTCCACCGGCGGCCGGTCAGGGCCGCGCGGATCGGGGTGCGAGCGGGTACGGGGGTCCGGCTCGCGCTCCCACGTCAATCGACCGACGACCATCAGGAGGGGAGTCGTCGGACGGCTGACGCCACAGGGGCCCCACCGCCACCGGAGGCCACGCCTCGCTACCGGAGGACGCGTCCCCGGACGAACGGACGGTCCCGGTCCGCGACCGCCGCGCACGGCCCGGCGGCCCGCAGCACGACGTCGAGGGCCGTGTCCGGGTCGGTGGTGTAGAGGCCGCTCGCCCAGGCGGCGTTGGCCTCGATGACCGCCCAGCCGTCCGCGACGGTCCCCACGTCGACGACCACGGCGGAGGGCAGCGTGTCCGCGTGGGCGGCCAGCAGGTCGGCGCCGAAGCGGACGGCGTCGGGCGCCAGGGGGCCGAGGGCGAGCCGGCCGCGTTCGCCGTACCGGCTCCCGCCGCGCACCGCGCCGTCCAGGACGAACAGCCGGTACTCGGCGGTGAACCCGACGACGTCGCTCACCAGGACGGTCGTGGCAGGGTCGACGGCGTCGGGGCCGGGCAGCCGCGAGCCGTCGGCGTAGACCATGGCGCGTATCCCCTTGTCGTTCGGGGACTTGACGAAGGCGGGCCGGCGGAGGCCGTACGCCTCGCCGATCGGCACCGCCCGCACCTCGCGCCGGGTGCTCTCCCGCGGCAGCCGGGCGAGCCAGTCGGCGGGCGCCTCCAGCGGGGCGATGCCCAGCGCGGGCGCCACGGCGTCCGCGAACGCCGGCCCGGCGTGCAGGTGCTCCGCGCGGAGCCCGTCCGGAACGGTGAAGTCCGGCAGCTGTACGGCGTCGAGCCCGCGCCGGACGGCGGCGTCCCGGACGGACTCGGCGGAGGCGGTGAGGCGGGGTGGCAGGACGAGCGTCATGGCCACCGATCGTCGCGGACGGGCGTGGGGAACGCTCGTGGTTTTCCCGGCTGGGCCGGTGGTTTCCCGGGCCAGGACCTCAGGAAGCGCCCGTCTCCGAGCGCAGCCACGCCAGGTAGGCGTCGCTGCCGGCGGTGATCGGCGTGGCGATCACCTCGGGGACGTCGTACGGGTGCCCGGCGCGGAGGTGGGCCTCCAGCTCCGGATAGCGGGCGCTCGTCGTCTTGTAGAGGACGCGCCACTCGGTGTCGGTCTCGATCGCGTCCTGCCAGCGGTAGACGCTGGTCACCGGACCGTCGACCTGGGCGCAGGCCGCCAGCCGGCGCTCGACGGCGTCCTTGGCGAGGCGGCGGGCGGTCTCCTCGTCGGGGGCCGTGGTCAGCACGGCGAGGTACGGGGGCGTCGCGTCGTCCATGAGGCCGACCGTATCGCGGGCGCGGGGCGCTCCGGTACGGCGGCGGGAGCCCTGCCGTACGGCGGCCGGACCCCGTTGTCAGTGGTGCCGCGTACGCTCGCGAGCATGAGTTACGCAGACCTGCGCGAACTCCACAGCGCGCTCAACACCGCTTCGGACATCGCGTACGCCCTGGAGTCCCAGCCCACCCCCGAGGAGGCGGGGCAGATCGTCGACGCCCTGCGCCGGGCGCTGGACGCGGCCCGCGCCCTGGGTGCCGCGCACGGCGCGACGGGGTGCTCGCTGCACCCCAAGGGCGCGGTGGACCCGCTGTACGGGGACAAGGAGGATCCGCTGCCCCCGGGCTGGGGCCGCTGCCTGCTGTGCAACGACGCGCGGCGGCGGGCGGGCGCCCAGCGGCGGGGCGGGCGCTGACCCGCCCCGGGCCGCCGGGCCCGCGGCGCCGGTCAGCCCTTGTTCTGGGCGGCCCAGAACTCGTCGAAGGACATCAGGCCGTCGCCGTTGAGGTCCTTGGAGTTGATGACCGCCTGGGCCACGGTCTCGGTGACGTACGGGTCGCCGAGCCGGGCCATGGCGCTCTTGTACTCGGCCGCGGTGATGAAACCGTCGCCGTTGGCGTCGAACTGCGCGAACACCTTGCGCGCTTCGTCGATGTCAGCCATGTGGGCCTCCCCTGATCTGCCGCGCACCGTGCGTCGCGGGCTTGTTGACCGGCACAGATTAGCCGCCCGCCGGAGGACGTCCGGCCCCGCCCGCCGGGAGGTGACCGGTCACGAGTCCCAGGTAGCGGTCCCAGTCCCAGTACGGGCCGGGGTCGGTGTGCGTGGAGCCGGGGACCTCGACGTGCCCGATGATGTGGTCGCGGTCGGCGGGGATGCCGTAGCGCGCGCAGACGGCGGCGGCGAGCCGGGCGGAGGCCCGGTACAGGGCGTCCGTGAAGTACTCGGGCCGGTCGATCCAGCCCTCGTGCTCGATGCCGATGCTGCGGGTGTTGTAGTCCCAGTTGCCGGCGTGCCAGGCGATGTCCCGCTCGCGGACGAACTGGGCGGTGTAGCCGTCGGCCGAGGCGACGGCGTAGTGCGCCGAGACCTTGGACTTCGGATCCTGGAAGATCTTCACGGTGTCCGGGAAGGTCTCCTGGGTCACATGGATCACGAGGTACTCGACCGGGTACGAGCCGGGGCGGCCGGAGACCGTGTAGTTGGCGCTGCTGGCCGGGATCCAGTGGGTGGGCGGGTAGGACTCCGGGGGCCGGGAGGCCGCCGATGCGGCGGGACGGCCGACGCTGAAGGCGGTGGCCGCGCCCAGGGCCGCCGCCCCGAGGAGCGTGGCGGCACCGCCGAGGGCACGGCGGCGGCGCACGCCGGCCGGGCCGGGGCCGGACGCGCCCTCCGGACCGGGACCGGACGCGCCCTCCGACGGCGAGGCGTCCAACGGCTCGTCGTGCAACGGCTCAGCGTCCATGAGGCCTCCAGGAGGCGCGAGGGGAACGTCGGACGGGGACATGACACTCGCAGCGGCCGGGGTGCGCAAGCACCGCCGCACCCCGGATCCCCCCTCACATTTCCGGAATGGTCTGCACCTATTTACCGCGCAGCCGCATATCCATAAGTTACTCGGCGGATTGATTCATGGAAAAGAAGGCGAGTGGCGCAACTCACCTTCGATTACCCAGAGTCATTTGGGAAATGACCCGCAAACCGCCCCATATCCACCCTATTGAGGGTTGGCCGGGCACCACCCCGTCTGCCATAGTCGGAGCCACGACCCCCATTGACCCGGGCTCGGTCGTCACACGCCGCGGAACACACCCCACTTCTCCGCGGCGCCAGCAAGAGGCCCCCACCCGTCGCAGGACGACGGACCGGGGCCTCTCGGCGTACCGGGGGAAACGGAAGGCGATCTTCGACGCCCCCGCGCGGCAAGCGTCCCGCGCGAGAGCGGTCAGCGGTCGGCGACCCGCATCTCGAACCACGTCGTCTTGCCCCGCGCCAGCAGGTCCACGCCCCACCGGTCGGCCAGCCGGTCGACGAGGAACAGCCCGCGGCCGCTGGTGTCCAGCTCCCCCACCGGCACCAGGCAGGGCAGCCCGCGCGAGGGGTCGCGCACCTCGGCGCGGATCCAGCCCCGCCGCCGGGCCAGCCCCAGCCCGAAGTGCCGGGCGCCGGTGTGCCGGACGGCGTTGCCGACGAGCTCCGAGACCAGCAGCACCGCGTGCTCGGCGAGCCGCTCGGAGAGCCCCCAGTGGTGGATGATCACCGCCCGGGTGAGCCGCCGCACGGCGACCGTGGATTCCGGGCAGGAGGGCATCCGGATCTCACGGACCGTGGGGTCGCCGTACCGCTCGAGCGCCTTGAGCGCCAGTTCGTCGTCAACCGCCGGAGCCCAGCGCGTCCCGGCCGTACCGACCCCGCGTCGCGGCTGCTCCGTTCCCTCCAGACCCGCCATGCCCCCATGATGGCGGCCGAAAAGCCGTCCGGGAGTGGAACCTTCGGATTCGGTATTCCGGAAGGAGCCACTCCAAGGGCCGGCGGCGACATATGCCAGAGGCTTCATTCGCGCCCGCACACCACGACTGACCTGCGATGACCGCGAGTGAGCGAAAGGTCGGCGGGGGTGCCCGACCGGGTCAACATCAAGGGTCCGCAGGCCCCTTGAAATTCCCCCACAAGAGGCAACCCCCGGAACCCGATCCTCCGTGTACGCACGGTCGGGCCAGGGGGTCACTCCCTGTCATTTCCGGCCAAGCAGCCCGGGATCAGACGAACTTGGCCTTGCCCGGACCGTCCTCGACAAAGCTGCGCATACCGATCTCGCGGTCCTCGGTGGCGAACAGCCCGGCGAACCAGTTGCGTTCGATGGCCAGTCCGGTGTCGATGTCGGTTTCCAGGCCGGAGTCCACCGACTCCTTCGCGGCCCGCAGGGCGATGGCGGGACCGGCGGCGAGCCGGGCCGCCCAGGCGTGCGCCTGCTCGTACACCTCGGCGGCCGGGACCACCCGGTCCACCAGTCCGATGGCCAGCGCCTCGTCGGCCTTGACCTGACGGCCGGTGAAGATGAGGTCCTTGGCCTTGGACGGGCCGATCAGCCGGGGCAGCCGCTGGGTGCCGCCCGCGCCCGGGATCAGGCCGAGCAGGATCTCGGGCTGGCCGAGCTTGGCGTTGTCGGCGGCGATCCGGAAGTCGGCGCAGAGCGCGAGCTCGCAGCCGCCGCCCAGCGCGTAGCCGGTGACCGCGGCGACCACCGGCTTGGGGATGCGGGCGACGGCGGTGAAGGCGTCCTGGAGCGAGCGGGACCGGGCGATCATGGCCGGGTGGTCCATGTCCCGCATCTCCTTGATGTCCGCGCCGGCCGCGAACACCTTCTCCCCGCCCCAGAGCACCACGGCCCGCACGTCCGCGCGGTGGGTGAGTTCCTCCGCCAGCTCGCGCAGCCGGTCCTGGGTGGCGATGTCCAGCGCGTTCATCGGCGGACGGTCGAGCCGGACGGTGCCGACGCCCTCCGCGACCTCAAGATGCACAGTCATGGCAGCAGGTTAGACGCCGGGAAACGGCGACGGCCCGGTGCACTCGGTCACAGTGCGCCGGGCCGTACCGAACGGAGCGGGGGTCAGCTGTTCTTGGCCCACTCCGACCACGGCATGTTCCAGCCGTTGAGGCCGTTCTCCGGCTGGATCACCTTGTCGTCGGAGTTCTTCACCACGACCACGTCGCCGATCATGGAGTTCTTGAAGAACCAGGCGCCGGGCATCGAGGGGTCGCCGCCGCCGCGCTGGTCCTCCAGGCCGACGCAGCCGTGGCTCGCGTTCTCGGCGCCGAAGGTGTCGTGGCCGGACCAGTAGTTGCCGTGGATGAAGGTGCCGGAGGTGGACAGGCGCATCGCGTGCGGCACGTCCTTGATGTCGTACTCGCCGCCGAAGCCGACCGTGTCGCCGTTCATCCGGGTCACTTCGTACTTCTCGCTGATGACCATCTGACCGTTGTAGGTCGAGTGGCCGGGGGCGCCCGCGGAGATCGGGACGGTCTTGACGACCTTGCCGTCGCGCTCGACCTTCATGGTGTGCGCCTTGGCGTCCACGGTGCTCACCTGGGAGCGGCCGACGGTGAACTTCACGGTCTTGTTCTGTGTGCCGTAGACGCCGGGGCGGCCCTCGACGCCGTTGAGGTTGAGGCTGAGGGTGACCTTGGTGCCGGCCGCCCAGTACTTCTCCGGCCGGAAGTCGAGGCGGTCGTTGCCGAACCAGTGCGGCTTGACGTCGACGGCGGGCTCGGCGGTCACCTTGACCGCCCGCTCCACGGCCTTGGGGTCGGTGATGCCCCGGCTGAAGGTGAGCGAGACCGGCATGCCCACGCCGACGGTGCTGCCGTCCTCAGGCGTGAAGTAGCCGGCGAAGGTGTTCTTCGGGGTGAGGGTGGTGAACGACGCGTGCTTGGCGGACTCGCGGCCGTCCTTGTCCTTGGCGATGGCGTCCACCGAGTACTTGGTGGAGGCGGCCAGGTGGGCGGCGGGCTCCCAGAGGGACCCGCCGCCGGATATCTTCCCCTCTATTCGGCCGCCCTTGCCGTCCGTCACCTTCACCGACGTCAGGCTGCCCTGCTCGGCGGTGACCTTGAGCGCCCCGCTGGTCTTCACGTCGGTCGCGCCGTCCTTGACGGCGATCGAGACCACGGCCTGGGACGGGCCCTCGGCGCTGACCTTCTTGCCCGCCTTGTTCCCCGCGTCCGAGCCGTCCCCGTCGCCTCCGCACGCGGTCGCCACGGTCATCACCGCGGCCAGCACCAGGGCGGACAGCGCTCCGCGGCGTCCCCTCGTCCCGGTTCTTCCGGACAGCGGAAACACGTTCACTACGGTCTCTCCTCATCGCACGGCCCGCGGCCACGCGGCGCCCCCGAAGCGCGTCCTCCGCGCATGGCGATAGATAACCATACGGATCGGACAGCCCGGTCCCCTGAAGGTCACCGTTGCGTTCCAAGTGGCACGCGGCCGGGGGTGCATAGGGTGCCGACCGGGTCAATCCACCCCCGTCGAGGAGTCCGTGCGGCCCAGCGCGGAGCCCGCGCGCCACTCCTCCCAGGTCAGGTTCCAGCCACCCAGCCCGTTGTCGGGGAGCACCGGGCGCCGCCCGGAGTTGATCACTTCGACGGTGTCGCCGACGAGCGAGGCGCCGTAGAACCAGGCGGCCGGGGTGACGGCGTTCCCGTGCTCCGCGTCGCGCAGGCCGATGCAGCCGTGACTGACGTTCCGGGCGCCGAACGTCCCGGACGGGACCCAGTAATTGCCGTGCAGGAACGTTCCCGTGGCGGTGAGCCGCATCGCGTGCGGGACGTCCTTGATGTCGTACGCGCCGCCGAAGCCGACCGTGTCCCCGTTCATCCGGATCACCCGCGCCTTCTCACTGATCACCATCCGGCCGGTGTACGTCTCGGTGCCGGGTCCGCCCGTGGTGACCGGCACCCTGCGCAGCGTCCGGCCGCCGCGGACCACCGTCATGGTGTGGGTGGCGGCGTCCACGGTGCTCACCTGGTCCCGGCCGACCCGGAAGGTGGCGCTCCGGCGCTGGAGCCCGTAGACGCCAGGCGCCCCGCGGACGTCGCGCAGGCGCAGGTCGACGGTGACGAGGGAGCCGGGCGTCCAGCGCCGGCGCGGCCGGAAGTCCAGCCGGTACGCGCCGAACCAGTGTCCGGCGACCTCGGTCCGCGGCCGGGCGGTGACCCGGACGGCCCGCTCCACCGCGGCCCGGTCGACGACCGGCCGGCTGAAGGCGAGCGAGACGATCATGCCCGTGCCCACCGTGGCGCCGGGGTCGGGGGCGACGGCCGCGACGAAGCGGTGCGCCGGAACGTACGTCCTGAACTCCGCGTGCTGGGTCGCCCGGTGGCCCTCCGCGTCCCGCGCCACCACGTCCACGGTGTAGCGGGCGGCGAGCGCGAGCCGGCGGGCGTCCGGCCGCCAGCGGCGTCCGTCGGCGGAGATCCGGCCGCCGACCGCGCCGCGGACGCCGTCCCGGATCCGCACCGCGCGCACCCGTTCCAGCCGGCCCTGCCGCACCCGCACCTCGAACCGGTCCGCGGCCCGGACGTCCCGGGCGCCGGCGCGCGGGGTGACCCGGATCAGCCCGGCGACCGGCCGCGGATCGTCCGAGGGCGCCGCCGCGGACGACGCCGCGGCGTGGGGCCGTACCGCGCGCGGGGCGTCGGAGGCGCAGCCGCAGAGGGTGGCGAGGGCGGCGAGGGCGCACAGTCCGCGCAGGGCGCGCGGGAGGGCAAATCCTGTCACATCCGTCCCAACGACCCGGTTCCCCACGGGAAACGTGTCGGCACTCGCTTGCCGCTCCCGCTCACACGTGTGAGCGCATGCGCGGAACCGGGCAGGAGTGGGAAGGAAACCCCGAAGGAGCCCCGGGACGCGGGGCGGAGGCCGCACCGCCGGACCCCCGGAAGGGACGCCGGGTGCCCGGTGCGCGCCGTCCAGAGCCGCCGGAGGCGAACACGTGTCGAGCACACCGGAACAGGAGACGGGGCGCCGCCCCCAGGCCGGACCGGCGGCCCCGACGACGGGGGCACCGGCCGCCGCCGTCAACGGGCGGCCGGTGGTCCGCAGCGCCGAGGGGGCGGTGTGGCCGGGCTCCCCCGAGCCGCTGGGGGCCTCCTTCGGCGTCGGCGCCCATGGGATCGCCGGGACGAACTTCGCCCTGTGGGCCGGGGGCGCGGAGGCGGTGGAGGTGTGCCTTTTCGACGAGCCCGACGACACGACCGAAGCCGCCGCCGGGGGCCAGCGTGAAACCCGGTATTTCCTGGGCGAATTGACGCACGAGATATGGCACGGCTTCCTGCCGGGCGTCCTGCCCGGGCAGCGCTACGGCTTCCGCGTCCACGGCCGGTGGGACCCCTGGACGGGCGCCCGCTGGAACCCCGCCAAACTCCTGCTCGACCCGTGCGCCCGGGCCGTCGACGGCGACTTCGGCCACCCGCCGGGCCGCTCGGGACCGCTGCCGCCGGAGCTGTACGGGCACGTCAGGGACTGGCCGCAGCAGCACGTCGCCGACACCGTCCGCGACGAGCGGGACTCCGCCCCGTACGTCCCCAAGGGCGTCGTCGTCGCCCCCGACGGCGTCCCGGCCGGCGCCCACCGGCCGGGCACGGCCTGGGCCGACACCGTCATCTACGAACTGCACGTCCGCGGCTTCACCATGCGCCACCCCGGCGTGCCCCCGGAGCTGCGCGGCACCTACGCGGGGCTGGCGCACCCGGCCGCCCTCGACCACCTGGTCCGCCTCGGGGTGACGGCCGTCGAGCTGCTGCCCGTGCACCAGTTCGCCCACGAGGACCACCTGCTCCGCCGCGGCCTGCGCAACTACTGGGGCTACAACTCCATCGGCTACTTCGCGCCGCACGCCGCCTACGCCGCCACCGGGACCCGCGGCCAGCAGGTCGGCGAGTTCAAGCGGATGGTCAGGGCGCTGCACGCGGCCGGCATCGAGGTCATCCTCGACGTCGTCTACAACCACACCGCCGAGGGCGGCGAGCTCGGGCCCACGCTCTCGCTGCGCGGCGTCGACAACCGCCGCTACTACCGGCTCCAGGACGACCCCCGCCGCTACGCCGACTACACCGGCTGCGGCAACACCCTGCACGTCGTCCAGCCCAACGCGCTCCGGCTGATCACCGACTCGCTGCGGTACTGGGTGACGGAGATGGGCGTCGACGGCTTCCGCTTCGACCTGGCGGCGGCGCTCGCCCGGGCGATGCGCGCCGTCGACGGGCCGGACATGCTCTCGCCGTTCCTCGCGGTGATCGCGCAGGACCCGGTGCTGCGCCGGGTCAAGCTGATCGCCGAGCCGTGGGACGTCGGCTCCGGCGGCTACCAGGTGGGGCACTTCCCCCCGCTGTGGACGGAGTGGAACGACCGCTACCGGGACGCCGTACGGGACTTCTGGCGCGGCGCCCTGCCGGACGTACGCGACCTGGGCTACCGGCTCTCCGGCTCCAGCGACCTCTACGCCTGGGGCGGCCGGCGCCCGTACGCCTCCGTCAACTTCGTCACCGCGCACGACGGGTTCACCCTGCGCGACCTGGTGAGCTACGAGCGGAAGCACAACGAGGCCAACGGGGAGGGCAACCGGGACGGCAGCGACGACAACCGCTCGTGGAACTGCGGCGCGGAGGGCCCGACGGACGACACCGGCGTGCTCGCCCTGCGCCGGCGGCAGGTGCGCAACCTGCTGACCACGCTGCTGCTCTCCACCGGGGTGCCGATGCTCGTCGCGGGTGACGAGATGGGCCGCACCCAGGGCGGCAACAACAACGCCTACTGCCAGGACAACGAGACCGGCTGGGTCGACTGGTCGCTGCTGGCGGACCCGGGCTGGCGCGCCCTCGCCGACCTGGCCTCCCGGCTGCTGGCGCTCCGCCGCGCCCACCCCGTGCTGCGCAGCCGCGCCTTCTACTCCGGCCGGCCGCGGTCGTCGGACGGGCTGCGGGACCTCGCCTGGTTCACGGCGCGCGGCACCGAGATGACAGAGTCCGACTGGTACGCGCCCGCCGCCACGCTCGGCATGTACCTCTCCGGCGGCGACATCCCGCAGCGCGGCCCGGACGGCACTCCCGTCACGGACGACAGCTTCCTCGTCGTCCTGCACGCCGGGGACGAGCCGATCCGGTTCACGCTGCCCGGGCCGCCGTGGGCGGAGGCGTACGAGCTGCTCGTCGACACGGCCCGTGAGGAACAGGAGAACGCACCGGGCGCGCGCCGGCCGGCGGGCGCCCCAACCACCGTGGAGGCGCGGTCCGTTGCGGTGTGGAAGGTGCTGCCGGGACGGGTGACCGGGGACGGGACGGAGGGCCGCGCCCGTCCACCGGCCTAGGGCGGAAATCCGAGTGAGCGTTGTCAGTGGCGGGTCGTAGGCTCCCCACTGATGACCGGAAACCGTGAAGCACCCGGAGCCGAGGCGCACCGCTCCGCCGTGCGCTCGCTGCTGCGCCTGTGGCCGTTCGTGCGGCCGGCCCGCGGCCGGATGCTGGCCGGCGTGGTGATGGCGGTGTTCGCCTCGGCCATGAGCCTGGTGATCCCCCTGGCCCTCAAGTGGACCGTCGACGGCCCGATCGCGGACCGCGACCCGCCCGGGGTGTGGCTCGGCGGGCTGGCGATCCTCGTGCTGGGCACGCTGGAGGCGGGCCTGTTCGGGCTCCGCCGGCTGCTGGTGGCCCGGCCGCTCGCCGAGGTCGAGGCGACCATGCGGGCCACGCTCTACCGGCATCTGCAGCGGCTGCCCGTCGCCTTCCACGACCGGTGGGCGTCCGGGCAGTTGCTCTCCCGCGCGACCACCGACCTGATGCTGCTGCGCATCTTCCTGGCGTTCGCGCTGACGTTCCTCGTCGTCAACGGGCTGACGATCGTCATCGGCTTCGTCATCCTGCTGCTCCAGCGGTGGACGCTGGGGCTGGTGCTGCTCGCGCCCGTCATACCGCTGGTGATCCTCTGCCGCTCCTTCGAGGCCCGCTACTCACTGGCCGCCCGCACCGCGCAGGACCAGGTCGGCGATCTGACCACGGTGGTGGAGGAGAGCGTCCTCGGCATCCGGATCATCAAGGGCTTCGGCCGGCACCGGGGGCAGCAGCGGGCCTTCGCGGCGCTCTCCGGCCGGGTCCGCGCGACGGAGTTGCACAAGGCGCGGCTGCTCGGGGCGCTGTGGGCGGTCATCATGATCCTGCCCGAGGTGGCGATCGGCGCGGCGCTGGTGCTGGGCGTCCGCGAGGTCGCCGACGGCGGTCTGACGGCGGGGGCGCTGGTGGCGTTCCTGTCGACGGCGCTGGCGCTGCGCTGGCCGGTGGAGTCGATCGGGTTCCTGCTGGCGCTGTCCAACGAGGCCGCCACGGCGACGGACCGCTACTTCGAGGTGCTGGACGTCCGGGTACCGGACGACGTGTCCGCGTCGGAGGGCGCGCCGGTGCCGGAAGGCGCATCGGTGCCGGAGGGCCCATCGGTGCCGGAGGGCCCATCGGTGCCGGAAAGAGTGTCGGCGGCACGAGGCACGGCAACGTCGGGATGCGCATCGGCGCCGGAGGGTGGGCCCGTACCGGAGGACGTGCCCGTGCTGCGGGGTTCGCCCGCGCCCCGGAACGCGCCTGTCCTGGTGAGCGCTCCGGATGAGACGACGGCCGGCGTGGGCGGACTGCGCCTGGAAGGCGTCGAGTTCCGGTATCCCGACGCGCCGCCGGACGCCCCGCCCGTGCTGCGCGGTGTCGATCTGCACATCCGGCCCGGCGAGACCATGGCCCTGGTCGGGGCCACCGGCAGCGGCAAGACGACGCTGACCGCGCTGATCCCCCGGCTGCACGAGGCCACCGCCGGCCGGATCACCCTCGACGGCCGCGACATCGCCACGCTCCCCCGCGCGCGGCTGCGCGAGCTGGTGGCCGTGGCGTTCGAGGAACCCACCCTGTTCAGCGCCTCCGTGGGCGAGAACGTGCTGATGGGCGGGGCGGCGGCCGGACCCGCCGGGCTGGAGCGGGCGCTGGCGGTCGCGCAGGCCGACGGCTTCGTCCACGCGCTGCCGCAGGGCACCGCCACCCAGGTCGGCGAGCAGGGCCTCAGCCTCTCCGGCGGCCAGCGCCAGCGCCTCGCCCTGGCCCGCGCCGTGATCGGCGACCCCCGGTTCCTGATCCTCGACGACCCGCTCTCGGCGCTCGACGTGCACACCGAGGCGCAGGTCGAACGGGCGCTGCGCGAGGTGCTCGCCACCACGACCGCGCTCGTCGTCGCCCACCGCCCGTCCACCGTGCTGCTCGCCGACCGGGTCGCGCTGCTGTCGGAGGGCCGCATCACGGCCGTGGGCACCCACCATCAACTGCTGCGCGAGAACCGGGAGTACGCCTGGCTGATGTCCGCCCCCGAGGGCGGGCGGGAGCCGCACGAGGATCGCCAGGAAGGGGACGACCGACCGTGACCTCCACCGTCTCCGGTCCGCGGGACACCGGCGCCCGGCCGGCCGCGAGCGATACCGAGGGGCCCGCCGGCGCCCCGCCGGGCCCCGCCGCGGACGATCCCGTCGCCCAGGACGTCCTGCCCGCCCCCAAGGGCGCCTCGCTGAAGCTGCTGCGCTCCCTGCTGGCGCCGGCGCGCGGACGCGTGTGGCTCACGGTGTTGCTGCTGCTGGCCCAGCAGGCGGCGGTGCAGGCGGGCCCGCTGCTCGTCGCCGTCGCCATCGACCGGGCCGTGCCGGCCGTCCGCCGGGACGACTACGGCCCGCTCGCCGCCGTCGGCGCCGCCTACCTGGTCTGCGCGGTGGCCTCGGGCCTGCTCCAGCTCGCCTTCGTCCGGGT
Organism: Streptomyces sp. NPDC021100; assembly: GCF_044333095.1. NCBI lineage: Bacteria > Bacillati > Actinomycetota > Actinomycetes > Kitasatosporales > Streptomycetaceae > Streptomyces > Streptomyces sp. NPDC021100. The sequence continues at coordinate 258,426 of NZ_JBIRQH010000001.1, forward strand.
CTCGGCCCGGGTCGGCCAGGACGCCCTGCTCGACCTGCGCGGCCGGATCTTCCGGCACGCGCAGACGCTGAGCGTCGACTTCCACGAGCGCTACACCTCGGGCCGGGTGATCTCCCGGGCCACCACCGACGTCGAATCGCTCCGCGAACTGCTCAACGACGGGCTCCAGGAGCTCATGGGCATCGCCGCGTCGGTCGTCCTCGTCTCCGCGACCCTCGCCTGGCTGGACTGGCGGACGGGCGCGGCGGCGGCCCTGTCCTTCGTCCCGCTCGCCCTCGTCATGCGCGGCTACCGGCGGCGGTCGCTGACCGTGCACCGCCGGAAGTCGACGGCCACCGCCGCCGTCATCGTGAAGTTCGCGGAGACGATGAACGGCATCCGGCCGGTGCAGGCGTTCCGCCGGGAGGCCGTGAACGAGGAGCACTTCGCCGAGCTCAACCGCGCGCACCGGGAGACCAACGCGGACGCCATGCTCAGCATGGCCCGCTATGTGATGACCTCCCGGCTGATCTGCAACGTCTCGCTGACCGCGATCGTGGTCTGGAGCGCCTACCGGGTGGCCTCCGGCGGCCTGGAGCTGGGCGTGCTCGCGGCGGCGGTGCTCTATCTGCGGCGGCTCTACGACCCGGTCGACCAGATCGGCATGTTCCTCAACTCGTACCAGTCCGCGGCCGCTTCGCTGGAGAAGATCGCCGGGCTGCTGGCGCAGCGGCCCACCGTCCCGGAGCCGGAACGGCCCGTCCCGCTGCCGCCGCGCCCCGCGGGCGACCCGGGCCGCGAGGCCGTCTTCGAGGGTGTGCGCTTCGCCTACCGCACCGGTGGCGAGGTCCTCCCCCGCTTCGACCTCACCCTCGCCGCCGGCCGCACGGTGGCGGTCGTCGGCGCCACCGGCGCCGGCAAGTCCACCCTGGCCAAGCTGCTGGCCCGGTTCTACGACCCGACGGAGGGGCGGGTGCTGCTGGACGGCGTGCCCCTCACCGAGCTGTCCGGCGCCGAGCTGCGCCGGCACGTCGTGATGGTGACGCAGGAGGCGTTCCTGTTCTCCGGCACCGTCGCCGAGAACATCGCCGTCGGGCGCCCCGACGCCTCCCGCGCGGACATCGAGCGCGCCGCCAAGGCCATCGGCGCGCACGACTTCATCACCGCCCTGCCCGACGGCTACGACACCGACGTCCGCAAGCGCGGCGGACGCATCTCCGCCGGCCAGCGGCAGCTCGTCGGCTTCGCCCGGGCCCTCCTCGCCGACCCGGCCGTCATCGTCCTCGACGAGGCCACGTCCTCGCTCGACATCCCGGGCGAGCGTGCCGTCCAGCGCGCGATGCGCACGGTCCTGCGCGGCCGGACGGCGGTGGTCATCGCGCACCGGCTGTCGACCGTCGAGATCGCGGACCGGGTGCTGGTGATGGCCGACGGCCGGGTGGTGGAGGACGGCACTCCGGCCGAACTGACGGCGGGGACGGGGAGGTTCGCGGAGCTGCACCGGGCGTGGCGGGAGAGCCTGGTGTAACCGGACGCCGCAGCGCGGCGTGCCGTGGGCGAACGCGCCACGGGCGAACGCGCCGTCGGCTCGGGGCCGACGGTCCGCCCCTGGCCGAACGGTCCGCTCCGAGCCGACGGCGCGCGGGCAGCCGACGCCCGGCGGCCCCGGACGCCGGCGCGGCACGACACGACACGGCGAGGAAGACGCGCCGGAACGCCCTCGCGTCCGCGCGAGCACGGCGGGGCGGACAGCACAGACGCACCCGGTCGCCCGCGCGAGCACGGCCGGACGGACGGCACAGGCGGCACGGGCGGCACGGGCGGACGGACGGCACGGGCGGACGGACGGCACGGCCGGACGGGCGGCACAGGCGGCACGGGCGCGCCGCCGGCAGCGGGCGGGCGCCCGGGGGGGGCGGCACGCGGGCCAGGGGCGCCGGCAGCGCGGGAGGGCCAGCCGCTGCGCCCCGGGCGGGCGGCCCGCGGGCGGCCGGATCCACCGGCACGGGTATGCCCGGAACGCCGCCCCGGCAACCGCCCCGGAACGGCCGCATCCGGCCATGCGCCGGCACTCCGTGCCGTCCGGCCGCGGGTGGCGGACCGCCCTCTTCCGGCCGCCGGGCGAGGCGTCTTCCGGCCAGCTCCGGGGGGTCGGATGCCCCTTCCCCGCCCAACTCCCGCATACCGCCCGCTATTCGGACAGCGATCTTTGGCCAACGGACATTTTCCGGCCAACTTGTTGACGCGCCCCTGACATACGACGGGGGGCGGTGGCACTCTTCACCACAACCGGCGCCGGAACACCCCCCACCCCCAGAGCGAAACCCCCCACAGTTCCGCATCGAGGCTTCACCGTCGAAGCCTCCCCGTCGGGGCTTCCTCCTCGAAGCACCCGCACCGAAGCTCCCGTACCGCCCCGTTACACCCCTCGGGCCCCAACGGAAGCCTCACCCTCATCTCTCCCACCGCTTTCCCCGGCACTTCCGACGTTTCCCTCCTCTCTTCTCCACTGGTTCTGCCGTGAACTGCCGGCCGGCTCCCCACGCCGCCCGGTCGCCCATCCGGCCACACACCCACCGGTCGTGGTCGCCGCAGAAGGAGTCAGCGTGAGACCCACCCCCCAGAGACGCGCCGTCGCGACCGGCGCACTCGTCGCCGTCACCGCGATGCTCGCCGTAGGCGTCCAGACGACCTCGGCCAACGCCGGGCAGGACAAGGCCGCGCACCCGGCCCCCCGGCAGTCGATCCACAAGCCCGATCCGGGCGCCGAGCCGGTCAAGCTGTCACCGTCGCAGCGGGCCGAGCTGATACGCGACGCCAACGCCACCAAGGCGGAGACGGCGAAGAACCTGGGCCTCGGGGCCAAGGAGAAGCTCGTCGTCAAGGACGTCGTCAAGGACCGGAACGGCACCCTGCACACGCGGTACGAGCGCACCTACGACGGCCTGCCGGTGCTCGGCGGCGACCTGGTGGTCGACGCCACCCAGAGCGGCCAGGTCAAGACCGCCGCGAAGGCCACCAAGCAGCGCATCGCGGTCGCCACCACGACCCCGTCCCTCGCCGCCTCCGCGGCCGAGAAGGACGCCGTCAAGGCCGCCCGCGCCAAGGGCTCCAAGGCCGGCAAGGCCGACAAGGCGCCGCGCAAGGTCGTCTGGGCGGCCAACGGCAAGCCCGTGCTGGCCTACGAGACCGTCGTGGGCGGCGTCCAGGACGACGGCACGCCCAGCCAGCTGCACGTCATCACGGACGCGAAGACCGGCAAGAAGCTCTTCGAGTTCCAGGGCGTCAAGCAGGGCACCGGCAACAGCCAGCACAGCGGCCAGGTCACCATCGGTACGACCAAGTCCGGCAGCTCGTACCAGATGTACGACACCACGCGCGGCGGCCACAAGACGTACAACCTGAACCACGGTTCGTCGGGCACCGGCACCCTGTTCACCGACAGCGACGACGTCTGGGGCAACGGGACCAACTCCGACCCGGCGACCGCCGGCGTGGACGCGGCCTACGGCGCCCAGCTCACCTGGGACTACTACAAGAGCGTGCACGGCCGCAACGGCATCCGGGGCGACGGCGTCGGGGCGTACAGCCGCGTCCACTACGGCAACAACTACGTCAACGCCTTCTGGGACGACAGCTGCTTCTGCATGACCTACGGCGACGGCAACGGCATCCCGCTCACCTCGATCGACGTCGCGGCGCACGAGATGACCCACGGCGTCACCTCCGCCACCGCCAACCTCACCTACAGCGGTGAGTCCGGCGGCCTCAACGAGGCGACCTCGGACATCATGGCCACCGCCGTGGAGTTCTGGGCCAACAACCCGGCCGACCCGGGCGACTACCTCATCGGCGAGAAGATCAACATCAACGGTGACGGCACCCCGCTGCGCTACATGGACAAGCCCAGCAGGGACGGCTCCTCCAAGGACGCCTGGTACTCCGGCCTCGGCGGCATCGACGTGCACTACTCGTCCGGCCCGGCCAACCACTGGTTCTACCTGGCCTCCGAGGGCAGCGGCCCCAAGGACATCAACAACGTCCACTACGACAGCCCGACCTCCGACGGCCTGCCCGTCACCGGCATCGGCCGGGACAACGCCGCGAAGATCTGGTACAAGGCGCTGAGCGAGCGCATGCAGTCCAACACCGACTACAAGGGCGCCCGCGACGCCACCCTGTGGGCGGCCGGCGAGCTGTTCGGCGTCAACAGCGACACGTACAACAACGTGGCCAACGCCTGGGCGGCCATCAACGTCGGGCCCCGCGCCTCCTCCGGCGTCTCGGTCACCAGCCCCGGCGACCAGACCAGCATCGTGAACCAGGCCGTCTCCCTGCAGATCAAGGCCACCGGTTCGACGAGCGGCGCGCTGACCTACTCGGCCACCGGCCTGCCGGCCGGCCTGTCGATCAACGCCTCCACCGGCCTGATCTCCGGCACCCCCACCACCACGGGCACCAGCAACGTGACGGTGACGGTCAAGGACTCCGCGGGCAAGACCGGCTCCACGTCCTTCAAGTGGACGGTCAACACCCCGGGCGGCGGCAGCGTCTTCGAGAACACCACCCAGGTGGCCATCCCGGACGCGGGCGCGGCCGTGACCTCGCCGATCGTCGTCACCCGGAGCGGCAACGGCCCCTCCGCGCTCAAGGTGGACGTGAACATCACCCACACCTACCGCGGTGACCTCACGATCGACCTGGTCGCCCCGAACGGGAAGACCTGGCGGCTCAAGGACTCCGACGCCTGGGACTCCGCCGCGAACGTCTCCGAGACGTACACCGTCGACGCCTCCTCGGTGAGCGCCAACGGCACCTGGAAGCTCAAGGTCCAGGACGTGTACTCGGGTGACTCCGGCACCATCGACAAGTGGCGGCTGACCTTCTAGCAGCCGGCAGCGCGGGACCGGGCGCCGCCCGGGGTGAGCACCGACTCCCCCGGGCGGCGCCTCTCGCCGTCCCGGGCCGCGCCCCGTCCCACGTCTCACGCCCCACGCCCATATCGCACTCCCCATCCCAACCGGAATGGTCAATTCGACCGATTCATCCGGAAATTCCCCGAACGAGCGAAGAATCTTTATCAAACCGCTGCCCCAGCAGCCCCGATATTCCCGGCAGGACGTACGCAGGTTCGATCAAACTGACGCTCGGCCGCGATCCTCGCGGACCGCTACTCTCACCTGCCAGGAGCATGCGTGCGTCACACGTCCCGAATAGCCCGTTCCGGGTCCCGTCGCCCCGCCGTCGCCGCGAGCGCGGCCACCGTCGCCGCGGCCCTCCTCGCCTCCGGCTTCGCCGGGGCCCCGGCCCAGGCGGCCGGCCAGGAGGACCCCGCCAAGGCGCTGCACCTCAGCGGCAAGGAGCGGCTGGTCCCGCGCGGCACGGTCACCGACGAGGACGGCACCGTCCACACCCGGTACGAGCGCACCTACGAGGGTCTGCCGGTCCTCGGCGGCGACCTCGTCGTCCACCAGGACAAGCACGGCAAGGTCGAGGACGTCGACAAGGCCACCGAGGCCACCATCAAGGTCCCCACCACCAAGGCGAAGGTCTCCGCCCCCGTCGCGCGCCGCCAGGCGATGCTGGCGTCGGCGGACGAGGGCGCCGGCGCGTTCATCAGCAACCAGGCCCCGCGCAAGGTGGTCTGGGCCGCCAAGGGCACCCCCGTCCTCGCCTACGAGACCGTCGTCGGCGGCCTCCAGCATGACGGCACCCCCAGCGAGCTGCACGTCGTCACCGACGCCACCACCGGCAAGAAGCTGGACGAGTTCCAGGCCATCGCCACCGGCACGGGCACCGGCATGTACAACGGCAAGGTCCCGGTGAACTCGGTGAAGTCCGGCGGCCGGTTCTACATGAAGGACGGGCAGCGCGGCGGTCACACGACCTTCCACGCCCAGAACAAGAAGTCCGGCGACTCCTTCCCGGCCTTCAGCAACACCCGTGACGTCTGGGGCAACGGCAAGCAGAGCATGGCCCAGACGGCCGCCGTGGACGCCCAGTACGGCGCCGCGATGACCTGGGACTACTACAAGAACGTCCTGGGCCGCAAGGGCATCAAAGGCAACGGCAAGGCCGCCAACTCCTTCGTCCACTACGGCAACGGCTACAACAACGCCTTCTGGTCGGACGAGTGCTTCTGCATGGTCTACGGCGACGGCAAGGGCAACAACGCGCCCCTGACCTCCCTCGACGTCGCGGGCCACGAGATGACCCACGGTGTCACCTCCGCCACCGCCCGCCTCCGCTACGAGGGCGAGTCCGGCGGCCTGAACGAGGCCACGTCCGACATCTTCGGCACCGCCGTCGAGTTCTACGCCCGCAACGGCCAGGACAAGGGCGACTACCTCATCGGCGAGAAGCTGGGCAAGCCGCTCCGCTACATGGACAAGCCCAGCAAGGACGGCCGCTCGGCCGACTACTGGCGCAAGGGCCTCGGCGACCTGGACGTGCACTACTCGTCCGGCGTGGCCAACCACTTCTTCTACCTGCTGGCCGAGGGCAGCGGCGCCAAGACGATCAACGGTGTCAAGTACAACAGCCCGACGTGGGGCGGCATCAAGGTCAACGGCATCGGCCGCGTCGCCGCAGAGAAGCTCTGGTACAAGGCGCTCACCTCGTACATGACCACCAACACCGACTACAAGGGCGCGCGCGCCG
>NZ_JBIRQH010000001.1:265161-822022 GCF_044333095.1 Streptomyces sp. NPDC021100
CCGCGACCCTGAAGGCGGCCCGGGACATGTACGGCACCAAGAGCAAGCAGTACAAGACCGTCCAGGCGGCGTGGGACGGCGTCAACGTCAAGTAACCCCGTACGGCGAGCGGTTGCCCCTTCCGGGGCGACCGCTCGCCGTCGCCTTTTTCTCTCCCCCGAGCGATCTGGAGCCCCTGCATGTCCCGTTCCGCACGCACCGCCGGTGCGGCCGCCGTCGTCGCCACCCTCCTCACCACGGGCGTCGCCGCGACACCCGCCCACGCCGAGGACCCGGCCAAGGCCCTGCGCCTGGGGGCCAAGGAGAAGCTGATACCGCGCGGCACCGTCACGGACGCCGACGGGACCGTGCACACCCGCTACGCCCGCACCTACGAGGGCCTGCCCGTCCTCGGCGGCGACCTCGTCGTCCACGCGTCCGGGAACGGCAGGGTCGAGGACGTCACCAAGGCCACCGAGGAGACCATCAAGGTCCCCACCACCACCGCCAAGGTGCCCGCCCCGGCCGCCCGCCGCTCCGCCGCGGCCACGGCGCCCGGTTCCTCCGCGGTCGGCCAGGAGCCGCGCAAGGTGATCTGGGCGGGCCGGGGGAAGCCCGTCCTCGCCTACGAGACCGTCGTCACGGGCCGGCAGAAGGACGGCACGCCCAGCCGCCTCCACGTCATCACCGACGCCACCAGCGGCAAGCGGCTGTTCGCCTACGAGGCCGTCCACAGCGGCACCGGCACCAGCCAGTGGAGCGGCAAGGTGAAGGTCGGCTCGGTCAAGTCCGGCAAGAACTACGTCATGAAGGACACGGCGCGCGGCGGCTCCCAGGTCTTCAACGCCCGCCACAAGAAGATCGACGAGGCGAAGTTCCCCGCCTTCGGCAACCCCACCGACACCTGGGGCAACGGCAAGGCATCCATGCCCCAGACCGCCGCCGTCGACGCCCAGTACGGCGCCGCCGCGACGTGGGACTACTTCAAGGCCGTGCACGGCCGCAAGGGCATCCGCAACGACGGCAAGGGCGCCCCCTCGTACGTCCACTACGACGACGGCATGGACAACGCCTTCTGGGACAACGACCGCTTCTTCATGGCCTATGGCGACGGCCCGGGCAACAAGCGCCCGTTCACCTCCCTGGACGTCGCCGCCCACGAGATGAGCCACGGTGTCACCGGCGCCACGGCCGGGCTGTACTACTTCGGCGAGTCCGGCGGCCTCGACGAGGCCACCTCCGACATCTTCGCCGCCATGGTCGAGTTCCACACCAAGAACGCCAAGGACCCGGCGGACTACCTGTTCATGGAGAAGCTCGAAAAGAAGCCGGAGCGCTACATGGACCGGCCGAGCAAGGACGGCCACTCCGCCGACTACTGGTTCAAGGGCGTCGACGCCCTCGACCCGCACCTCTCCTCGGGCATCGGCAACCACTTCTACTTCCTGCTCGCCGAGGGCAGCGGCGCCAAGACCATCAACGGCGTCAGGTACGACAGCCCCACCAAGGACGGGAAGAAGGTGACGGGCATAGGCCGGGACGCGGCGGAGAAGATCTGGTACAAGGCCGTGACGGCGTACATGACGTCGACGACGGACTACAAGGGCGCGCGCGCCGCGACCCTGAAGGCGGCCCGGGACATGTACGGCACCAAGAGCAAGCAGTACAAGACCGTCCAGGCGGCGTGGGACGGCGTCAACGTCAAGTAACCAACGGCGGCGCAGAGCGGCCGTCGGAGGCGGGCGGCCGTCCGGAGTTCCCCTCCGGGCGGCCGCCCGCCGTTCTTCGTGCCACGGGGCCGGCGCGTTCCGAGCGCCCGCGTGCGGGCGGCGGGCCATCCCGGCGCGGGCCCGGCGGGCGGTCACGGAACGTGCGAGCCGGTCGGCAGCGCGCCCCTCCGGAGGGCTACCGCATGAGCACCCCCGCCGCCTCCCCCGACGCCTCCGCCGGGACGGCGACGAGGCCCATCTCGGCGCCGTCGGCGAGGAGGCGGTGGCTGGGGAGGATGCGGACCGTGTAGCCGAAGGGGCCCGTGCGGTCGAAGGTGAGCGGGCCCTCGTAGAGGCGGCCGCCGTCGAGGGCCGAGGTGCCGGCCGGTTTCAGCGGCACGGCCGCCGCGCCGGTGAGCCGGTCGGCGGCGTCCACCCGGCCGGCCAGGGCCTGCACCTCGACGTCCGCCGGATCGAGGTCGCCGAGGGTGACGGTCACCCGCAGGGTGACGGTGGAGCCCAGTTCGGCGGTGCCGTCGAGGGGCCCGTCGGCGGCGGCCTCCACGTGGTCCACGGCCACCGCCGGCCAGGCCGCCCGCACCCGGGCCTTCCAGGCCGCGAGTTCCCGTGCCGCGTCGGGCGTGAGGGCGCGCTGCGCCTCCGCCGCCGGGCCGTAGAGCCGCTCCACGTACTCCCGGACCATCCGGCCGGCGAGGACCTTGGGCCCGAGCTTGCCCAGCGTGGAACGCACCATCTCGATCCACCGGCCGGGCAGCCCGTCGGCGCCGCGGTCGTAGAAGCGCGGGGCGACGCGCTCCTCCAGCAGGTCGTAGAGGGCGGCGGCCTCCAGGTCGTCGCGGCGCTCCTCGTCGGTGGCCGAGCCGTCGGCGGTGGGGATGGCCCAGCCGAAGTCGGGCTCGTACCACTCGTCCCACCAGCCGTCCAGGACACTGAGGTTGAGACAGCCGTTCAGGGCCGCCTTCATGCCCGAGGTGCCGCACGCCTCCAGCGGGCGCAGCGGGTTGTTCAGCCAGACGTCGCAGCCCGGGTAGAGCTTCTGGGCCATGGCCATGCCGTAATCCGGCAGGAAGACGACGCGGTGCCGGACGCGCGGGTCGTCGGCGAACCGGACGAGCTCCTGGACCAGCCGCTTGCCGCCGTCGTCGGCCGGGTGGGCCTTGCCCGCGACGACGATCTGGATCGGCCGCTCCGGGTCGAGCAGCAGCCGGGTGAGCCGCTCGCGGTCCCGGAGCATCAGGGTGAGCCGCTTGTACGACGGGACGCGGCGGGCGAAACCGATGGTCAGCACGTCCGGGTCGAGGACGCCGTCGATCCAGCCGAGCTCGGCCGTGCCGGCGCCGCGCTCCCGCCAGGAGGCGCGCAGCCGTTCGCGGACCTCCTCCACCAGCTGCTCGCGCAGGGTGCGGCGGAGCTCCCAGACGTCGGCGTCGGAGATGTCGGCCACCGAGTCCCAGCGTTCGCTGCCGCCGAGGGTGAGGGCGTCCTCCGCGCGGGCGACGCCGATCCGGCGGGCGCCGAGCCGGAAGACCTCGGGGGCGACCCAGGTGGGGGCGTGGACGCCGTTGGTGATCGAGGTGATCGGCACCTCGGTGTCGTCGAACCCGGGCCACAGGCCGGCGAACATCCGCCTGCTGACCTCGCCGTGCAGCACGGAGACGCCGTTGGCGCGCTGCGCGAGCCGCAGGCCCATCACGGCCATGTTGAACAGGGCCGGGTCGCCGCCAAAGTAGTCCTCGGCGCCCAGCCGCAGCACTCTGTCGACGTCGATGCCGGGCAGCTCGGCGCCGTCGGCGAAGTGCCGGGCGACGAGCTCGCGGTCGAAGCGGTCGATGCCGGCGGGGACCGGGGTGTGGGTGGTGAAGACGGCCCCGGACCGGACGCTCTCCAGCGCGGCGTCGAAGTCCAGTCCGCCCGCGCTGAGTTCGCGGATGCGTTCGAGGCCGAGGAAGCCGGCGTGGCCCTCGTTGGTGTGGAACACCTCGGGGGCGGGGTGGCCGGTGAGCCGGCAGTAGGCGCGGACCGCGCGCACGCCGCCGATGCCCAGCAGCATCTCCTGGAGCAGCCGGTGCTCGCTGCCACCGCCGTAGAGGCGGTCGGTGACGTCGCGTTCGCCCGGCGCGTTCTCCTCGACGTCGGAGTCGAGGAGCAGCAGCGGCACCCGTCCCACCTCGGCCTTCCACACGTGGGCGCGCAGGGACCGGCCGCCGGGCAGCGCCAGGGCGACCGTGGCGGGCGAGCCGTCGGCCTCGCGGAGGAGGGACAGCGGGAGCTCGTTAGGGTCCAGCAGCGGGTAGTGCTCCTGCTGCCAGCCCTCGCGGGAGAGGGACTGCCGGAAGTAGCCGTGCCGGTAGAGCAGCCCCACGCCGATCAGCGGGACGCCCAGGTCGCTGGCGGACTTCAGGTGGTCGCCGGCGAGGATGCCGAGGCCGCCGCTGTACTGCGGGAGGGCGGCGGTGATGCCGAACTCGGGCGAGAAGTAGGCGACCGCGGCGGGCAGTCCAGGCGGCTGCTCCTGGTACCAGCGGGTGCCGGTGAGGTAGTCGTGCAGGTCGTCGGCGGCCGCGGCGAGCCGCCTGCGGAAGCGGCGGTCGTCGGCGAGGGCGGTCAGCCGGGCGGCCGGCACGGCGCCGAGCAGCCGCAGCGGATCGCCGCCGGCCGCCCGCCAGCCCTCGGGATCGAGGGTCTGGAACAGCTCACGGGTCTCGGGGTGCCAGGACCAGCGCAGATTGCGCGCCAGCTCGCTGAGCGGTCGTAGGGGCTCCGGAAGGACGGGGCGCACGCTGAATCGACGAATGGCCTTCACGGGGACGACGGTAGCGGCGCGGGGGCCGCGGTCGCGGCTCAAGACGCCAAGTGCCTCCTTCTGCCCGAACCGCTTCCCCCGGAGGCGGGCCGTTGCGATCCCGGCCGGACGCCGGCTCGCGGCCGGTGGCGCGTGGGTGTCCCCCGGAGGCGCGCCCGCCCAGGGGTTCCTGACCCTGGCAGGGGCAGGCAGCTCCCGCGCGGGCGCGGTTGACTTGCCCCATGGACACTCCTGCCGCCCTGGGCGCATTCCTGCGCACCCGCCGCGCCGCGCTGCGGCCCGAGGACGTCGGGCTGACCGCCTACGGGGGACAGCGCCGGGTGCCCGGGCTGCGCCGCGAGGAGTTGGCGCTGCTGGCGGGGGTCAGCACGGCGTACTACACCCGCCTGGAGCAGGGGCAGTCCGTGAACGCCTCGGACGGCGTGCTGGACGCGCTGGCGCGGGCCCTGCGGCTGAGCCCGGACGAGCACGCGCACCTGCGGAACCTGGCGCGGCCGGGCCGTCCCGCGCCCCGCGCCGCCGCGTCCCGGCCCGCGCGGGTGCGGCCCGGGGTGCGGCGGCTGGTGGCGGCGCTGGACGGGATCCCGGCCGTCGTCCTGAACCACCGCTACGACGTGCTGGACTGGAACCCCCTGGGTCACGCCCTGACCGCGGGGCACCTGGCCGCCGACGGCCCGCACCGCACCGCCGCGCGCCCCAACTCGCAGCGGCTGCTCTTCCTCGACCCGCACGTGCGGGACCTCTACCCGCGCTGGGACCTGGAGTCGCGGCGGGCGGTGTCGGCGCTGCGGCTGGCCGCGGGCGAGCACCCGGACGACCCGGCGCTGGCCGAGCTGATCGGGGAACTGACCATGAAGAGCCCGGAGTTCGCGTCGCTGTGGGCCCGGCATCCGGTGCGGGCCTGCGTCACGGGAACCAAGGAGTTCCACCACCCGCTGGTGGGCCCGCTGACGCTGACGTTCGAGATGCTGCGGGTGCCCGCGGCGGACGGCCCCGGGCAGTCGCTGCTGACGTTCAGCGCGGAGCCGGGGAGCCCGTCGGAGGCGGGGCTGAGGCTGCTGGGGACGACGCTGGAGCCCACCGGTGCGCGGGCCCCCGGAGGCGCCGTCACCCCGCGCGTGGAACACGACCGCCAGGGGCCGACCGCGCACTGATGCTCCGGTACGAGGCGGAAATACGCCGCGCCTACACCCGGGCCTTCGAAGGCCGGAAGTCGCTACGACCTTCGAACGCCGGGCGGGCGCGGCGTTCCCCCATCCGGCCGTCGGCGGCCCCCGGTCGTCACATTGCACACGGTCGGCCCAGCGGGGAGACTCCCTACGAGTGACGGAGGCCCCGCCGCCCTCCCCGGGCGGTGTCAGGGGAACTACGCACCGGTAGGCCGGGCGGTGCGGGCATGTCCGCCAGGGTCCGGTGGGAAAGCTCCCTCGGTGCGGGGACCCCGCGCCCCCGTCCGCTCGCCCCCAGGACGACCCCCTCGATACTTCCGCACTTCCCGCTCGTCAGGTATTCGCAGGTTTTCCGGCGCCCGGCCGGGTGAATGCGGACAGGTGCAGCCCTGCCCGCGTCCTCCCGGCCGTCGGGGCAGCGGATAGAAAGAACGGAACGCGCCAGATCTCCCGTCAGCACCCGTCAGCAACCGGGCATTTCTCCGGTTTCCCCTCGGACCCCAGGTGATTCCATGATCGGTCGCATTCCCGTCCTGGACCTCGCCCCGCTCGTGGACTGCGGCCGCAGACCGGCGAAGGCAGTGGTCGGCGAGTCCTTCGAGGTCACCGCTACGGTTTTCCGCGAAGGCCATGACGCGGTGGGCGCGAACGTGGTACTGCGGGACGCCTCGGGCCGGTCGGGGCCGTGGACGCCGATGCGGGAGCTCGCCCCGGGCACGGACCGGTGGGGCGCGGAGGTCACCCCGGACGCGGAGGGCCGCTGGACGTACGCGGTCGAGGCGTGGAGCGACCCGGTGGGCACCTGGCGGCACGCGGCCCGGATCAAGGTCCCGGCGGGCATCGACACCGAGCTGGTGCTGGAGGAGGGTGCCCGGCTGTACGAGCGGGCGGCCGGCGGCGTGCCCAAGAGCGAGGGCCGGGAGGCGGTGCTGGCCGCCGTCGACGCCCTGCGCGACACGGAACGGCCGGTGGCCGACCGGCTCGCCGCCGCGCTGGCCCCGGCCGCCTCGGCCGCCCTGGCCGCGCACCCGCTGCGCGAACTGGTCACCTCCACCCGGCCGCTGCCGCTGCTGGTGGAGCGGGAGCGGGCGCTGTTCGGCTCGTGGTACGAGCTGTTCCCGCGCTCGGAGGGGGCGGTGGTGACGGCGGCCGGGCCGCCGGTGAGCGGGACGTTCCGGACGGCGGCCAAGCGGCTGCCGGCCGTGGCGCGGATGGGCTTCGACGTCGTCTATCTGCCACCCATCCACCCCATCGGCACCTCCTTCCGCAAGGGCCCCAACAACGCGCTGAGCGCGGGCCCGTACGACGTGGGCAGCCCGTGGGCGATCGGCTCGGCCGACGGCGGGCACGACGCGATCCACCCCGACCTCGGCACCTTCGAGGACTTCGACCACTTCGTGGCCACGGCCCGCGAGCTGCGGATGGAGGTGGCGCTGGACTTCGCCCTCCAGTGCTCCCCCGACCACCCCTGGGTGGACAAGCACCCGGAGTGGTTCCACCACCGCGCGGACGGCTCGATCGCGTACGCCGAGAACCCGCCGAAGAAGTACCAGGACATCTATCCGCTGGCGTTCGACGCGGACTTCGACGGGCTGGTGCGGGAGACGCTGCGGCTGCTGCGGTTCTGGATGGACCGCGGGGTGCGGATCTTCCGGGTGGACAACCCGCACACCAAGCCGGTCGCCTTCTGGGAGAAGGTGATCGCGGACATCGGGCGCACCGACCCCGATGTGATCTTCCTGGCGGAGGCGTTCACCCGGCCCGCGATGATGCGCACCCTCGCGGCGGTGGGATTCCAGCAGTCGTACACCTACTTCACCTGGCGCAACTCCAAGCAGGAGCTCACCGATTACCTCACCGAGCTCTCGCGCGACTCGGCCGCCGTGATGCGCCCCAACCTCTTCGTCAACACCCCTGACATCCTGCACGCCTACCTCCAGGAAGGCGGCCGCGCGGCGTTCGAGATCCGGGCCGTGCTTGCCGCCACCCTCTCCCCGTCCTGGGGCGTCTACGCCGGCTACGAGCTGTGCGAGCACGCCCCGGCCCAGCCCGGCAGCGAGGAGTACCTGGACTCGGAGAAGTACCAACTGCGGCCGCGCGACTGGGAGTCGGCCGAGCGCGCGGGGCGCAGCCTGGCTCCCCTGATCACCGTGCTCAACCGGCTGCGAAGGCGGCACCCGGCTCTGCGGCGCCTGCGCAACCTCCGCTTCCACCACGTCGACAACGACGCCGTCATCGCCTACTCCAAGCGCTGCGACGGCCCGGGCGGAGACTGCGTGGTGACGGTCGTCAACCTCGACCCCCACCACACCCAGGAGGCCACGGTCTCGTTGGACATGCCGGAGCTCGGCCTCGACTGGCACGAGACCTTCCCGGTGCGCGACGAGCTCACCGGCGAGACCTACCACTGGGGCAGGGACAACTATGTGCGCCTCGAGCCGGGCCGTGCGATCGCGCCCGCGCACGTGTTCTCGCTGCGACCGTCCTCACCGATCGGAGGGTCACCCACACCATGATCGTCAACGAGCCCGTACCGGACACGTTCGAGGACACCCCCGCGAAGGACCGGGATCCCGACTGGTTCAAGCGCGCGGTGTTCTACGAGGTCCTCGTGCGTTCCTTCCAGGACAGCGACGGCGACGGCATCGGGGACCTCAAGGGGCTGACGGCCAAGCTGGACTACCTGCAGTGGCTGGGCGTCGACTGCCTCTGGCTGCCGCCGTTCTTCCAGTCCCCGCTGCGGGACGGCGGCTACGACGTCTCGGACTACACCTCCGTCCTGCCGGAGTTCGGTGATCTGGCGGACTTCGTCGAGTTCGTGGACGCCGCGCACCAGCGTGGCATGCGCGTCATCATCGACTTTGTCATGAACCATACGAGCGATCAGCACGACTGGTTCCAGCAGTCCCGCACCGATCCGGACGGGCCGTACGGCGACTACTACATGTGGGCCGACGACGACAAGCAGTACCAGGACGCGCGGATCATCTTCATCGACACCGAGACGTCCAACTGGACCTTCGACCCGGTCCGCAAGCAGTACTACTGGCACCGGTTCTTCTCCCACCAGCCGGACCTCAACTACGCGAACCCGGCGGTCCAGGAGGAGATCCTGGCGGCCCTGCGGTTCTGGCTGGACCTGGGCATCGACGGGTTCCGGCTGGACGCGGTGCCGTACCTGTTCGCGCAGGAGGGCACCAACTGCGAGAACCTGCCGCAGTCGCACGCCTTCCTGAAGCGGGTCCGCGCCGAGATCGACGCCCACTATCCGGACACCGTGCTGCTGGCCGAGGCCAACCAGTGGCCGGAGGACGTCGTCGACTACTTCGGCGACTACGCCAAGGGCGGCGACGAGTGCCACATGGCGTTCCACTTCCCGGTGATGCCGCGGATCTTCATGGCCGTGCGCCGCGAGTCCCGCTACCCGGTCTCCGAAGTGCTGGCCAAGACCCCGGCCATCCCCTCGCGCTGCCAGTGGGGCATCTTCCTCCGCAACCACGACGAGCTGACCCTCGAAATGGTCACGGACGAGGAACGCGACTACATGTACGCGGAGTACGCCAAGGACCCCCGGATGCGCGCCAACATCGGCATCCGGCGCCGGCTGGCCCCGCTGCTGGACAACGACCGCAACCAGATCGAGCTGTTCACCGCGCTGCTGCTGTCGCTGCCCGGCTCGCCGATCCTCTACTACGGGGACGAGATCGGCATGGGCGACAACATCTGGCTCGGCGACCGGGACGGCGTGCGGACCCCGATGCAGTGGACGCCGGACCGCAACGCGGGCTTCTCCTCCTGCGACCCGGGCCGGCTGTTCCTCCCGACGATCATGGATCCGGTCTACGGGTACCAGGTCACCAACGTCGAGGCGGCGATGAGCAGTCCGTCGTCGCTGCTGCACTGGACCCGCCGGATGATCGAGATCCGGAAGCAGAACGTGGCGTTCGGGCTCGGGTCGTACACCGAGCTCCAGTCGAGCAACCCGGCGGTGCTGGCCTTCCTGCGGGAATACCAGGACGACCTGGTCCTGTGCGTGAACAACTTCTCCCGCTTCGCACAGCCGACCGAACTGGACCTGCGGACCTTCAACGGGCGGCACCCGGTGGAGCTGATCGGCGGCGTCCGCTTCCCGGCCATCGGCGAGCTGCCGTACCTGCTGACCCTGGCGGGGCACGGCTTCTACTGGTTCCGGCTGCGCCGCAACGCCCCGGCGGGAGGCCACCAGCCGGGGTGACCGGCAAAACGGGGCGGGAAACCGGTCGCCGCCCGCACCCGGTTTTCCCGCCCCCGCCCCGGGCACCCTCACTACTACGCACAGACCGGCCCGGATCGAGGGGTTCCGGCACGGAGCGCGCTGACCGTACGGACGATCCTGGCCGGACACTCCCGCCGCCTTCGGCGGGAGCGCCCCGTCGCACCGCACACTGGCCAAAGCCGCAATCCGGGACACTGTGCCCCATCGTCGTGTGCCCCGGGGAAAGGACGCGACGCCATGTCGGACGCTGTACCGCCCCGCCGGGAGACCACCCCGGGGGCGGAGAGCCCCGGGTCCGCACCGTCCGGCGTCGCCGCCGCGCCGCCGCCGCTCCCCCCTGAGGGATCCGACCGCGCCGAGGCGCTGCTGTCCTCACTGGCCCCGCCACTGGTCGACTGGCTGCCCCGGCAGCGCTGGTTCGCCGGCAAGGGCAGCCCGGTCACCGGGCTCGCCCCGGTCACCGCCGTCGACCTGCTGCCCCTGGGCCCGGCCGGGGGCGCGCCCGGCCTGCTGCACCTCCTCGTCCGCGCCCGGCAGTCCGGGACCGGCTCCGACGACTGCTACCAGTTGCTGCTCGGCGTCCGGCACATGCTGCCGCCGCACCTCGCGCCCGCGCTCGTCGGCCGGCCGGAGGACGGGCCGCTGCGCGGGCTCGCCGTGTACGAGGCGCTGGCCGACCCCCGGCTGGCCGGGCTGCTGCTGGAGCGGCTGCGGGTGCCCGGCCGGCTCGGCCCGCTGCGGTTCGCCCGCGAGCCGGGGGTGTCGCTGCCGCCCGGCCTGGCCCCCCGGCTCCTCGGGGTCGAGCAGTCCAACTCCTCGGTGGTGTACGGCGACACGTACATCCTCAAGCTCTTCCGCCGCGTGGGCCCCGGCGTCAACCCGGACCTCGAACTCCCCCGGGCCCTCGCCCGTACCGGCTGCGCCCGGGTCCCCGCGCCCGTGGCCTGGTGCGAGGCCGAACCGCCGGGCGCGGCCGAGCCGATGACCCTCGGCGTCCTCCAGCCCTTCCTGCCCGGCTCCGCCGACGGCTGGCGGCTCGCCCTCGACGCGCTGGCCGCGGGGGCCGGCTTCACCTCCGCCGCGCGCGCCCTCGGGCAGGCCACCGCCGAGGTGCACCGCGCCCTCGCCGCCGCCCTCCCGACCGTCGACCTGGACCCGCCGCGGCTGGAGCGGATCGCCGCCGCCATGCGCCGCAGGCTGGACGTGACCGCCGAGGCCGTCCCGGCGCTCCGCCCGTACCGGGACGCGCTGCGCGCCGCCTACGACGAGCTGACCCGCCCACCGGCTCCCGGCCGGCCGCGCCGCGCCCAGCGGATCCACGGCGACCTGCACCTCGGGCAGGCGCTGCGGACGGCGGACGGGCCCTGGTCGCTGATCGACTTCGAGGGCGAGCCGGCCCGGCCGCTGGCCGAGCGGCGCCGGCCGCAGCCGGTCGAGCAGGACGTCGCGGGCATGCTCCGCTCCTTCGACTACGCGGCGGCGGTCGGCCGGGCGGCCGGCACCGACTGGGCGCCGCGCGCCCGCGAGGCGTACTGCGACGGCTACGCCGCCGCCCACCGCGACCCGCGCGAGGACGGTCCGCTGCTGGTCGCGCAGGAGACCGACAAGGCCGTCTACGAAGTGCTGTACGAGGCCCGGCACCGGCCGGACTGGCTCCCCGTGCCGCTGTCCGCGATCCGCCGGCTCGCCGAGCGGGCGGACGGCGTCCGGCGGCCCTGACCGCACCCGTCCCCCCTTGATGACTTCCGGGAGGAAGACCCCGTGACCGCTCGACCGTCGTCCCACGAGCCCCCCAACGGGTTCGTCCCCGCCACCTTCCTGCCCGGCCGCCGACGCCCCGGCTCCCCGCCCGCGCCGGCCGGCGGGCGGGGGGTGCGGCCCGCACCACGCCCGGACGAGGCCGAGCGCGCACGGCTGCTGAGCGGCGCCCACCACGATCCGCACGCCCTGCTGGGCGCCCACCACGCCCCGGGCGGGGTGGCCTTCCGGGCGCTCCGCCCGTACGCCCGCGCGGTGACCGTCGTCGCGAAGGGGCTGCGGGCGGAGCTCCTCCCGGAAGGGGACGGCTTCTTCGGCGGGGTGCTGCCGCTGCGGGAGATCCCCGACTACCGGCTGCACGTGGCGTACGGAAAGGACGGGGCCGGCGAGAACGAAGAGGCCGACGAGATCGAGATCGACGATCCGTACCGCTTCCTGCCCGCCCTCGGCGAGCTGGACCTGTACCTGATCGGCGAGGGGCGCCACGAGCAGCTGTGGCAGGCGCTCGGCGCGTGGCCGATGACGCACCAGGGGGTGACGGGAACCCGGTTCACGGTGTGGGCGCCGAACGCCCTCGGGGTGCGGGTGGCGGGCGGCTTCAACCTGTGGGACGGCACGGCCCACCCGATGCGCTCGCTGGGGGCGACGGGCGTGTGGGAGCTGTTCGTCCCGGGCGTCGGCGAGGGCGAGCTGTACAAGTTCGACATCACCCGGCCCGACGGGACGCACACCCTGCGGGCCGACCCCATGGCGCGGCGCACGGAGGCGCCGCCCGCCACCGCCTCGGTGGTGCACGTCTCGCACCACGAGTGGGGCGACGACGCCTGGATGGCCCGGCGCGGCGAGCGGCCCGCGCACACCGCGCCGTTCTCCGTCTACGAGGTCCACCTGCCGTCCTGGCGGCCGGGCCTGGGCTACCGGGAGCTGGCCGAGCAGCTCTCCGCCTATGTGACGGACCTGGGCTTCACGCACGTGGAGTTCCTGCCGGTCGCGGAGCATCCGTACGGCGGCTCGTGGGGCTACCAGGTGACCGGCTTCTACGCGCCGACCGCCCGGCTGGGCACGCCGGACGAGTTCAAGTACCTGGTGGACACGCTGCACCGGGCGGGCATCGGGGTGCTCGTCGACTGGGTGCCGGCGCACTTCCCGCGCGACGCGTGGGCGCTGGCGGAGTTCGACGGGCGCCCGCTGTACGAGCCGGCGGACCCGCTGCGGGCGGCCCATCCGGACTGGGGGACGCTGGAGTTCGACTACGGGCGCACGGAGGTGCGCAACTTCCTGGTGGCGAACGCCGTGTTCTGGTGCGAGGAGTACCACGTCGACGGACTGCGGGTGGACGCCGTCGCCTCGATGCTCTACCTGGACTACTCGCGCGAGCCCGGCCAGTGGACGCCCAACGAGCACGGCGGGCGGGAGAACCTGGACGCGGTGGCGTTCCTCCAGGAGATGAACGCCACCGTCTACCGGCGCTGCCCGGGGGTCGTCACGGTGGCCGAGGAGTCCACCGCCTGGGACGGCGTCACCCGGGCCACCCACCACGTGGGGCCGGGCGGCTTCGGCGGGCTGGGGTTCGGGCTGAAGTGGAACATGGGGTGGATGCACGACTCGCTGGAGTACATGGCGAAGGAGCCGGTGCACCGCAAGTACCACCACGGCGAGCTGACCTTCGCCATGGTCTACGCGTACAGCGAGAACTACGTACTGCCGATCTCGCACGACGAGGTGGTGCACGGCAAGCGGTCCCTGGTGTCGAAGATGCCCGGCGACTGGTGGCAGCGGCGGGCCAACCACCGGGCGTTCCTGGGCTTCATGTGGTCCCACCCGGGCAAACAACTGCTGTTCATGGGCCAGGAGTTCGCCCAAGGGGCCGAGTGGTCGGAGACGCACGGGCCGGACTGGTGGCTGCTCGACTCCACGTACGCGGCCGGGGCCGACCACCGGGGCGTACGGGACCTCGTCCGCGACCTCAACGCCCGCTACCGGGCCACGCCCGCGCTGTGGGAGTACGACACGGTGCCGGACGGCTTCTCGTGGGTCGTCGGCGACGCGGCGGAGGACAACGTCCTGGCCTTCCTCCGCTTCGCCGCCGACGGCTCGCCGCTGCTGGCGGTGAGCAACTTCTCGCCCGTCGTCCGGGCCGGCTACCGGCTGGGGGTGCCGGCCGGGACGGCGGTCTGGGAGGAGTGCCTCAACACGGACGCGGCGCGCTACGGCGGCGGGGGCGTCGGCAACCCGGACCCCGTCAAGGCGCTTCCGGTGGGCCGGCACGGGCGGCCGGCGAGCATCGAGCCGACGCTGCCGCCGCTGGCGACGGTGTGGTTCCGGCCGGCGTGAGGGGCGTGTCTCAGGGGGCCGCCGCCGTGAGGGCGTGCAGGTCCTGGACGAGGGGCGGCTCGGGGAGCGGGATCGCGCCGAGGTCCGGGTCGTGGTGCTCGCTGAAGTGGACGGCGGCCGGCCCGGGGAGGCGGCGCGCGGCCGTGGAGGCGGCGACCCGGTCGCCCCGGACCCGGTCCGGGACGAAGCCGTGCCGGACGAGCTCCCCGCACCAGAAGGCCGCGTCGTGGTACTCGCCGCGGCAGGCGTGGTCCAGGAACAGGCAGTACTCCGCCGTGCCGTCGCCCGCGCCGGCCGCGAACTGCCACCAGAAGCGGGCGCCGTCGCCGTGGTCGGCCAGGTGCAGCAGGCAGGCGAAGACCCGGGCGCCGGTGCGGCCCGCGCACCGGTCGCGGATGAAGCGGTCGAGGTCGCGGGGGGCGTCCGGGGCGCGCAGCACGGCCAGGCTCATGTCCGTCAGGTCCCACCAGGCGCGGTCGGCGTCGGGGGTGCCGGTGGTGCTGAGGGTGCCGGTGGTGCCCGGGTCTCCGGGGGCGGGGGCTCCGGGGGCCGGGTCCGTCCAGGCCGGGGGCCAGGCGGCGAAGACGGCCGGCGCGGTCCGGCGGGCGCGGGCGGACACGCGGGCGGACAGCCGGGCCCGCAGGCGCGCCTCGGCCGCCGCCACGTCGTAGTCGGCGTAGCGGTCCGGGGTGCGGGCCAGGGACAGGAGTCGTTCGACTCTGCCCCGGGCCGCGGGGGCGAGGTCGTCGGTCATGGGGTCTCCTCCCGCGGTGCGGTGCCGGCCGTGGCCTCCGGGACGCCGGGGGCGCCCGGGATCCTCTCACCGCGCGGTGCTCCGGTGCCGCCCGTTCGCAGCACCCGGGCCAGGCGCCGGCAGGCCTGGCTGACGTGGGAGCGCACCGTGGCCTCCTCGATGCCCAGCAGTTCCGCCGCTTCGGAGGTGGTGTAGCCGATGCGGTACCGGAGCACCACCGCGTCCCGCTGGCGCTCACTCAGACTGCCGATCGCGGCGTTCAACTGTATGAAATCGGCGAGGAGTTCGTAGGGATCCTCGGCCTGGTCGCGGAGGGCGGCCTCGAAGGCGGCGGTGTCCATGGGCTCGGGGCGGCGCCTGCGGCGGCGCCACTGGTCGCAGATGCGGTGCTTGAGGATCGTCCAGGCGTACTGCTCCAGGTGGGCCATCCGCAGCATGCGGGGCCAGCTGTGCATGACGGCCTCGAAGGCGAAATCCACCGCCTCCTCCGCGTCGGCGTCGGACCCCAACCGGGCGTAGGCGAAGCGCATGTAGTCCCGTCTGCGGGCGAGGTGGAAGGCCCAGAACGAGAGCCGGTCGGCGTCCGACCACCGCGCCATCGGACCGCCCCCGTCCTCATCGGACACCCCCTCAGCCACAGCGGCCTCCGTGCTTGCACGAGGGCTTCGCCGGGCCCGAGTGGCGGGGGCCGCCGGCCAGGCCGGAGATGCCGATCCGGACGCCGGCGGCGAGCATCCGGCGCAGCAGCCGGAACACGTCCGGCCCGAACACCCGCAAGGCCAGGCCGATTTCGATGCATCGCGCCGCGTTCTCTTGGTGCACCTGCTTCTCCCGTACTGCGTATCGGTGTGGAGTGGATTGAAGGGGAGGGGTGGGGAGGGGAGTGGCGGGGAGGGGACGCCGGGCATCCCCCATGCGGCGCCGGAGACGCGTGGTCTCCATGGGTACAAGCGCCGTTCGAGGCCCGAACGTGCAGGCCCCGGATGCGGGGAAGAGCCGGACGCGCCGGATCGACCACTCCTCGGCTCGTTCACCAGTGCGAAACGTCTCGGGGTTTTCCCTGATCGAACCCGGAGTCGACCCCACCACCCGGTGCGCCGGAAGCATGACGCGTGCTTCAGTATGAGATCCATCAACTCTCCCGGCGGACCGGCCTCCAGAGCGAGGTTCGTCCAACGGAATCCGTTGGTCCACTGGTCCGGGCGTCCGGCCGGACAAGCATGGACAAGATCCATTGCCGTCTGCTGTCATCGATTGCCATGCATTGCCATTGCGAACGCAAGGAGAGGGACGTTGAGTGAGGGAAGGAGGCGGACACGACCCTGGGGACCGCTGCGCGGCCCCTCCGGCCCTGCCCGGGAGCTGGCCGACCTGCAGCGCGCCTGGCTGGACAGGGCGGGGCTGCGCGTCAGGGACCTGGCGGGCGCCCTGCAGCCCGAGCACTTTACGGACGGGCGGGTGCCCGCCCGCTCCACGGTCTCGGACCGGCTTGCCGGCGCGAATCCGCGATGGGACTTCGTGGAGGCCGTCGCCGACGTCTGCTCCCGGGACGACGCGGAGCGCTCCCGGCTGCTCGACGAGGCGCGTCCCGTGTGGGAGCGCGTCCGGGCGGCCCCGCCGCGCCGCGGCGACCGGGCCGGACAACGCGACGACCAGGCCGGACAACACGGCCGCCGGACCGGACAACCCGGCCGGTCCGGCGGGAGCCCGGACGACCCGTCCCGTGCGGCCTCCGACGGGCCGGACGGCGAGGCGCTGCGCGCCGCGCTGGGCCGGGCCGCCGAGGCGGAGCGCGCGCGGGACGGGGCACACCGGTTGTCCGTCCTGCTCCTGACGACGGTCGGCCGGCTGGAGAGGGACCTGGACGAGCTGCGCGCCCGGGGCCGGGCCGAGGGAGCGCGTACGGAGCAACTGCGCAGGGCCCGCTGGCGTCTCCAGCGGAGCGAGGCCCGACGGACGCTGCTGGCACAGGAGTTGCGGCGTGTCCGGGCCGAACGGGACGCGCTGCGCGGCGCCTCCCTGTCCGGTCCGGACGGCCGGACAACCGGGGGCCCAGCCCGGACAACCGACGGTCCGATCCGGACAACCGGGGGCTCGGCCCGGACAACCGAGGGTCCGGCCCGGACGGCGCCACCGGACAACCGGCCGGACAGGCGCCCGGACAAGCGCTCTGCCCCGCCCCTCGACGACCACGGCGGCGCCCGGACGGCTCCGCCGCCGGACAACTCCCCGCTGGCGGCGGTGCACGCCCTGTCCGACGCCCGCGCGCGCGGCCAGGACACCGCGGCCCGGCACCTGGCCACCGCCGTGGGCCGGGACGGCAACCCCGGCTTCGTCCAGCGCGTGGTGGCCCTGCTGTACGCCGACGAACAGCCGGCGGACGCCGAGCGCGTCCTCACGGCCGTGGCCCGGACCCGTCCCGCCGTCCGCGTCCCCGCCGTCCTCACGGCCCTGCTCCGCGCCGGACGGTCGCAGGACGCCTCGCACGTCCATGTCGCGCTCGCCCGCGCCGAGTCGGCCGGGCGGGTCCTGGAGGTGGTGGCCGCACTCCGGGAGGCGGGCCTGCACTCCGACGTCTACCGGGTCCTCATGGCCGCCGGCCGACTGCGCGCCCTCGGCGACGTACCGCCGCTGGTCCGCTCGCTGGAATCCGCCGGCCGGTCCGAGGACGCCCGCTGGCTCCTCGGCTTCGCCGCCCGCGAACGCCCCCGCACCGAGGCCCGCGCCCTCGCGGAGATCCTCCGCCTGGCCGGCGCCCCCGTCGCCGCCGATCACCTCCTGGCCGAACTCCGCCCCACGATCCCCCCGCAGCCCCGGACACCCGTCGAGGAGCCTCCCCCGCTCCCCGTCCCCACCCGCGGCCTGGCCACCGTCATCCGCATCGACCCGTCCCCCGGCCCCCGCGCCCCGGTCCTGGGCCGCCGGATGACGAACGGGCCGTATGTGGAGGGCGTCCCGCCGCCGAGGGGGTGAGGGCGTGGCGGCCCCATGAGGCGCCCGCACCGGGACCGCGTCAGTCGCGGTCGCCCGGGTGGGAGTCGCGGGCGTGCTGGCGGGAGTCGCGGTCGCCCGGGCGGGAGTCGCGGGCGTCCTGGCGGGCGCGGAAGGCCGCGGCCTTGGCGCGGTTCTGGCAGGCGGTGGAACAGAACCGGCGGGCGGCGTTGCGGGAGAGGTCGACGTAGACGCGGTCGCAGCGGTCGGCACGGCAGACGCCCAGCCGCCCGGCGAGGCCGCCGCCCACCGCCACGGCGAGCGCGGTGGCGCAGGCGGCGCTGGACCCCGCGGCGAAGGAGTCGTCGGGGCCGTGGAAGTGCAGCTGCCAGGGTTCGCCCACGCCCCGGTCCAGCCGCGGCCGGGCGGCGGTGTCGCGCAGCAGGTCGTTCACGGCCGCCGCGGCGTCGTCCAACCGCCCGTCCTGCATGGCCTGGAAGACGTCCCGCATGCGCCCCGCCGCTCCGGACAGATACGCGGCCTGCTCGTCGTCGATGTCGCGCGGCAGCGAGGAGGCGGTGCGGGGTATCGCGGCATCGACCGCGGCCCGGAGCCCGGTTCCGCGGGGCGCGGCGTAGGGGCGGCCGCGCGCGGTTCCGTCGGTCAACGTGTTCACGAGCGCTACGGCTTGGTCCAGCAGCATCGCGACGTGACTGTCGAACATCACTTGACCAGTCACTCCTTCCGGGGCTAGCGTCCGTAACCGACGTTACTCGATTCACCAGTTACGCGAGGACGGCGGGGGGATGGTCGTGGGGACAGCGACGGGGCCGGGGCTGCCGCGCATCGTATGGCTGCTGGTGGCGGCGCGGGCGATCAACCGGCTCGGCGCCTTCTCCCTGCCCTTCCTGACCGTCCTGATCAGCACCGACTTCGGCGCGAGCGCCACCACGGCGGGGCTGCTCTCCGCCGCCTTCGGGCTCGCGACGATCCCGTCCCGCCTGGCAGGCGGCCACCTGGCGACGCGCCTCGGGCGGCGCCGTACCATCGTGCTCGGCCTCACCGGCTGTGCGCTCGCGCAACTGGGCATCGCGGCCGCCGGCTCCCTGACCGCGGTGGCGGTCTTCGCGGTCCTCCTCGGCCTGGCCTTCGAGCTCTACGAACCGCCGAGCCAGGCGATGATCGCCGACGCGGTCGGCCCGGCCGACCGGGTGCGCGCCTACAGCCTGCTCAACGCCGCGCTCGCGGCCGGCGGTACGGGCGCCGGCCTGATCGCCGCCGCCCTGGGCCGGTGGGACCTGCGCTGGCTGTTCGTCGCCGACGCTCTCACCTGCCTCGCCTGCGCGCTGACGCTCCGCTTCGCGCTGCCCGCCGATCACCCCGGCCGGCGGACCGCCGAGCGCGGCGGACGCCCCGAGCCGGTCCACCCGTGGCGGGACCGCGCGCTGTGGGCCCTGTTCGCCTCCGGCACCGTCTTCGCCCTCGTCTCCATGCAGATCACGATGGCGCTGCCGCTGACCCTCACCCACCGTGGCCTCCAACCGTCCGACGCCGGACTGCTGTTCAGCGCCTCGGCCGTGACCGTCGTCGCGTCCCAGCCCGCCCTGCGCCTGCGCCGCCTCGCCACGCTCCCCGACTCCGCGGCCCTCGCCCTCGGCCACACCTTGATGGCAGCCGGCCTGGCGGGCTACGCGCCGGCGCACGGCCTGCCCGCTTTCCTGGCGGCCACGGTCCTGTGGAGCCTGGGCGACGTACTCGTCCTGGGCCGGATCCTCGGCGTCGTGGCGGACCTGGCACCACCCGGCGGCGCCGATCGCTACCTGGCGGCGTACGGCGTCAGTTGGGGCGTCGCCACGGTCGCCGCCCCGGTCACCGCCACGCAGATCCTGGAACACGCCGGCGTCACGGCCCTGTGGACCGGCACCGCGGCCGTCTGCCTCGCCTTGGCGGCCACCCAGCTCCTCGCGGTCGGCCCGCTGGTCAGCGCCGCGGGACGGACCGACGCCGTACCCGCGTAACGCGGCACCGCGAACGGCCGGCGCGGCCCGCCGCACCGGATCGCCCCCAGCACCGGACTTCACCCGCACGACGGAGCGGAACGGGCCTCGCGGCGGAGGCACCCGGCCCCGTCCCCAGCCATGATCGACGTGTTCCCCCGGCCGGCAGCCCTCCCGAACCGGAGCACCGATGAACAAGACCTTCCGCACCGCCGCCCTCCTCGCCCTGGCCCTCACGACGACGGCCACGGCCGGCGTGGCGGACGCCGCGACGACGACGAAGGGCGCCGACCGCACGCCGGTGTCCGCGCTACGGGGCTCGGGACGCATGGAGTACGCCATCGCCACGGAGGACGTCCGCCTGACCGTCGACGCCCACGCCGCCTACACGAACGGCCCCACCTTCCCTACCAAGTCCTGGGGCACCTTCCGCCTCTCGCACAAGATCGGCACCGGGAAGCAGGCCAAGGTCTACTGGGGTGACTTCACGGTCGACTGCCTCCGCACCGGCGGCCCCACCGCGGTCGTCACCGGCACCCTCACCCGCACCAGCCCCGACCGCCCCTGGCGCACCATGTTCCCCGAGCACGCCCGCATGGGCGTCAGCTTCTACATCGCCCCGAAGGGCGCCGGTCCCAGCCGCATAGGGCTGGCGGCACCGTCCCCGAAGGGACAGCCGATGCTCACCAAGTGCATGGCCTCGGCCACCGACGCCCGCGTGATCGCGGGCGGTTACACGCTGCGGGACAGGACCGGGTAGGGCGGTGCCCTCCGGTGCTCGATCAGCCGACGAGCTGCTCCCGCCGCACCACGAACTCATCGCGTCCGTCCGGCGTCTCGACATGGTGCGGAGTAGTGGAGACGGTGACCAGCCCGTCGCGCTCCCCAAGGACCACGCAGGCGATCGTGACGTCCACCGGGTAGGACGAGTCCGGCCTGAGCACATCCAGCTCGTCGAAGACCGGAGGCTTGTCGAACACCGACCATTTCCGCCCGGCCGCGTCCGTGAACCGCACCTCCACCCACCCGGGGATGGGCTCGTCACTCACCCAACGCACCGCCTCACACCGCAACTGGACCACAAGCCCCAACCCTCGTACTGGATCGTCAACACTCGACAGTACGCCGCCGGGATGGCCGAGGCCAACGAGGCGCCTGACCTCGCCGCGGTGCGGGAGTTGCGGGAGGAGTTGGGCCCGGCGGTGACGGTACGGGGGCTGCTCGTCGTCGACTGGGTGGCGCCGCACGGGCCTTGGGACGATCAGATCGCCTTCGTCTTCGACGGCGGCGTGCTCGACGCGGCGGTGGCCGCCGGTCTCCGTCCCTGCGACGGGGAACTGTCCGAGCCGGCGTTCGTCGCGCCCGGGCGGGCCCGGGGGCTGCTGAACTCCCGTATGGCACGGCGGTTCGCCGCCGCCGTCGCCTCGCTGGGAGACGGGGTTTCGCGGCACCTGCGTACGGACGTTCGGGAATGACAGTGCGCCCGTATCCGTGAGGGGCTCCTCAGGGATACGGGCGCTGTCGGCGACGGGCTTCGGCCGAGAGCCGTCAGGCCTCAGACCCGCTCGGACTCCCGTTCCTCCGACCGCTCCGCCGTGGCGGCCTGCGGCTGGGCCGCCTTGCGCGGGAGGAGGAGGGCGACGACGACGGTGCCGATGCCGAGGATCACGGCGCCGACGACGCTGGTGTGGGCGACCGCGTCGGCGAACGCCTTGTGGACGGCGTCGACGACGGTCTGGGCCTGCTGGGCGCCGAGGGCGGCGGCCTTCTCCGGGCCGACCTTGGGCGCGGCGCCGGCCGTGACCTGCTTGCCGACCTCCTTGGCGACGTAGAGGCCCGCGCCGACCGAGTCCTGGGCGGCGGAGAGCGCCTTCTCCGGCAGCTTGGGGCCGCCCGCGGCGGCGGCCTTGGCGGCGGCGTCACCGAGGTTGGAGGAGTACGTCTTGGCGAGCACCGTGCCGAGGATGGCGATGCCGAGGGAGCCGCCGAGCTCGATGGAGGTGCTGTTGACGGCACCGCCGACGCCCAGCTGGCTCTCCGGGAAGGAGCCCATGATGGCGTTGGTGCACGGCGACAGGGACAGGCCGATGGCCAGGCCCAGGATGATCAGCGGCAGCACGAAGTCGTCGTACGACGAGGACGCGTCGACGCGCGTGAGCAGCGCGATGGCGACCGTACCGACGGTCATGCCCAGCGCGACCGTGATCTTCATGCCGAACCGCGGGGTGAGGAACGCGGTCAGCGCGCCGCCCACGAACACCGCGCCGGCCAGCGGCAGCATCCGGATACCGGTGTCCAGCGGCGAGTAGCCGAGGACGAACTGCAGGTGCTGCGTGAGGTAGTAGAAGGCGCCGAAGACGGCGAGGAAGAACAGGGCGACCGCCAGCGTCGAGCCCGCGAAGGCCCGCTTGGCGAAGCGGCGCACGTCCAGCACCGGACGCGGGTGGCGCAGCTCCCACAGCACGAAGCAGACGAGGCCGACGCCGGCCACGACCGCGGCGGTGATGGCCTTGGCGCCCCAGCCGAAGTGCGGGCCCTCGATGATCATGTAGATCAGGGAGCCGACCCAGATGACGGACAGCAGGCCGCCGACGTAGTCGATCTTCTCGACGTTCTCCGCCTTGGACGGCGGGACCAGGAACAGCGCGCCCACCGCGCCCAGCAGCGCGATCGGCACGTTGATCAGGAACGTCGAGGCCCAGCCGTGGTCCTCCAGCAGCGCGCCCGCGACCAGCGGGCCGACGGCGATGGCGAGGCCGGCGGTGGCCGTCCAGATGGTGATGGCCTTGGCCCGCTCGGCGCGCGGGAAGGTCGCGGCGAGCAGCGACAGCGTCGCCGGCATGATCATGGCCGCCCCGACGCCCATCGCCGCGCGGGACGCGATGACGCCCGCCGCGCTGTCCACGAGCGAGCCCGCGACCGACGACCCGGCGAACACCAGGAGGCCCAGGACGAGGGCGCCGCGGCGGCTGTACTTGTCACCGACCGCGCCCAGGATCAGCATCAGCGCGGCGTACGGGACGGTGTAGCCGTCGATGACCCACTGGAGGTCGGAGCTGCCGAGGCCGAGGCTCTGGACCATGTCCGGGGCGGCCACCGTCAGCGACGTGTTCGCCATGACGATGATCAGCAGGCTGATGCAGAGCACCCCCAGTGCCCACCAGCGGCGCGCGTACGGCCCGTCCATCGCGTCGACGGGACGCGATATCCCCAGGCGCATGGTGTTCGTCCTTTCCTCGTTCTTGCACACGGTTGTGCAATTACCCACTGGTGTGCAATGTAAGGGGGGTGGACGGCAGTGTGCAAAATGAGGGGGGAAGAAGGCCCTGGGCGGGCCGGACGGGCCCGACGGAGAAGAGAACCGATGACCGGCAGAGCGGACGCCAATCGCCGCCGCATCCTGGACGTCGCCCTCGCGGAGTTGCTGCGCGACCCCGAGGCGAGCATGGACCAGATCGCCCGGTCGGCCGGCGTCGTTCGGCGCACCGTCTACGGCCACTTCCCCGGCCGCGACGCGCTGGTCGCGGCCCTGGTGGACGACGCGGCGGAGACGGTCGGCGCGGCGCGGGCCGAGGCGCTGCGGGCCGTCGGCGACCCCGGCGACGCGGCGGAGGCGCTGGCCCGCGCGATCCTCGCGGTGTGGGAGATCGCCGACGGCTACCGCCTGCTGGTCTCCATGGCGCAGCGCAGCGTCACGGTGGAGGGGATCCTGCGCCGGCTGGAGCCGGTCCGGCGGGAGAGCGAGGCGCTGCTGCGGCGCGGCCTGGAGGCGGGGCGCTTCACGTCCGTCCTGCCCGCGGCGGCCCTCGCCTACGTGCACGAGCAGATCCTCTTCGGGCTGCTCCAGGCCGTCAAC
The DNA here is from genome assembly GCF_044333095.1 of Streptomyces sp. NPDC021100. Classification (NCBI taxonomy): domain Bacteria; kingdom Bacillati; phylum Actinomycetota; class Actinomycetes; order Kitasatosporales; family Streptomycetaceae; genus Streptomyces; species Streptomyces sp. NPDC021100. The sequence continues at coordinate 288,728 of NZ_JBIRQH010000001.1, forward strand.
GACGGGCTGCTGCCGCCGGAACGGGCGGGCCGCTCGGCCGCTGTAACGGTCCTGACGGCGGCGGGCGTCCGGGCGGACGAGGCGGCGGAGCTGGTGGAGCGGATCGCGGCGGAAGGCGCGGCGGCGGGCTGACGCTTCGCTCCGTCAGGAGACGTTCCAGGGGGCGCCGGACGGAATCCCGTCCGGCGCCCCCTGGAACGTGTCGCCTGGAAACGCGTCACCTCGGCTCCCGCCGCCTCGTAACGCGTCGCCTCGGAACCTGCCACCTCGAACGCGCCGCCCCGAAGCGCGACCGCTGTCAGACGCCCGCCGGCGCCCGCTCCACCTCCCGCGGTTCCGGCGGCGGCGCCCCGTGCGCGCCCTCCTCCGCCGTCAGCGTGCTCTCGTCGAAGGGCAGCCGCCCGGCGAGGACCTCCTGGGCCCGCTCCCGGTCGATCTCCTTCGTCCAGGTGCCGACGAGCACGGTCGCGACGGCGTTCCCCGCGAAGTTGGTCATGGCGCGCGCCTCGCTCATGAAGCGGTCGATGCCGACGATCAGGCCGACGCCGTCGACGAGTTCGGGCCGGTGCGACTGGAGGCCGCCCGCGAGGGTGGCCAGCCCGGCGCCGGTGACGCCCGCCGCACCCTTGGACGCGATGATCATGAACAGCAGCAGCGAGACCTGCTGCCCCAGGTCGAGCGGCGTGCCCATCGCCTCCGCGATGAACAGCGAGGCCATGGTGAGGTAGATGGCGGTGCCGTCGAGGTTGAACGAGTAGCCGGTCGGCACGGTGATGCCGACGACGGGCCGGCTGACGCCCAGGTGCTCCATCTTCGCGATGAGCCGGGGCAGCGCCGACTCCGACGACGAGGTGGAGAGGATCAGCAGGAACTCCCGCCCCAGGTACTTCAGCAGCCGGAAGATGTTCACGCCGGCCACCAGACGCAGCAGCGTTCCCAGGATCACCACGACGAACAGCAGACAGGTCGTATAGAAGCCGATCATGATGACGGCCAGCGACTTCAGCGCGTCGACGCCGGTCGCCCCGACCACCGCGGCGATGGCGCCGAAGGCTCCCACCGGCGCCAGCCACATGATCATGGACAGGACCCGGAAGACCAGCTTCTGAAGGTGCCCGATGCCGCGCAGCACCGGCTCCCCCGCGCCGCCCATGGCCTGCAGGCCGAAGCCCGCCAGCAGCGCGACCAGCAGCGTCTGCAGCACCTCACCGCCGGTGAGGGCGGACACCAGGGTGGTGGGGATGATGCCGAGCAGGAACGCGGTGGTCGATTTGTGCGCGGTCTGGGCCTGCGCCTCGCCGGCGTGCCGGAGGGCCTCCGTCAGGTGCAGGCCGCTGCCGGGCTCCAGCAGATTGCCGACGAGCAGGCCGACGGCCAGCGCCACGCTCGACATCAGGAGGAAGTAACCGAGCGCCAGCCCGCCCACCACGCCGACCTTGGCCGCCTTGCGGACCGATCCGATGCCGAGCACGATCGTGCAGAAGATGACGGGCGAGATCATCATCTTGATGAGATTGACGAATCCCGTGCCCAGCGGCTTGAGTTCGACGGCCGTGCCGGGGGCGGCGAAGCCGACCGCGATGCCGGCCAGCACCGCTGCGATGACGGCGAGGTAGAGGTAGTGGGTCCGGTCCCGCTTCCCGGCCGGCCGCGCCTGCGGTTCCGGCCGTTCCGACTGGTCCGGCCGTTCCGACTGGTCCGGCCGTTCCGGCTTATCCGGCTGTTCCGACCGATCCGCCCCATCTGTCTGTTCCGGTCGTTCCGGCGGGTCCGGTGGGGTGGACGGTGACGTCGTCGTCACGGGTGTCACGTGGGGCTCCTCGTCGTCGCGGCTCCGCGGGTCGGACCCGCCCGTCCGTTCGGCGGGGTCCCGCTCCCCGTGAGGGGGGTCCCGGAGACTATGCACGCCGCTGTGACCGCGGTCACCCTTGCGTGCATTACGTTCACGAATGGACCGCGGTGCACACTGTCGGCCATGCGCACACCTCGCATACGTTCCCGCAGCCTCGCCGGCCAGCTCTTCGCCGTGCAGATCGTGCTGGTGGCCGCGGTGGTGGCGGGGTGCGCCGCGTTCGCCTGGATCTCCGACCGCGCGGAGGCCGAGAAGGCCGCCCGCCGGCAGGTGACCGCGACCGCGACGGCGGTGGCCGCGTCCCCCGCCGTCGCCGAGGCGGCCGGGACGGCGGACCCCTCGCGCACGCTCCAGCCCTACGCCGAGCGGGTCCGGCACGACACGGACGTGGACTTCGTGACGATCATGAGCCCGGGCGGCACGCGCTGGACGCACCCCGACCCGGCCAGGATCGGCGAGCCCTTCCTCGGCCACACCGGGCCGGCGCTGGCGGGACGGGTGTTCGCGGAGACGTACACCGGCACGCTCGGGCCGTCCGTACGGGCCGTCGCCCCCGTCCGGGACCGGCACGGCAAGGTCACCGCCCTGGTCAGCGCCGGCATCACGGTCGACGCGATCAGCGCGCGCCACCGCCGCCAGGTCGTCGCCCTGCTCGTCTTCGCCGCGGCCGTCCTCGCGCTCGGCGGCGCCGGGACGTACGTCCTCAACCGGCGGCTGCGGCGGCACACCCACGGGATGAACGCCACCGAGCTGGCCCGGATGCACGACTACCACGAGGCCGCCCTGCACGCGGTACGCGAGGGGCTGCTGATGCTGGACGGGCAGCGCAGAGTGGCTCTCGTCAACGACGGCGGCCGGGAACTGCTCGGGCTGCGCGGGACGGACGCCATCGGCCGGCACGTCACCGACCTCGGCCTCCCCCGCTCGCTGACCGACGCCCTGCTGGCGCCCGAGCCGCGCGTCGACGAACTGCACCTGACCGCCGACCGGACGCTCGTCGTCAACACCTCGCCGGTGTCCGGCGGTCAGCGCCGCGGCACCGTCGTCACCCTCAGGGACCACACCGAACTCCAGGCCCTCAGCGGGGAACTGGACTCCGTCCGGGGCTTCGCCGAAGCGCTGCGCTCCCAGGCGCACGAGGCCGCCAACCGGCTGCACACCGTCGTCTCGCTGATCGAACTCGGCCGCGCCGAGGAGGCCATCGGCTTCGCCACCGCCGAACTCGAACTCGCCCAGGCCCTCACCGACCAGGTGGTGGCCGCCGTCGCCGAACCCGTCCTCGCCGCGCTGCTGCTCGGCAAGGCCGCCCACGCCAACGAGCACGGCGTGGAACTGCTGCTCTCCCCCGACAGCCACGTGGACGACGGCCTGCTGCCGCCCGACCTGCCCACCCGCGACCTCGTCACCGTCCTCGGCAACCTCATCGACAACGCGGTGGACGCGGCCGGTCCCCGCCCCGGCGACGGCCTCCCCGCCGGCGCCGCCCGGGTCACCGTGACCGTCCGCCCGGACGGCGACGACCTCCTCCTGCGCGTCACCGACACCGGCCCCGGCCTGGCCCCCGGGACGGCCGACGAGGTCTTCCGGCGCGGCTGGTCCACCAAGGCCCCCGGCGACGCCCCCCACGGCCACGGCCTGGGCCTGGCCCTGGTCCACCAGGCGGCGGTGCGCAACGGGGGGACGGCGGAGGCGGGCCGGGGACCGTCCGGGGGCGCGGAGTTCACGGTCCGGCTGCCGCTGGGCATCAGCGCCGCGGCGCCGGGCGAAGCCGGTGAGCGGCCGTGACACCGCCCGCGCCACCCACGGCACCGCCACCACCGCCGACGCTGCCGATCCGCGTACTCGTCGTGGAGGACGACCCCGTGGCCGCCGACGCCCACGCCCTCTACGTCCGGCGCGTCCCGGGCTTCGCCGTGGCCGGGGTGGCGCACTCGGTGGGCGACGCCTCGCAGTTCCTCAAGCGCTTCCCCGCCGACCTGCTGCTCCTCGACCTCTACCTCCCCGACGGCCACGGACTGCGGCTGCTGCGCTCCTTGCGCTCCGCCGGGCACACGGCGGACGTCATCGCCGTCACCTCGGCCCGCGACCTGGCCGTGGTCCGGGAGGGCGTGTCGCTCGGCGTCGTGCAGTACGTGCTCAAGCCGTTCACCTTCACTACCCTGCGCGACCGGCTGGTGCGGTACGCCGAGTTCCGGTCCGTCGCGGGCGAGGCCAGCGGCCAGGACGAGGTGGACCGCGCACTCGGCGCACTGCGCGCCCCCCGCCCCGCCGTCCTGCCCAAGGGGCTGAGCACCGACACCCTGGCGGCGATCACGGACACCCTGCGCACGGCCGGCCCGGACGGCCTCTCCGCCACGACGGCCGGCGGCGCGGTGGGCATCTCCCGGATCACCGCCCGCCGTTACCTTGAGCACCTGGTCGACACCGGGCGGGCGGCACGGGCGCCGCTGTACGGGCAGGTGGGACGGCCGGAGCTGCGCTACCGCTGGCTGAGCGGGGGCTGAGGGGCGGGCCGCGAGGCGGGACGGAGCCCGGCGCGCGGCCCGGCGCGGCGTTCGCCGTACGACGTCCCCCGCGCGTACCCGGGCGGCGGGCAGGGAACGTTACCGGGTGCCACCGAGCCGCCGGGCCCGCCGCGGGCCGCACGCAGGCTCCGGCCGGAGGAGGTCGCCCGTGCGCCCCACAGCCCCTGTGCGTCCCACACCCCCTGTGCGTCCCACTGCCCTTGTGCACCCCACCGTCCCCGCACGCCCTCTCACCACCGCGCTCCTCGCCGCCGTGCTGACCGCCACGGCGCTCACCGCCTGCGGGGCCCCGGGCGGCGACCCGGACACCGTCCGGGTCGTCTACCAGCGCAGCACCGACAACAAGTACCGCATCCTGGACGACTACCTGACGGGTGTGAAGCGGCAGTTCGAGCGGGAGCACCCGGGCCGGAAGATGGAGCTCGTTCCCGTCCAGGCCGCGCAGGACGACTACGCCGTCAAGGTGCAACAGATGATGCGCTCGCCGCGGACCGCGCCGGACCTGGTCCGCGAGGACACCTCCCTCATCGACTCGGACGTCGCGTCGGGCTACCTCAGACCGCTGGACGACAAGCTGGCCGGCTGGCAGGACTGGAAGCGGTATCTGCCGGCCGCCAGGGCGCTGGTGACGGCGGAGGACGGGAAGACCTACGGCGTGCCGGACGGGACGGACACCCGGGGGCTGTGGTTCAACAAGGAGATCTTCGCCCGGGCCGGTCTGCCGGCCGACTGGCAGCCGCGGACCTGGGACGACGTCCTCGCCGCGGCCCGGGCCGTCCGGGACCGGGTCCCCGGGGTGATCCCGTTCCACCTGTACACGGGCAGGGGCCCGGGCGAGGCGGCGGCCATGCAGGGGTTCGAGATGCTGCTGTACGGCACCGGGCGGGACCCGCTGTACGACCCGGCGCGGAAGAAGTGGCTGACCGGCCGCCAAGGCTTCGTGGACGCGCTGGAGTTCGTCCGTACCGTCTACGCCGAGAAGCTCGGCCCGGACCCGGCCGACGCCCTCGACCCCAACGTCAGCACGCGCGTCACCGCCGAGTGGCTGCCCAAGGGGAAGCTCGCCATCGCCCTGGACGGCAACTGGCTCGGCAAGAACTGGCAGCCGGACGGCAGCAGACCGTGGCCCGCCTGGTCGCGGGTGCTGGGCCGGGCCGCCTTCCCCACCCAGCACGGCGCGGCCCCCGGCCGGGTCAGCCTCTCCGGCGGCTGGGCGTGGGCCGTCGCCGCCCGCTCCCGCAAGGCGGACCTGGCCTGGCAGGTGGTGGAAACCCTCCAGACCCGGTCGAACGCCCTCGACTGGACGGTCCGCGACGGGCAGATCGCCGTCCGGGACGACGTCGCCGACGACGCGCGCTACCGGACGTACGTCCCGGGCATCGACTTCTTCACCGGCCTGGTCGCGGTCACCCGCCACCGCCCGGCCCTGCCCGTCTACCCGCAGGTGTCGTCCGCGCTGCAGGAGGCGATGGAGGAGGTCGCCACGGGCGACGCCGCGCCGGCCCGGGCCGCGCGGGACTACGACGAGGAGCTGCGGTCCGTCGCCGACACGGCGGGGGCCGGCCGATGACCGCCCGCCGCCGAGCGCTCACCCGCTGGCTCCCCCTCGCCCCCGCCACCGTCCTGCTGCTCCTCTTCCTGGCCGGACCGGTCGTCTGGTGCGTCGGGACCGCCTTCACCGACACCCGGCTCACCGGCCAGGCGTCGGCGTCCTGGGTCGGACTGGACAACTTCCGGCGCGCCTTCGCGGACGAGGACTTCCGGAACGCGGTCGTCCTCACCCTCGTCTTCACGGTCCTGTCGTCCCTCGTCGGCCAGAACACCCTGGGCTTCGCGCTCGCCGCCCTGATGCGGCACGCGTCCCGGCCGGTCCGCGCGGTCACCGGCACGATCGTGATCGCCGCGTGGGTGGTCCCGGAGATCGTGGCGGGCTTCCTCCTCTACACCTTCTTCCACCGGCGCGGCACCCTCAACAACATCCTGGACGCCCTCCATCTGCCCACCCAGAACTGGCTGTTCACCCTGCCCATCCTGGCCGTCTCCTTCGCCAACGTCTGGCGCGGCACCGCGTTCTCCATGCTGGTCTACTCGGCCGCGCTGGACGGCATCCCCCAGGACGTGACCGAGGCCGCCCTCGTCGACGGCGCCACCGGCCTCCGCCGCTTCCGCTACATCACCCTCCCCATGCTCCGCCGCACCATCGGCACCAACCTCATGCTCAACACCCTGCAAACACTGTCGGTTTTCGGCCTCATCTGGTCCATGACCCGAGGCGGCCCGGCCCACCGCAGCGAGACCCTCCCCGTCTTCATGTACGACCAGGCCTTCCTCAAGTCCCTGATCGGCTACGGGACGGCGGTCGCGCTACTCCTGCTGCTCGTCGGCGGGTTGTTCTCGGCGGTATACCTGCGGCTGCTGCGCGAGAAGTGAAGCCGGGCCTGTCTCCCACCCCGCGGTCAGGCGAACGGTGGCAGCGCCCTCTGGCGGGTACCGCCTGAGCGAAGAACTGCACCGCGGTGGCGGGGAAATGAGACATCTGGGCGGCGCGCCCGACGACGCGCAGGGGCCGAAGGGCGACGACGGCCGGGGATCGGATCGAGGGCGGTCGACGCTGCCGGGGTGGCGGCCTCCCCGGCGCCTTCCGACTCCGCTTGTCGCCAATTCCGCACCCACCACCGGGCCTGAGTCCGCCCGGCCCTATCATCGGGGCGCGAGTGGTCTTTCCAGGTACGGACAGTACCTCGAAAAACGGGGGTTCCAGGTGTAGGAAGGGAGTTGTTCCATTGGATGCGGAGGTGCTGCGCCAGATGCTCACCGAGCGTAGAGCGGCGATCAGCCCTGAGAGCCTGGGCCTCATACGGCTGGACCCGAGGGGGCGGAAGTCCCCCGGGCTGACCCAGGCTCACATGGACCAGTTACTCCTCCGCGCGCCCGGCACCTACGGAAAGCTGGAACGCGGTGTGCTGGACAGTCCCACACCCGAGTATTTGCGTGACGTGGCCCAGATCCTGCGCCTCACCGAGCAGGAATGGATCGTCCTCTACGGTTACGCACGCGGGGAGCAGCCTCCCTACCCGCTCACCAAGAACCCCCGGGTGGCCGTGCCGGAGCACTGGCTGCGCATCATGCACGCTTTCTCCGGCATCGCCTATCTGTGCGATCCCGGGTGGAACGTCCTGGCGTACAACGAGGCTTTCGCCGCGATCTTCCCCGGCCGTCGGGCCCCGCGGAACACCATGGACTGGATGCTGTTCGACGACGAGGCCCGCGGCGGGGTACTGGGCGATTGGGAGAACCGGTGGGCTCCGCTCGTGGCGCCGCAACTCCGGGTCGCCCTGGCACGGAACCCGGACAACCGGACCCTGCGCGCCCTCGCCCAGCGATGTGTGGCCGATCCGCGGACGCGAAAATTCTTCCGCAGCATTCCGCCCGGCCACGCCAGTCCGGACGGCGCCGAACGCCCGCTCCACCACACCGAATTGGGCCCGGGCTCCCTCACCGTTTCCGTCAGCGAGCCGGTCGGTGCACCGGGGATCCTGTTGTACCAATTGCTGTTCCGGCCCGTGGGCGCACCCCGGCACACGGCACTCCCGGCCACCCGGCCGACGACCGATCCCTCCCCGGCCCGTTTCTTTCCGGCCCTGCCTCAGAGCCGCGCGGGAGATACCGGCTCACCGGAGCCACACCCCCTGGCAGGCGGTGGCGAAGAATCCCGGCCCGAAAGCGACCAGCACCCCGGGAGCTTCCGTCCCCGGAGGTTCCTCGTACGTGCGGGCGAGAACGTCCAGGACGGAGACCCCGCCGAGATTCCCGCAGTTCTCCAGGCTGCTCCAGGAGTGCCGCAGGAGTTTCTCGTCGATGCCCAGTCGTTCGGCGACGTCCTCGAGGATCCGCGGGCCGCCGGCGTGGACGACTGCCCATTCCGGCACAGCGGGGAACCCGACTGTCTCCAGCCATCCGCGCAACTCCGGCATGACCTCGCCGGCCGCTCCCACACCCTTCCGAGTGGAATCGAAGTGCAGTCCCAGATCGTCGACCCGGCACCAGTAGCGGTCGAGGCTGTTCGGCAGCAGGTACTCCCAGCTGCCGTCGATACGGAACCCAGGGGTCCGCTGTTCGTCGGTGACGACACAGGCACCCGCGCCGTCACCGAACAGCGCCTTGTAGATCATTGAGCTGAGCTCGGTGTCCTCGTGGCGGTACACCGTGCTCAGCGTTTCGGCGGCGACGACGAGCACGCGGCTCCCCGGGCGGGCCGCGAGCTCGTCGGCGGCACGGGCCAGCAGTTGGGCCCCGCCTCCGCAGCCGAGGGACGCCATCGGCGTTCGCCGGACGGTCGGCCGCAGGCCCAGCGCGTTCACGAGGTGGACGTCCAGCCCGGGCGTCGTCCAGGACGTCGTGTGGCTGGTGATGACGGAGTCGATGTCCGATGGCCGCAGACCGGCGTGGTCCAGAGCCGTACGCGCCGCCTCGACGGCCAGCCGGGCGCTGTCGTCGAAGGCCACCAGGTTCCGCTCCGTGATCCCGGCCGAGCCGGAAACCGTCGGCGAGTCAAGGGGCCGGGTGAACCGGCGGCTGCGCACTCCCGAGGCCCTGGCGACCCGCAGGTACGTCGCGAGCTTGGTGTTGCCTTGGTGATGACGCTCGATGTCGTCACAGATGTCCTCCGTCGTGACGACGTTTTCCGGCAGGGCTATGGCGGGGCGCGCAACATATGCGGGCATCGGATCCTCCACGAAGGGATCGGGTGGGGAGCTGGCCGGGAATGCGGGGACGGTAAGTCACCCGCATTCAGGGAAGAGTTCTCGTTCACGGGGCTCGCAGAACGTTCGGTGGGCCGACACGGCGTTCCTCGCCCGGATGGAAGACCATCACCATCAAACGCACGCGTGGATGGGACAGCGGTTCCGCCGCGCAGAGCGTGACCCAGCCCTTGCCGAGTTCGGCGTGGTTGAGGGGGCGTTCGTCGCCGTCAGGGTGGGCGAACGCCCCTCCGCCGCCGGCCCGGTAGAGCGGCCCGGCGATGGGGTCGGCGAGAATATCCGCCTCCAGTTCGGCGAGATGCTCATCGTGCGGCAAAGCCGCGACGGCCGCCCGCATTTGCGGCAGGGCCATCGGCAGCCAGTGGTCTTCCCATCCCATCAGGACATCCCGAGCCGACGGGTCGAGCACCATCCAGCGCATGGTGTTGGCGCAGACCTTTCGCTCCGGAAACATGGCGGCGAAAGCGTCGTTGTAGGTGACCACGCGCCAGCTCTGGTCGCTGATGTACGCCATCTCGGAGATGCTCTGCACCACGTGTCCCCACGCCTCGCGGACCTCCGTGCCCGATGTGGGGTGGAGGGGGGTGGGGGGATCCCGGTGCATCGTGTAGAGCCAGAGCAGAGTCCACTCGTGCTCGTTAAACGCGAGCAGCCGGGCCACGTCCCGCAATAACTCCTCGGGAGGATGCGGGTACTTGCCCGCCTCCAAACGGTTGTACGTACCGTGAGTGCGGTGCAACAGTTGGTCCATCTGCGACTGACTGAGCCCGGGGGCCCGCCTCCCCTGTCGCGAAGGCCTGCTCAAACCGTACTCTTCCGGGGCGATAGCCGCTCGCCGCTCACGCAAAAGCTGTTGAAGCGCTCCTTTGTCCATACGCTCCCCCCTTACCACGGCCACCTCCACAGAGGAAGCCGCTTTCATTGGACGGTTTTTCAGAGGAAAAGTTCCCCGAAGTAATGATCGCATCTCTCCTGCATCATCGGACTCAGGGTTCGGCCTACGGGGGTGAGCGAACCCTTCATCACTCCACAACGAGTGACCTGTCTGTTACTGGGAGGGGAAGATGCGGTCATCGTTCGACGGGAAATGGCGACAATGGGCGGAGCTCATTCGGCGGCAGTTACCACGTTCGGGTTTACGCGCCCTCTTCGGGTCCCTTTCCGTGTCACGCTAGCCGTACGATCCCTGGCTGAAAACCCGTTCCACCCGAAGTGGTGACCACCCTTCCGAGGGGTCACCAGGCGTCGATTCCCTTGTGCCGCAGCGGAGTTCGCATGGAGGCGGCACGGGCGGATCCTTCTCGAGGCTGGCGGACGGACAAGGTCCCGCACCGGCCCACGGGGGCGCCGAAGGCGGGGATGCCGCCGATCTTTACGCAAAAACTGGGCAAAAACAAGCCTTGTCAGGTTTGTGAACGCCCATCACGGGAGCCGGGCGCCAAGGTGACGCCCGCCCACCCGGTACGAGTCCGGCCCGAGCCCGTCGCGCCCCACCGCCGCGGGCCCGTAGTCGTTTCGGGGCCGGGAAGCCAGAGAAGGCCGGAGGAAGTCCGGGGAGAGCCCCGGGAGCCCCTGGAGCTCCGGGGAGCCCCAGGAAGCCCGGTGGGAACGCCCGTCCCGGGTACGCCCGTCCGTGGCCGTCGGGACGCGCCGCGTCGAGGAACGCCGAGAGCCGCCGAGGACGGGCGGGGAAGACCGGCCGTCAGGCGGCCGCCGCCGGCTGGTCCGGGCGGATGACGGCGAAGGGGGCTCCGAAGGGGTCGGCGAGCCAGGCGATGCGGCCGACTCCGGCCACGTCGGCGGCCGGCATCAGGGCCGAGCCGCCGCTGTTCTCCGCCGCCGCGACCACCGCGTCCGGGTCGACGACGGCGAAGTAGGGGATCCAGCGCGGCTCGTCACCCTCCTGGAGGGGAGCCACTCCGCCGAACGAGGCGGCCTGCTGGTCGCCCTCCGCCGTGGAGATCACCTTGTAGACCATCCCCGGGACCTCCATGTCCGCGACCCGCCACCCGAAGACGCCGCGGTAGAAGGCGTACGCCGCGGTCGGGTCGGCCACGTGCAGCTCGGTCCAGCACAGCGCGTTCTCGTCGGAGGCGCGGTCCAGGCCGCGGACGCGCGCGGGCTGCCAGACGGCGAACTCCGCGCCGCCCGGGTCGGTGAAGCAGGCCATCCGCCCGGCGTCCATCACGTCGAAGGGCCCGACGCGCACCGTGCCGCCGCCCTGTTCGACGGACTTGGCGGTGGCTTCGGCGTCCGGCGTCCGGAAGTAGACGGTCCAGGCGGGGGAGGCGCCCTCCTCGGTGAGGGGGCCGACGGCCGCGACGGTGGCGCCGTCGCGGCGGAAGAAGCCGTAGCCGCCCGCCTCGGGCCCGGCCGACTGGAACTCCCAGCCGAAGACCGTCCCGTAGAACTCGGCGGACGCTGCGGTGTCCGGGCTCCCCAGGTCGAGCCAGTTGGGCGAACCGGTGACGAAATCGGTGGTGAGCATGGCCGTGAACCCCGTCTCTCCAAGTACCACGCGCGGTACCAGTCGCGCGGCGCGTTTCCCGTCTTCTGCCCCGTTCCCAGTCTCGCACCGGCCCGGCACCCCCGCCCGGCACCGCGCGGGCCGCCTTGAGCATGGCGCGGGCCGCCTTGAGCATGGCGCGGGCCGCCTTGGGCACGGCGCGGGCCGCCTTGAGCATGGCGCGGGCCGCCCCGCGTGCGGCACGACGGGGACCGCGCGAGCATGGGAGGAGGGGACGGACGGGGGCCGGACGGCCCGGCATGCCCCGCGGCACGCGCCACGGCGCCCGGACGGGGCACGCGCGAGGGGGAGATCACGAAGGCGCAGTCAGGAGGTACGACCATGACCACCGCCAAGGACATCATGCACGAGGGCGCGCAGTGGATCCCCAAGACGGAGACGCTGCTGAACGCCGCCCGGCGGATGCGCGACCTGCACGTCGGCGCGCTCCCCGTCAGCGACGAGAACGAGCGCCTGTGCGGCATCATCACCGACCGGGACATCGTGGTGAAGTGCGTGGCCGAGGGCCACGACGCCTCCCGGTGCACCGCCGCCGACCTGGTGCGGGGCACACCGCGCTGGGTCGACGCGAACGCCAGCGTCGAAGAGGTGGTGGAGGAGATGGGCAGCCACCACGTCCGCCGGCTGCCGGTGATCGAGAACAAGAGGCTGGTCGGCATGATCAGCGAGGCGGACGTCGCCCGCAACCTTCCCGAGGACCAGGTCCACGCGTTCGCGTCGCGCGTCTACGCGACACCGCCACAGACCTGAGGCGGTCCGCGGGAGGGGCCAGGAGTGGACGCGGAGCGGGCCCGGAGCGACCGGGCCCGCTCCCCCGCGCCGGGCGCACGCCCTCCGCGCGCCCTGTCCGCCCCGCCACCCGCCCGCTATCCTCCGAGCACGCGCGCCCGGAGGTCGTCCATGCGCCCGCTCCCCGCCCTGCGCCCACCGCTCACCCGCCGCGCCCGGCGCCGCCTGGCCGCCGACGCCGCGCTGCTCGCCGTCGCCGCCGCCTTCGCCGTACCGCTGCTGTGGCTGGCCCTGGCGTCCGTGGACCCCGAGGCGGGGCTGAGCGTACGGGCCCCGGAGACGCCCTCGGCGGACAACTTCTCGGCCGTGCTGACGGACGAGATCACCTTCACCCCGATGCTCAACAGCCTGCTGCTGTGCGGCGCCGCCACCGCCCTCACGGTGGCCTGCGCGGCCCTCGCCGCGTACCCGCTGTCCCGCTTCCGCTCCCGCTTCGGCCACTCCTACCTGCTGACGATCCTGTTCATGACCTGCCTCCCGATCACCGCGATCATGGTGCCGGTCTACGGGCTGTTCGTCCGGATCAACCTCATCGACACCATGTCCGGCACGATCCTCTTCCTGGCCGCCGCGCAACTCCCGTTCGCGGTCTGGCTGATGAAGAACTTCATGGACGACGTCCCGACATCGCTGGAGGAGGCGGCGTGGACGGACGGCGCGGGCCGGTTCACGGCGCTGGTGCGGATCGTCCTGCCGCTCATGGGGCCGGGCACGGCCGTCGTGGCCGTCTACTGCTTCGCGCTGATGTGGGGCAACTTCTTCGTCCCGTTCCTGCTCCTGCTGTCACCGGACCGGCTGCCCGCGTCGGTCACCGTCTTCACCTTCTTCGGCAACCACGGGCAGGTGGCCTACGGGCAGCTCGCCGCGTTCTCGGTCCTCTACTCGACGCCCGTCGTCCTGCTGTACTCCCTGGTCGCCCGGCGGCTCGGGGGCGGGTTCGCGCTGGGCGGGGCGGTGAAGGGCTGACCGTACGGGTGGGGGCGCACGCCCCTGACCGTACGTGCCGGGGCGCGCGCCCCGAGCCACGCCGCTCCCCGGCCCCCATGCACCCCCAGGATGACCGCCGTCCCCCTCAGGGACTACGCGCCGGCCCCGCTCCTCCCGAAAGTGCGACACCGCTTTCCGGTCTCGCGGCTGACGCCCGGCGGACCTCCGGCGCAGAGACTGGACGAGTCCCTTCCGATTCCCGCCCCCCTCTTCCCGTCCCGCGGAATCGGCAGCCCCGACCCGTCCCGAGGAGCCCCCTTGTCCCCCACGGCCGTCCCGACCACCCCCCGCACCGGCGCCGTCGTGGCCCGCGCCACCGGCCTGAGCAAGGTGTACGGCGCCGGGGAGACCCGGGTGACCGCCCTGGACGCGGTCGACGTCGCGTTCCGCCGCGGCGAGTTCACCGCGATCATGGGTCCGTCGGGTTCGGGCAAGTCGACGCTGATGCACTGTATGGCCGGCCTGGACACCGTCTCCTCCGGTTCCGTCCGGATCGGCGACACCGAGCTGTCCGAGCTCGGCGACCGGCAGCTGACCCGGCTGCGCCGGGACAAGGTGGGCTTCGTCTTCCAGGCGTTCAACCTGCTGCCGACCCTGACCGCGCTGGAGAACATCACCCTGCCGATGGACATCGCGGGCCGGCGGCCCGACCCCGAGTGGCTCCAGGAGATCGTCAGCGCCCTGGGGCTGTCGGGACGGCTCGCCCACCGGCCGAACCAGCTCTCCGGCGGGCAGCAGCAGCGCGTCGCCGTCGCCCGCGCGCTCACCTCCCGCCCCGAGATCGTCTTCGCCGACGAGCCGACCGGCAACCTGGACTCCCGCGCCGGCGCCGAACTCCTCGGCTTCCTCGGGGAGTCGGTCCGCGCCCTGGATCAGACGGTGGTCATGGTCACCCACGACCCGGTGGCGGCCGCGTACGCGGACCGGGTGCTGTTCCTCGCGGACGGACGGATCGTGGACGAGATGCCGCGCCCGACCGCGTCGGCGGTGCTGGACCGGATGAAGGCGTTCGAGGCGCACGGCCGCACGAGCTGACCGCCCGGCGCCCGCCCCTCCCGCGGGCAGCCGAGAACCCGCCGCCCCCGACCAGACCACCAGAATCCAGGACCCCACGTGTTCCGTACCGCTCTGCGCAACCTCCTGGCGCACCGGACCCGCCTCCTGATGACCGCCCTCGCGGTCCTCCTCGGCACCGCCTTCGTCTCCGGCACGCTCGTCTTCAGCGACTCCGTGAACAAGGCGTACCGCGACCGGACGTCCCGCAGCCTCGACGACGTCGCCGTCTCCGTGACCTCGACGGGCGGCGGCCCGGGCGACGCCGGCGGCCTCGACGCCCGGACGGCCGACCGCGTCCGCGCGCTGCCCGGCGTCGCCTCCGTACGCCCCTCCGTCACCGGCACGGTCATCGTCGCCGACCGCCACAACGAGTCCGCGGGCAGCGAGTGGGGCAGCACCGGCGCCAACTACGTGCCCGGCGCGGACGGCAAGGACCGCCGCTACCCGCTCGTCGAGGGCCGCGGCCCGGCCGCCGCCGGCGAGGTCGCGCTCGACACGAGGACGGCGGAGAAGACCGGCGCGCGGATCGGCGGCACGGTACGGCTGGCCGTGGACGGTCCGGTGATGACCAAGAAGCTCGTCGGCACGGTGAAGACGGACGATCCCCGGGTCGGCGCCGGCGGCAGCCTGGCGCTGTTCGACACGGCGACCGCGCAGAAGCTCATCGGCACCAAGGGCCGGTTCGGCGAACTGGTCGTCACCGCCGCCCCCCGCACCGACGCCAACGCGCTGACCGCCCGCGTCCGTACCGTCCTGCCCGACGGCGCGCAGGCCAGGAGCGGCACCGAGCTGGCGGCCGAGCAGTCCAAGGCCGTCGACGAGCAGACCGGCGCCATCCGCAAGACGTTCCTGGTCTTCGCCGCGGTCTCGCTCTTCGTGGGCGTCTTCATCGTCGCCAACACCTTCACCATGCTGATCGCCCAGCGCACCCGTGAGATCGCCCTGTTGCGGGCGGTGGGCGCGTCGCGCCGCCAGGTCGTGCGCTCGGTGCTGATCGAGGCCGGGCTGCTCGGGCTGCTCGCGTCGGCGGCCGGTTTCGTGCTGGGCCTCGGGGTCGCGGTCGGCATGCGGTCGCTGCTCGGCGCCAACGGCGCCGAACTCCCGGACGGGCCGCTGGTCGTCACGCCCACGTCGGCGCTGTCCGCCCTCGGCGTCGGCTTCCTGGTGACCGTCCTGTCCGCCTGGCTGCCGTCCCGCAAGGCGGCGCGCATCGCGCCCGTGGAGGCGCTCGCCGCCGTGGACGCGCCGGCCGGCACCCGGAGCCTCGTCGTACGCAACTCCATCGGCGCCGTCCTCACCGGCGCGGGCGTCGCGACCATGCTGTACGTCAGCACCCTCGACAACGCCCGCGACCTCACCCTCCCCATGGCCGGTTCGGTGCTCACCCTCACCGGCGTCATCGTGCTGGCCCCGCTGCTGTGCCGACCGGTCGTCCACCTCTTCGGGCGGCTCGCGGAGCGCGTCTCCGGGGTGAGCGGCCGGCTGGCCCGCCGGAACGCGCTGCGCAACCCGCGGCGCACGGCCGCCACCGCCTCGGCGCTGATGATCGGTCTGACGCTGATCACCGGCCTGACCGTGACGGCGGTCTCCGCCGACCGGGGCATCGACCGGATGGGCGACCAGGACCTGACGGCCGACTACAAGGTGAACACCGCTGGCGGCCGGGGCCTGGACCCCGCCACCGCGCGGACGCTGGCGAAGCTGCCGGGCGTCGACGCGGCGGTCCCGCTCCGCGTCACCGGCTTCGAGTCCGCGGGTGATCCGGCGGGCATCCGGGGCACGGACGTGGCGGCGGTCGGGAAGGTCACCGACCTGAAGGTCCTCAAGGGCTCCCTGTCCGACGTGCGCGGCACGCGCGTGGCCGTCAGCGAGGATTACGCCCGCAAACGGCACCTGACGGTCGGCTCGTCGCTGCCCATGACGTTCTACGACGGGAAGCGCGCCACGGCCCGCGTCGTCGCCGTCCACACCAAGAACGACGTGCTGAGCGACGTCCTCGCCGCGCCCTCCTTCGTCGATCGGCACCTGGACCGGGTGCGCGACCAGGAGGTGCTGGTCAAGGCCGCGCCCGGGAAGGCCGACGGGCTGCGCGCGCGGATCAGGGAGGCCCTGGGCGGCAACCCTGCCGTCAAGGTCGAGAGCCGCGACGACCTGCGCCGCTCCGCCGCCGGCGACATCGACGACGTCCTGTACCTGATGTACGGGCTGCTGGGCGTGGCCGTCGTGATCGCGGTGATCGGCGTGGTCAACACCCTCGCCATGTCGGTCTTCGAGCGCACCCGGGAGATCGGGATGCTCCGGGCGATCGGGCTGGCCCGCTCGGGCGTCCGGCAGATGGTGCGGCTGGAGTCCGTGATGATCGCGATGTTCGGCGCGGTGCTCGGGGTGGGGCTGGGGCTCTTCCTCGCCTGGTCCGGCGGGAATCTGCTGAAGACCTCGTTCCCGCAGTACGAGATGGTCGTGCCGTGGGAGCGGATCGGGGTGTTCCTGCTGCTGGCGCTGGCGGTCGGAATCCTGGCGGCGGCGTGGCCGGCGCGGCGGGCGGCGCGGCTGGACATGCTGGAGGCGATCGGGGCGCAGTGAGGGGGCGCACGGCGAACCGGGGGCCCGTCCACGGGCGGGCCCCCACCTCCGGGTAAGTACCCACCTTATTGTGCGTACTTGAGCGGGACCGCCGCCTGGACGAGGCTGAAGGGGCGCGCACAGCCGAGAACATCTTCCGTCCCCCGCCTCTTCAGGAGCAGACCCATCATGAGCAACACCCCCGTCACCGTCCTCGGCCTCGGCGCCATGGGCAAGGCGCTGGCCACCGCCTTCCTCACCAACGGCCACCCGACCACCGTCTGGAACCGCACCGCCGAGAAGGCCGACCCGCTCGTCGCCCTCGGCGCCGTCCGCGCCGACGACGCCGTTGCGGCGGCGAGCGCGAGCGAGCTGGTGATCGCCTGCATCTGGGACTACGCGTCGGTGAAGGAGACGCTGGATCCGGCGGCCGCCGCCCTCAAGGGCCGGACGCTGGTCAACCTCACCAACGGCACGCCCGACCAGGCCCGCCGGATGGCCGCCTGGGCGGACGAGCACGGCATCACCTACATCGACGGCGGCATCATGGCCGTCCCGCCGGGCATCGGCACCGAGCAGGCGTTCATCGTCTACAGCGGCGCCCGCGAGGCGTTCGACGCGTACCTGCCGGTCCTGGAGCGGCTCGGCGCGGCCCGCTTCGTCGGCACCGACCCCGGACTGGGGGCGCTGTACGACGTGTCGCTGCTGAGCGGCATGTACGGCCAGTTCATGGGCGTGATGCACGCCCTGGCGATGACGTCCTCGGCCGGAATCCCGGCGACGGAGTTCGCCCCGCTGCTCAGCTCCTGGCTGGAGGCCATGGCGACGAGCATCCCGCGCTTCGCCGAGCAGATCGAGACGGGCGACCACTCCCAGCACGTGGTCTCGAACCTCGGGATGCAGACGGCCGGTTTCGACAACCTCATCACCGCCGCCGAGGAGCAGGGCGTGCGCCCGGTCTTCTTCACGGCGCTCCAGGACCTGATGGTGCGGCGGACGGCGGAGGGGTACGGGGCGGACGACCTCACGAGCATCGTCGAGCTGATGATGACGCGGAAGTAGAACGGCTCCCCGGAGCAAGGGGGTTGCGAAGAAGCGGGGGGGGGGGGGGGGGGGGGCGGCGCGGGGGCCCCCCCCCCCCCCCCCCCCCCCCCCCCCCCACGCCGCTTTCACGCTCCCTCCCAACGATCTTCCAACGGCCTTTTGGCGCACGTCCGTTGCGATAGCGTACGGACCAGCGCTGCATACGCGCCCCCCTTCACGAGGGACCCACGCACGTCGGGGTCCTCGTCCGGGAGGTCCTCCACGGGCTTCCACGGGCGGGGAGTCCGAACCCGGGCTCCCTCCGGAGCGGTCACCGGTCCTCTGGCCGCAGCCGATGAAGGGGGGCGCCGTGGGGCGTCACCGCAAGAAGCCTCTGCACGAGCGGATCGCGGCAGTGATCCGGGAGTTCTGGAGGTGGCTCAACGAACGGTGACCGCCAGTCCTCCGGAACACTGAGGACTGACGGTCAGGATGCCGTCCGTTGAGGGCGGTGTCGGCTCTCGTCACCGGGTCCGAGCCGGGGCGAGAGCCTCTTTTTTGTTGTACCGCGACGACGCGGTGAGCGCCGCCTCGGTGACCGTCACTCCTCCGAGAAGCTGAGGACTGACGGTCAGGATGCCGTCCGTTGAGGGCGGTGTCGGCTCTCGTCCCGGTGACCGCCGGGGCGAGGGCCTCTTTTTGGTTGTGCTACACCGATGAAGGGAGCACCTCGCCCAGGCGATCAGCCCGGGCGAAGCCATGGGGCGTCCCCAGCCCCGAGGATTCCGAAGACTCCCCAGGGCCACCAGCACTTTAGCGCCCCCGCGGCACACCGTAAACGCCGCCGCGTCAAGTGCCGTACCCGCCAACCCCCGTACGGGGGAGGCGGAAAGCCGCGAACCGGAGCCGTCCAGGCAAGCCGTCCGCCGCGAACCCTCAGCCGGTCAGAAAACCGACTCCGCCTCGTCCATCCGGTCCTCCGGCACCCGCTTCAGCTCGGTGATCGCGTCCGCGAGCGGCACCATCGTGATGTCGGTGCCGCGCAGCGCCGTCATCTTGCCGAAGTCGCCGCGGTGCGCGGCCTCGACCGCGTGCCAGCCGAAGCGGGTGGCGAGGACGCGGTCGTACGCGGTCGGGGTGCCGCCGCGCTGGACGTGGCCGAGGATGACCGGGCGGGCCTCCTTGCCGAGGCGGCGCTCCAGCTCGCCCGCGAGCTTGGTGCCGATGCCGGCGAACCGCTCGTGGCCGAACTGGTCTATGGCGCCCTTCTTGTAGTCCATCGTCCCGTCGGCCGGGTGCGCGCCCTCGGCGACGCAGATGACGGCGAACTTCTTGCCGCGGGCGAACCGCTCCTCCACCATCTTCACCAGGTCGGCGGGGTCGAAGGCCCGCTCGGGGAGGCAGATGCCGTGGGCGCCGCCGGCCATGCCGGACTCCAGGGCGATCCAGCCGGCGTGCCGGCCCATGACCTCGACGACCATCACGCGCTGGTGGGACTCGGCGGTGGTCTTCAGCCGGTCGATGGCCTCGGTGGCGACGCCGACGGCCGTGTCGAAACCGAAGGTGCGATCGGTGGAGGAGATGTCGTTGTCGATCGTCTTGGGAACGCCGACGACCGGGAGACCGGCGTCCGAGAGCATCCGGGCCGCGGTGAGAGTGCCTTCGCCGCCGATGGGAATGAGCACGTCGATGCCGTGCTCACGGGAGAAGTCCTTGGCGTTCTCGCACGCCTCGCGCAGCCGGGCGCGCTCCAGCCGGGCGGAGCCCAGGATGGTGCCGCCGCGGGCCAGGATGCCGCTCACGGCGTCGAGGTCGAGCTTGCGGAACCGGCCGTCGAGCAGGCCCTTGAAGCCGTCCTCGAAGCCGATGACCTCGTCACCGTGCTCCGTGATGGCACGGTGCACCACCGAGCGGATGACGGCGTTCAGGCCGGGGCAGTCGCCGCCCGCGGTGAGGACTCCGATGCGCATCGTGCTGTGTCTCCTGCTGGTTCTGGTGGTCGCTAGTGGGACCTGTGAGCCGGACCCGATTGTTCCACGGGCCCGCCGGACCCGCCGCGCTCGCACGGGCAGCCGTCAACGCACATTAACCAACACACTGACGATCTTCCGCCGAGCCTCTCGCCTTCCGCCTGACGAGCGCCTTATCCAGGGTCGCAGGTATTGTCAAGAGGGCAAGACCACCCTAACGGGTAATTTCACAAGCCGAACAAACGCCACTCGAACAGCACACGGCCATGGAGCAAGGAGAGCACGCGTGACGCGCAGCGTGTACGTGACCGGGACCGACCGCGGCGACGGACGCCAGGTCATCGAGCTGGGAGTCATGGAGCTCCTCACCCGCCAGGTGGACCGGGTCGGGGTGTTCCGCCCGCTCGTCCACGGTGACGGGCCGGACCGCCTCTTCGATCTGCTCCGCAGCCGCTACCGGCTGGAACAGTCACCCGAAAGCGTGTACGGCCTCACGTACGCCGAGGCCGCCGCCCTCCAGGCCGAGAAGGGCACGGACGAGTTGGTCTCCCGGCTCGTCGAGCGCTTCCACGCCGTCTCCCGAGAGTACGAGAACGTCCTCGTCCTCGGTACCGACTTCATCGGCAGCAACCTGCCGGACGAGCTGGCGCTCAACGCCCGGCTGGCGAACGAGTTCGGCGCCTCGGTGATCACCGTCGTGGGCGGCGGCGGCCAGACCGCCGAGGCCGTCCGCGCCGAGGCCCGCAACGCCTGCCGCGCCTACGAGGCGCTGGGCTGCGACGTCGTCGCCCTCGTCGTCAACCGGGTGGCCCCGGCCGACCGCGAGGCCATCGCCGAGGGCCTGTCGGCCGGCCTGCCGGTGCCCTGCTACGCGCTCCCCGAGGACGCCTCCCTCTCCGCGCCGACTGTGGCGCAGATCGTCCGCAAGCTGGGTGCCGAGGTGCTGCTCGGCGACGACGCCGGGCTCAACCGGGACGCCAAGGACTTCGTCTTCGGCGGCGCCATGCTCCCCGTCTTCCTCCCGGCCCTGACCGACGGCTGCCTGGTGGTCACCCCCGGCGACCGCGTCGACCTGATCGTCGGCGCCCTCGCCGCGCACAGCGCCGGCGCCCCCTCGATAGCCGGCGTGCTCCTCACCCTGGACGAGCGGCCGGGACCGGACATCCTGGCCCTCGCCGACCGGCTCGCCCCCGGCACCCCGGTGATCTCCGTGCCCGGCGGCTCCTTCCCGACGGCGGGCGAGCTGTTCGCCGTCGAGGGCAAGCTGGACGGCTCGTCGCCGCGCAAGGCGGAGACCGCCCTCGGCCTGTTCGAGCGGCACGTCAACACCGCCGAGCTCACCGAGCGCATCGCCGTCGCCCGCTCCGGCCGCGTCACCCCGATGATGTTCGAGCACGAGCTGATCGAGCGCTCCCGCTCGGCCCGCCGCCGGGTCGTCCTCCCCGAGGGCACCGAGGAGCGCGTGCTGCGCGCCGCCGACGTGCTGCTGCGCCGCGACGTCTGCGACCTCACCCTGCTGGGCGAGGAGGACGTCATCCGCAAGCGCGCCGCCGAGCTGGGCATCGACCTGGGCGAGGCGCAGCTCATCGACCCGCAGAAGTCGCCGCTGCGCGAGCGCTTCGCCGAGATCTACGCGGCGGCCCGCGCCCACAAGGGCATGACGGTGGAACTGGCCCACGACGTCGTCGCCGACGTGTCGTACTTCGGCACGCTGATGGTGCAGGAGGGGCTGGCCGACGGCATGGTCTCCGGCGCGGTGCACTCCACCGCCGCGACCATCCGGCCCGCCTTCGAGATCATCAAGACCGCGCCGGGCGCGCAGATCGTCTCGTCGGTCTTCTTCATGTGCCTGGCCGACCGGGTCCTCGTCTACGGCGACTGCGCCGTCAACCCGGACCCGAACGCCGAGCAGCTCGCGGACATCGCCATCCAGTCCGCCGCGACCGCGACCCAGTTCGGCGTGGAGCCGCGGATCGCGATGCTCTCGTACTCCACCGGCACCTCCGGCTCCGGCGCGGACGTGGACAAGGTGCGCCGGGCGACCGAGCTCGTCCGCGAGCGCCGTCCCGACCTGCTGGTCGAGGGCCCGATCCAGTACGACGCGGCCGTGGACGCCGCCGTCGCGGCGACCAAGCTGCCGGGTTCGGAGGTGGCCGGCAAGGCGACCGTCCTCGTCTTCCCCGACCTGAACACGGGCAACAACACGTACAAGGCCGTGCAGCGGTCGGCCCACGCGGTCGCGGTCGGCCCGGTCCTCCAGGGTCTGCGCAAGCCGGTCAACGACCTGTCCCGCGGCGCCCTCGTCCAGGACATCGTCAACACGGTCGCCATCACGGCCATCCAGGCCCAGGGCGACCAGCGCGGCGACCGCGTCGAGCCGTGACGCCCCTTCCGCTACCCGACGTTCCCCCCACCACGGAAAGCCCCATGACTGCCAACGCCCAGGCCACCCCGCACGCGACCCGCGTCCTCGTCCTCAACTCCGGCTCGTCCTCGCTGAAGTACCAGCTCCTGGACATGGCCGACGGCTCCCGGCTCGCCGTCGGGCTCGTCGAGCGCATCGGCGAGGACTCCTCGCGGCTGGCCCACACCCCGCTGGCGACCGGCGGCACCAAGCGCGAGATCACCGAGCGGATCGCCGACCACACCGCCGCGCTCCAGGCCGTCGCCGCCGAGCTGGCCGCGGACGGGCTCGGCCTGGACTCCCCCGAGCTGGCCGCGATCGGCCACCGCGTGGTGCACGGCGGCAGCCGGTTCACCGAGCCGACGCTGATCACCGACGAGGTGCTGGCGGAGATCGAGCGGCTGATCCCGGTCGCCCCGCTGCACAACCCGGCCAACATCACCGGCATCCGCACCGCCCAGGCGCTCCGCCCGGACCTGCCGCAGGTCGCGGTGTTCGACACGGCGTTCCACACGACGATGCCGGAGCACGCCGCGCGCTACGCGATCGACGTGGCCACGGCGGACGCGCACCGGGTGCGCCGCTACGGCTTCCACGGCACCTCGCACGCGTACGTCTCGCGGGAGACGGCGAAGCTGCTGGGCAAGGACCCGTCCGAGGTCAACGTGATCGTCCTGCACCTGGGCAACGGCGCGTCGGCGTCCGCCGTCCAGGGGGGCCGCTGCGTGGACACCTCCATGGGCCTGACCCCGCTGGAGGGCCTGGTCATGGGCACCCGTTCCGGTGACGTCGACCCGGCGGTCATCTTCCACCTGGCCCGCAACGCCGGGATGTCGGTCGACGAGATCGACTCGCTCCTCAACAAGAAGAGCGGTCTGATCGGACTGTGCGGCGACAACGACATGCGCGAGATCCGCCGGCGGATCGACGAGGGCGACGAGGCGGCGCGGCTCGCGTTCGACATCTACGTGCACCGGCTGAAGAAGTACATCGGCGCCTACTACGCGGTGCTGGGCAAGGTCGACGCGGTCGCCTTCACGGCGGGTGTGGGCGAGAACGCGGCGCCCGTGCGGGAGGCCGCCGTGGCCGGCCTGGAGGAGCTGGGCCTGGCCGTGGACGCGGAGCTCAACGCGCAGCGCGGGGACTCGGCGCGGCTGATCTCCCCGGACTACGCGCGGGTCGCCGTCGCGGTGGTCCCGACCGACGAGGAGCTGGAGATCGCCACCCAGGCGTACGCCCTGGTCAGCGCCTGAATCCCCGCGGAACCGGGGGTTCCGCCCCCGGCTCGCCCCTGTCATTTCCCACAGCTCGAATATTCCGCTCCGAAACAAACCGATAGGATCTGCCCCATGCGCCGTTCCAAAATCGTCTGCACCCTGGGCCCCGCCGTCGACTCCTTCGAGCAGCTGAAGACGCTGATCGAGGCCGGTATGAACGTGGCCCGCTTCAACATGAGCCACGGCAGCCACTCGGAGCACGAGGAGCGGTACCACCGCCTCCGGAAGGCCGCCGAGGAGACCGGCCGCGCGGTCGGCGTCCTGGCCGACCTCCAGGGCCCGAAGATCCGCCTGGAGACCTTCGCGGACGGCCCGGTGGAGCTGGTGCGCGGTGACGAGTTCGTCATCACGACGGAGGACGTCGCCGGCGACAGGACGATCTGCGGCACCACCTACAAGGGCCTGCCGGGCGACGTCGCCAAGGGCGACCAGATCCTGATCAACGACGGCAACGTCGAGCTGCGCGTGACGGAGGTCGACGGCCCCCGGGTCAAGACCATCGTCATCGAGGGCGGCGTCATCTCCGACCACAAGGGCATCAACCTGCCCGGCGCGGCCGTCAACGTCCCGGCGCTGTCCGAGAAGGACATCGAGGACCTGAAGTTCGCGCTCGCGATGGGCTGCGACATGGTCGCCCTGTCCTTCGTCCGCGACGCCAAGGACGTCCTGGACGTGCACCAGGTCATGGACGAGGTCGGCCGTCGCGTCCCGGTGATCGCCAAGGTCGAGAAGCCGCAGGCCGTCGAGAACATGCAGGAGGTCGTCATGGCCTTCGACGGTGTGATGGTGGCCCGTGGCGACCTCGCGGTGGAGTACCCGCTGGAGCGCGTCCCGATGGTGCAGAAGCGCCTCATCGAGATGTGCCGCCGCAACGCCAAGCCGGTGATCGTCGCGACCCAGATGATGGAGTCGATGATCACCAACTCCCGTCCGACCCGCGCCGAGGCGTCCGACGTCGCCAACGCGATCCTGGACGGCGCGGACGCGGTCATGCTGTCGGCCGAGTCCTCGGTCGGCGCCTACCCGATCGAGACCGTCAAGACGATGTCCCGCATCGTCGAGGCGGCCGAGCAGGAGCTCCTCTCCAAGGGCCTCCAGCCGCTCGTCCCGGGCAAGAAGCCGCGCACCCAGGGCGGTTCGGTGGCCCGCGCCGCCGCCGAGATCGCCGACTTCCTGGGCGGCAAGGCCCTGGTCGCCTTCACCAAGTCCGGCGACACCGCCCGCCGCCTGTCCCGCTACCGCGCGGCCCAGCCGATCCTGGCCTTCACCACGGACGCCGCCACCCGCAACCAGCTCGCCCTGAGCTGGGGCGTCGAGACGTACGTCGTCCCGCACGTCGACAACACCGACGCCATGGTCGACCTCGTCGACGCCGAGCTCCTCAAGCTCAAGCGCTACAACGAGGGCGACACCATGATCATCACCGCCGGCTCCCCGCCCGGCGTCCCGGGCACGACCAACATGGTCCGCGTCCACCACCTGGGCCGCGAGAACTGACCTCGCCCCTGAACGGCTGTGGCCGCCGGCCCCTCGGAGGGGGCGGCGGCCACAGCCGTTTCCGGCCGACGGGGACTGCTCACGGGAACGGATCACCCGCCACCCCGCACAGCCGTACGAGCCCCGGCCCGTCCCCCTGCCCGGTGACCTTCGCGTAGACGGTGTACGCCCAGCCCTGACCGGCGGCGCGCTCCCGCGCCCAGCCGAGCACCTCGTCGACGTCGCCGTCCGTCACCTCGTACTCGTGCGACCGCCGGGAGCCGGTGTCCCAGAAGTACACCCGGTACACGGCCCGGTCCTCTTCCCAGACGATGTCCCTGGGATCCACGCGACGCGTCAGCATGCGCCCACCCTAGGGTCGGCGGCGCACCGCGGACCGCTCACTCCAGCCGCACGGTCTGCGTGTGGCCGTCGTCCAGGTTCCCCGGCTGGGGCGCGGTGATCCGGCCCCGGATCACGCCGGTGTACCAGCCGGGGGCGGAGACCTGCTTCGCGTCGGCGAGGGGCGTGTAGAAGGTCGCCGTCTTCCCGTTGCGCACGGTCTGTTCCCGGCTGCTGAAGGCGGCGACGGCCTTCGGTCCCACGAGAGGGCCGCGCAGCAACTGCCCGTCGATGCGCACGGTGACGGCCGGGTAGGTGCCGGCGCAGGCGACGCGCGTCTTGAACAGGATCCGGCGGTCGGCGGCCCCGGAGGACCAGTGCGGGTTCTCGGGCCGCGCCGTGCAGTGCGCGCCGCCGCCTTCGAAAGCCGCGGCGAGCGGATCGGCCGGTGGGCTCGCCGCCGCGGGCGGCGGTACGGCCGATGCCAGCCCCACGGCGACGGCCGCGGCGCTCGACGTGAACCACGATCGACGGATCACCGGTTGCTTCTCCCCTCGCCGGAACGGACGGCCGGGCGCCGGCGCCCGGCCGTCCCGACGGTGGCACACCGGTGATCGGCCACCGGAGACCCCGGCGCGGGCCCGGTACGGGCCCGGCCGCCGGCCATTCGCCCCATTCCGGCACACGTACGGCACGGCGGACGACGGCGGAACCGTTCCTCCCGCCCGCCAAGGGCCATCGGCTCGAACGCGCGGCCGTGGGCGTAGGCCCGCTCCCGTCAGGTGGACGTCACGGGTACACCCCGTCCGTCACGTAGACGTGCATGTTCGGGATGGTGAGGGTGCCGCCGAACTGGCCCGCCTGGCGGATCTTCACGTCGGTGAAGAAGATCGGGATGGGGAGCTTGAGGCCCGGGATGAGCGGGGGCGGGTGTTCGGCGGTGTAGTCGGCGGCGAAGAGAGGGAGGGTGCTGCCGAGGAGCTTGCCTTTCAGCTGCTCGGTGTACATCGTCACCCTGCCGCCGTCGACCGTCGAGGTCTTGCCGGGGCCGGACTGGTGGTAGATCCTCTTCCGGTCGTTGACCAGGGCGTGCAAGTCGTCGATCGCCAGCTTGTCGGCGGAGAACTTGAGGACGGACTTCTTCTGCCCGCCCGCCGTGACGATCTCCTTGACCCCCTCGTAGGTAAGGCCGGTCAGGGTGAGCCTGTCCGCTTCCAGGTACCAGGGGTTGTCGGCGAAGGCGGCCTGCCCGTTGTCCGCCTGCCGTTTGGTCAGCGGGCAGGGCCGCGGCGTCTTCGCGGCCGACGCGCCGGGCGACGGGGTGCTCGACGGTGACGAGCCGGGGGTCGTGGTGGGGGTGGGGGTCGCGTCCGGGGTTGCGTCCTTCGGGTCGGTGGAAGGGTCGGCGGTGGGGTGCGTCGCCTTCTTTCCCGCCGCTTCCTCCGTCTTCTTGCCGGCGCCGTCCGGGGTCTTCCCGGGCTTGGGCGTCGCGGAAGTGGCCGGAGGGGTGGGAGTGGTGGTGCCCGTAGCGCCCGGGGACGGGGTGGTCGTCGGGCTCGGGGACTTCGTCGCCGCCGGGCCCGGTGACGGCGTCGGAGGCGCCGTGGGCACGTCCGGTACGGGCGGCACCGGCAGCTTGCCCTCGCCCGGTACGGCCGGGTCCGGCGTCGGGTCGGCGGTGGGTGTGGGAGTGGGCTTCCGCTTCCGGTTCGCGTCCGGGCCGTCCTTCCCGTCGTCGCCGGGCGCGTTCGTCGCCTTGTCCTTGTTCCCGTCCTCGCCCTTGTCCTTCTTCTTGCCCTTGTCCTTCTCCTTGCCGGCGTCCTCGCCGGCGTCCCCGCCCGCGCTCGTGCCCGGGCTCGGCGTGGCCGTGGGTGAACCCGCCGTGGGCGAACCGGGCGTCGGTACCTCGGGCGTGGGCGTCCCGTCCGGCGCCGTCACGCAGAAGGCGTCGCCGAACGGACTGGGCGCCCCCGGCTTGGCCGTGGCCAGCTGGGGCGTGAAGCCCATGCCCATGAGCACCGCGGTGGGCATGGCCGCCAGCGCGACGGCCTTCCCCGCGGGCATGTGCAGGCGTGCCAGCAGGGGTTTCCTGGGCGCGGCGTGGCGCGGACCGGTTCTCGGGCAGTCGTGGTCGCGCGCGTCGTCGTCAGTCGCCACGGTGGCTCCTGTTCATTCCTTCACCAGCGACGGACCGGACGGGACCGGGAGGTCCGGCGGCTCCTCCTCCGAGGCGTCCGAAGCCTCCGGCAGCGGCTGCGCCGGGGCCCAGGAGACGGCGAGCGCGCCGCCCAGCATCGCCGGGATGATCCCGAGCAGGAACGCGCCGAAGTTGGAGACGACGAGCGAGACGATCCCGAGCAGGATGGCCGCGATCCCCGAGAAGACCCGGGAGTGCCGCTGGAACCACATGGTCAGCCCGAGGACGATGAGCAGGATCCCGATGATCAGCGAGCCGGCGCCCGCCGTGGTGGACAGCCGGATGCTGAGCTCGCCGAACTTCAGGGTCTGGTACGGGATGTACATGATCGGTACACCGGCGAGCATGGTCCACAGACCGGCCCAGAACGGGCGCTCACCCCGCCAGGTCCGGAACCTGCGGCGCAGGCCGCTCTTGTCGGCCGGCTGTGGTGGCGTCGTGTCGGCGCTCATGATGTACAGCTCCTCGGAACTGGCGATTTGGTGCTGTGCGAGCCCTGTTCGGGCTCCCGTACCGCTACCCCGCGGTGGAGTGCGCGCGGCGCGGGCACGGGAGCCAGCGCGGTTCCCGTCCCCGGCCGTCTCGGCGTGTTACTCGCCGACCTTGCAGTCCTGTGCGCCCATGCCGACGCTCATGTGGAGACCGGGCAGGGTGAACGAACCGGCCGACGTCGCCCAGGCCTGCTGCTTCACGTCGTCGAAGTCGACCGTCTCGGCCTGCTGCGCGAAGGAGCCCGGGACCGACTTGGCCTTGTCGCCAGAGCTCTTGCCCGGGCCCTTGGTCATGTGGTCCGACGAGACGCCGATGTCGATCTTGTTGAACTGGGCGTTCCCGACCTGCATGTCATTGGCGTCGAGGTACAACTGCTTCGCCACGACTTTGTCCTTGCCGCCGCCCGCCTTCAGCTTGAGCCCCACCGCTCCGAACGGCGTCGGAACGTTGACCGCCTGGCAGAGGTTGGTGATCTCAGCGCTGTCCATGCCGACGACCGCGACCGCCTTGTGGTCCTTCGCGTTCGGGTCCGTGTCCTCCATGGCGCCGTACTGGCCGAAGCCCTCGCCGTGGATGTGCTTGGCCGTGATCTGGAACTGCTGACCGGAAACCTGGAACGACGCCGCCAGCGCGCCCTGCGCGATCGCCATCGTGACCGCCGCCGCCGCGCCCACACTCGGGACCATGACGACCGCGAACCGCTTCCATCTGGTCCCACCGCGTACCTGGGACTTCATGACTTGCCTCCTTCTCGGACGTACACCCCGAGCGGGCCGACGAGTTCTGGCCCGGGGTGGGAGACGTGCTACGTCCTCGGGAAGCGGAGCGCCGTCGCATGCGGTGGCGTCCAACGCCAAGCCGCGACCGAAACACCGGCGATCACCCCCGAGCGACAACCACGTGGCCACGCGTGCGCGCAACCTCCGGGACAGGCCCCGTCGTTGGCGGCGGGGACCCCCCTGTCCCACGGCCGGCGGGCAGGCCGCCGGTCGCCCCGGTGGGGACCCAGCTCCCGGGCGTCGGCCGGATGCCGCGCCGCGGTGCTGGACCGGGTTGCGCCGATCGTGGTCGATTCCGGGGCGGGGCACAAGAGGTTCATTACTTGCGAGTAACGCCCGGACGTCTCCGAGGAGTCCGGGCCGCGACGGGCGGGCACGCGGCGTGAGCGGCCCCCTGCCGGAAACATGGCGACATAACAGGAAAAACCCGGGCGGAAGCCCGGGTTTCCCTTACCTCAAGTAACTACGGCCGCCTTTATAAAGATTTGATATACCGCGACCGGTGTTTCGTCTGTGACCAGCGTGTGAACGGGACCGGTCAGAACAGCGCCCGCGACAGCGCCGTCCGCGCCGCCGTCACCCGCGGATCGTCCGGGCCGATGACCTCGAACAGTTCCAGCAGCCGGACGCGTGCCGCGTCGCGGTCCTCACCGGCCGTCCGCCGGATGACGTCGATCAGCCGCCCGAACGCGTCCTCGACATGCCCGCCGACCAGGTCGAGGTCGGCCGCCGCCACCTGCGCGCGGACGTCGCCCGGCGCGTCGGCCGCGGCCTTGCGCACCTGCTGGGGGTCCATGCCCTGGACCCGCTGCAGCAGCTCCGCCTGGGCCAGGCCCAGCTTGGCCTCGACGTTGAGCGGGTCGTCGGACAGCACGTTCTTGTACGCCTGGACGGCACCGCCCAGGTCCCCCTTGTCGAGGGCGTCGTGGGCCGCGCCCAGCGCCGCGTCGTGCGGCCCGGCCGGACGCACGGGCGCCTGCGCCTCGTCGGCCGCACCCGGTGCCACCGGCACGCCGACGATCCCGAACTGCTGCTCCGCGACCTGGACGAGCTGGTCCAGCACCTGACGGATCTGCGCCTCGGGCGCCGCGCCCTGGAACAGCGGCAGCGCCTGCCCGGCCACCACCGCGAAGACCGCCGGGATGGACTGGACACCGAACTGCTGGAACAGCCGCTGGTTGGCCTCGACATCCACCTTGGCCAGGACGAACCGGCCCGCGTACTCCCCGGCCAGCCGCTCCAGCACCGGGCCGAGCTGCTTGCAGGGCTCGCACCAGTCGGCCCAGAAGTCGATGACGACCGGCACCTCGGCCGAACGCTGGAGCACCTCGTGCTCGAACGACGCCTCGTCGACGTCGAGGACCAGACGCACCGCGCCCGCGGGCGCACCGCCCTGGCGCGCCGCCTCGGCCCGCGCCTGCTCCGCCTTCTGCTTGGCTTCCCCGGCCGCCTTCACCGCGGCGAGGTCGACCACTCCACTCATGGACATGTTCCGTGGCTGCATGGGCCTATCCTCCCCCCTCCGCACGGCGATCGGAAAAGTACGCAGCGGTACACAGCGAATTCGACGCCGGGTCCCCACCTGGCGTCCGTGGTTGTCGCTCACTCTTTCGCTACGACTCGTAGCGTAACTGGAACCCCATCAACACGGCAGGGCGCCTTCAGTGATCTGCCTCATACCCGCGCGGCTACCCGACGGTAAGGTCGCCGTATGACGTCCGCCCCGCAGCCCCCCGCACACCGCGCGAGCGGCCGCACGGGCCGCCCCCGCAGCGCCGAGGCCGACCGCGCGATCCTCGACGCGACGCGCGCCGCGCTGGTGGAACTCGGCTGGGGCAAGCTGACGATGGGCGACGTCGCCGCCCGCGCGGGGGTCGCCAAGACGACCTTGTACCGGCGCTGGGCCGGCAAGAACGCCCTCGTCGTCGACGCCGTCGCCGACCTCTTCGACGAGCACCTCGAACTTCCCGACCGGGGCAGCCTCCAGGCCGACATCGAGGGGGTCGTGCTCCGGTTCGCGGCGCTTCTCGACCGGCCGGAGACGAAGACGGCCCTGATGGCCGTCGTCGCGGAGTCGACGCGGGATGAGGTACTGCGCGAACGTATCCGATCCGCGATCGTCGACCGGCAGAAGATGCTCGTTCTTGTCGGGCGTGAGCGGGCTCAGGCGCGTGGCGAACTCCCCCGCGAGGACGAGCCGGCCGTCGCCGCCCGGACCGCGGACCTCATCTTCGATGTGATCGCGGGGGCGGTGGTGCATCGGACGCTGGTGAGTGCGGAGCCCGTGGACGCGGAGTGGGCGCGGGGGTTCACGGCGTTGCTCATCGGGGGGCTGGCGGGGGCCGGAGCGGCTTCGCCGCGGTAGGGGTGCCCCGGTCCCGCCCTTTCACCGTTTCTTGCGGGGGCGATCCCCCGCACCCCCGAAACCTCGCTCCGCGAAAAGGGGGTCTGGGGCGCAGCCCCAGGAAGCGGCGAAGGGGCGGGACCGGGGCAACTCACCCCTCCAAACACCCCCGCACCGCCGCCACCAGCCGCCCCGCCCGCTCGTCCCCCTCACCGATCATCCGGTTGGCGACGTACCCGAAGCCCACCCCGAACTCGTCGTCGCCGAAGCCCAGATGCCCGCCCGCGCCGTCGTGGCCGAAGCTGCGGGGGCCGAGCATGGGGACGACGGGGGGCGAGTCGAGGTGGAAGCCGACGCCCCAGCGGACGCCGAGGTCGGGGAAGCCGGACCAGGAGGCGCCGGAGGTCTGCGGGCGGAGGGCGGCGGTCACCGTGTCCTCGGTGAGCAGCCGGGGGCCGCCGTCGACGCCGGTGACCGCCGCCGCGTACAGGGCGGCGAGGCCGCGTGCGGTGGAGACGGCGCCGGTGGCGGGGATCTCGGCGGTCAGGAAGTCCTTGGCGTTCCAGCCGCGCGGGTGGTCGAGGCCCGGGAAGACGAAGGCGCCGTTCATGGTGAGGATGCGCGTGAAGAGGTGATCGGGGCCCGGGAGGGCCGGCGGCTCGCCGTCGTACGCGAGGCGGGCGAGGCCCTCGTACTCGTCCTCGGGGATGCCGATCCAGGTGCGCAGGCCCAGGTCGTCGGCGACGGCGGAGCGGAAGTACGCGCCGGGGGTGAGGCCGGTGATCCGCCGGATCAGCTCGCCGGCCAGCCAGCCGATGGTGTGGCCGTGGTACTCGTGCGCCGTGCCCGGCTCCCAGAGGGGCTTCTGCTCCTCCAGGGCGCGGACGACCGGGGTCCAGGCGGTGATCTCCGCGAAGTCCGGGCTCGCGTCGAGGACGGGGAGGCCGGCCCGGTGGGCGAGGATCATGCGGGTGGTGATGCCCTCCTTGCCGTTCCGGGCGAACTCGGGCCAGTAGCGCGCCACGGGCGCGTCGAGGTCGAGCAGGCCCTGCTGGACGAGGAGGTGGACGCAGAGGACGAGGACGCCCTTGGCGGCGGACATCACCGGGACGGCCGTGTCCGCTTCCCAGGGGCGGCCGGTGCGCTCGTCGGCGGTGCCGCCCCAGAGGTCCACGACCTTGCGGCCGCCGTGGAAGACGGTGACGGCCGCGCCGAGCTCGGTGGTCTCCGCGAAGTTCCGCGCGAAGGCGTCCGCGACGGCCTCGAAGCCCTCGTCCACGTGTCCGTCGTACCGCATTGCCGTTCCCCCCGGGTCGCGTCCGCACCGTGATCGATGCCCGGTCACCCTAACCGGAGGGGACCGGACACCTCGACCGAATATCGGGGGTATCAGCAGGTCAGAAGCCCGCGGGCTCCGTGTACGTCCCCCACTCGTCCCGCAGCGCGTCGCAGATCTCGCCGAGCGTGGCCTCCGCGCGGACCGCCTCCAGCATGGGCTCGATCATGTTGGAGCCGTCGCGGGCCGCGGCCAGCATGGCGTTCAGGGCGGCGGTGACGGCGGCGTCGTCGCGGGCCGCCTTGCGGTCGGCCAGGACGCGGACCTGCTCGCGCTCCACCTCGTGGCTGACGCGGAGGATCTCCAGGTCGCCGGTGACCGAGCCGTCGTGGCAGTTGACGCCGACGACCCGCTTGTCGCCCTTCTCCAGCGACTGCTGGTAGCGGAAGGCGCTCTCGGCGATCTCGCCGGTGAACCAGCCGTCCTCGATGCCGCGCAGGATGCCGGAGGTGATCGGGCCGATGGGGTGCTTCCCGTCGGGGTGGGCGCGCAGGCCGCGCTCCTTGATCCGGTCGAAGATCTTCTCGGCGTCCGCCTCGATCCGGTCGGTGAGCTGCTCGACGAACCACGAACCGCCCAGCGGGTCCGCGACGTTGGCGACGCCCGTCTCCTCCATCAGCACCTGCTGGGTGCGCAGGGCGATCTCTGCGGCCTGCTCGCTGGGGAGCGCCAGGGTCTCGTCGAGGGCGTTGGTGTGGAGGGAGTTGGTGCCGCCGAGGACCGCCGCCAGGGCCTCCACCGCCGTGCGGACGACGTTGTTGTACGGCTGCTGGGCGGTGAGCGAGACGCCGGCGGTCTGGGTGTGGAAGCGCAGCCACTGCGCCTTGTCCGTCTTCGCGCCGTAGACCTCCTTCATCCAGCGGGCCCAGATCCGGCGCGCGGCGCGGAACTTGGCGATCTCCTCGAAGAAGTCGAGGTGCGCGTCGAAGAAGAAGGACAGGCCGGGGGCGAAGGTGTCCACGTCCAGGCCGCGGCTCAGCCCCAGCTCGACGTAGCCGAAGCCGTCGGCGAGGGTGTACGCGAGCTCCTGAGCGGCCGTGGCCCCCGCCTCGCGGATGTGGTAGCCGGAGACGGAGAGCGGCTTGTAGGCGGGGATGGCGCGGGTGCAGTGCTCCATCAGGTCGCCGATCAGGCGCAGGTGCGGCTCGGGGCCGAACAGCCACTCCTTCTGGGCGATGTACTCCTTGAAGATGTCGGTCTGGAGCGTGCCGTTGAGGACGCCCGGGTCCACGCCCTGGCGTTCGGCGGCGACGAGGTACATGCAGAAGACCGGCACGGCCGGGCCGCTGATCGTCATGGAGGTGGTGACGTCGCCGAGCGGGATGTCCTTGAACAGGACCTCCATGTCGGCGGCCGAGTCGATGGCGACACCGCAGTGGCCGACCTCGCCGAGCGAGCGGGGGTCGTCCGAG
The DNA here is from genome assembly GCF_044333095.1 of Streptomyces sp. NPDC021100. Lineage (NCBI taxonomy): Bacteria > Bacillati > Actinomycetota > Actinomycetes > Kitasatosporales > Streptomycetaceae > Streptomyces > Streptomyces sp. NPDC021100. Next base: position 322,841 of record NZ_JBIRQH010000001.1, read on the forward strand.
TCGCGGCCCATCAGGGTCGGCATGTCGAACGCCACCGAGAGGCCGCCGCCGCCCGCGGCCAGGATCATCTTGTAGCGCTCGTTGGTCTGCTCGGCGTTGCCGAAGCCGGCGAACTGGCGGATGGTCCAGGTGCGGCCCCGGTAGCCGGTGGGGTGGAGGCCGCGGGTGAAGGGGTACTCGCCGGGCCAGCCGATGCGCTCGAAGCCCTCGTAGGTGTCGCCGGGCCGGGGGCCGTAGACCGGCTCCACCGAGTCGCCGGACAGGGTGGTGAAGTCGGCGTCCCGCTTGCGCGCCGCGTCGTAACGGGCCTGCCAGCGACCGCGTCCCGCTTCGATCGATGCTGCGTCCATGGTGGTGCTGTCCGCCTCTCCGCGCTCCCGCGCGACCCCGCGCGGGCCTACGACCGCCGGGCGGCCCCCGTCGTCGCGGGCCGTCCCGGGGACGCCGAACCACTACTAGAAGCCTTGAGAAACTACTAGGACGTCCTAATAAATCGTCGCGCAAGAAGACCCCGGACACAAGGGGCGTCCGGGGTCGTTCGTTCTCGGGGTGCCGCCCCGCCGGGCGGGGGTCGGGCGGCGGTGTCAGGCGACGGGCGACGCGGCGGGGGCGGGCTCGGCGAAGAGGGGCTCCAGCTCGCGGGTGACCTTGCGCTCGACGAAGAACGCGGCCGTGGGGATGGTGCCCGCCAGCAGGATCCAGGCCAGCCGGCCGAAGGGCCACTTGGCCTTGGAGCCCATGTCGAAGGCGAAGACCAGGTAGAGGACGTAGAGCCAGCCGTGGGCGATGGCGACGACCCGGAGGGGGCCGGCCACCCCGTCCATGTCCAGTCCGTACTTGGCGATCACGCCGATCGTCAGCAGGACCAGCAGCACGCCGGTGATGTAGGCCAGGGCACGGTAGCGGGTCAGGACGGAGCGCTTCATGGGGAGAGCGTAACGGCACCTTCCGGGGCGATCTTCGCCGCCCCTGGCGTGCGCGAAGGGTGCCTGGTGGGACGGGTGGTGGCGTGTCGCGCGGCGCCGCGGAGGCACCGCCGCGGCATCAGCCGGCCGCCGGCTCGTCCTCCGTGAAGTCCGACGCCGCCACCCGCAGCGGCCGCAGGATCCTGAAGATCTCCGCGCACTCCTCCGCGCCGTACACGCCCAGCCCGAAGTCCATCGCCATCAGGTCCCGCGTCGCCGCCTCGACGACCTCGCGCCCCTTGTCGGTGATCGACGCGAGGGTGCCGCGCCCGTCCCTCGGGTTGGGGCGCTTGTCCACGAAACCGGCCGTGACCAGGCGGTCCACCGTGTTGGTCACCGACGTGGGGTGCACCATCAGCCGCTCCCCGATCTTGGACATCGGGAGCTCGCCGGCCTTGGAGAAGGTGAGCAGCACCAGCGCCTCGTAGCGCGCGAACGTCAGCCCGTACGGCTTGACGACGGCGTCGACCTGGCCGAGCAGGATCTGGTGCGCCCGCATGATCGAGGTGATCGCGGCCATGGACGGCACCGCGCCCCAGCGCCGCTCCCAGAGTTCGTCGGCGCGGGCGATGGGGTCGAAGGGGAGGCTGAGCGGCTTGGACACGGCATGAGCCTATCGCCCGCCCTTATGGCGGGCGCCGGCGTTCCGCACTTCGGACGGCCCCCTCAGAGATGGGCCGCAGGCGACGGCGGCCTCCCCGGCGGTACGGGACGAGGCCGCCGCGCCGCCGCCGTCAGGACGCCAGGTGGCGTTCCACCGTCTCGACCTTGCTGGTGAGGCCGTCGGTGACGCCCTGCCGGATGTCCGCCTTCAGGACGAGGGAGACCCGGCCGCAGCGGGCCTCGACGGCCTGGACGGCGCGCTTGACGACGTCCATGACCTCGTCCCACTCGCCTTCCAGGGAGGTGAACATGGCGTCGGTGCGGTTCGGCAGGCCGGAGGAGCGGACGACGCGCACCGCTTCCGCGACGTACGCGCCGACGTCCTCGCCGGCCCCGATGGGGGTGACGGAAAATGCGACGATCACGCGCCGACCACGCCTTCCTTGCGGGCCCGGGCGGCCATGACGCTCGCCTCGGCCTCGCGGCGGAGCTTGCGGTCGGCGAAGAAGCCGCCGAGCGGGAGGACGGAGAGGACGAAGTAGAGGACGGCGGTCTTCGTCTCCCACTTGGCCCGTTTCCAGGCGTCGACCCAGAAGATCACGTAAGTGAGGAAGAGGAAGCCGTGCACCATGCCCATGGCCGGGACGGCGTTGAAGTCGGTGGTCCGCTTGAGGATCGAGCACGTGATCAGCAGCAGGAACGACGTGGCCTCGGGCGCGGAGATCAGCCGGAGCCGGCGCAGAGCGGAGGCGGTCTTGAGGTCCACGGGTGAGCACCCTTTCCGTCGGGAGTGGCGGGACGGTCACGCACTGCAGCGATCTTGTGAGTGCGTTCACAAGTTCCGACCATTGTTGCAGTTACCGCCGACACCCCCGGCTCCGGGTGGTGTTCGAGCCCATACCAGGGGTCTTATCAGGGACGATTCCGGGGTCTCTCCGGGGCCGGGGGCCTGTCGGAGCGGCGCCGCCGCCCGCTAGCGTCGAGGCGTGGCACAGTTTCGGCTCCAAGGGAGCAAAGTCCTCGCCGTCGACATGGCGGGCGACGCGGTCAAGGCCAAGAACGGGGCCATGGTCGCGTACGAGGGCGACATGACATTCAAGAAGATGACCGGTGGCGGTGACGGCCTGCGCGGCATGGTCACCCGCCGGCTCACGGGGGAACAGATGACGGTCATGGAGGTGAAGGGGCACGGCACCTGCTACTTCGCCGACCGGGCGAGCGAGATAAACCTGGTGAACCTCCAGGGCGAGACGCTGTACGTGGAGGCGAGCAACCTTCTCTGCACCGACTCGGCGCTGCGCACCGGCACGTCGTTCACCGGCCTGCGCGGGGCGTCCCAGGGCAACGGCCTGTTCACGACGACGGTGGAGGGCACCGGCCAGGCGGCGATCCTCTCGGACGGCACGGCGATCGTGCTGCGGGTGACGCCGCAGACGCCGCTGTCGGTCGACCCGGGTGCGTACATCGCGCACACCGGCGGGCTGCGGCAGCACTTCCAGTCCGGCGTCAACTTCCGGACGTTCCTGGGCGAGGGATCCGGCGAGGCGTTCCAGATCCGTTTCGAGGGCGACGGGCTGGTGTATGTGCAGCCGAGCGAGCGCACCACGTTCGGGGGTGACGTCTGATGCCGTTCCGTTCGTTGAACTCGCGGATGGTCGAGGCCCAGGTACTGCCGGGACAGCGGCTGTTCAGCCAGCGCGGGGCGATGCTCGCGTACAAGGGGGAGGTCTCCTTCACCCCCAGCATCACGGGTGGCCAGGGCGGCGTCATGGGGATGATCGGCCGCCGGATCGCCAACGAGGCCACGCCGCTGATGACGGTGGAGGGCAGCGGCACGGTGATGTTCGGGCACGGCGGGCACCACGTCCATGTGATCGAACTGACCGGTGACACCCTCTATGTGGAGGCGGACCGGCTGCTGGCGTTCGACGGTTCGCTCCAGCAGGGCACGATGTTCATGGGCTCGCAGGGCGGCGTGATGGGCATGGTGCGCGGGCAGGTGACGGGCCAGGGGCTCTTCACCACGACCCTCAAGGGCCATGGCTCGGTGGCGGTGATGGCGCACGGCGGCTTCATCGAGCTGCCGATCCAGCCGCAGCGGCCGGTGCACGTCGATCCCCAGGCGTATGTGGCGCACCGCGGCGATGTGCGCAACAAGCTGTCGACGGCGATCGGCTGGCGGGAGATGATCGGCCGCGGATCGGGCGAGGCGTTCCAGCTCGAACTGTCGGGCAACGGCACGGTGTTCGTGCAGGCGTCGGAGGAGAAGCTGTGAACGGCCCGGTCATCCATGACGCGCACTCGCTGCCGGTCAACGACAACGTCAACCCCTACGCGTTCAGCGTGGATCTCGACGGCCAGTGGTTCCTGCAGAAGGGGAAGATGATCGCCTACTTCGGGCAGATCAGCTTCCACGGCATCGGCCACGGCCCGCTGGACCGGCTGATCCGGAGCAGTTTCCACTCGCCGCTGCACGCCGCGGACTGGGTGGTGGCCGAGGGGCGGGGCAGGATGCTGCTCGCGGACCGGTCGTTCGACGTCAACTCGTACGACCTGGAGGAGGGCAACCTGACCGTGCGGTCGGGGAATCTGCTGGCCTACCAGCCGACCCTGGCCCTCAAGCAGTCGATCATCCCGGGGTTCGTGACGCTCATCGGCACGGGGAAGTTCGTGGCCGCGTCCAACGGGCCCGTGGTCTTCGTGGAGCCGCCGATCCGGGTGGATCCGCAGGCGCTGGTCGGCTGGGCGGACTGCCCGGCACCGTGCCACCACTACGACCACGGCTATATGCGCGGAGTGCTGGGCGGGGTGCGGATGTTCACCGGGTTCGGCGGGACGTCGGGCGAGGAGCACCAGTTCGAGTTCGTCGGCGCCGGCACGGTGCTGCTGCAGTCCAGCGAGCAGTTGATGGCCGAACAGCCCACGGGGGCGCCGCCGGACGAGGCGGGCGTGCCCTCGGGCGGGACACCCTCGACGCATGGGAATCAGCCATCCGTTCCCCGGCTGCCCGGCCAGTTGGGAGACCTCCAGCGCCGCTTCGGGCTGTGAGCGGTACCCTGCGGAGTGTGACGTCGAACGCCTGACCTCCCGTTCCGGCCCCACATTCCAATTGGTTCGCTTTTCAACTTTCTTAGGTAGAATCTCACCATGGATACCGAGAACGGCACACGTTGGCTCAGCGATGAGGAACAGCGCACCTGGCGTGCCCACCTGGACGTCAGCCGGCTGTTGATGCATCAGCTCGAACGGGACCTCCAGCCGTTCGGACTGACCAACAACGACTATGAGATCCTGGTCAACCTCTCCGAGTCGAAGGACCACCGGATGCGGATGAGCGATCTCGCCGCCGCGACCCTCCAGTCGAAGAGCCGCCTCTCGCACCAGATCACGCGGATGGAGAACGCGGGTCTCGTCCGCCGGGAGAACTGCGAGTCCGACCGGCGGGGGCTGTTCGCCGTCCTCACCGACCAGGGCTGGGAAACCATGCGGAAAGTGGCCCCGCACCATGTGGCGTCCGTCCGGCAGCACTTCATCGATCTGCTGTCGCCGGACGAGCTCAAGGCGCTGAGCTCCTCGCTGGCGCCGGTGGCGGAACATCTGCGCGCCGCGCGGGGCAAGGGCTGATCTTCGGGACGCCGAAGACGCCGAGGTCCGGCTGTCCGCTCCTCCGTTTTCAAGGAGCGGGCAGCCGGACCTCGCGTTCAAGGAGCGGACGGCCGGGCCTCACGCCCCCGCCGTCAGCCCCGCCACCAGTTCGTCGGCCGCCGTGTACGGGTCCAGCGACCCGTCCAGCACCCGTGCCGCCAGGACGCCCACGTCCCGGCCGCCGCGCAGGTCGCCGATGCGCGAGCGCAGCGCCGTGACCGCGATGCGCTCGATCTCGTGCGCCACCCGGGCCGCACGGCGCTCCGCGAGGACGCCGTTCTCCTCCATCCAGGCCCGGTGCTTCTCCAGTGCCTCGACCACCTCGTCGGTGCCCTCGCCGCGGGCCGCCACGGTCTTCACGATCGGCGGCCGCCAGTCGCCGGGCTTGCGGGCCTCGCCCAGCCCCAGCATGTGGTTGAGCTCCCGGGCCGTCGCGTCCGCGCCGTCCCGGTCGGCCTTGTTGACCACGTAGACGTCGCCGATCTCCAGGATCCCGGCCTTCGCCGCCTGGATCCCGTCGCCCATGCCCGGGGCCAGCAGCACCACCGTCGTGTCGGCCTCGGAGGCGATGTCCACCTCGGACTGGCCCACGCCCACGGTCTCCACCAGCACCACGTCGCAGCCGGCCGCGTCCAGGACGCGGATCGCCTGCGGCGCGGCCCAGGAGAGGCCGCCCAGGTGCCCGCGCGTGGCCATCGAGCGGATGTAGACCCCCGGGTCGGAGGCGTGCTCCGACATCCGCACCCGGTCGCCCAGCAGGGCGCCCCCGGAGAACGGCGAGGACGGGTCGACAGCCAGCACCCCCACCCGCTTGCCCCGCCGCCGGTAGGCGGAGACCAGGGCCGAGGTGGAGGTGGACTTGCCGACCCCGGGCGAACCGGTGAGCCCGACGACGTAGGCCCCGCCGGCGAGCGGCGCCAGCGCCGCCATCACCTCGCGGAGCTGCGGGGACGCCCCCTCCACCAGCGAGATCAGCCGGGCGACGGCGCGCGGACCGCCGGCCCGGGCCTGCTCGACCAGCCTGGTCACGTCCGCCATCGCCGCTCCTTCCGCCGGGGCCCGGTGGGTCCGGCCGTCACTCGTCAGTGATGCGGGTGCCGTCACTTGCCCGGCACGCGGATGATCAGGGCGTCGCCCTGGCCGCCGCCGCCGCACAGCGCCGCGGCGCCGACCCCGCCGCCCCGCCGGCGCAGCTCCAGGGCGAGGTGGAGGACCGTACGGGCGCCGGACATGCCGATGGGGTGGCCCAGCGCGATGGCGCCGCCGTTGACGTTCACCTTTTCCGGCGATACCCCCAGATCCTTGATTGACTGCACAAGAACCGCCGCGAAAGCCTCATTGATCTCGATCAGGTCCAGATCGTCGACCGTGAGCCCCTCCTTGGACAGGGCGTGCAGGATCGCGTTGGACGGCTGGGAGTGCAGCGAGTTGTCCGGGCCGGCCACATTGCCGTGGGCGCCGATCTCGGCGATCCACTCCAGGCCCAGCTCCTCGGCCTTGGCCTTGCTCATCACGACCACGGCCGCGGCGCCGTCGGAGATCTGCGAGGAGGTGCCGGCGGTGATGGTGCCGCCCTTGCTGAACGAGGGCTTCAGCTTGCCGAGCACCTCGACGGTGGTGTCCCCGCGGACGCCCTCGTCCTTGCTGAAGACCACCGGCTCGCCCTTGCGCTGCGGCACCGCGACCGGGGTGATCTCGGCGTCGAACAGGCCGTTCTTCTGGGCGGCGGCGGCCCGCTGGTGGGAGCGGGCGCCGATCTCGTCCTGCGCCGCGCGGCCGATGCCCAGCCGGGTGTTGTGCTTCTCGGTCGACTCGCCCATGGCGATGGCCTCGAACGGGTCGGTGAGCCCGTCGTGTGCCATGGAGTCGAGCATCTCGATCGCGCCGTACTTGTAGCCCTCGCGCGACTTGGGCAGCAGGTGCGGGGCGTTGGTCATCGACTCCTGGCCGCCCGCGACCACGATCTCGAACTCGCCCGCGCGGATGAGCTGGTCGGCCAGCGCGATGGCGTCGAGGCCGGACAGGCACACCTTGTTGACGGTCAGTGCCGGGACACTCATGGGGATGCCGCCGTGCACGGCCGCCTGACGCGCGGGGATCTGCCCGGCGCCGGCCTGCAGCACCTGACCCATGATCACGTACTGCACCTGGTCACCGCCGATGCCGGCCCGGTCGAGTGCGGCCTTGATGGCGAAACCGCCCAGCTCGGCCGCGGAGAAAGAGCGCAGGGAGCCGAGGAGGCGGCCCATGGGCGTCCGGGCGCCCGCGACGATCACTGAGGTGGGGGCGGTCGAACCGTTCGTACCAGACATGGACGGTGCTCCTTCGGCGGAGGCGGTTAACGGTGGTTCTCGTCAATGTACTGAGCGGTACACCGGTCGGTCATCGGGCGGCGGGTGTGATCGCGCGCACGTTGCGTAACCGCTCCGCGCGGCGGTGCACTGGACCCATGCTGACGCGCATCGACCACATCGGGATCGCCTGCTCCGACCTCGACACCACCGTCGAGTTCTACCGTGCCACGTACGGCTTCGAGGTGTTCCACACGGAGGTCAACGAGGAACAGGGCGTACGCGAGGCCATGCTGAAGATCAATGAGACGTCGGACGGCGGCGCCTCCTACCTCCAGCTCCTGCAGCCGATCCGGGAGGACTCCCCCGTCGGCAAGTGGCTGGCGAAGAACGGCGAGGGCGTGCACCACATCGCGTTCGGCACGGCCGACGTCGACGCCGACGCGGCGGCCGTGCGGGACAAGGGCGTCCGCGTCCTCTACGACACCCCGCGCACCGGTTCCATGGGCTCCCGCATCACCTTCCTGCACCCCAAGGACTGCCACGGCGTGCTGACGGAACTGGTCACCTCGGCGCCCCGCCCGGACGAGGAGCACTGACCCACACCTGCCCCGGCCGGTAGAGTGCAGGTTCGGCCGGGGTACGGGTGGGGCCCGGCCCAGGCTGTGCCGATGATCTGACACCATTTCTTCGGAAGGGCGGGCTCCGGGTTCCACCACCACGCACGGGGCCGGCCACCGACGCGACCAGGGGACGGATGGACCGCGCAGTGCGGGGCTACGAGCGCCAGGACAGCCAGCGGGCTGAAACCGACCACCTCTCGCAATTCGAGGCCGAGATGGAGCGGCTGAAGAAGGAGCGGGAGAAGGCGGTCCAGCACGCCGACGACCTCGGCTACCAGGTCGAGGTGTTGCGCGCCAAGCTGCACGAGGCGCGGCGCACCCTCGCGCACCGTCCCGCCTATGACGCGGCCGGACTCGACTACCAGGCCGAACAACTGCTGCGCAACGCGCAGATCCAGGCCGACCAGCTGCGCGCGGACGCCGAGCGCGAGCTGCGCGAGGCGCGCGCCCAGACGCAGCGGCTGCTCCAGGAGCAGGCCGAGCGGCAGGCCCGCATGGAGGCCGAGCTGCACGCCGAGGCGGTGGCCCGCCGGCAGCGGCTGGACGAGGAGCTCAACGAGCGCCGGTCGACCGTCGAGTCGCACGTCAACGAGAACGTCGCCTGGGCCGAGCAGCTCCGTGCCCGTACGGAGGCGCAGGCCCGCCGGCTGATGGACGAGTCGCGGGCCGAGGCCGAGCAGGCGCTGAGCGCCGCCCGCGCCGAGGCCGCGCGCCTCACCGAGCAGGCCCGCACCCGGCTCGGCGCCGCGGCCGAGGAGGCGCGCGCCGAAGCCGAAGCGATCCTGCGCCGGGCGCGCACGGACGCGGAGCGGCTGCTGACCGCCGCGTCCCAGCAGGCACAGGAGGCCACCGACCACGCCGAGCGGCTGCGTACCGAGGCCGGCGGCGAGGCCGAGCAGGCCAGGACGACCGCCGCCGAGCTGACCCGCGCCGCCGAGGCGCGGATGCGGGAGGCCGAGACGGCGCTGCGCGAGGCGCGGGCCGAGGCCGAGAAGGTCGTCGCCGAGGCCGCGCAGGCCGCGCAGGCGCGGCTGTCCGAGGCCGAGACCGACAACGAGCAGCGCACCCGGGCCGCCCGCGCCGAGATCACCCGGCTGGTCGGCGAGGCCACCAAGGAGGCCGAGGCGCTGCGGGCCGAGGCCCAGCAGCTGCGGGACGACGCGGCGGCGGAGGCCGAGCGGCTGCTGGCCGAGACGGCGGACAAGGCGCGCAGCGCCGCCGCCGAGGACTCGGCCGCCCAGCTGGCCAAGGCCGCGCGGACGGCCGAGGAGATGCTGTCCAAGGCGTCCGAGGACGCCCGGGCCGCCACCAAGGCGGCGGCGGCCGAGGCCGAGCGCATCCGCAAGGAGGCGGAGGCCGAGGCGGAGCGGCTGCGGGCGCAGGCCGAGGAGTCGGCGGAGCAGCTCAAGGGCGCCGCGAAGGACGACACCAAGGAGTACCGCGCCAAGACCGTCGAGCTCCAGGAGGAGGCGCGGCGGCTGCGCGGCGAGGCGGAGCAGCTGCGCGCGGACGCCGTCGCCGAGGCCGAGAAGGTACGGGCCGAGGCGCGCCGCGAGGCGCTCCAGCAGATCGAGGAGGCGGCGAAGACCGCCGAGGAGCTGCTGGCCAAGGCGAAGTCCGACGCGGCGGAGACGCGGTCGGCGGCGACGGCCGAGGGCGAGCGGGTGCGGGCCGAGGCGGCCGAGCGCGCCGCCGGGCTGCGCAAGCAGGCCGAGGAGGCGCTGGAGCGCGCCCGGGCCGAGGCCGAGGAGATGGCCGAGGAGGCCGAGGACCACGCCGAGCGCACCCGTACCGAGGCGGCCGAGGCGGCGGAGAAGCTGCGCGCGGAGGCCGAGAAGGCCGCCGAGGCGCTGCGCGAGGACGCCGCCGAGGAGCTGACCCGGCTGCGTACCGAGGCCGAGGAGCGGGTCGAGGCCGCCGAGGAGGCGCTGCGCGAGGCCCGTACGGAGGCCGAGCGGCTGCGCAAGGAGGCCGCGGAGGAGACCGAGCGGCAGCGGACCGAGGCCGCGGAGCGGGCCCGGGCGCTGCGCGCGCAGGCCGAGGAGGACGCCGAGCGGCAGCGGGCGGAGGCCGCCGAGGAGGCGGCCGCGGCCCGTGCCGAGGGCCAGGAGACGGCGTCGCGGCTGCGTGCCGAGGCGGCCGAGGAGGCGGAGCGGCTGCGGTCGGAGGCCCAGGAGGCCGCCGACCGGATCCGGACCGAGGCCAACGCGGCGGCGGAGCGGACGGCGGCGGAGGCCGCGGAGGAGCTGGCCGCCGCGCAGGAGGAGGCCGCGAGGCGCCGCCGCGAGGCGGAGGAGACGCTCGGCGACGCCCGTACGGAGGCGCAGGCCGAGCGCGAGGCGGCGCGCGAGCAGAGCGAGGAGCTGCTGGCCTCGGCGCGCACGCGGGTCGCGGAGGCGCAGGAGGAGGCCCGACGCCTGGTCGAGGAGGCCGAGCAGCGGGCGGACGGGCTGGTGGCCGCGGCGGAGCAGACGGCCCAGCAGGTCCGTGAGTCCGTCGCGGGGCTGCACGAGCAGGCCGAGGAGGAGATCGCCGGGCTGCGGTCGGCCGCCGAGCACAGTGCCGAGCGGACGGTCACCGAGGCGCAGGAGGAGGCGGACCGGGTCCGCTCCGAGGCGTACGCCGAGCGCGAGAGCGCCCGGGAGGACGCGGTGCGGATCCGCGCCGAGGCCCAGTCGGCCTCGGAGGCGGCCCGCGAGCTGGCCGAGCGCACGGTCGAGGAGGCGATCGCCGAGGGCGAGCGCGTCCGGGCGGAGGCCGCGCGGGTGCTGGAGGAGGCCCGCGAGACGGCGAACAAGCGCCGGTCGGACGCCGCCGAGCAGGCGGACGCGCTGATCGCGGAGGCGACGGGCGAGGCCGAGCGGCTGCGCGCGGACGCGGGCCGGGTGCTGGACGAGGCCGAGGAGGCCGCCGAGGCGGAGCGCGCCCAGGCGGCGTCCGACGCGGAGGCGCTGCGCGCCGAGGCCCAGCGGGTCATGGACGAGGCGCGGGACGCGGCCGACGCCCACCGGGTGGAGGCCGCGCGGCAGGCCGACGAGCTGGTCGCGAAGGCGACGGCGGAGGCCGAGCGGCTGGTCTCGGACGCGTCGGCGAAGGCGCAGCAGATGCGCACCGACGCGTCGGACGCGCTGGCGTCGGCCGAGCAGGACGCGGCGCGCGCCCGGGCCGAGGCCCGCGAGGACGCGAACAAGATGCGGGCGGACGGCCGTGCGGAGGCCGAACGGATCGTCAACGAGGCGGCGGAGCTGACCTCTTCCGCGCAGGAGGACGCCGACCGCATCCTCGACGAGGCGCGGGCGGCGGCCGACAAGCGCCGCGCGGAGGCCGCGCGGCAGGCCGACGAGCTGGTCGCCGAGGCGACGGGCGAGGCCGAGCGGATGGCCGCCGAGGCCGCGCGCACGGTCGAGGAGGCCCGCGAGGCGGCGGAGGCGCACCGCGCGGAGACCGCGGCGGAGGCCGAGCGGACGCTGGCGGACGCCCGGGCGGAGGCCGAGCGGGTGCGGGCCGACGCGGCGGCGGCGCTGGAGCAGGCGCGTCAGGAGGCCGCCGAGACGGCGGACGAGGCGCGCGAGGACGCGGCGCGGCGGCGTACCGAGGCCGCGCGGCAGGCGGACGAGCTGGTCGCCGAGGCGACGGCCGAGGCCGAGCGGATGGCCGCCGAGGCACGGGCGGCCCTGGCCGCGGCCCAGGAGAACGCCAACAGCACGCGCGCCGACTCGGCGAAGCTCAAGGCCGACGCGGTGCTGGAGGCCGAGCGGCTGCGCGCGGAGGCGCGCGAGGAGGCCGAGCGGACGGTCGACGAGGCGCGGGACGCGGCGGCCCAGCGGCGTACCGAGGCCGCCGAGCAGGCGGACGCGCTGATCGCCAAGGCCCAGGAGGAGGCGGTGAAGACCGCCGCCGCGGCCGAGGAGCAGGCGGACACCATGGTGGGCGTCGCCCGCCGGGAGGCCGAGCGGATCGTCGCGGAGGCCACCGGCGAGGGCAACGCGCTGGTGGAGCGGGCCCGTACGGACGCGGACACGCTGCTGTCCGAGGCCCGCGGGGACGCGACCGCCATAAGGGAGCGCGCCGAGGAGCTGCGGGCGCGGATCGAGGCCGAGGTCGAGGAGCTGCACGACCGGGCGCGGCGGGAGTCCGCGGAGGCCATGCAGTCGGCCGGCGAGCGCTGCGACAAGCTCGTCGCCGCCGCCACCGAGCAGTTGGCGGAGGCCGAGGCGAAGGCGAAGCAGCTGGTGTCCGACGCCGGCGGCGAGGCGAACAAGGTCCGCGTCGCCGCGGTGAAGAAGGCCGAGAGCCTGATCAAGGAGGCCGAGCAGAAGAAGAACGCCGCCGTGCGCGACGCGGAGCGGCTGCGTACCGAGGCCGTACGCGAGGCGGAGCGCCTGCGCACCGAGGCCGAGGAGGAGGCGCGGCGCCTGGTCGAGGGCGGCCGGACGGAGTTGGAGGCGCTGGTTCGGCGCCGCGAGGACATCAACGCGGAGATTTCCCGTGTCCAGGACGTGTTGGAGGCGTTGGAATCATTTGAGTCCCCCGGGGCAAGCGGCTCCAAGGAGGGCGGGGTGAAGGCGACGGCGGGAGCCGGCGCTACTCGTTCGGGTGGCAAGCAGAGTCAGAAGTAAGCCACTCATTCGAGGGGACAATTCCCCAATCCGCCAACCGAGTACGAGGATCTGCTCCATGCGACGCCGCTCACCGCCCTAGGATTCCCTTATCACCTCACCGGTCTCTTTCGACAGGAACCCCATGAGCGACACTTCCTCCCCCTTCGGCTTCGAGCTCGTGCGGCGTGGATACGACCGCGGCCAGGTGGACGACCGCATTACCAAGCTCGTCGCCGACCGTGACAGCGCACTGGCCCGGATCACCTCTCTGGAAAAGCGCATCGAGGAGCTGCACCTCGAAACGCAGAACGCTCAGGCCCAGATCAATGACGCGGAACCGTCGTACGCGGGGCTCGGGGCGCGGGTCGAGAAGATCCTCCGGCTGGCCGAGGAAGAGGCCAAGGACCTGCGCGAGGAGGCCCGCCGGGCGGCGGAGCAGCACCGGGAGCTGGCGGAGTCGGCGGCGCAGCAAGTCCGCAACGACGCCGAGGCGTTCGCCGCCGACCGCAAGGCGAAGGCGGAGGACGAGGGCGCCCGGATCGTCGAGAAGGCCAAGGGGGACGCGGCGACGCTGCGGGCCGAGGCGCAGAAGGACGCGCAGTCCAAGCGCGAGGAGGCGGACGCCCTCTTCGAGGAGACGCGTGCCAAGGCGGCCCAGGCGGCGGCCGATTTCGAGACCAACCTGGCCAAGCGCCGCGAGCAGTCCGAGCGGGACCTGGCCTCGCGGCAGGCGAAGGCGGAGAAGCGGCTCGCGGAGATCGAGCACCGCGCCGAGCAGCTGCGGCTGGAGGCCGAGAAGCTGCGGACGGACGCGGAGCGCCGGGCGCGCCAGACGGTGGAGACCGCGCAGCGCCAGGCCGAGGACATCGTGGCCGACGCCAACGCCAAGGCGGACCGCATCCGCAGCGAGTCCGAGCGCGAGCTGGCGGCGCTGACCAACCGCCGCGACAGCATCAACGCCCAGCTCACCAACGTCCGCGAGATGCTGGCCACGCTGACCGGCGCCGCGGTGGCCGCGGCGGGTGTGCCCGGTGACGACGAGCCGATCTCGCGCGGCGTCCCGGCCCAGCAGAGCCGCTGAACCGCGGCGGTTCACCGGCGGCGAGAGACGCCGCGGAGCCGCAGGGCACCCGCACGAGGGCAGTACGGCGGGTTCGCACACCAGCGGCGGCACGGACGGTACAGAGCGGCACCACAGCACCGAGCGCCACGGCGCGGCACAGCAACGCACAGCAACGCACAGCAGCAACAGGCAGTACCCAGCACCACATTCGTTCGGGGGATCCCGCGCTCAGCGCGTCGTGGCCGTCCGAGGATCCGGCGGCGGCATACGGCGCGCTGACGTGTCCCGCGCGCCCTTGCCTCTCCCCCGTCCCTCGCGAACGGCGTCCTTCCGGTGGCGGGGCCCCGGGCACGCCCGTACCGTGAATGGATGATCGAGCTGGAGGGTCTGACCAAGCGCTACGGCGACAAACTCGCCGTCGATCACCTCACCTGCACCGTGCGCCCCGGAACCGTCACCGGCTTCCTCGGCCCCAATGGCGCGGGCAAGTCGACGACGATGCGCATGATGCTCGACCTCGACAACCCCACCAGTGGCACGGTCCGCATCGACGGCCGGCACTACCGCGAACTGCACAACCCCCTGCGGACGGTGGGCGCCCTGCTGGACGCCAAGGCGATCCACGGTGGTCGCAGCGCCTACAACCACCTGCTGTGTCTGGCGCAGAGCAACGGCATCCCGCCCGCGCGGGTGCGCGAGGTGCTGGACACGGTGGGCCTGACGTCGGTGGCGCGGAAGCGGGCCAAGGGGTTCTCGCTCGGCATGGGCCAGCGGCTGGGCATCGCCGCGGCGCTCCTCGGCGACCCGCGCATCCTGATGTTCGACGAACCCGTCAACGGCCTGGACCCCGAGGGCATCCACTGGATCAGGACGCTGATGAAGGGCCTCGCGGCGCAGGGCCGCACGGTCTTCGTCTCCTCGCACCTGATGAGCGAGATGGCCCTCACCGCCGAGCACCTGATCGTCATCGGCCAGGGCCGGCTGCTCGCCGACACCTCGATGGCCGACTTCATCGCGCGGAACTCGCGTTCGTACGTACGGATGCGCTCGCCGGAGCAGGAGCGGCTGCGGGACGTGCTCTCGGGTGCCGGGATCACGGCCGCGCCGGGCCCGGAGGGCGGGCTGGACGTGACCGGGGAGGACGCCGCGCACCTGGGCGAACTGGCGGCACGGCACGGGATCACGCTGCACGAGCTCAGTCCGCAGCGGGCCTCGCTGGAGGAGGCGTTCATGCGGCTGACGGCCGGGTCCGTCGAGTACCACGCGCGCGCCGGGGACGGCGCGGAGCCGGAGGCCGGGCCACCGGACGGGCCGGCCGCGGGCGGACCTGCGGGCGGGACGTCCTGGGGCGCGGACTGGCGCGGGAAGGAATCCTGATCATGGCGGTGACGGCGCAGGTCCTGCGATCGGAATGGACGAAGATCAAATCCGTGCGCTCCACGGTGTGGACGCTGGGCACCGGCGTACTGGTCACCGTCGCGCTCGGCGCGCTGATCAGCGCACTCGCGAAGAACGACTACGAAAATCTCTCCCCGAGGGACCGGTTCACTTTCGACCCGACATTCATCAGTTTCGCGGGGATGGGACTCGGTCAGCTCGCATTGATCGTTTTCGGGGTATTGGTGGTCGCCAATGAATACAGCACCGGAATGATCCGCACATCACTGGCGGCGGTTCCGCAACGCGGCGTCTTCCTGTTCAGCAAGATCGCAATTGCGACGGCACTCGCGCTGGTCGTGGGCATGATCACCAGCTTTCTCACCTTTTTCGTCGGACAGGCGATGCTGGGCGACCGCGGTGCGCACCTGGGCGACCCGGGCGTCCTCCGCGCGGTCGTCGGCGGCGGGCTCTACATGGCGCTGATCACGATGTTCTCGATGGGGGTGGCGGCGATGCTGCGCAGCCCCATGCTCTCGCTCGGCGTCCTGATGCCGTTCTTCTTCCTGATCTCCAGCATCCTGGCG
This sequence comes from Streptomyces sp. NPDC021100, assembly GCF_044333095.1. Lineage (NCBI taxonomy): Bacteria > Bacillati > Actinomycetota > Actinomycetes > Kitasatosporales > Streptomycetaceae > Streptomyces > Streptomyces sp. NPDC021100. The sequence continues at coordinate 338,596 of NZ_JBIRQH010000001.1, forward strand.
AACGTCTCGGCCACGAAGAAGGTCGGCGAGTACCTGCCCGACAAGGCGGGGCAGAAGGTCATGCAGGTCGTGCTCGTGGACGACGACGCCCCGTACGGGCCCTGGGGAGGCTTCGCGATCATGGTGCTGTGGGTGGTCGCGGCCCTGGTGGGCGGGTACGTCGTGCTGAAGAAGCGCGACGCGTAGCCCACCGATGCGCCGCCGGTCGCTGCGCGCCCTCGGCCTGGACGCCGTCCCCTTCCGGCACCCCCTGGAGTACCCGGGCCGCCCGGCCCCGGAGCCGTGCCTGCTGCTGGAGACGGAGCTGCTGCCGCTGCGCGCCGTCCCGGGGCGGCCGCTCGGGGCCTGGCCGGTCGTCGGAGGGGGCGCGGCGGCGGGTACGGACGGGAGCGGGGCGGGGTCGCGTACGGAGGACGGATCCGGGCCGCCCCCCGACGACGGCGGAGAGCCGCGTACGAAGCACGGATCCGGGCCGCCCGCCGACAGAGGACCGGGTACGGAGGACGGATCCGGCCCGCCCGTCGACGACGGCGGAGGGCTGCGCAAGGACAGGACGGGGATGGCCGTCGCCGGCCGATCGGGCGCGAACGCCGTCCCCGGCGGCGGAGGCCCCGCGGGCGACGCCGGCCCCACGCCGGACGCCGTTCCCGGCGGCGCGGAGGTCCGGGACGGCACCGAGCCCCCGCTGGACACCCTCCTCACCGCCCTCGGCCGGCTCGTCACCGGACGCCGCCACCCCGTCCTGGCCGTGGGCTCCAACGCCTCCCCCGCCCAGATGTGCCACAAGCTGGCCGCACACGGCCTGCCGGCCACCGTGCCGATGGTCCCGGTGACCGTCCGCGGCATCGGTGTCGGCTGCTCCGCGCACATCGGGCGGGCCGGGTACGTGGCCGCCGCGCCCTACGCCGACCCGGCCGCCGAGCGCCGGCTGGTGGTGAGCTGGCTGGACCCGGACCAGCTGGCCGCCGTGGACGCCTCCGAGCTGCACTACCGGCGCGTCCTGCTCCCCGGCGCCGCGTTCCCGATGACCCTGCCCTCGGGCGACCCGCTGGGCGGCGCCTACCTCTACGTCTCCCGGCACGGCGTCCTGCTGGACCCGGCCACCGGCCGGCCGCACCCCGGCGCGGAGGACCAGAGCGCGCTGCTCTCCGCGCTGCTGCGCTCCTCGAAGCGCCTGCGCACCCTGCTCGGCCCCGACCCGCACGCCTGGACCGAGCGGGCGCGTGCCGAGGAGGCGGTACGGGCGGAGGGCGCCCGGATCTTCCGCGAGGAGGGCTGGATCCACCCGGAAGGCGACCTTCCGTCGGGTTCCGGGACGACCGACCTCCGTCATGCCGACTTGGCCCCTTGACATCGCGGGCCCCTCTCCCCCCGGCATTCCGTGGAACCGTCAGCCTCTCGTTATCCTCCTAACCCGAACGGGGGCACATGCCCCGACCATCTCGCGAGGGGCGGAGAATGATCGAGGCAGTCGGTCTGACGAAGCGCTACGGCGCCAAGACGGCCGTGCACAACCTGAACTTCCGGGTGAGGCCGGGGGCCGTCACCGGCTTCCTGGGCCCCAACGGTTCCGGCAAGTCCACGACCATGCGCATGATCCTGGGCCTGGACAACCCGACCGCCGGCCGGGTCACCATCGGTGGCCGCCCCTTCCGGGAACTGCCCAACGCCGCTCGCCAGGTCGGCGCGCTGATCGACGCCAAGGCCGTGCACGGCGGGCGCAGCGCCTACAACCACCTGCTGTCCCTCGCCCAGCTCGCCGGCATCCCGCGCTCCCGGGTGGACGAGGTGCTGGGCGTGGTGGGCCTGCACGGCGTGGCCAAGCAGCGCTCCCGCGGCTTCTCGCTCGGCATGGGCCAGCGGCTCGGCATCGCGGCGGCGCTCCTCGGCGACCCGCAGGTGCTGCTGTTCGACGAGCCCGTCAACGGCCTCGACCCCGAGGGCATCCTCTGGGTCCGCAACCTGATGAAGCGGCTGGCCGCCGAGGGCCGGACGGTGTTCGTCTCCTCGCACCTGATGAGCGAGATGGCCCTCACCGCCGACCACCTGATCGTCATCGGCCGCGGGCAGCTGCTCGCGGACATGAGCGTCCAGGACTTCATCGCCGCCAACTCGGCCGGCTTCGCCCGTGTCCGCACCCCCGACACCGAGCCGGAGGGCCGCGAGAAGCTCACCGCCGCCCTGGTCGAGGCGGGCGGCCAGGTGCTGCCCGAGCCCGACGGCGCGCTGCGCGTCACCGGTCTGGAACTCCCCCGGATCAGCGACGTCGCCCATGACAACGACGTCCGCCTCTGGGAGCTCTCCCCGCACCAGGCGTCCCTGGAGGAGGCGTACATGCGGATGACGCAGGGCGCCGTCGACTACCGGTCGACCCACGACGCCCTTGCCGGCTTCCAGCCGCCGGCGGCCCCCGGCTACGCGATGCCCGGCGGGCCCGGCGCACCGGTGCCGCAGGGGTGGAACGGCCCGGCCGGCTACCCGGTGCTGCCGGGCGAGCAGCCCAACCCGTACGCCCAGCAGCAGCCCATGGCGGCCCCGCAGACTCCGCAGGCCCAGCAGGCGCCTCTGCCGCCGCAGCACCTCGCGGCCCCCGCCGCCCCGCCGCAGCCGCCGGCCGCCGCACCCGCGGCCCCCACAGCACCCTCAGCCCCGTCAGCACCCGCCGACCTGACCAAGCGCGACACCGAGGACGCCCGATGACCACCCCGACGACCCCTCAGCACCCCGTGCCCCCGCAGGGCGCGCCGCAGCAGCCCGGTCAGGCCCCGGCCCAGCCGTACTGGCCCGGTCAGGCGGGCCCCGGCGGCCCGGGCGGCTACGTCTCGCCGGTCCCGGTGCGCGCGGCGCACCTGGGGGACGCCGTCGTCGCCGAGTGGACGAAGATCCGGAGCCTGCGGTCCACGGTCTGGACGCTCAGCACGATGCTCGTCATCGTCATCGGCCTGGGCCTGACGGTGTCGCTGGTCATCTCCTCCCAGGAGGGGAGCCTCTCGGGCGAAGGCATGCTGGCCGCCGTCGGCGCCGTCGGCGTCCTCCTCGGCATGATCCCGGTGCTCACCCTGGGCGTGCTGACGATCACCTCCGAGTACGGCACCGGGCTGATCCGCACCACCTTCACCGCCTGCCCCAGCCGTTCCAGGGTGCTGACGGCGAAGGCGATCGTCTTCGGCTCGCTCGCCTTCGTGACCACGCTGATCGCGACGCTGGTCGTCGGCCTGATGGCCTCCGCCATCCTGAGCGACAAGATCGACGAGAGCCCCACCGCCGGCCAGTGGTTCAAGGCGACCGTCGGCGTCAGCCTCTACGTCGCGGCGGCCGGGCTGCTGGCCCTCGCGGTCGGCGCGCTGCTGCGGCACTCCGCCGGCGCGATCACCGGGATGCTCGGCCTCGTGCTGCTGCCGCCGCTGCTGTCGCTGTTCCTCCGGTCCGAGGCCGTCCACAAGATCGGTGAGGTGCTTCTCACCTACTCGATCCCGATGCAGCTCATCTCCCTCTACGGTGGGGAGGTCGAGTCGGGCCCGACCGGCTGGGGGTCGCTGGGGCTCATGGTGGGGCTCGCCGCCGCCGCCACGGCCGGCGCTCACCTGGTGCTGAACAAGCGTGACGCCTGAGCGTAGTTGAGACGAGCGGTACTCAGTACCGCGGCGCGTTACGGGACCGCTGGAGCCGCGCGCTCCGGCGGTCCCGCGCGTTCCAGCAGGACTTGTGCCAGTGCCGGCGGTCCTCGACCCCGGCGCCGTACTGCGGCCACACCACCAGGTGCGGCACCCCGGGCGGGATCTCCTGGTCGCAGCCGGGGCAGCGGTAGCGCTTGCCCGCCGAACTCCCGCCGACCATGCGGACCGACCAGTCCTCGCCCTGCCAGCTCTCCGTCTGCTCCAGGCCGTAGCGCGTCCCGCCGCCCTCGTACCGGTCGGACTCGGCGGCTTGGCTGGCGGCGCCACCTCGGGGGCGGTTTCGGCGCGGGGACACGGGTCACCTCGGAGGTCGTACGAGCTACGGGCTGTGACCAGGGTACGGGTCAGGGTCACCGCCCCCGGCCGGATGTACCCCGGCCCCACCCCCGCCACCCTCTCCGATCATCATGAAAACTTCCTGAACGCCCGTACCTCGTGGCACGTGTCGGGCGTTATTGCCACCGGGGGGTCGGGTCGGTCGCGCAGGAAGGTGCACGAGATGCGCGTTGGAGCGTTCGTCCTGGCCGCCCAGTTCCCGGGCCAGGGTCACGGAGAGGCGCTGTACCGGGCGGTGCGGACGGCCGAGGTCGCCGAGGAGGCCGGGCTCGACGCGGTCTGGCTGGCCGAGCACCACTTCGTCCCCTACGGCGTCTGCCCGTCGGCGGTGACGCTGGCCGGGCTGCTCCTGGGCCGCACCCGGCGGATCCGGGTGGGCACGGCGGTGAGCGTCCTGTCCACCACTCACCCGGTGGCCCTCGGCGAGCAGACGGCGGTGCTGCACATCGCCTCGGGCGGCCGGTTCACCCTCGGGGTGGGCCGCGGCGGGCCCTGGGTGGACCTGGAAGTGTTCAACGCGGGCGTCCAGGCTTACGAAGAAGCGTTTCCGGAATCCCTCGAACTGCTGATGCGCTGGCTGCGCGAACCCCGCGTCGGCGCTTCGGGCAAACGATTCTCCTTCCGCGAGGTGCCGGTGGTCCCGCGCCCGGACGAACTGCTCGACCGGCCCGGCCCGCCGGTCCTGGTCGCCTGCACCTCGCCGGCCGGCGTCCGGCTGGCCGCCCGGCACAGGCTGCCCATGCTGCTCGGCATGCACAGCAGCGACGAGGAGAAGGCCGAAATGGTGTCCCTGTGGCGCAAGTGCGCCCTGGAGGCCGGGAGTTCACCGGAGCACGTGGCGACCGCCGGGCATGTCGCGGCGGGCGTGGTGCAGGTGGCGGACCGCCGCCAGGAGGCGGCGGAGACCCTGCTGAAGGCGATGCCCGGCTGGCTGCGCCAGGGCCTCGGCGCGCACGTCACCGTCGACGGCCGGGAGCGCCGGATGCGGGACCCGCTCGCGTACACGGAGCTGCTGTGCTCCCTGCACCCGGTCGGCCCGCCCCGGCTGTGCGCCGACCGCCTCGCGGCCACGGCGGAACGGACCGGGGTGCGCGGCTTCGCGCTGCTGGCCGAGGGGTCGGGCGACCTGATGGCGACCGAGGAGAACCTGCGCCGGCTCGGCGCGGAGGTACTGCCGCTGATCCGCTGAGAAGGGTGCCGGTCTTTGGCCGTTTCCCACGGGGCGCTAGGACGCGGACCCGCGACGCGGCGGCCCGCCCCCGGCGTGCGGCACGTCGTCGGCGCCGGTGTGCCACCGCGACCGCCCCCGCTCCCCGGCCACAGGTCCCGGGGAGCCGCCGCCCCCGTACCGTCCCGCGCCCCCGCGCGCGGAGCGGCAGCGGCGCCGGTTCAGCAGTCGCGCAGCTCCGGGGACTGGTTGAGGAGCTGCCCCCGGACCGACGTGAAGCGGGCCAGCCGCTCGTCGGCCGCGGGGTCGAGCGGGAAGACGGCGACCCGGTGGCAGTTCTGGAACGCCAGCCGGACCCCGAAGTGCCGCTGGAGCGCTCCGCGGATCGCGTCGCTCGCCAGGGCGCGCAGCAGCTGGCCGCGCGCCTTCTCGTCCGGCGGCGGCGTCCGGTTGTCGGCGAACTCGCCGCCTTCGACCTCGAGCCGGGCCACCAGCGAGCTGATCATCTCCCAGGCGTAGGGCAGGGAGTTCCGGACGCAGTCGACGAATGCCTCTTCGTCGACCTCGCCTCGCTCGGCCTGTTCGAGGAGGGCCGGTGAGACGTCGAGCGACATGAGTTCTCCTCTCGCGGGCCCCGCCGGGCGGGGTCCTGGGGGTGGGCGAGCGGACGACGACGCCCTGTGCCCGTACGACGACCGCCCGCTTCAACGGTAATCCGGCCACTGCTGCCCCACCAGGAGAACGCACCTACAACTGGCCACCGGCGAAGGGGCTCATCCAGGGCGAATCGCGTCCGGTGCCGGGAGTCGAGTAGCGTGGCTCACCATGCGTCTCGTCATCGCCCGTTGCTCCGTGGACTACGCCGGCCGGCTCACCGCCCACCTGCCGTCCGCCCCCCGTCTCATCCTCGTCAAGGCCGACGGCAGTGTCTCGATCCACGCGGACGACCGGGCCTACAAGCCCCTCAACTGGATGTCCCCGCCGTGCACCCTCAAGGAGGGCGACGGCAGTGTCTGGACGGTGATCAACAAGGCGGGCGAGAAGCTCATCATCACCATGGAGGAGGTCCTCCACGACTCCTCGCACGAGCTCGGCGTCGACCCCGGCCTCATCAAGGACGGCGTGGAAGCGCACCTCCAGGAGCTCCTCGCGGACCGCATCGAGACCCTCGGCGAGGGCTACACCCTGATCCGCCGCGAATACCCGACGGCGATCGGCCCGGTCGACATCCTCTGCCGCGACGCCGACGGGCAGACGGTCGCCGTCGAGCTCAAGCGCCGCGGCGAGATCGACGGCGTCGAACAGCTCACCCGCTACCTCGAACTCCTCAACCGGGATCCGCACCTGGCGCCCGTGCGCGGCATCTTCGCGGCCCAGGAGATCAAGCCGCAGGCTCGGGTGCTCGCGACGGACCGGGGGATCGGGTGCGTCGTGCTCGACTACAACGCGCTGCGGGGGATCGAGGACGACAAGCTGCGGCTGTTCTGAGGGGGGTGCGCCCCGGTCCCGCCCCTTCGCCGATTCCTGGGGCTGCGCCCCAGACCCCCTTTTCGCGGCTTCGCCGCTCGTCCTCAATCGCCGGACGGGCTGATATATCAGCCCGTCCGGCGATTGAGGACAGCGCGCGCAGCGCGCTTCGGGGGTGCGGGGGCAGCGCCCCCGCAAGAAACGGTGAAAGGGCGGGACCGGGGCACCCCCACCCTGTCAGCCGCTCGGCTTGACCGTCCCCGACCCCGCCGAGTCGCCCCCGCCGGCAGGCGGGGTCGGCTGCTGGGTCACCGGCGGCGGCCCCGTCTTCGGAGGGGGATCCGTCGGCTCGCTCGGAGTGGTCGGAGGCTGAGTCTTGGTCGACTCACCGCCTCCCGGGGTACGCGTGGCCCCACTCGAATGCCCACCACCGGGCGTCCGCGTCGGCGACGGCGAATCATCGGGCGAGGCGGTGCCCGACGGCGACGGCGAGGTGCTGCCGGACGGCGTCCCCGACGGCGCGTCCGTCGTCCCCCGCGTACCGGGCCGCTCCGACGCACCGGCCCGCCCACGCATCGGGGCAGGCCCACCCCCACCCCCCGCCGGATGCTCGGCGGTCAGATCGGGCTCCCCGTCCTGCTGAGAAGCGGACCGGTCCGGCTTGACCGCGTCCTGATCGCCGCCGCCCTGCTCACCACCCCCGGCGGACGTCCCGAGCGACACGACAGTGCCGAGCACGGCGGCGAGCACCACACCGGCCCCGGCCGCGGCCAGGTTGCGGCGCCCGCCGCCGGCCATCAGCTTCTGCACCCACGCCTGCGGCCCGCCACCCCGCTTGCCGCCGGCCGGGGGCGCACCGGCGCCCGCTCCGGCGCGCGGCGCGGGAACGCGGTGGATGGCCGCGGTGGAGACGCGGTCCGGGTCGGTGGTGAAGGGAGCGGGCCCGGCGGGCGGCGCCGCGGACTGCTCGCTGCGGGCCGCCGGGACCTCCTCGCCCGCGGACCCGCGCGGGCCGCCGGCCGGCGCCGGAGGCCGTACGGCGGGGCCGCCGGGCCGCCCGACGGGCGTGGGGGCGGGCGCCGGCCGGGACCGGTCGGCGACCAGGGCGAGCGCCCGCCGGCTGGCGACGGCGCCGCGCTTGTCGGCGAGCACCCCGCGCAGCCCGGTGGACGCCTCCAGCTCGGCGCGGGCCCGGCCCAGGTTCCCGGTGCACAGGGCGAGAACGCCCAACTCATGGTGGAAATACGCTTCTTCGCCCACTTCACCGGCCAGCCGGGCGGCTTCCTGGCCGTGCCGGAGCCCGCGCTCCCAGGCGCTCCAGTGCAGCGCGCCCGCGAACGCCGGCGCGGCGGTGCGGGCCAGCAGCACGGCGGCGGCCGGGTGGCCGGGCGCACCGGAGGTCACCAGGGCGGCGAGCGCGGCGAGGACGACGTCCGCCTCGGCGGCGATGCGCTCGGGGGTGACGGAGGGGTGCCCGGCCCACCAGGCGTAGTGCCGGGCGGCGGCCAGGACGCGCTCGGCGGCGCCCTCGGACCGGTCACCGTCCGCCAGTTGCCCGGCGACGCCGGCGGCCACCCGGTAGTGGGCGCCGACCACGGTGATCAACCCTGCGTCGAACAGCTCGCCCACGGCGGCGTCGGCGTGCTCGTCCCCGACGAGCGCGGGCAGTTGGGCCTGGTGCGGGACCTCGCCGCCGAGGGCGAGGGCGAACCGCAGGGTCTCGCGGGCGGAGTCGCTCAGCCGAGCGGCGAGCGCCGCGGCGGGGGCGGTCCCCCGGGGCAGCGGCGCGCGCCGGGAGGCCGGGGTGCCCGCCCCGCCGTCCGCGGGAACGCCGCTCCCGGGTACACCAGACCCGGCAACGCCGTCCTCGGGGATGCTGAACGGCCGTTCGCCGTCGGACGCGTCCGCGTCGGACGCGGCGTCGTCGAGCCGCCGCAGCAGCGCGCCGGCCTGGACGAACCGCAGCGGCAGCCCGTCCGACTCGACCCACAGGTCGGCCGCCCAGTCGGCCTCCTCGTCGGTGAGCGGCCGGTCGACGGCCGTCTCCAGCAGCTCCAGGCACTCGGTGCGGTCGAGGCCGTCGAGGACGACCTCCTCGACGTGCGCGTCGGCGGAGGGTGCCGGGACGTCGGGCCGGGCGGCGAAGAGGAAGGCGCACTCCGGGGTGGCGTCCAGGAGTTCGTCGAGCGCGGCGCCTCCGAACTCCAGGTCGTCCAGGACGACGACCGCCCCGATCTCCCGTACGGCGGCGGGCAGTCCGGCCCGGTCGGGCCGGTGCAGCGGCGCGTGGTGGACGGCGGCGAAGAGCTCGTGGAGGAGGTCGTGGGTGGTGCGGTGACGGCCGTTCAGCCGGACGACGCCGTCGGGCGCCAGATGGGCGCAGTCGGCCGCGAGGACGTCGAGCAGGGCGGTACGCCCGGAACCGGCGGGGCCGGTGAGGCGGACGGAACGGCCGCGCGAGAGCAGCCGTCCCAGCCGCTCGCGGACCTCGCCCCGGCCGATGAGCGGCGCGCCGGACCGCGCGGCGCCGGCGGGCGGCGGCGGGACGGCGGCGCGGTCCCGCTCGGCGCGGGCCTCGGGGTCGTGCCGACGGGCGGGCGGGGGCATGCGGCCGGGCGGGCAGGGCTCTATCTCGCTGCCGTCCACGGGGTTGACGGTGAGCAGGTAGTCGCCGGCGACGAGCTGGACGACCCGGACCGGGGCCGGGCTCTGCCCCGTCTCCTCCCCTGAAGGGACCGTAGGGTCCGGGGAGACCGGAGGAACCGGGGAGCCGGGGGATTCAGCGCCCGTACGGCCCTCACCCGGCCGCGCCGCGTCCGGTGTCCGGTTGGTCGGGTCCATCGTTCAAAGCCCCCCAGTCGCGTGGCGTGCCGTCGTGTCCTCCCGGCCTGTCCGCGCTCTTCCGACCACCGGTCCGGCGCCCCGCGGGCTTCTGCAAGGCGAAAGCGACGGGAAACCGAACAGACCTTGGGACAGTATCGCCGACCGGGGATGCCGGCGGCGCCCCGGGCGTCACCCTCGTGCGGGCAATCCGGACACTCGGCTCACACCCGCCTCATCCGGCGCGTTCGCACGCCGGAAGCGGGGTGACGCGGCCCGGCTGTTCGGGGTCCTCGATGGCGAGGATCCGGTGCAGCCGGGTGGCCACCAGCACGCGCTGCATCCGGTCCGGCACCCCGCGCAGCACCAGCCGCCGGCCGGTGCGCCCGGCCCGGCGGTGGGCTCCCATGATGACGCCGAGTCCGGTGGCGTCCCAGGAGTCCAGCTCGGTGAGGTCGAGGACGAGGTCGCCCCGGCCGGCGTCGAGCGCGGAGTGCAGGACCGTTCGGGCGTCCGCCGCGTTGCGGACGTCGAGGCGGCCCCCGACGACCAGTTCGGCGTGGTCGCCCCTGATGTGCATATGCGCTCCCCTGAGTGCTGCGTGGTGTGGGTGTGGCTCTAAAGAACTGACTGCCTCTCACACGCCAAGGTTGCCGTCCGTTAGCGAACCATTACCCAATTCACACGGCAGGGTGAACCGGGCTTGTACGGACGGCTCAGTACTGGTAGAAGCCCTGCCCGCTCTTGCGGCCGAGGTCGCCCGCGTCCACCATGCGGCGCATGATCTCCGGCGGGGCGAACTTCTCGTCCTGACACTCGGTGTAGATGTTCCCCATCGCGTGCATCAGGATGTCGACGCCGGTGAGGTCCGTGGTGGCCAGCGGGCCCATCGCGTGGCCGAAACCGAGCTTGCACGCGGTGTCGATGTCCTCGGCGGTGGCCACCCCGGACTCGTACAGCTTGACGGCCTCGCCGACGAGCGCGGTGATCAGGCGGGTGGTGACGAAACCGGCCACGTCCCGGTTGACGACGATGCAGGTCTTGCCGACGCCCTCGGCGAACTCACGGGCCTTGGCAAGCGTCTCGTCGCTGGTCTTGTGCCCGCGCACCAGCTCGCACAGCTGCATCAGCGGCACCGGCGAGAAGAAGTGGACGCCCACGACGCGCTCGGGGCGGGAGGTGGCGGCCGCGATCTTGGTGATCGGGATGGCGGAGGTGTTGGACGCGAGCACGGCGTCCTCGCGCACCATTCCGTCCAGCGCGCGGAAGATGTCGCGCTTGGTGTCGACATCCTCGAAGACCGCCTCGACGACGACGTCCGCGTCGGCGGCCGCGTCCAGGTCGGTGGTGGCCGTGATCCGCCCGAACGCCGCGTCGGCCGCCTCGGCCGTCAGCTTCCCCTTGGAGACGAACTTGTCGTACGAGGCCCGGATCCCGTCGGTGCCCCGCTTCAGCGCCGCGTCGGTGACGTCCCGCAGGACGACCTCCCAGCCGGCCTGGGCGGAGACCTGGGCGATACCGGAACCCATCAGTCCGGCTCCGACGACGGCGAGCTTCTTGGCCACGGCTGTCCCCTTTAATTCCTGCCCGCTTACCGGCGGTTCACTTACGGCTCCGCTGCGGACCTTAGCGTCCGTCACCGCGCTGATGGGGGCAGAGAGATGCGCGTCACGTCCCAAATGACGGACATCACACCGGACGCCGCGGCCGTGCGGACGCACGCCTCAATCCAGCCACTTCCGTACCGCGGGTCACACCCGTCCGGCACCCTTCCGGCACCTGTCCGGCACCTGTCCGGCACCCGGACCATCGCCAGTGTCAGCCGTCCCGGCGAAGGCCGCGGCTAGGCTCGTGGCATGGTCAATCTGACGCGCATCTACACCCGCACCGGCGACAAGGGCACCACCGCGCTCGGCGACATGAGCCGCACCGCCAAGACCGATCCCCGCATCGCCGCCTACGCGGACGCGAACGAGGCGAACGCCGCGATCGGCGTGGCCCTGGCCCTCGGGGAGCTGCCCGAGGACGTCGCCCACGTGCTCGTCCGGGTGCAGAACGACCTCTTCGACGTGGGCGCCGACCTCTCCACGCCGGTCGTGGAGAACCCCAAGTACCCGCCGCTGCGCGTCGAGCAGTCGTATGTCGACCGGCTGGAGGCCGACTGCGACCGCTTCCTGGCCGAACTGGAGAAGCTGCGCAGCTTCATCCTGCCGGGCGGCACCCCGGGGGCGGCGCTGCTGCACCAGGCGTGCACGGTGGTCCGCCGGGCGGAGCGCTCGACCTGGGCGGCCATGGAGACGCACGGCGAGACGATGAACCCCCTGACGGCCACCTACCTCAACCGCCTCTCCGACCTCCTGTTCATCCTGGCCAGGACGGCGAACAAGGAGGTCGGGGACGTCCTGTGGATCCCCGGCGAGAACCGCTGAACCACACACCCACTCCGGCTGGAGGCCCGGTGCGCCCCCGAACAACGCAGCATCCTGGCCAGGACGGCGATCAAGGAGGCAGGCGACGTCCTCCGGGTACCGGGCGAGAACCGCCGAGCCCTGCCGCCGGGCCCGCCAAGCGGCGGCCCGGCCCGGCCCGGTCGGTGAACACGAAGGCCGGGCGGCCACCCGCGGGCCCCCGAGAGAACCCCCGCCCCGCGGCGTCAAGCGCCCGGGGCGCGCCGCGGCCACAGCGTGTAGCTCCCCGCGATGGCCACGTTGATGCCGATCACCCACACCATGCGCGTCCGCCACATCCGCAGCGAGGACGTGTCCCCGGCGTCCCCGACGTACCAGACGGCCGCCTGGAGAAGCGCCATGGCGACCAACGCGGAGAGGATCCAGCGGCCCGCCGTCCGCCACTCGTGCCGGGTCCGTTCCGCCCCGTACTTCGGCGGCTTCACCGGCGGCGGCCCGCCCGCGAACCGATGGGCGAAGCGCTGGTCGGCCCACTTCAGCGTCGAGTGGCCGAGGCCGACCGAGAACCCGATGTAGACGGCCGCCAGGCCGTGCTTCCAGTCGGCCGTCGCGCCGTTCCGGAGGTCCATCGCGGTCACGACCAGCAACACCAGCTCCAGCACCGGCTCCACCAGCAGCAGCGCCGCCCCGGCCCGCGGCATGCGCAGCAGGTAGCGCAGGCTCAGCCCGCCGGCCAGCAGGACCCAGAAGGCCACCTCGCAGGCGACGATCAGCGTGACGACCACCGTCTTCTCCCTTCCCTCCCTCCAGGCTCCCGGCGCCGGCGAGCCGCCTCGTCCTCACGGACGGCGATTCGCGACTGCATCCTTCGATGTACTCCGCGCTCCGCCCCGCGTGCCGCCGGCGGACGACGGCGCCCCCTCCCACGTGCTGTGATGTCCTCATGCCCCGTTCCCTCCCGCACCGCGACGACCTGCTGATCGCGGCATCGGGGCTGCTCGGCGGTCTCGTCCTGTACGCGCTGGGGCTGAGCAGCCGCCCGGTGGGCGGGCTGCCCCGCCGGATGGCGCTCGTGGCACTGGCCGTGATGGCCGCGGCCGAGCTGCTGCGCCGCCGCAAGCCCCTCGTGGGGCTCAGCGTGGGGACGTCAGCGCTGGCGGTCGACGTGTGCTCGGGCAACCTGGTCGCGACCACGGTGATGTTCACGGACCTGGTGTACGCGGCCGTGCTCTACGGGCCCCCGGCCGCGTACCGCCTCCTCCCTCGCGCCTGCGAGGCGGTCACCGTGATCGGGACGCTGCTGTCCCTCGCCCTGATCCGCCGGCCGGAGGCGGTGCTCATCGGGTGCGCGCTGGCCGTCGTCACCATCGCCCCGGCCTGGACGGGCGTCGGCGTCCGGCAGCACCGCGACGCGGCGGAGGCCGCCCGGCTCGCGGCCGAACGGACCGTGCTGCTGGCCGAGATGGACCGGCGCGAGGCGGTCGTCGCGGAGCGCGCGCGGATGGCCCGCGAGCTGCACGACGTGGTCGCGGGCCACCTGTCGGCGATCGCGATCCACTCCACGGCCGCCCTGTCGATCGACGAGCCGGAGACGTCCCGCGAGGCGCTGGGCGTCATCCGCGGCAACAGCGTCCAAGGTCTGGCCGAAATGCGCCGTCTCATCGGCCTGTTGCGCGGAGCGGAGGACGCCGACGGGCCGGCCGCGACCCCCACCCTCGACAGCCTCGACGCGCTCCTCGACCGGACCCGCGCCGCGCTGCCCGACGGGCGCCTCACCGTGGAGCTCCGCGACGCCCGCGGCCCCGGGCCACTGCCCGCCCCGGTCGAACTGGCGGCGTACCGCATCGTCGAGGAGTCGCTGACCAACGCCGTCAAGCACGCGGCGCCGGGCCCGGTCGCGGTGGAACTGACCGGGGCGGACGGCCGGGAGCGGACCCTGACCGTACGGGTGACCAGCGTGCTCGACGGCGGTGACGGCGGCGGTACGGAACCGCGCGCCCCGGGCGCCGGGGCGGGCCTGGTGGGGATGCGGGAGCGCGTCGCCCTGCTGGGCGGCCGGCTGACGGCCGGACCGGCCGCCGACGACGGCGGCCGCTGGGAAGTACGGGCCGAACTGCCCCTGGACGACGAGGAGAAGAACACATGAGCGAGCGGGAACGGCCGATCCGCGTGGTCGTGGCCGAGGACCAGGCGTCCGTGCGGTCCGGGCTGGTCCTGATCCTGCGGTCGGCCCCGGACGTGGCGGTGGCCGGGGAGGCCGCCGACGGCGAGGAGGCCGTCCGGCTCGCCCGCGAACTGCGCCCGGACCTCGTCCTGATGGACGTCCAGATGCCCCGCCTGGACGGCATCTCGGCCACCCGGCGGATCACCGGCGAGGGCCTCGCCGACGTGCTCGTCCTGACCACCTTCGACCTGGACGAGTACGTCTTCGGCGCGCTGCGCGCCGGCGCGGCCGGCTTCCTGCTCAAGGACAGCGAGGCCGCCGACCTGCTCACGGCGGTACGGACCGTCGCCCGCGGCGAGGGACTGATCTCGCCCGCCGTGACCCGCAGGCTGATCTCCGAGTTCGCCCGCCGCGCTCCCGACCCGGCGGCGCACCGGGACGCGGCGGTCGTGGACACCCTCACCCGCCGCGAACGGGAGGTGCTGGCCTGCCTGGGCGGCGGGCTGTCCAACGCGGAGGTCGCGGGACGCCTGGGGATGGCGGAGGCGACGGTGAAGACCCACGTCAGCCGGTTGCTGTCCAAGCTGGGGCTGCGCAGCCGACTACAAGCGGCCGTCCTGGCCCAGGAGTTGGGCATGGTCCAGACCTCTTGACCATTGGTACGGACCTTCTTACGCTCCCCTCACAGTCGTGGTGAGCGTCCTCGCGATACGCACCCCCCTGCGCCGGGCCCGTCTCTCCCCTCGCCCACGCGCGTGCTCACCTCGCTGCGCACAGGTCAAGGAAACCCCCCACACCCCCCACATCACCCCCCACACCTCCTGACCTCATCGAGGAGCACTCTCTTGTCATCAGAGACCTCTCGACATCACACGAACCCCTCCCTCAACACCCCACGCAGACGCCCTCTCACCCGCGCCGTCGCCACCCTCGGCGCACTCCTCCTCCCGGCCGCCGCCCTCATCGGCTTCGCCGCACCGGCGAGTTCGGCAGGCGCCCCGGCCCACCCGGCGACGGCCGCGGCCGGCAAGCCCGTCAAGGCCGCCTCCGCGACCGCGACGTTCGCCAAGACCGGCGACTGGGGCTCCGGCTACCAGGGCGAATGGACCGTCAAGAACACCGGGACGACCGCCATCGACGGCTGGACCGTCGAGTGGGACCTCCCCTCCGGCACCGCGGTCGGCGCCTACTGGGACGCCCTGATCACCGGCTCCGGCACGCACTACACGGCCAAGAACCGGGAGTACAACGGCTCCATACCGCCCGGCGGCAGCGTCTCCTTCGGCTTCGTCGCCACCGGCTCCGGAACCCCGGCCGGCTGCAAGCTCAACGGCGGGGCGTGCGACGGCTCGTCCACCGACACCCCGCCCAGCGCCCCCGGCAAGCCGGAGTCGACCGGCGTCACCGCCACCAGCATCGGCCTGAAGTGGGCGGCGGCCACCGACGCCAAGGGCATCAAGGAGTACGACGTCTACCGCGGCACGGCCAAGGTCGCCACCGTCGCCAAGCTCGCCTACACCGACACCGGCCTGACGGCGGACACCGAGTACACGTACACGGTGGTGGCCCGCAACCTGGACGGCAAGACGGGCCCCGCGAGCCCCGCCGCCACCTTCCGCACCACGAAGAGCGGTTCCGACCAGCCGCCGTCCGCCCCCGGCACCCCGCAGGCCACGGCGGTCACGGACACCTCCATCGCCCTGAAATGGGCGGCGGCGACGTCCGACAAGGGCGTCAAGGAGTACGACGTCTACCGGGGCGCGGCGAAGGTGGCGACCGTCGCCAAGCTGGCGTACACCGACACCGGCCTCCAGCCCGGCACCGACTACACGTACACCGTCGTCGCCCGGGACACCGCCGGCCAGACCGGCCCGGCCAGCCCGCCGCTGACCGTCCGCACCACCGGCGGCGGCACCCAGCCCTCCGGCGACATGATCAAGGCCGGCTACTTCGCCCAGTGGGGCATCTACGGCCGCGCCTACACGGTGAAGTCCCTGGACACCACCGGCGCCGCCGCGAAGCTCACCCACGTCAACTACGCCTTCAGCAACATCGACCCGAACAACCTCACCTGCCTCAACGGCGTCACCAAGGCCACCGGCTCCAACCCGCAGGACCCCAACCAGGGCGACGGCGCCGGTGACTCCTGGGCCGACTACGAGAAGGGCTTCAGCTCCGGCGAATCCGTCAACGGCACCCAGGACACCTGGGACCAGCCGCTGGCCGGCAACTTCAACCAGCTGAAGCAGCTCAAGGCCAAGTACCCCAAGCTCAAGGTGATGATGTCGATCGGCGGCTGGACGTACAGCAAGTACTTCTCCGACGTCGTCAAGACCGACGCCTCCCGGCAGAAGTTCGTCAAGTCCTGTATCGACATGTACATCAAGGGCAACCTGCCGGTCAGCAACGGACGCGGCGGCAACGGCACGGCGGCCGGCATCTTCGACGGCTTCGACATCGACTGGGAGTGGCCCGGCTCCGAAGGCCACGCCGGCAACCACATCTCCAAGGAGGACAAGGCCGGCAACACCCTCCTCTTCGCCGAGTTCCGCAAGCAGCTCGACGCCCAGGGCGCGGCCGACGGCAAGAAGTACCTGCTCTCCGCCTTCACCCCGGCCGACCCCGGCAAGATCGAGGCGGGCTGGGACATCACCACCAAGGACGGCACGCCCAGCGTGTTCGACTACATGGACTACGCCAACGTCCAGGGGTACGACTTCCACGGCTCCGGCAGTGACAACAGCTGGGAGCCCAACCTCACCGGTCATCAGGGCAACCTGTACCCGGACGCAAAAGACCCTTACACCACCAAGTTCAGCGTCGAGAAGACCGTCCAGACCTACCTCGACGCCGGAGTCGACCCCCGAAAGCTCGTCCTCGGCATGGCCTTCTACGGCCGCGGCTGGCAGCAGGTCACCGACGGCGGCGTCCACGGCGTCTGGCAGAAGGCGAACGGCGCCGCGCCCGGGCAGTTCCCGGAGGAGTCCGGTACGCGTGGCTACGACAACCTGCTCGCTTCCGTACCGAACTTGACCATCTACCACGACGAGACGTCGGTGGCGACGTACGGCTACACCGGCGACAACGGGCAGTGGTGGACGTTCGACGACGCTTGGTCGATCGGGAAGAAGACGGCTTGGCTGAAGTCGAAGAGGCTTGGCGGGGCCATGGTGTGGGAGATGAGCGGTGACAGCGGCACGCTCATGACCGCGCTGGACAACGGTCTCCGCTAGCGCGGTAGGGAGCCCCGGTCCCGCCCTTTCACCGTTTCTTGCGGGGCCGGGCCCCGCACCCCCGAAGCGCCCTGCGGGCGCTGTCCTCAAGCGCCGGACGGGCTGAAATCAGCCCGTCCGGCGCTTGAGGACAAGGGGGTCTGGGGCGCAGCCCCAGGAATCGGCGAAGGGGCGGGATCGGGGCACCACCCCCTACGCCACATTCACCCGCTGCCCAGGAGGCGCCGCCTCCAACCAAGCCAAGAAACCGGTGAGAGCATCCTCGCTCATCGCCAACTCAAGAAGCGTCCCGCGCAGCGAACACCGAAGCACGACCGCGTCCGACAACAGGGCGAGCTCCTCATCCCCGTAAGGGGACCGCCGCTCCAGAACCTCGATCGCATCCCGCTCCAGCGTCCGCCGAGGACGCACCGCATAGGAGAAGACCCGAAACCACTCGATCCGGTCACCGCTGTACCGCGAGACGCCGTACACCCACCCCTTCCCGGGAGGGTCGGCGGCCGGCTCGGTGACATCCCAGCGGAGGCTGCAGTCGAAGGTGCCCCCCGACCGCTGGATGAGCCGTCTGCGCAGTCCGAAGACGAAGAGTCCCAGCAGTACCAGCAGAACGACGATGCCGCTCACGAGCAGAGCGAGGACCATCACCACCGACCTCCTCGCTTCATCTAGAGCAACCGCACCTGTATTGCCTCAGCCGCGGACCGGCCCGGTTTGTTCCGGGCGGTCCGCGGCTGAGGGACGTACTTCAGTGTGGCCGTGGGCTAGTGAGGGCCCGCGACCGCACGCAGCCGGACATCCGCGCGGCGCTCGGCGGCGCCGTCGGCCTCCGCCTTCGCGCGCTCCAGAGCCCGCTCCGCACGGGTGACGTCGATCTCGTCCGCCAGCTCGGCGACCTCCGCCAGCAGCGACAGCTTGTCGTCCGCGAAGGAGAGGAAACCGCCGTGCACCGCGGCGACGACGGTGCCGCCGCCGGTGGTCCTGATGGTCACCGGGCCGGACTCCAGCACACCGAGCAGCGGCTGGTGGCCGGGCATGACGCCGATGTCACCCGATGTGGTACGCGCGATGACCAGAGTGGCCTCGCCGGACCAGACGCTTCGGTCCGCCGCGACCAGCTCGACGTGCAGCTCAGCAGCCAACGTGGCTCCTCGGGTCTCCACCCGCCGGGCGCGGCGGGTGTTGGGTCAAAGAATAGGGGACGTGCGGTCCGGGGGCGGGAGTGCCCCGCCCCCGGACCGCGAGCATCACGATGCTCAGGAGACGCCCAGCTCCTTGGCGTTCTTCTTGAGGTCCTCGAGACCACCGCACATGAAGAAGGCCTGCTCCGGGAAGTGGTCGAACTCACCGTCGCAGATCGCGTTGAACGCGGCGATGGACTCGTCCAGCGGAACGTCCGAACCGTCGACACCGGTGAACTGCTTCGCCGCGTGGGTGTTCTGCGACAGGAAGCGCTCGACGCGACGGGCGCGGTAGACGACCAGCTTGTCCTCTTCGCCCAGCTCGTCGATACCGAGGATGTTGATGATGTCCTGGAGGTCCTTGTACTTCTGCAGGATCCCCTTGACGCGGGAGGCGCAGTCGTAGTGGTCCTGCGAGATGTAGCGCGGGTCCAGGATCCGGGACGTGGAGTCCAGCGGGTCCACGGCCGGGTAGATGCCCTTCTCGGAGATCGGACGGGAGAGCACCGTCGTCGCGTCGAGGTGGGCGAAGGTGGTGGCCGGGGCCGGGTCGGTCAGGTCGTCCGCGGGGACGTAGATCGCCTGCATGGAGGTGATCGAGTGACCGCGGGTCGAGGTGATGCGCTCCTGGAGGAGGCCCATCTCGTCGGCCAGGTTCGGCTGGTAGCCCACCGCGGAGGGCATGCGGCCGAGCAGGGTCGAGACCTCGGAACCGGCCTGCGTGAAGCGGAAGATGTTGTCGATGAAGAACAACACGTCCTGCTTCTGGACGTCACGGAAGTACTCGGCCATGGTGAGGCCGGCCAGCGCGACGCGCAGACGGGTGCCCGGGGGCTCGTCCATCTGGCCGAAGACCAGCGCGGTCTTGTCCAGAACGCCCGACTCTTCCATTTCCGCGATGAGGTCGTTGCCCTCACGGGTGCGCTCACCGA
Source organism: Streptomyces sp. NPDC021100 (assembly GCF_044333095.1). Lineage (NCBI taxonomy): Bacteria > Bacillati > Actinomycetota > Actinomycetes > Kitasatosporales > Streptomycetaceae > Streptomyces > Streptomyces sp. NPDC021100. The sequence continues at coordinate 357,979 of NZ_JBIRQH010000001.1, forward strand.
CACCGGCGAACACGGAAACACCATCGTGCAGCTTGGCCACACGCATGATCATTTCCTGGATCAGAACGGTCTTGCCGACACCGGCGCCACCGAACAGACCGATCTTGCCGCCCTTGACGTACGGGGTCAGCAGGTCGACGACCTTCAGACCGGTCTCGAACATCTCGGTCTTCGACTCGAGCTGGTCGAACGCGGGGGCCTTGCGGTGGATGGACCAGCGCTCGGTGACCTCGCTCTCGGCCTCGGGCTCGTTCAGGATCTTGCCCAGGGTGTTGAACACCCGGCCCTTGGTGACGTCGCCGACGGGGACGGTGATGCCGTCGCCGGTGTCGGTCACGGGCGACTGACGGACCAGGCCGTCGGTGGGCTCCATGGAGATGGCGCGCACCATGCCCTCGCCCAGGTGCTGCGCGACCTCGAGCGTCAGGATCTTCTTCTTGCCGGCCTCGGCCGGGTCGGAGACCTCGACGGTCAGGGCGTTGTAGATCTCCGGCATCGCGTCGACGGGGAACTCCACGTCGACGACCGGGCCGATGACCCGGGCGACGCGGCCCGTCGCGGCGGCCGTCTCAACAGTGGTGGTCATTTATCGGTCACTCCCCGCGGTCGCGTCGGCCAGGGCGCTCGCGCCACCGACGATCTCGCTGATTTCCTGGGTGATGTCGGCCTGTCGGGCCGCGTTGGCAAGCCGCGTGAACGACTTGATGAGCTCTTCGGCGTTGTCGGTCGCCGACTTCATCGCCCGGCGCCGGGCCGCGTGCTCGGAGGCCGCGGCCTGCAGCAGGGCGTTGTAGACCCGGGACTCGACGTACCGCGGCAGCAGCGCGTCGAGCACCGCCTCGTCCGACGGCTCGAACTCGAACAGCGGAAGGATCCGGTCCTTCGCCGTCTCGTCCTCGGCCGTCTTCTCGAGGGTCAGCGGCAGCAGCCGCTTGTCCACCGGCGTCTGCGTCATCATCGACACGAACTCCGTGGAGACGATGTACAGCTCGTCCACGCCGCCCTCGGCCGTGTCCTTGAGGACGGCCTCGATCAGCGGGTCGGCCACGTTCTTGGCGTCCGCGTACGTCGGGTTGTCCGTGAAGCCCGTCCACGACCCGGCGACCGGGCGCTCCCGGAAGGAGTAGTAACCCACGCCCTTGCGGCCGACGATGTAGTGGACGACCTCCCGGCCCTCGCCGCGCAGCCGCTCGGTGAGCCGCTCCGCCGCCTTGATGGCGTTGGACGAGTAGCCGCCGGCGAGACCGCGGTCGCTCGTGACGAGCAGGACCGCGGCCCGCACCGGCTGCTCGACCTCGGTCGTCAGCGGGTGCCGGGTGTTGGAACCGGTGGCGACGGCGGTCACGGCCCGGGTGAGCTCACTGGCGTACGGAGTCGACGCGGCCACCCGGCGCTGCGCCTTGACGACGCGCGAGGCGGCGATCATCTCCATCGCCTTGGTGATCTTCTTGGTCGCGGAGACGGCTTTGATCCGCCTCTTGTAGACCCGAAGCTGGGCACCCATGCTCAGCCCTCGCCCAGCAGCTTGCCGTCCGCGGTCTGGAACTGCTGCTTGAAGGACGCGATGGCGTCGCCGAGCGCCTGCAGCGTGTCGTCGGACATCTTGCCGCCCTCGACGATGCTGGTCATCAGGCCCTTGTGCGCCTGGTGCAGGTACTCGAGCAGCTCGCGCTCGAAGCGGCGGATGTCCTCGACCGGGACGTCGTCCATCTTGCCGGTGGTGCCGGCCCAGATCGCCACGACCTGGTCCTCGGTGGCGAACGGCGCGTACTGGGTCTGCTTCAGCAGCTCGACCATGCGCTTGCCGCGCTCCAGCGACGCCTTGGAGGCCGCGTCCAGGTCGGAACCGAAGGCGGCGAACGCCTCCAGCTCGCGGTACTGGGCGAGGTCCACACGGAGGCGGCCGGACACCTGGCGCATGGCCTTGTGCTGGGCGGAGCCACCGACGCGGGAGACCGAGATACCGACGTTCAGGGCCGGGCGCTGGCCGGCGTTGAACAGGTCGGACTCCAGGAAGCACTGGCCGTCGGTGATGGAGATGACGTTGGTCGGGATGAACGCCGAGACGTCGTTGGCCTTGGTCTCGACGATCGGCAGACCGGTCATGGAACCGGCACCCATGTCGTCGGAGAGCTTGGCGCAGCGCTCCAGCAGGCGGGAGTGCAGGTAGAAGACGTCACCCGGGTAGGCCTCACGGCCCGGCGGGCGGCGCAGCAGCAGGGAGACGGCACGGTAGGCGTCGGCCTGCTTCGACAGGTCGTCGAAGACGATCAGGACGTGCTTGCCCTGGTACATCCAGTGCTGGCCGATGGCGGAGCCGGTGTACGGCGCGAGGTACTTGAAGCCGGCCGGGTCGGACGCCGGGGCGGCGACGATCGTCGTGTACTCCAGGGCGCCGGCCTCCTCCAGCGCGCCGCGGACGGACGCGATGGTGGAGCCCTTCTGGCCGATGGCGACGTAGATGCAGCGGACCTGCTTCTTGGGGTCGCCGGTGCGCCAGTTGGCACGCTGGTTGATGATCGTGTCGATCGCCAGGGCGGTCTTGCCGGTCTGGCGGTCACCGATGATCAGCTGGCGCTGACCGCGGCCGATCGGGGTCATGGCGTCGACGGCCTTGTAGCCCGTCTCCATCGGCTCGTGGACCGACTTGCGCTGCATGACCGTGGGGGCCTGCAGTTCGAGGGCGCGGCGGCCCTCGGTCTTGATCTCGCCAAGGCCGTCGATCGGGTTGCCCAGCGGGTCGACGACGCGGCCGAGGTAACCCTCGCCCACACCCACGGAGAGCACCTCGCCGGTGCGCTGCACCGGCTGGCCCTCCTCGATGCCGCTGAACTCACCGAGGACGATCGCACCGATCTCGCGCTCCTCAAGGTTGAGGGCGAGGCCGAGGGTGCCGTCCTCGAACTTCAGCAGCTCGTTCGCCATGGCCGAGGGAAGACCCTCGACCTTCGCGATGCCGTCGCCGGCAAGGCTGACCGTACCGACCTCCTCGCGCGAGGCCGCGTCCGGCTTGTACGCCTGGACAAAGTTCTCCAGCGCGTCCCGGATCTCCTCCGGCCGGATCGTGAGCTCCGCCATCTGGGTTCCCTGCTCTCCTTGTTGGGCCCGAAGTATTTCTCTCCCGCGGGTGCTGCCCCGCGGGACACCGTCGGCCCAACTCGGGCCGTCAGTCATGCTCTTGAGTTGGTGGCTGGTCAGCCGCCAGCCCGGCCGGCGTCAGCCGGCCAGGTGCCGGCCCGCCTCCGCGAGGCGGTCCGCGATGGTCCCGCTGATGACCTCGTCGCCGATGCGCACCTGGATACCGCCGAGGACCTCCGGGTCGACGTCCAGGTTGAGGTGGACGTTCTTCCCGTAGAGCCGGGCGAGCGCGTCGCCCAGCCGCTGCTTCTGCCGGTCGTTCAGCGGTACCGCGGAGGTGACCTCCGCGACGACGCGGCCGCGGCGGTCGGCGGCCAGCTTGGAGAGGGCGGTGAGCCCCGCCTCCAGGCTACGGCCTCGCGGCGCGGTGACCAGGCGGACGACGAGCCGCTCGGTGACCGGGTTCGCCCGGCCCCCCAGCAGGCTGCGCAGCAGTTCGGCCTTGGCGGAACGCTCGGCGACCTTGTCGGTCAGCGCGGCGCGCAGACCGGGGTTGGAGTCGACGATCCGGCCGAAGCGGAACAGCTCGTCCTCGACGTCGTCCAGTCGGCCGGCGCGTTCGGCGGCGGCCAGGTCGGCCGTCGCCGCGAGCTCCTCCAGGGCGTCCACCAGGTCGCGCGAGGACGACCAGCGGGAGCGGACCATGCCGCTCACCAGGTCGGCGCAGTCGGCGCCGATCTGCCCGCCGAGCAGGCGTCCGGCCAGCTCGGCCTTGGCCTGGCCGGGCTGCGCCGGGTCGGTGAGGACCCGGCGCAGCGAGACCTCGCGGTCGAACAGCGCGGTGACGGAGGCAAGGTCCCCGGCCAGCTTCGCGGCGTCGACCGAGGCGCTGTCCGCCAGCGCGTTGAGGTTTTCGCGTGCCGAGGCAAGGGCCTCGCGGCTCGCTCCGTTCATCGCGTGACCTCAGCCTTCGTCGTGTCGGCCGGCTTGGCCTCGAGCGCGTCGAGGAACCGGTCGATGGTGCGCTCCTGTCGGGCGGCGTCCTTCATGGACTCGCCGACGATCCGGTCGGCCAGGTCGATGGCCAGCTTGCCGACGTCCTGGCGGAGCGAGGCCGCGGCGGCCTGACGGTCGGCCTCGACCTGGGCGTGACCGGCGGCGACGATCTCGTCGCGCTGGCGCTCGCCCTCGGTCCGCATCTCGACGACCATGGCGGCGCCGTGCTCCTGCGCGTCCTGGCGCAGCCGGGCGGCCTCGTTGCGGGCCTCCGCGAGCTGTGCCCGGTAGTCGTCGAGGACCTGCTGAGCCTCGTCCTGGGCGGCCTTGGCCTTCTCCATGCCGCCCTCGATGGCGGCACGGCGCTCGTCCAGGACCTTGTTGAGGTTCGGGAGGAGCTTCTTGCCGAGGTAGAGGACGACGATGAGGAAGGCCAGCGTGCCGATGACGAGCTCGGGCAGCGGGGGGAGGAACGCGGGTTCCGTCTCCTCCGATGCCAGCTGTACCAGGGCGATCACATCAGTGCCTTTCGTCGCGTAATGAGTGGCCGTCTACGGGTCAGCTGTAGACGAAGCCCATGACGAGGCCGATCAGGGCGAGCGCCTCACAGAGGACGAAGCCCAGGATCTGGTTGGCACGGATCAGGCCGGCCGCCTCGGGCTGACGGGCCAGCGCCTGGGTGCCGTTACCGAAGATGATGCCGACGCCGACACCGGGGCCGATGGCCGCGAGACCGTAACCGATCGCAGCGGCGTTGCCGTGGAACGTGTCCTTGGCGGCGGCGAGGTTGACCATTTCGAGAGCAGCGGACATGCCGTTACTTCCTTCTCTTTCACGGACCGGTGGGGGTTGGCCACCGGACGTCTGGGGGTCTGTGGGGAGGGTCTGCTCAGTGGTGCTCGGCGAGAGCGCCCTGGATGTACGAGCAGGCCAGAAGGACGAAGACGTACGCCTGAAGGGCCTGGATGAACATCTCGAAGACGGTCAGCAGGATGACCATCACGAAGGAGACACCGGCGTAGGCGATGCCGATCCCGTTCAGCAGGTACCAGCTGGCGATCGTGAAGATCAGCAGCAGCACGTGGCCCGCGAACATGTTGGCGAAGAGCCGCACGGCGTGGGTGAAGGGCCGGATCAGCAGGTTGGAGAAGAGCTCCAGGATCATGACCAGCGGAAGAACCCAGCCGAGTTCCTTGTTGTAACCGCTGATGTTCTTGATGCCGCCGATGAAGCCGTGCCGCTTGAACGTCAGGGGCACCCAGATCAGGTACACCAGCAGCGCGAGACCCGCCGGGTACGCGATGATCGACGTCACCGGGAACTGGGCGACCGGGATGATCGACCAGAGGTTCATCATCCAGATGAAGAAGAACAGCGAGACCATGAGGGGGACGTACTTCTCGCCCTCCTTCTTCCCCAGGGCCTCGTAGACGATCCCCTTGCGGATGAAGTCGTAGCCCGCCTCACCGACCATCTGGAGCTTGCCGGGGACCAGCTTGGCCCGGCCGAAAGCGGCCCAGAGGAACACGATCGTGATGACCGAGCCCAGGACGGCCAGGAGCATCGGCTTGTTGACCTCGATACCGCCGACGGTGAACAGCGGCTCGAACACAAAGGAGTGGAGCCCTGGGGTCGGGAAGCCGCACCCGTCGAAGATGTGGCAATCGGTCTCGAAGGCGAGCATCTGGTCAGCACTCACCGCGAGCTCCTTCAGCGTGGCGCATAGGTACGGCAACCTCGTTGTGTCGGCGCGGCAAGCAGCCACGGAACGGCACTGGACTGGTCTTACGGTTAGGGGTGCGGCAGGTCGGCCGGTGGCCGGGAGCCATCGCGGGCATCAGCTGCGCGGACCGCCGATTCACTCCCGCCGAAAGCGGGGACCCGGCCGTCTGCGTCCGCTGCACCTCAGATGGCACCGGACGATAGCAGGTGAGCACACGGAGGCTTATCCCGGCCCTACCTGTCATGACGGAGACTCCGCCGGCGCGGGCTTCCTCGCGTCGGCGGCGGCCTCCGGATCGACGTACAGGATCTTCATCTTCAGGTGGGCGCGCAGCTGGGCGGCGACCCACACCAGGGTCGCGGCGAGCACGGAGAAGGCGAAGCTCTTGAAGCTGAAGAGCGTCGTGCCCTTCAGGATGCCGAGGAGGATCACGATCACCAGGCACTGCACGGCGTACAGGGCGAGGCCCATCATCTGGAAGACCTGCGGCCACTGCCGCGCGGTCCGCTGGAGCATGTACAGCCCCACGGACATGCTGGCCAGCGCGAGCAGCATGCCCGCCGCGGCGCCGATGGCCCCCTTGCCGCCCGCGACGGCGAATCCGACGGCAACGGCGACGACCCCCGCGGCTGCGGTCGGGACGGCGCACTGAAGTAGCGTTCGGGCGTCGTTGGCCTGCATGAAGGGTCTCTCCGGCGGATTCGGAAGCAACGATTCGTCGGGGACGAGGGTATCCCGGGGTGTGGGCGCGACCTCGCGACGAAGGAACCGCCGGGGGGCGCTCCACTACGGTCCTTCGGCTCTGCCACGGGTTTCGTGAACGGTATCACAAACTATTTGATGAGGTCTTTACCTATATCGTGTGCTGCCTGTCACACACAAGAGTCAAGCCGCCCGTCCTCGTGCTGACGAGCGGCTTGTTCTCTGCTAACGCCGGGGGCTCTGCTGACGACGGGCCCGGCTGACGCCGGGCTCAGCGCCGGCCGCTGATGTCGCGCGCGTGACGGAAGCGCGAGCGGTCGCCCACCGCGGTCGCGCCGTGCAGCCCCGCGGGGACCGGCTCCCGCTCCTCGTCGAGCGCTTCCCCGGGCTTCTCCGCGTCCTCGGGCCGCTCCTCCGCCGTCGCCGGCGCGGCGGCCTTGCGGCGGCGGTAGCGGGGCGGCACCAGGTGCTCGGCCCACCGGGGCGCCCGCGGCCGGAAGCGCGGCATCAGCAGCAGCACCAGGCCCACGGCGCTCAGCGCGACGATCAACAGCAGTACGCCGCCCGCCGAGTTCACCGAGTACGCCACCGTGCCGAACGCGATCAGCGCCGACCAGAAGTACATGATCAGCACGGCCCGGCTGTGCGAGTGGCCGATCTCCAGCAGCCGGTGGTGCAGATGACCGCGGTCGGCCGCGAACGGCGACTGGCCGTTCCACGTCCGGCGGACGATCGCCAGCAGCAGATCGGCCACCGGCACCGCGATGATCGTCAGCGGCAGCAGCAGCGGGATGTAGATCGGCACCGTGGCCTGCACGGTCGCCTTCTCCGACCCGGTGAACGAGCCCAGCAGATCGGGGTCGACCTGGCCGGTGATGGAGATCGCGCCGGCGGCCAGCACCAGTCCGATGAGCATCGAGCCCGAGTCGCCCATGAAGATCCGCGCCGGGTGCATGTTGTGCGGCAGGAAACCCAGGCACATGCCCATCAGGATGGCCGCGAACAGCGTCGCCGGTGCCGCCGCCTCCACGTTGTGCCCGTACCAGAGCCGGTACGCGTAGAGGAAGAACGCCGCCGCCGCCAGGCACACCATGCCCGACGCGAGGCCGTCGAGGCCGTCGACGAAGTTCACGGCGTTGATGGTGATCACGACCAGCGCGACGGTCAGCAGGGTGCCCTGCATCGGCGTCAGCGCCACCGTGCCCACACCGGGCACCGGCAGCCAGAGGATCGTGAGCCCCTGGAGCACCATGACGCCCGCGGCGATCATCTGCCCGCCGAGCTTCACCAGGGCGTCCACGCCCCACTTGTCATCCAGCACCCCGAGCAGCCAGATCAGCCCGGCGCCCGAGAGCAGCGCGCGCGGCTCGTTGGAGGTCTCGAAGACGTGCTTGAGGCTCGACAGGTGCGAGGCGACCAGCAGGCCCGCGCAGAGCCCGCCGAACATGGCGATCCCGCCGAGCCGCGGCGTCGGTTCCCGGTGCACGTCACGCGCCCGGATCTCCGGCATCGCGCCCGCCGCGATGGCGAACTTCCGTACCGGTCCCGTGAGCAGATAGGTGACCGCCACGGTGACGCAGAGCGTCAGCAGGTATTCACGCACGGGCTGCCCCAGGGATTTCGCCGGCCATCACAGCCCCACACCATATTCGCGTCCGGACCGGATCCGTGAATGCAGATGAAGACGTTCACCACCCCCTGATGGTTGCGAGCGCTCGTGTAAACGATCACGCCAGCGCAGGATACGGCGGAAACGCCAGCGCCATTTCCGCGACCGCCTCCCGGAGCCGCGCGGCGTCGGCGTCGCCCCGCAGCGCCGCCCCGACGAGCGCCGCCACCCGGGCCATCTCCGGCTCGCGCATCCCCTGGGTGGTCACCGCCGCGGTGCCCAGCCGCAGGCCGCGCGCGGTGCCGTGGCCCAGCCCGCAGACGTCCAGGACGATGCCGGCCGCCGCCAGCCGGCCGCGCGCCCGGACGCCGTCCAGCCCGAGCCCGGTCACGTCCGCGACGATCAGGTGGGTGTCCGTGCCCCCGGTGGCGACGGCGAGCCCCTGCGCGGCCAGACCGGCCGCGAGCGCCCGGGCGTTGGCCACCACCTGCCGGACGTACGCGGCGAACGCCGGCGTCGCGGCCTCCCCGAAGGCGACGGCCTTCGCGGCCACGGTGTGCATCTGGGCGCCGCCCTGCGTGAACGGGAACACCGCACGGTCGATCCGCTCCCCGAGCCGCCCGCCGCACAGCAGCATCCCGCCGCGCGGCCCGCGCAGCACCTTGTGCGTCGTGGCGCACACCACGTCCGCGTACGGCACCGGGCTCGGCGCCGCTCCCCCGGCGACCAGGCCGATGGGGTGCGCCGCGTCCACGATCAGCAGCGCGTCCACCTCGTCGGCGATCTCCCGGAACAGGGCGTAGTCCGGGTGGCGCGGGTAGGCGATGGACCCGCAGACGACCGCCCGCGGGCGGCGGGCCCGGGCGAGGTCCCGCACCTGGTCGTAGTCGATCCGCCCGGTGTCCGCTCGGACCCCGTACCCGGTGAAGTCGAACCACCGCCCCGAGAAGTTCGCCGGCGAGCCGTGGGTGAGGTGCCCGCCCTCCCGCAGCCCCATCGCCAGCACCCGGTCCCCCGGGGCCAGCAGCGCGGCGTACGCGGCCAGCACGGCCGCCGAACCGGAGTGCGGCTGCACGTTGGCGTGCTCGGCCCCGAACAGCGCGGCGGCCCGGTCCCGCGCGACCCGCTCGGCCATGTCCACGACCTCGCAGCCACCGTGGTGCCGGGCTCCCGGGTAGCCCTCGGCGTACTTGTTCACCAGCGGTGAGCCGAGCGCTTGCCGGACGGCGGGCGAGACGAAGTTCTCCGCCGCGATGAGCTGGAGTCCTGCGGACTGCCGTCTCGCCTCGGCGAGGATGATGCCGGCGATTTCGGGATCCTGACGCGTGAGCGCGTCGGCCGCTGCTTCGGTGACGGGCATCGGGGGCTCCGTGCGGTGGGCGTGAGCAGTGTGCTCACCCCCAATGTAGGCCCGGTACGGGCCGGGTGCAGGGTGCCCCGGTCCCGCCCTTTCACCGTTTCTTGCGGGGGCAAGCCCCCGCACCCCCGAAACCGCGCTCCGCGCGGTTGTCCTCAAACTCCCCCAGAGGGGGCACCCCCAACGGGCTGAAGTGTGCGCCCGGTCGCGACGTTCAGCCCGTCCGGCGTTTGAGGACGAGCGGCGGAGCCGCGAAAAGGGGGTCTGGGGCGCGGCCCCAGGAAACGGTGAAAGGGCGGGACCGGGGCACCCCTAAACCGCCGGCACCCCCGTGAGCGCCGTCACCACAGGATCCAGCGCCAGCTGAATCTCATCGCCGATCGAACGGAAGAACGTGATGGGCGCACCGTACGGATCGTGCACCTCATCCGCCTCGGCGTCGGGCGCCAACAACCACCCCCGCAACGCGGCAGCGGCCTGCACCAGAGCGCGGGCGCGCTCGACGACACCCCCCGCGCCGTCCGGCGCGGGCAGCGTCGCCGGGTCAATGGCCCGCACCAGCCGCGTGAACTCCTTCAACGTGAAGGTCCGCAGCCCCGCCGAGTGCCCCATCGAGATGACCTGAGCCCGGTGATCACGCGTAGCGGTGAGCACCAGATCGGCCCGGATGACGTGCTCGTCCAGCAGTTCCCGCCCGGTGAAGCCGTGCGGATCCGCGCCGAAGTCGGTCAGCACGGTGGCGGCGTGGGCCTCCATGGGGGCGCCCTCGTGCCCCCAGGTGCCGGCGCTCTCCACCACCAGCCCGCCCGCGTCCGGGTCGCCGAGGCGCTCGGAGAGGGCATGGCGGGTCAGCCGCTCGGTGATGGGCGAGCGGCAGACGTTGCCGGTGCTGACGTGGAGGATGCGGAAGGTGTCGGTGCTCGTCTCCGGTCCCGCTATGCCACGCCCCTGCGGGGCGATCAATTCGCCACCTCGAGGTCGGGTACCACCTCGCGGAGCTGCTCGACGCTGATGGCGCCGGCCCGCAGCAGCACCGGCACCTTGCCGGTGACGTCCACGATCGAGGACGGCACGTCCGCGGGGGTGGGGCCGCCGTCGAGGTAGACGGAGACGGAGTCGCCGAGCATCTCCTGGGCGGCGTCGCAGGTCTGCGGCGCCGGGTGCCCGGTGAGGTTGGCGCTGGAGACGGCCATCGGGCCGAACTCGGTGAGCAGTTCGATGGCGACGGGGTGCAGCGGCATCCGCACCGCGACCGTGCCGCGGGTCTCGCCCAGGTCCCAGGTCAGCGACGGCTGGTGGTTGGCGACCAGGGTGAGCGCGCCGGGCCAGAAGGCGTCGACGAGTTCCCACGCCTGCTCGGAGAAGTCGGTGACGAGCCCGTGCAGGGTGTTCGGGGAGCCGACGAGGACCGGCGAGGGCATGCCCCGGCCGCGGCCCTTGGCCTGGAGGAGGTCGCCGACGGCGTCGCGGCTGAAGGCGTCCGCACCGATCCCGTACACGGTGTCGGTGGGCAGCACGACCAACTCGCCGCGGCGGACCGCGGCGGTCGCTTCACGCAGACCGGTCCTGCGGTCGGTCGCGTCGCCGCAGTCGTATCGCCGAGCCATTGAGCCAACCTCCTCGTACGGGGCAGATGTCTGGGGTGCCGTGGCGGTCACGGCAGGGCCTTCCGGGCCGTAGCGAACCGGGGCCTGTTGTTGAGGTCGGGATGGTCGGCCGCGTCGGCCCAGCCCCGTTCCTCGGTGAAGATCCACGGCACCTGGCCGCCCTGGGTGTCGGCGTGCTCGATGACGACGACGCCGCCGGGGCGCAGCAGCCGGTGCGCGGTGCGCTCCAGGCCGCGGATGGTGTCGAGGCCGTCCTCGCCCGAGAACAGCGCGAGCTGCGGGTCGTGGTCGCGGGCCTCGGGGGCGACGTACTCCCACTCGGTCAGCGGGATGTACGGCGGGTTGCTGATGACCAGGTCGACCTGGCCGTCGAGCTCGGGGAGCGCGTCGAGCGCGTTCCCGTGGTGCAGCTGGACGCGCGAGCCCTCGACGTTCTTCCGCGCCCAGGACAGGGCGCCCTCGTCCAGCTCCACGGCGTGCACGCGCGACCGCGGCACCTCCTGGGCCAGGGCCAGCGCGATGGCGCCGGAGCCGGTGCACAGGTCGACGATCAGGGGTTCGACGACGTCCATGGCGCGGACCGCGTCTATGGCCCAGCCGACGACCGACTCGGTCTCCGGCCGGGGGACGAAGACGCCGGGTCCGACCTGGAGCTCCAGGTAGCGGAAGAAGGCGCGCCCGGTGATGTGCTGGAGGGGTTCGCGGGCCTCGCGGCGGGCGACGGCCTCCCAGTAGCGGGCGTCGAAGTCCCCGTCGGCGACCAGGTGCAGTTCACCCCGTTTGACGCCGTGCACGAAGGCCGCGAGCTCCTCCGCGTCGAAGCGCGGGGAGGGCACGCCGGCGTCGGCCAGCCGCTGGGTGGCCTGTGCCACCTCGGCGAGCAGCAGGTTCACTGGACCTTCCTCCTGTTGCGCTCCATGACCAACTCCGTACGCGATCTCTACTGTGCGGCAGCCAGCTTGGCCGCCGAGTCGGCGTCGACGCACGCCTGGATGACCGCGTCCAGCTCGCCGTCGAGCACCTGGTCCAAGTTGTACGCCTTGAAGCCGACCCGGTGGTCCGAGATCCGGTTTTCCGGGTAGTTGTAGGTCCGGATCTTCTCGGATCGGTCGACGGTGCGGACCTGGCTGCGGCGCGCGTCCGCGGCCTCGGCCTCGGCCTTCTCCTGCGCCGCGGCGAGCAGCCGGGAGCGGAGGATGCGCAGGGCCTGCTCCTTGTTCTGGAGCTGGCTCTTCTCGTTCTGGCAGGAGGCCACGACGCCGGTCGGCAGGTGGGTGATGCGGACGGCCGAGTCGGTGGTGTTGACGGACTGGCCGCCGGGGCCGGACGAGCGGTAGACGTCGATCCGCAGGTCGTTGGGGTTGATCTCGACGTCGATCTCCTCGGCCTCGGGCGTGACGAGCACGCCGGCGGCGGAGGTGTGGATGCGGCCCTGGGACTCGGTGGCCGGCACGCGCTGGACGCGGTGCACGCCGCCCTCGTACTTCAGCCGGGCCCAGACGCCCTGGCCGGGCTCGGTGGCGCCGTTGCCGCCCTTGGTCTTGACGGCGACCTGGACGTCCTTGTAGCCGCCGAGCTCGGACTCGGTGGAGTCGATGATCTCGGTCTTCCAGCCGACGCGCTCCGCGTAGCGCAGGTACATGCGCAGCAGGTCCCCGGCGAACAGCGCGGACTCGTCGCCGCCGGCGCCCGCCTTGATCTCCAGGATGACGTCCTTGTCGTCGCTGGGGTCGCGCGGGACGAGCAGCAGGCGGAGCTTCTCGGTGAGCTCCTCGCGCTGCTTCTCCAGCACCTTGACCTCGGCGGCGAAGTCGGGGTCGTCGGCCGCGAACTCGCGGGCCGTGTCGATGTCGTCGGCGGTCTGCTTCCAGGAGCGGTACGTACCGACGATCGGGGTCAGCTCTGCGTAGCGCTTGTTGAGCTTGCGGGCGTTGGCCTGGTCCGCGTGGACGGCGGGGTCGGCGAGCCGCTTCTCGAGGTCGGCGTGCTCGCCGATCAGTTCCTCGACTGCCTCGAACATCAAGATTCCCTAAGCGAAGGTGACGGAGCTGCTGGAAGTGACGGACCGGACGGACGACAAAGCGCCGGTCCGGCCGTCCCCCGCCGAGGAGGGACGGCCGACCGGCGCCTGCGGGTCGCTACTTCTTGGCGGTCCCGGCGTTCTTGCCGAAGCGGGCCTCGAACCGCGCCACACGGCCACCGGTGTCGAGGATCTTCTGCTTGCCCGTGTAGAACGGGTGGCACTCGGAGCACACGTCGGCACGGATGGTGCCGTCGGCGACGGTGCTACGGGTGGTGAACGAGGCGCCACAGGTGCAGCTGACCTGGGTCTCGACGTACTCCGGGTGAATGTCGCGCTTCAAGGGTTCTCCTAGGTTCGGGAGGGCACCGGGTCGTGCGGCGGGATTGCCGTACGTGAACCGGGGCCGACGTACCAGTCTGCCAGTACCGGCCGCATCCCCCAAAACGGGGTCCGGGAGCCCGTTATTCCCGGGCTCTTTCCGGGGGACGCGGCCGGCCGCGGACTACTTCACGACGCCGTCGGCGTCCGTCTTCGTCCCCTCGCCGCCCTTGAGGGCCGACGCGGGGATCGGCTTGTCCTCGTGCAGCGCCCGCCACATCTCCTTGGCGGACGCGAGGGGCACCACGCGGTTCTTGTCCAGCGGGTCGGTGGTGACGGGCAGGGTCACCATGTGCATGTCCCCGGAGCCGATGCCCTTGAGGCCGTTGGCGAAGGAGAGCAGCTTGTTGACCGAGGCCAGGTCGGAGTCGGTGGTGAGCGCCTTGGTGGCGGTGTCCGCGATCCCGTAGAGCTTGGTCGGGCTGGTGAACAGGCCGACGGACTTGACCTGGTCGATCAGCGCCTTGATGAACGCCTGCTGGAGCTTGATCCGGCCGAGGTCGCTGCCGTCGCCGACGCCGTGCCGGGTGCGGACGAGGCCGAGCGACTGCTCGCCGTTGAGGGTGTGCTTGCCTGCCGGGAGGTCGAGATGGCTCCACTTGTCGTGGATCGGCTTGGTGGTGGTCACCTCGACGCCGCCGAGCCGGTCGATGAGCTTCTGGAAGCCGGCGAAGTCGACCTCCAGGTAGTGGTCCATCCGGATCCCGGTCATGGCCTCGACGGTCTTCACGGCGCAGACCGCGCCGCCCACCGAGTAGGCGTCGTTGAACTGCGCCCGCCGGACCGCCGGGCTGGTCTTCCCGTCGAGGGTCTTGCACTCGGGCCGGGGGACCATGGTGTCGCGCGGGATGCTGACCACGCTGGCCTGCTTGTGACCCGCGTAGACGTGGACGATCATCGCGGTGTCGGAGCGGGAGCTGCCCTCGTCGCGGCCGTACTTGTTGTTGTCGCCGGCCCGCGAGTCGGAGCCCAGCACGAGGATGTCCTGCGAGCCGTTGTCCACGTTCTCGGGGCGGTCGGTGCCGAGCGCGGAGTTGATGTCCACGCCGTGCAGGTTGCCGTTGAGCTTGAAGTAGACGTATCCGATCCCGGACCCGCCCAGGACGACCAGCGCCGCAGCCGTCCAGAGGACTATTCGCCAGCCCGTACGGCGCGCACGGGGCTTGCGCCTGCGGCCATGGGCTCCGCCGGGGCGCCGACGGCGCGCTCCCGCCTGCCTGCCCCTGGTCTCGTCCGCCATACGCTCCTCAGTCCTCCGCTGGTTCGGCTTCCCCCCTGCCGCCCGATCAGGCGCGGTGCCTCGCCACTTTCAGACGGCGAGGTCTGCGACAGGGTTGCACGGAGCCGTGAGAGCGCCTTCTTAGGAACCGACCGGACGGAACGCCGCGACAAACCCACCCACACCCCCTGTCACCTGCGTTTTCGCCCGTCACGTCGACGCCGGTGCGCCGCGCTTCGGCGGGTGTCCCTGTGGCGGAAGTCTCAGAAGGTCACGGTGAGGACTCGGCAAGATCACGAAGCCGACACCGGGTGCGGCGGGCTCCGGACAACGCCTCCGGACAACGCGGAACCTCCCCGCCACCGAGGTGACGGGGAGGTTCCGGGGGACTGCCGGCGGCCGCCGGGTCAGTCGTTGCCGTTGCCCGGCGCGGGCGCCGTCTTGGCGATCTGCATCAGGAACTCGGCGTTCGACTTCGTCTGCTTCATCTTGTCGAGGAGCAGCTCGATGGCCTGCTGCGAGTCCAGCGCGTGCAGCACCCGGCGGAGCTTCCAGACGATGGAGAGCTCCTCGCCGCCGAGCAGGATCTCCTCCTTGCGGGTGCTGGACGGGTCGACGTCCACCGCGGGGAAGATGCGCTTGTCGGCGAGCTTCCGGTCGAGCTTGAGCTCCATGTTGCCGGTGCCCTTGAACTCCTCGAAGATCACCTCGTCCATCCGCGAGCCGGTCTCGACCAGCGCGGTGGCCAGGATGGTCAGCGAGCCGCCGTCCTCGATGTTCCGCGCGGCACCGAAGAACTTCTTCGGCGGGTAGAGCGCGGTCGAGTCGACACCACCGGACAGGATGCGGCCGGAGGCCGGCGCCGCCAGGTTGTAGGCGCGGCCCAGGCGGGTGATGGAGTCGAGCAGCACGACCACGTCGTGACCCAGCTCCACGAGGCGCTTGGCGCGCTCGATGGCCAGCTCGGCGACGGTGGTGTGATCCTCGGCCGGGCGGTCGAAGGTCGAGGAGATGACCTCGCCCTTGACCGACCGCTGCATGTCGGTGACCTCTTCCGGACGCTCGTCGACCAGGACGACCATCAGGTGGCACTCGGGGTTGTTGGTGGTGATCGCGTTGGCGATCGCCTGCATGATCATGGTCTTGCCGGTCTTCGGCGGGGCCACGATCAGACCGCGCTGGCCCTTGCCGATGGGGGCGACCAGATCGATGATACGGGTCGTCAGAACGCCCGGGTCGGTCTCCAACCGCAGCCGGTCCTGCGGGTAGAGCGGGGTCAGCTTGTGGAACTCGGGGCGGCCGCGGCCGGTTTCGGGCGCCATGCCGTTCACCGAGTCGAGGCGCACGAGGGCGTTGAACTTCTCGCGCCGCTCGCCGTCCTTCGGCTGCCGCACCGCGCCGGTGACGTGGTCACCCTTGCGCAGGCCGTTCTTGCGGACCTGGGCGAGGGAGACGTAGACGTCGTTCGGGCCCGGCAGGTAGCCGGAGGTGCGGATGAACGCGTAGTTGTCGAGGATGTCCAGGATGCCCGCGACGGGGATCAGGACGTCGTCGTCGGACAGCTGCGGCTCGTTCGCGAACTCCTCGCGGCCACGACGGCCCCGGCGGTCGCGGTAGCGGCCACGACGGCCGCGACGGCCGCCCGCCTCGTCGTCGAAGTCGTCCTGCGGGGCCTCGGCGCGCCCGGCGCGCTGCTGGCGGTTGCCGCCCTGCTGGCCGGCGCCGGCCTCGTCGCCGCGGCGGTCACGGCGGTCGCGCTGGCCGCGCTCGCCACGGTCGCCGCGCTCGCCCCGCTCACCGCGGTCGCCCCGCTCACCGCGGTCGCCCCGCTCGCGGCGGTCGCCCTTCTGGCCGCGCTCGGCGCGGTCGCCGCGCTCCTGGCGGTCGCCCTTGGCGCCGCGGCCCTCGGCGGTGTCCACCGCGGCCTCGGGCTTCTCCGAGGTCAGCACCTCGGCACGGGCCTCGGTACGCGCCTCGGCGGTGGGCTCCGGGGAGCCCGCGGGGGCGGTGGCACGGCGACGGCGGCGCTCACCGGCCGGCGCCTCCTCGCTGCCCGGCTGGCCCGGGATCTCGATCTGCTGCTGGGCGGCGGGTGCCTGCTCGGCGGTCTTCTCGGCGGCCTCGCCGGTACGGGTCCGGGAGGTGGCGCGGCGCTTCGGCTTCTCCGCCGGCTGCTCCGCGGCCGGCTCGGCGGCGGGCTTGGCGGAGGCGCCGGAACCGGCCTGCCTCTCCTTGATGACCTCGATCAGCTGGCCTTTGCGCATCCGCGCGGTGCCCTTGATGCCGAGGCTGGAGGCGAGCTGCTGGAGCTCGGCCAGGACCATGGCGTCGAGGCCCGTGCCCGAGCGTCGCCGCTTGGGGGCGGCGGAAGCACCGGTGGCAGGCGCGGCGGGAGCGTCCGTGGCGGGCGCGGAGGCATTGCCTGCGGCACCCTTGGTGCCCGCGGCGTTCACGCCCATCAGATCGGTGGTGTCGCTCACGAAGGGGTCCTTCCCTGGAGCGGGCGTCGGCCTGTCTGGCTCGGCGACCGGTTGTGCTGTCCGGCTGCGGTCCTGATTGCGGACCGGGCCGGGGCGGTGGTCCGCCGCGGTACGGCGGAAGAATCAGTGCGTTGATGCCGACGTGGGGAAATCAGTGAGGACAAGACGCATCGCATCACTCATGTCGCCCACGCCGATTTCCGGAGCGTGCTCGAATCTGCTCAGGCAGTCTGGGAGGCTCCCGGAAGAAAAGCGGTCCCTGATCGGGACACAGAGCACCGAGCCGACGTGGCTTCGGGTGCAGACTTGAGGTTAACACTACCGGATCCCACAAACATTCCCCCTCTCAAAGTCCGGCAACCGCGTTTTCCGCGGGGCCTTCCTCGGCTGCGTACCACCGCGTTCGCCCCTTGTCAGGCGAGCGGCAGCACACTCGTCCCCCCGGCGTCGAGGGACAGCCGGTTGGCCGCCCATCCCTCGCCCGCCAGCCGTGCGACCTTGTCCGCCGCACTGTCCTCGACCAGCGCGAGCACCGTGGGGCCCGCGCCGGAGACGACCGCGGGGACGCCGTCCGCCCGCAGTCGGTTGACCAGGGCCACGCTCTCCGGCATCGCCGGGGCGCGGTACTCCTGGTGGAGCCGGTCCTCGGTGGCCGGCAGCAGCAGGTCGGGGCGCCTGGTCAGGGCCTCGACGAGCAGCGCGGCCCGGCCGGCGTTGGCCGCCGCGTCCACATGGGGGACCTGGCGCGGCAGCAGGCCGCGCGCGGTCTCCGTCGCCACGGGACGGCCGGGCACGAAGACCACCGGAACGATGGAATCGGCGGGGTCCATCCGCACCGCGCGGGCCGCTCCCCCGTCCATCCAGGCCAGGGTGAAACCGCCGAGCAGGCAGGCCGCGACGTTGTCCGGGTGACCCTCGATCTCGGTGGCCAGCTCCAGCATCGCCGTGGTGTCGAGCCGCTCGGCCCCGCCTATGGTCACCGCCCTGGCGGCGACGATGCCGGCGCAGATCGCGGCAGCCGAGGAGCCCAGGCCGCGGCCGTGCGGGATGCGGTTGGCGCAGACGACCTCCAGGCCGCGCGGCTGGCCGCCCAGCAGGTCGAACGTGGTGCGCAGCGACCGTACGAGCAGGTGACCCTCGTCGCGCGGGAGCGAATCGGCGCCCTCGCCGGCGATGTCGATGTGCAGCCCGGATTCGGCCACCCGGACCACGACGTCGTCGTAGAGCCCCAGGGACAGACCGAGGGCGTCGAAGCCGGGACCGAGATTGGCGCTGGTGGCGGGGGTGCGCACTCGGACGGCGGCGGCGCGGAAGGCGGGACCGGCCATCGCTCGATGACTCTCCTTGATGTGGCCTTGGTAGGGCGTGCGACATCCGCAAAGGCCGCGACGGCGGTACCGCATGGAGGGCGGCTTGGGTCAGCGACGGGGCGGAGTGAGGACAGCCTATCGAAGGAAGGTTCTGTGGCGACATAGGGCGCACAGGAGGCGCGCGATGCGTGTCGCACGCCAAGCCGTGCCCCGTGTCGATTTTGGCGGGCTTTCGTCGGGGTTGTGACCTGGGAATTCGCGGGTCCGAAGGGGAGCGGACGAAATTTTTCGCCCTTCCCTCTCTTTGGAGTCTCCTCGGTATTCCCTCGCGTTCCGTCGTGTCGCGCCCCGCGCCGGGAAGTGCCGGCGCCTTTCCGGAAGCCGGGCGGCCGTCCCGTCGTGGGACGGCCGCCCGGGGCGGGCCGGTACGCGGGCGGACCCGCGCGCCGCGGAACGGCCGTTACGCGAGACCGAGCCGCTCGGCCGCCGCGGCCGCGTCCACCGGGACGGTCACCGGCTGCGGGGCGCCCGCCACCGCCCAGTCGGGGTCCTTGAGGCCGTTGCCCGTGACCGTACAGACGATGCGCTGGCCCGGATCGACCTTGCCCTGCTCGGCCGCCTTCAGCAGACCGGCGACGCTCGCCGCCGAGGCGGGCTCGACGAAGACGCCCTCCTGAGCGGCCAACAGCCGGTAGGCGGCGAGGATCTGGCGGTCGGTCACCTCGTCGATGTGCCCGCCGGACTCGTCGCGCGCCTGCTCGGCGAACCGCCAGGAGGCGGGGTTGCCGATGCGGATGGCGGTGGCGATGGTGTGCGGCTCCTTCACCGGCTCGCCGCGCACGATCGGCGCCGAGCCGGACGCCTGGTAGCCCCACATGCGCGGGGTGCGGGAGGCGATGCCGTCGGCGGCGTACTCCCGGTACCCCTTCCAGTACGCGGTGATGTTGCCCGCGTTGCCCACCGGCAGGACGTGGATGTCCGGGGCGTCGCCGAGCGCGTCCACGATCTCGAAGGCGGCGGTCTTCTGGCCCTCGATGCGCACCGGATTGACCGAATTGACCAGCGCCACCGGGTAGTTGTCGGCGAGGGCGCGGGCCAGATCGAGGCAGTCGTCGAAGTTGCCGTCGACCTGGAGGATGCGGGCGCCGTGCACGAGAGCCTGGCCCATCTTGCCGAGCGCGACCTTGCCCTCGGGCACCAGGACGGCGCAGACCATCCCGGCGCGCACGGCGTAGGCCGCGGCGGAGGCGGAGGTGTTGCCCGTCGAGGCGCAGATGACGGCCTTGGCGCCCTCCTCCTTCGCCCGGGTGATCGCCATCGTCATCCCGCGGTCCTTGAAGGAGCCGGTGGGGTTGGCGCCCTCCACCTTGAGGTGGACCTCGCAGCCGGTGCGCTCGGAGAGCACCTGGGCCGGCACCAGGGGCGTGCCGCCCTCGCGCAGGGTGACCACCGGCGTGTCCGCGGAGACCGGGAGGCGGTCGCGGTACTCCTCGATGATGCCGCGCCACTGACGGGTGGCGGCGTTGCCGTTGTTCGCAGACATGGTCTTCCTTGCTCCCCTACTCACCTTCGACGCGCATGATGCTGGCGACTCCGCGCACCGTGTCCAGCCTGCGCAGCGCCTCGACCGTCGCCGACAGGGCGGCGTCGGGGGCCCGGTGCGTGACGACGACCAGCGCCGCCTCGCCGTCCTTGCCCTGCTGGCGGACGGTGTCGATGGACACCCCGTGCTCGGCGAAGACCGTGGCCACCTGGGCGAGGACGCCCGGCTTGTCGGCGACGTCGAGGCTGATGTGGTAGCGCGTGACGACCTCGCCCATGGGGCTGACGGTCAGCCGCGCGTACGCCGACTCACCCGGTCCGGTGGTCCCGGCCAGCTTGTTGCGGCAGACGGCGACCAGGTCGCCGAGGACCGCGGAGGCGGTCGGCGCGCCACCGGCGCCGGGTCCGTAGAACATCAGCTGCCCGGCGGCCTCGGCCTCGACGAACACCGCGTTGTACGCCTCGCGGACCGAGGCGAGCGGGTGGCTCAGCGGGATCATCGCGGGGTGGACGCGGGCGGTGACCGACCGGCCGTCGGCGGCGCGTTCGCAGATGGCCAGCAGCTTGATGGTGCAGCCCATCTGTTTCGCGGAGGCGAAGTCGGCGGCCGTGACCTCCGTCATGCCCTCGCGGTGGACGTCGTCGAGGCGCACCCGGGTGTGGAAGGCGATGCCGGCCAGGATCGCGGCCTTCGCGGCGGCGTCGAAGCCCTCGACATCGGCGGTGGGGTCCGCCTCGGCGTAACCGAGGGCGGTGGCCTCGTCCAGGGCCTCCTGGTAGCCGGCGCCCGTGGAGTCCATCTTGTCGAGGATGAAGTTGGTGGTGCCGTTGACGATGCCGAGGACCCGGTTGACCTTGTCACCGGCGAGGGACTCGCGCAGCGGGCGGATCAGCGGGATGGCGCCGGCGACGGCGGCCTCGTAGTAGAGGTCCGTGCCGTGCTGCCCGGCGGCGGCGTGCAGGGCGGCGCCGTCCTCGGCGAGCAGCGCCTTGTTGGCCGAGACGACGCTCGCGCCGTGCTCGAAGGCGGTGGTGATCAGAGTGCGGGCGGGCTCGATGCCGCCGATGACCTCGACGACGACGTCGATGTCGCCCCGTTTGACCAGGGCGGTCGCGTCGGTGGTGATCAGCTCGGCGGGCACCCCGGCCCGGACCCGGTCGGGCCGGCGCACCGCGATGCCGGCCAGTTCGACCGGGGCGCCGATCCGGGCCGCGAGGTCGTCGGCGTGCGTCGTCATGATGCGCGTCACCTCGGAGCCGACCACTCCACAGCCCAGCAGCGCCACTTTCAGCGGACGCGTACGCATCATCCGACCTCGTTTCTCGTACATCTTGGGTGGTACACCAGTCTCACTCACCGGTCGGAGGCTTTCCCTCCCCCGTCCAGTATCCGAGATTCCGTCACCCGCCAGCCGGTTTCCGGGCGGCTTGCGGGCGGCCGCGACCGTGGGGCCGGTCGTCGTCAGCCGACGTCGAGCCGGAGCAGGTCCTCTTCCGTCTCCCGCCGGACGATCACCCGGGCCGCGCCGTCCTTCACCACCACGACCGGGGGCCGCAGCGCGTGGTTGTAGTTGCTGGCCATGGAGCGGCAGTAGGCGCCGGTCGCGGGCACGGCGAGGAGGTCGCCGGGGGCGACGTCGGCGGGCAGGAAGGCGTCGCGGACCACGATGTCACCGGACTCACAGTGCTTGCCGACGACGCGGGAGAGCATCGGCCCGGCGGTCGAGGTACGCGACACGAGGGCCACCGAGTAGTCGGCGTCGTAGAGCGCGGTACGGATGTTGTCGGACATGCCGCCGTCGACACTGACGTACGTCCGCAGTCCGGGGAGCTCCTTGACCGTCCCCACCTCGTACAGCGTGAAGGCGGTGGGACCGACGATCGCGCGCCCCGGCTCGACGGACAGGCGCGGCACCGCGAGCCCGGCCGCCGCGCACTCGCGCTCGACGATGGCCCGCAGCGCGGTGGCGATCTCCTGCGGCTCGCGGGGGTCGTCCTCCGGGGTGTAGGCGATGCCGAGGCCGCCGCCGAGGTCGATCTCGGGCAGCTCGACGCCGTGCTCGTCGCGGATCTCGCGGAGCAGGCCGACGACGCGGTGCGCCGCGACCTCGAAACCGGAGGTGTCGAAGATCTGTGAGCCGATGTGCGAGTGGATGCCGATCAGTTCGAGCCCGTCCAGCTTGAGCGCGCGGCGGACCGCCTCGGCGGCCTGGCCGCCGGCCAGCGGCAGGCCGAACTTCTGGTCCTCGTGGGCGGTGGCGATGAACTCGTGGGTGTGCGCCTCGACGCCGACCGTGACGCGGATCTGCACCCGCTGCCGCTTCCCCGCCCGCTGGGCGGTGTGCGCGACGCGCACGATCTCCTGGAAGGAGTCGACGACGATCCGCCCCACGCCGGCCTCGACGGCCCGGGTGATCTCCTCGGCCGACTTGTTGTTGCCGTGCAGGGCGATCCGCTCGGCGGGCATGCCCGCGTCGAGCGCGGTGGCCAGCTCGCCGGCGGAGCAGACGTCGAGGTTGAGCCCCTCCTCGGTCAGCCAGCGCACGACGGCCCGGGACAGGAACGCCTTGCCCGCGTAGAAGACGTCCGCGTCCGGCCCGAACGCCTCGCGCCAGGCGCGGCAGCGGGCCCGGAAGTCGTCCTCGTCGAGGAAGTAGGCGGGCGTGCCGAACTCCTCGGCCAGCCGCTTGACGTCCAGCCCGCCGACGGTGGCGACACCGTCCTCGTTCCGGGAGACGGTGCGCGACCAGACGCGCGGGTGGAGGGCGTTGAGGTCGGCGGGGGGCGCCGGGTGGTGGCCCTCGGGCAGGACGTCGGCGTAGCGGGGCCCGGCGGGGTGCGCGGAGCGGCTCATGGCGCTGATCTCCTCAGGTGCTCAGAGATGTGGGGGTCTCAGAGATGTGCGGGTGCGGTGATGCCGAGCTGGTGGAGGCCGTCGGCGAGCACCGTGCCCGTGGCCTCGGCGAGGGCCAGGCGGGCGCGGTGGACGACCGAGGGTTTCTCGTCCCCCCGGGGCAGCGTCGGACACGACGCCTGCCAGCGGAGGAAGGCGTCGGCCAGGCGCTCCAGGGCCCGCGCGAGCCGCTCGGGGTCGCGGGCGCCGACGATACGGGGGTGGTCGGCGAGGGCGGATATCAGCGGCCCGGAGCCGGCGCCGAAGTCGTCGGTGTCGGTGTCGTCGGTGTCATCGGCGACGGCGGGCCCGAACCCGAGGTCGTGGGCGTTGCGCAGCAGGGCGCGGCAACGGGAGTGGGCGTACCGGACCCGGAAGAGGGGGTTGGCCTCGCGCTGCACCAGCAGCAGACCGCGGTCGAGGCCGGGCGGGCTGAGCAGGCTCCAGCGGGCGGCGTCGGGCCCGAGCCGCCGGACGAGCTCGTCGGAGGGGCGCAGGGGAAGCGGCTCGGACTCCGCGTGCCGCTCGAGGACGTCCCGCACGAGCCGCGCGTGCGGGACGCCCGCGAGGGTGATGTTGAGGAACCCGGGACCGGCGATGTCGACCCGGGCGATGCCGGGCTCCCGTACCAGCCGGCGCCGCAGCAGCTCGGCGACCTCCCGGGCGGGCCGTCCGCTCTCCTTGGCCAGCCGCAGGGCGACTTCGGTGGCGTAGTCCCCACTGCCCGGGTGCGGCGGCACCCGGATCCCGACCGCGGCCGGCGCCACGGCGCGCAGCTCGTCGGCGTCGATGGCACGACGCACGGCGCGCAGCACGGTACGGGAGAGATCCGCTGGGGTCACAGGGCAAGCCTAGGGGAGGAAGCGGGTCGCTCCGCCAGCCGGTTTCCCCGATGTTCCCCGGACGTGCCCCTCTCCATCCGTCCTCGGGGCCGGCCGTCTTCACGGTGCACCGTCCGCGCACCGGGCCGTCCTCGTGGTCAGCCGGCCGGCCGCACCACGGCCCCGGCCCCGGCGTCCCCGGACGCCGTCTCCCCCGCCTCCCCCTCGCCCCCGTCACGCACCCCGCGCCCCAGGAGCAGCCCCCACACCATCCGCACGAGCTCCGCCGGTTCGAAGGGCTTCGCCAGGAACGCGTCCACTCCGGCGGGCGGCCCGCCCCCTGTCTCCGCCCCGTCCAGCTGCGTGCACGCGCTGATGATGGCGATGGGTATGTCCCGCGTCCGCACGTCGTCCCGCAGCCGCGCCGCCGTCCGCAGACCGTCGAGCCGGGGCATCACGAAGTCGAGGGTCACGACGTCGGGGCGCACCCGGTGCACGATCTCCAGGCACTCGGCACCATCGGCCGCGGTCACGACCTCGAAGCCCTCGAGCTCGAGATTGACCCTGATCAACTGCCGGATGACCCTGTTGTCGTCGACAACGAGGACCCGGCCGGGCAAGCCAGGCACACCCCGAGGGTAGGCGCGCCCACCGCACCGCGTCCGGGTTTTCCCCACTTCCACCCCCGAGAGCGACCCGGCCCCACCCTCCGGCCCTCCGGCGCCCGTTCCGGAACCCGTTGCCCCGTGCCGGAACCCGTTACGGATCACCCGCCCGGAGCTGGTACTGTTCTTCCTGTCGCCGCGAGCGAGACCGCGACCGGAAGACACGCCCCCGTAGCTCAGGGGATAGAGCAACGGCCTCCGGAGCCGTGTGCGCAGGTTCGAATCCTGCCGGGGGCACTCGCCGGTCAGAGACCAGACATCAGGGTCTGACCAGGGCGGATGCCGATGACAGAGAGCGGGAGTCAGTCTCACTGACTCCCGCTCTCTCTCGTTGTCTCTCACTGTTCGCGCCACACCTCCGACACACTCGTCAGGTCGCGCCGCCCCGCTCCCCGGTCCACCCCATCACCCCCTCGATCTTCTTGTTGTCCTCTTCCTCGCTGTTGTCGATCAGACCTGCGTAGTGGCGATCGATGACCTCCGGGGATGTCCCTGCCCGGCGGGCGACTTCAGCGATCGCAAGCCCCGCCAGAAGCCACTGGGTGATACAGAACGCCCGGCCGGCGTACGGGTTCTCAGCCAAGGGCGAGTGGAACTTGGGCGGCGGGAAGGCATAGGCCCGCGCCTCCACCCAAACCCGGTAGTACGAGGTCGTACCTACCAAGCCGCCCCGCTCGTTCTGGAAGATCCGACCGTCCGGGGCCGTGCCGAACTCCTTCAGGTGCGCCCGGAGCATCCCCACCAGCTCAGGTGGAACGGGGACTGGGCGGTCCGCACCGGAGTCCCGCATCTTCAGCCCCCTCTTGTCGTGCCGTTCCCCGGTATCCGTCCACTTCTTTCCCGACACCGGGCGCGTCTCTCGGAGAGTCAGCACGCCCCACCCTGTTTCCGGCAAGTAGCAATCCTCCAGTCGGAGCCCTACCACTTCCGCCGGCCGCATAGCCGCGTAAAGGATGCAGCCGAAGAACGCGACTAGGCGCCTGCCCCGGTTTCGATTGATCGACCCGACATAGGACACGGCGATAAGAAACTCACGCGCCTGAGTCGGATTCATTAGTATTCGCCGATCGATCGAGGGGCTTCGGGCGGTCGCTGGTCTCTCGAATTCAGCAACGGGGTTCTCGCCCAAATACCCGCTCTGGATCGCATAGGCGATTGCCGCGTTGAAGCAGCGCCGGCGGCGCTTGTAGGTTTCCCTGGCAGCCAGTTTGCCGTCCAGCCTGTAGGTAAGCCGGTAGTGGACATCCTCTGCCACTCCGGGCTTCCTCAGAGCCGACAAAGGCAGGGAGTTACACGCCAACCACGCACAGGCATTCTCCAGGTCCGGCGGCGGCTCTTCGCCCTCGTGGGCTGGCACGACGGCCCACCTCACAGCCCGCCGCACGGCCAGGAGGTCTGGGGCATCAGGTCCCTCTCCCATCATGCCCAAGGCAGCGGACGCGAGGCTGTCGGCGAATCCCTCACGTGTCTTCGCCGCGGCGGTACGCCACCGCCGTTTCATGAATTCGCGCGAGAATTGCCACCAGGTTGGGTCCAGCCTGACCTCGATCTTAGCCGCTTCCATCGCTTCGGCTGCGGCGCGCACCTCGGACTCGGGCAAACCCGATTCGATCTCGAAGGCTTCACCTCGTCGATTCATGGCCTGCCACAGTTCGTTGCGTCGGCTTTCGGCGAGCGGGTACGTGGTGAACGTGTCACCGAACACCTGACCCGCAACAACCCAACGAACGCGCCAGGGCCGCGATTTGCGACCGGTCTTCGAGATTCTCCAGAGGCTGACGTCGAAGGTGTAGCCCGGCCGGGCTGATCCGCGAGGGAGCCTGGCCGGGGTGTTGTTCGCGGCGTTCACGCAGCATCCTCCCGCTCTGCCAACCACCGCTCGTAGTCGGAACGACGAATGCGCACATCCCCGTTCGGCAACTTGATCGATCGGGGACCTTTACCGAGCTGACGCCACCTGTAGAAAGTTGCCGGGGCAACCTTCAGGTCGGCGAGCACCTCTTGGATGGTCAGCTTTTCGTCCGGCACGCGGCCCTTGCTCATATCGACGCCCTCTCTTCTGTTGTGGCTGTGACCGGTCACAGTTGCGCCCGGATTTCGTCAACAACCCGGGTGTTTGAGGTGGCCCGCCGCGGTCAGCGCCGGTGCCATGGGCTGTTCGCAGATGGGGCAGCGCAGTCCCGGATTAGAAGTGGGGTGCGGATTAGCGTCCGCAGCGTCCGCAGCGTCCGGGATCTTGTGCGTGCGCAGGTCAGAGCCTGTGGCAGGTGCGGACGCTAGCGCGGACGCTGAGGGGCCCTTAGCGTCCGCAGCGCCGGTCGTAGCGTCCGCATGATCGTTGTGCGGACGCTGTGCGGACGCTGCGGCCGGGCCAGTGTCCGCGTTAGCGTCCGCAGGTTTGTGCAGGTCAGCGGGGGTTGCGGACGCTGCGGACGCTGCGGACGCTGTTTCGCACCGTACTTCAGATGGGGTGAGGCGGATGAGCCGTTGGCGGACGCGGTCGGGGGTGCGCTGGGTGTCGTCGTAGGCGATGCCGATGGAGCGCAGCAGGGGTGCGATCCGCTTGAGCCGGCCGCTGGCGCGGGTGGCGTCTTTGGGCCACTGGGGGTGGTAGCCGTCAGGCGGTGGGATGACGTCCATGAGCTGAGCTGCGGTGCCCGCCCAGGGGCCATGGGCATCCAGCCAGGCGACCACGGCGGAACCGAAGGGGTCGCCTTCCAGGGCGTCGGCGTTGATGCTCTCGGCGGCGTCGGTGTAGTCGGTGAGGGTGGACCAGCCGGTGACGTGGTCGATGGCGGCGAGCACGCGGGCGAAGTCCGCCAGGCGCGGCTTGCTGTCCAGCGTCACGTTCGGGAGCTCCCGCAGGACGGCGGCGAGTAGGTCCAGGAGACTGCCGATCACGTAGGGCCGGGCGGTGGTGTAGGCGGCGTCCAGTTCCTCTTCGCCGCGGCGGGCGCGGGCGGTGATGGGCTGGAGGTCCAGCAACATCATCCGTTCGGCCAGGTCTCCGGCCAGGGCGCCGGCGTCGATGGTGGTCATCGCCAGGACGCGGCGGAAGGTGAGGACCACCACGTCGTCGTCGCTGTACAGGGCGCGGTCGACGATGCCGTCGCCGGTGACTGCCCGGCACAGGGTGTCGGAGAGCCAGGGCGGGATCGCGCTCACGTTGTCCAGGCACAGGGCCCAGGAGTTGAACGCCTGGACCGACCACGCCTTGATGTCCCGCGGCTGCGAGCGCTTCGACGCCGGGGAGGGGTCGACGAGGTTGACGATCATCTGGGCGGTGTAGGACTTGCCGGTGCCCTGCTCTCCCTTGAAGGTGAGCACCGGGTGGGGGATGTCGGGGATCCAGGCGGCGACCAGCCAGGCGACCAGGCGGTGGAAAGCCGAGTCGTCCATGTTGACCAGGTCGCGCAGCAGCGCGACGCCGTCCGTGCCCTGCTGGGGGACGGGAAGGGGCACCATGGCGCCGGATCGGCGGAAGAGGACCGGGGAACGGCCAGCGACCGTCCAGCCGTCGGCGCAGACGATGACGGCTTTGCCGTCGGCGGTGCCCAGGTCCAGCACGATGCCGTCCTCGGCCCGGGCGACGCGCAGGTGGACCTGGACGGGGTCGGTGGCGTCCGCGATGCCTTCCAGGACGGTCATGGCGTCGGCCAGGGCGCCGGCGGAGGGGACCTGTCCGCCGGTGTCCTCGGTGAACTGCTTGGCGAGCGCGGCTCGTACGCCGCCGCGGCCCTTGAACGGCCGGGCGACGTTGGGGCCGTTGCGGCGTACGCCGTAGGGGCGGCCGTCGGTGGACATCACGAACTCGTAGCCCGCCTTGGCCATGCTGACGAGCTGGGATGCCTGGCTTGGGCCCTTCTCACTCACGAAGACGCCTCCTTCCGGGTGCGGGCGGCGCCCTTGGCCGCGCTGGCGATGGTGCGGCGGGCCGGTGTCTCGGGGTGCCCGCGGGAGACGGCGGCGGCCAGCAGCTCGGCCGTGGCCGTGTCGGGGTCGATGGCGTCGGACTCGAACGCCGTGCGGGCCGCCCAGTACAGCCGGTTGTTGAGATCGTTGGGCCCGCAATTCAGCACGAACCGCACCAACGGCCCGAGATGGCCCCGTGAGCGCCTGACCCCCCCTCCCGGGCCGTTCGGCCCGGCTAGTTCCTGAACGGCCGCCTGGCGGGCCGTCAGAAGGTCGGTGATCGCGGGCGGGGCTTCGGCGATGGCGGACTGGCTGAAAGTGACCGCGAAGCGGTAGCGGCCCTTCGGTCCGAGGGATCCGGGGCCGACCAGGTAGCCGCCCGTCCCCCGGGTGTCGATCCCGGGGGCGAGCAGACCGGCGGTGTTGGGGATCGTCACGTCGGCGGAGGCGGTGAGCCACAGGTGCCAGCCACCGGACGGGGTGGCCACCGTGACCGTACGCGGCACCTGGAAGCCGTGCCGGGCTGCGAGCGCGCGCAGGCCGTCCACGCCGTCCACGCCGTTCTTCCGGTCCAGGTCCAAGCCGAGCAGGCCGGCCGGGCCGCAGGCGATGCCGTAGCCGGCGGCCCACGGCGCCGCCGCGAACAGCGCGCGGACCCGGGCGGGGTCGGCGGTGGCGTCATGGACGCCATGACCCGCCTGCCCGCACTCCCCCGTGCAGGTGGCGGCTGGCTCCGGGTGTGCGCTGGGGAGGGCGGGGAGCTTGCTGCGGGAGAGGGGGAAGACGGCCAGGCCGTGCAGAGTGGCGGCGGTCAGAGCGTGGGCGCGGGCGGCTGCCCACCACGGGCCCGGCCGCTGTGCGCCGGGCATCCGTTGGGTCATGATGGAGACCTCCTTGTTCATACGGGCGGGGAGAGGGGCGTCCGCGGTCTGTGCAGGGCGGCGGGAAAGCCCTGACGTGCTGGGTGCCGCCCACCTTGGGTGTCTCCAGCGACGGGAAACCCGCGGCCGTATCGGCTGCCTCTGGGCATAGGCTCGGCTCATGACTGCGGAGATGGCATGGTGGACGGCCGGGCGCCTCTCGACCCTGGCGGACGAACGGGATTGGCACGATGCGTCACGGCGGGCCGCTGACCTGCTGGCCCCGGCGTGGCCGGCAAGCGGGGCGCTGTGGGAGGAAGTCCACGCGCTGGAAACGCTGAGCTTGCTGGTCTACGGCATGAGTGTCGAGCACGGCTTCGCCGAGTACGTGCCCGCGCCCGATCTGCTGGAGCGGCTGCGCGACCGCGAGGGTCTGCCGGGCTTCATCCGGGACCGTCTGGAGCAGCGTGGCCACCGCATCGACGAGGCCGACGGGCTCGGCAACCTCTTCATCAGGCTCACCGCCCGGCGGAAGGTAGGTGCCCAGCCGTCCCTGGATCTCCCGTCGCTGGAGACACCCAGGGTGGGCGGCACCGCGATGTCCTGGGGGACGGGCTGGGCGGTGCACGCGCTGGAGCTGCCGGGCCGGCTGGCCGCCGCCCGGCAGCAAGGCACCACCTGACCGGCGCTCGCGGAAGTACGGGCGCCAAGAGGGCGGTCTCAGAAGGGTGGTTTGTCGTCGCCCGGTCCGGCGACCGCCCAGGCGTCGGTGGTCGGCGCGCTGCCCCAGCCCGTCGGCTGCTTCTTGGCCGTGGACGGGCCGGTGCTGGTGGTGCGGTGGACGGTGGCGGTGGCGTAGCGGAGGCTGACGGCGATGTCGTCGACGTCGAGGCCGAAGCCGGTGCGCTGGACGCCGTCAGCGCTGGTGTAGTCGAACTGGCGCAGGGCGCCGGTGACGATGACCCGGGTGCCCTTGCGCAGGGTCTCGTTTGCGTTCTGGGCGAGCCAGCGCCAGGCCGTGCAGCGCAGGAACAGGGTCTTGCCCTCGCCCCATTCGGCGCGGTTCTTGTCCCAGACCTTGCTGTTGGAGGCGACGGTGAACGTCACCCACGGGGTGCTGTCAGCGGTCTCGTGGAGTTCGGGGTCGGCGGTGAGGTTGCCGACCAGGGTGATGACGGTCTCTCCGATGGGCATGGTGCGGGCCTCCTAGGCTCCGGCGTGCTCCGATACGGGGACGGGCGGCGCCTCCTGCTCGGGGAGGCGGCCCCAGTGGGTGCCGAGGATCTCGGCGTCCGCGGCGATGGGAACGCCGCGGAAGGACGTGGTCATCACGGCGGTGAGCAGGTCGCGGACGCGCATCGCGTCATGCTCGGGAACCTGCACGATGACCTCGTCGTGGACGAACAGCCACAGCGCGGACGACAAGTCGTGAACGGTGGCGAGTTCGTAGACGGCGGCGACCAGCAGGTCGCGGGCGGTGGACTGGATCGCGTAGTTGCTGTTGGCGTAGGGCCGGTCAGGGTCGGCGGGGATGCGCCGTCCGGAGCCGGTGATGACGGTGGTGGCGTTGGCGATGGTTTTGCCGAAGCGGATCACCTCGGGGTAGGTGCGCTGCCAGCGCTGGATCACCCCGCGCGCCACCCGCACCGGCACCCCGGTCTGTGCGGCCAGCGCCTTGGCGCCGCCGCCGTAGATTGTGCCGAACGTCGCCCGCTTGCTGACGGTGCGCTGTTCCTTGGTGAAGCCGGGCCCGTACATCAGGGTGGCGGTGGCGTCGTGCAGGTCGGTGCCGGAGGCGATGACGTCCATCAGCGTCGGGTCGCGGGAGAGCGCTGCGGCCACCCGGACTTCGACCTGGGAGAAGTCGCAGGCCACCAGCACGTGACCGGCATCGGCGCGGAAGCAGTGCCGCAGCCGGGGGTCATGCTTTTTGAGGGTCTGGAGCGCCGGGGAGGTGATGGACATCCGGCCCGTCTTGGCGCGGAGCGTATTGATCTGCGGGTGCACCCGGTCCGCCCCGTCGGCGGCGGCGAGGAAGGAGCGCAGGTTGGTGATGGTATTGGAGGTGGCGGCCATCGCCCGCCGCGCCTCCAGCAGCTCCCGGCCCTGCTCGGTGATGCGGGCGGTGCCGGCGGCGATGTCCTGGTGGAGCTGGGTGAGGACATCGGCGGTGACCTGGGGCCGTCCCGTCGCCGTCCGCGGCAGCTCCACCCCCTCGACCTGGCCAGCGAGCCACTCGGCGAACCGCGGCGACGCCCCGGGAAACCCGAGGGCGTCGCGGATGCGCTGGGCGGCCTGGTCGAACTCCATCCGGGTGTGGTCCAGGAGGTGTTGGGTGTAGGGGCGGTCGAGGAGCAGGCCGCGGACGGTGATGCCGGTGGACTGCGCGGCCAGCCACTGCTCCATGACCACCAGATGCGAGACCGGCGCGCACCTCGCGAGCAGCAGCGGCAGCAGCCGGCGCACGTAGACCGCGTCGAGACCGGCGTACACGACGTAGGTCTCGTCGTCGGCGGGGATGTGGGTCCAGCCCCAGCTGAGTGGCGTGTTGCCGGCGCGGGAGCCGGTCGGGGCCAGCTCCCGCATCCGCCCGTACAGCGCCTCGCGGGCCTGGACCAGCCCGTCGTCGAGATGCCGGAGGGTGAGGTCTTTCAGACCGTGCCCGGCCCGCTCGTCGGGGTTGATGAGCTTGGACAGCAGGTGGGTGTCCACCACCCGCTGTCCGAGGGCGATACCGAACGCGGACCAGATGGCCAAGGTGTCGTAGTTGGTGTGGGTGACGAACCGCCGCCCGGGGTCGGCGAGCACCCGCTCGATGGCCTCGCGCTGGGCGGGGATGAGGGGGTTGAGCACCCAGGCGGTGGCGGGGGTGCCGAACTGCACGAGGCGGACGCCGGTGCCGGGGCCGAAGTGGCCGGGGCCGCCGTCTTCGATCGCGCGGGTCTCCACATCCAGCCCCAGCACCACATCCGAGGCGGCGAACGCGGCGAACGCCGCCGGGTCGAACTCGGCGTCATCGCGCGGGGCGTGGACGGTCATGGTGTGCCCGGCGTGGGTGCGGGTGTAGGCCGTCACGGTCGCGCCTTGGGCAGAGGGCGGCCGAAGCGCACTTCGACCAAGGGCACGTCGTCCTCGTCGTCCCGGGCCAGCGCGCTCCAGTGCCGCACGCACAGCGCGGTCCGGCAGGGCCCGCCGCCGCGCCGCTCGATGCGATGGGTGGTGGAGTCCGCGAAGAAGACCACGGCCGCCGCGTGCGGGCCGACACCGCACTCGGCGTCGCCACTGGCCATGACGATGCTGCCCGACGTGGTGAGAAGCGGCTGGGCCGCCAGTTCCCTGTCCACGCCGACTCGGCGGGCAGCGGCCACCCGGCGGTTGTGCTGGGACAGGGCACGGTCCCGCTCGCGGCTGTCGCGGTAGGGGCGCGCGGCGACGTATTGGGCTGTTTGATCCGAACGCACAGGGTTACTCCTGTTCGTCTCACCGTGGGGGGGGCACACGCGGGGCACTGCCACAGCAGCCGCACCGCCTGCAGGCACATGGGCGGCGGTCACCGGCCGGGGCCTCAGGGGATTCGCGGTGCCGGGTGGTCAGTGACGACCTGCCGGATGCTCTTGAGGGACGGGCCGTCGTGGGTCCAGGGCTGGTCAGGGGTCTGGGCCAGGCATCGGCCGAAGCGACGAACCCTGCCGGGCGGGCAACCGCGGGAGTGCCAGGTCAGGCGGTACGTCCAGCGATCACCGCGGTGGTCCGGCTGCGCGTCCTGCTCCAGCAACCTGCCCACCTGGACGGTGACGAACGGCTCATCGCTGGAGCTGGTGCCCCACCACACGAGCGTCCGCCACCCGAGCGCGGCAGCGTGGGCAACGAGGTCGGCGGCTGCCTTCGGCAGGGCATATCCGTGGGGCGGAGTGGCGGCCAGCTCCCGGATCCGGCGTTCGAGCGCTGCAAGAGCCGCACGATCGGCCGGACTCGGCGTGCCGCTCTCTCGCAGCCGCGTGAGCAGGGCACCTCGCTCCGCGACCAGGCTCTGGTACTCCCGGTCCTGAGCGCTCTCGCGGACGGTGTCGGTGTCGGGGGTCATGCTCGATCTCCTCCCTTCTGGGGCATGTCGCAGGCGGGGCACTGCCACAGCAGCCGCACCGCCGGCAGGCGCATCGGACGGCGGCAGCGCGGGCAGGGCAGCGGGGCGGGGGCCGGGAGAAGGCGGGCAAGCCAGCCGTACCCGTCACCGGCCAGCGCCGCGTCGTAGAGGGTGGTGTCGGCGGCTTGGTAGCTGACCGCGGGCGGTGTCTCAGGGTTCTGCTGTGGGGCGTTCACGCGGGACCTCCGGCAACGGGATGTCCGTTGAGGGCCCAGGGCGGCCACGTCTCCTGAGAGGCGGGACCGCCCCGAACGCGCTCTTAGGCGATGTCCGCGTCGGAGCGGACGGGTGCGAGGGTGGCGAGCAGGGCGCGGTAGGCGTGGACGGCCTGGTGGATGACGACGCCGTTGCCGAGGATCTTGAGCTGGCCGGAGCGGTCACCGGCGATCCCTCCCCGAGGTCCGGCGTTGGAGATGTCCTGGCAGGGAAAGCCGGCCGTCAGCGCCGCCGGGCGGGGCAGCGATGCCGCCAGCACCGGCCAGTCGACGGCCTTGATGTCGCCCAGGTTGCGGGCGTGAGGCAGGCGGGCGGCCAGCAGTTTGGATGCGGCCGGGTCCTTCTCGCCGACCAGGAACGTCGGCAGGCCGGTGGCGGCTTCCACGGCCAGGTCCAGCGCACCGGATCCGGTGCACAGGCTGATGTTGCCGCCCTCCGGCAGGAAGGGGACGGTTTGGGGCATGCTGAGACCTCCAACAGGTCTGTTCGGACTGGTTGGACAAGGGCGGCCCCCATCTCGCCAAAGATCACGGGGCCGCCCTCGGCGTAGTTAGAAGGGGGCGTTGTACCGGCACCCCGCGGCGGCCACGATCTCCTCGTGGTCGAACGCGAGGAGGCCGGTGTCGTCCAGCGGCACCCAGTGGATGGCGGCGGCGTCATCGGCGGCCTGCGCGGTGGTGTCGTCGGCGACGATCACCAGGTAGGCGACGGTGACGTAGCGCCCGCGCGGGTCGCGGCCGGGGGCGTCGAAGACGCCGATCAGCTCCACGTCGTCGGCGTCGACGCGGACACCGGTTTCTTCCAGCAGCTCACGCACAGCGGCGGCGCGGGAGGTCTCGCCCGGGTCAACGTGCCCGCCCGGCAGAGCTAGCCGTCCCTTGTGCGGCGGGTATCCCCGCTCGATCAGCAGGACGGCGCCGCCCCGGATACACACCACGTCAGCGGTGTAGCGGATCGTTTCGAAGGCTTCGGCCATGTCTTCGGCTCTCCCTTTTCGCAGTCGGTTCAGCCGTGGAAGTGGTTGCGCTTGAAGATCGCTTTGCGGATGGTGACCGTGGTCCCGCCGGTGCCGTGCTCGTGGCCGCGGTGGGCGAAGACCTGGATGGCGATGACGCCGCCGAAGATGACGGCGGCCAGGATGATGAGCTGGGTGATCAGCGCGGTGAGGGCAGCGATGAACGTGGTGAGGAGCAGCAGGCCGCCGCAGACGGCGAGGAAGCCGGCGCCGCCGAGGGCGGCGTTGACGGCCGTGCGGGAGACGGCCGGCTTGGGCGCGACCGGCGCGGGGTGGGCGGGTTCGATGGCGTAGCCGGTGATGACGCGGCCATCGGGCAGGACGACGCTCGCCACCGCCGGCACAGCACCCGGCTGCACCAGCGCGGGCGGCGCGGGCACGGCGACGGGGGGCGGGAACGGGTCGGGCCGGTGGACGTCCACGGCCGTCTCGGCGGTCGGCCGGTGGGGGTGGTCGGGGTGCATGCGGAATCCCTTCCAGGACGTGGTCAGGGAGGCGACGGCACCCCCTTCGGGGTGCGTCCAGAGGGGGTTTCCAAGGCGCTGGCCTGCGCGCCTCCCTGCCTCCCTGGCAGATCATTCGTGCAGGTCAGGGGCAGGGATGCGGGTCAGGGAGGGGTTCAGGGAGTTCTCCCTGACTCCCTGGCCCGCCGGGGGTCGGTTCCCTGTCATCCGTCGGCGGAAGCGGAACCTTCGTCGTTGCGGTTGGCGAGGGCGCGGGCGAGGCGTTCGCGGGCGACGACCATGCGGCCGTCGGACTTGTACGGCTCGGCCCCGGTGCCCTCCAGGACGCGGCGCAGGTCCCCGGGCGTCCACTGGCCGTAGGCGGTGGTGTCCAGGGCGCTGAGGCGTTTGAGGACGTCTTGGGTGTAGAGCCGCTGTGCCTGGCCGAAGACGGCGGCGATGTCGGCGAGCGGGTCGCGTTCCTCGCCCCGGTCGATGACGTGCACGGTGGTGACGCCGTCGCGCAGGGCCTTGGCGCGGTCGGCGATCACCTGGGCGTCCTCGGTGGTGATGTAGTGCGTGCGCACCGTGACGGACGACTGGCCCTTGGGGATCTCGATTCCGTCGGAGGCGACGACCAGGGTGCCCTTGTCCAGGCCGGGCCGCAGCAGGTGCGGGGCGGCGCCGCCGTCAACGGCCTTGTCCCCGAGGGCCATGCGGGCTTGGGTGTCGGTGCCCAGGGCGAGGGAGGCGCGGGTGTGGGCGCCCTCGCGCACCAGCTTGGGCAGGTTCTGGTCGGTGGGGTCCTGCGTGCCCTGCCACAGCAGCACGTTCACCGCACGCCCCTGGTTGTGAATCTTGCGGGCGGCCATGAAGTAGCGCGAGGTGGCGGCCTGACCGCCGTAGGGGCGCTTCTCCTTGTCCTTGACCGGGCACATGAAGGCCACCTGCGCCTCGTCCACGATGACGATCAGCGGCGGGAACTCGGTGCCGGGCGGCTGCTGGAGGCGGCGGTTCATCTCCTCCACCGCGTCCTCCGCCATCTCGGTGACCTGGATGACGTGGTCGTCCGTCGGCCCCTGGATGAGGCGGGTGGCCAAACCGTCGAACATGTTCCAGTCACCGGCGCCTTTGAGGTCGCCCACCCAGAACTGCACTGACCGGTCCAGGGCCAGCCACAGGGCGAGCGCGCGCAGGGCGGCGGTCTTGCCCTGGTTGGACAGGCCGGTGACCAGGACGTGCCGCTGGTAGAGGCTGAGCGCGGCGGCGTCCCCGCGCAGATCCTGCCCCCAGGGTGCCTTGCCGCTCTCGTAGTTCGCCGTCAGGCTCTCGTCCGTGACCAGCGGGGACGGGCCGATCGGCTCGTCCAGCGCGCCGGAATCGGCGATCCACAGCCGCACCGTCCGGGCGGCCTGGGGGATGGTGATGAACACTTCGTGTTCGTGCCTGGTCAAGTTCTCGGCGAGCTTACGCCGACGCTTTTGCACTTCGTTGGTGGCGACGCCGGAGGGGAGGGTGACGTCGACTTCGACGCCGCACCCGGCGATGCGGATAGGGCCGAGCATGGACGCGCCGGCGTCGCCCATCTCCTTGATGGCGTTCCTCAGCGGGGCGACACCGAGGTCGCGCAGGGCCTTGACCACGATGGACGGGGTGATGATCTCTCCTTCGCCGGTGCGGGCCGAGGCGGGCAGGGCCCACTGGGGCGCGGCTTGCTGGTGGCGGCCAACGGCCCACAAGGCGAGCAGGGCCAGGAACGGACCGAGGGTGACCAGCGGCCCCCACACGATCGTCACGATCGTGATCACCAGTTGGATGAACTCGACCACGGCCATGATCGGGGTGATGATCTTGGTGGGGTCCTTGCTGGCGATGGCGAGGACGACGCCGAGGGCCACGAGGGTGCCGATGCCCATGCCGGTGCCGACCAGGGCGCCCTTGGCAGCGTCCACGGGCGAGTGGAGCAGGTCCATGCGGCGCCGGTGGCGGGCCTCGCGGAAGCGCTGCCCGCGCTCCTCCCACTCCGCCGCCACCTCGTAGTTGCCGGCGGCTTCGGCGGCGCGGAGCATGCGTTCGTAGCGTGCGGCGGTGCGGCCGTCCCAGGTGCGGCGGGCCACGATCCGGGCGCCACCGGCAACGTAGAGGCCGTGGCGGGCCACCGCGCGGGCGGCCGTCACAGTCCGCTCGTCCCTCGCCAGCCGCTTCACTGCCTGCCCGGAGCGCACCCACAGGGGCACGGGCGGCTGCGGGGCCGGGTCGGGGACGACGGTCAGGTGCGTCACGGTGCCCGGCTCGGCCGGGGGCACGGCGGGCGGATTGGGGGGAGGGTCGGGGTTTTTGCGCAGGGGAACGACGTTGTCGCCCATGATGGGAAACACTCCTGACTACCTGGAGCAGGGGGCGGGAGTTAGGGAAAGGCCCGGGGTGGCCGCGACCGTGGCAGGGACGGCCACCCCGGGCAGATGCGGCAGGGCCGCGGGTGCTCAGCCGGTCTTGCGCAGCTCGTGGCCGTGGCACAGCACAGGAGCGATCAGCCAACTGATGCCGTTGACGGTCCACCGGCCGTTCGTGAGCGGCCCCGGCGGGACCTCGTCGACGATCCGGCCCGTGCGGCCGACCGCACGCGGGTTGTCCTCGCAGGCCACGATCAGCACCTCGTCTCCGGCCTGGAACATGCTCACCACCACCTTGAGGACTTCTTGGCGGCCTTGGCGGCGGCGGCCTCCGTCACCACGCGCTGGCGCTCGACGTGCAGGGCGGTGATCTCCGCGATCAGCCGGGTCTCGGCCGCGCTCCACACCGACTCCAGCCGGCGGTCGGCGGCATCGGTGCTGCGGCCCTTGATGACCCGGTAGGAGCCGCTGGTCATCGCCATCGCGACGGCCCGGCGCTCCCGGCCGTCCAGCGGCCACATCTCCCGCGCGCGGACGGCCTCCAGCTTGCGGTTGGTCTGCTGTATCGCGCGGTCCAGCCGGCGCGTGTCGGGCTTGCCCATATCGGATACCTCTCAAGGTCTCGAACGGTGCGAAGCAGGTACGGGCCCCGCGCGGCGAGCGCGCGAGGCCCGTGCTCGGGGGTATGAGACGGGGTGGTTCAGAGCTGGTTGGGCTCCAGGGCGAAGAACACGACGTTCGCGGTGGTCAGCCCCGGGTGCTGGCGCGTGATGTCGCTCTTGATGGCCGTGAACACGTCGTGGCGGGTCGACCCGGCCGGCGGCGTCCACGTCCCGGAGCCGGTGACGGACGAGCGGCCGGGGAGTTCCAGGGTGATGATCCAGTGGTGGGAGCCCTGGGGCGGGTTGGAGGGTGCGGTGTTCTGGGTGGTCACAGCGGATCTCCTGGTTGGGTGTGGGTGATCAGGTGGCGCGCTGTTCGTCAGGCGGCTACGCGCTTCCACGCGGCCCTCAGGCGGACTTCGGAGGCGGAGTGGCCGGCCGCCCGGAAGCGGGCGGCCATCTCGCGGTAGGACAGGGGAGGCGTCTGGCTGTGACGGATCTCGTCCACCAGCCCATCCAGCGCCTGGTCCGTCAGGACCGGGCCGGTGTCCAGGGCGGGCGCTACAGGGTCCGTCGGACCCCACACAGGCAGCTCCCAGCGGGGCGTGCCGCCCGGTGTGCCGTCGGGTGTGACGGGCCTCGTCACACTGGCCAGCGCCCTACCGGTCTCCTCGCCCGCCCGGGTGCGCTCCAGCGTCGACCAGGCTTCGGAGAGGGTCTCGGCGGTCTGGGCCTGGACGTGTGCGACGCGTGCCCCGGCCTCCGTCACGGCCGTCAGCCGCGTCTCCTGCGTGGCCGCTTCCGCCCGCAGCCGGGCACGGGCGACGGCCGCCTCGTCCCGGGCTTCTTGCTGGATGTCACGGATGACGTCCAGCGCGTCGGGGGTCAGCGCGGTGCGCTCCCACAGCCCGTGCACCAGCCACATGGACTTCGCGGCCAGCGGGAGCCAGACGACGGCCAGCCACGCCCCCGGGGACGGCTCGGTGAGCGCGTGGGCGACCAGGACGCCGGTCGCCACCGCCCCGAAACACCACCCCGCGCCGGTCACGACACGGGAGTGGTCACCCTGGGCGGCCAAGCGGCGTTCGTAGGCGAGGGTGGCCAGCCAACCCCCGTCGATCCCCAGGCCGACGGTCAGAGCAACGGGCACCGGCACCGACCCGCGCAGCCACATCACCACCACGGCCAAGGTCAAGACCATGGAGACGGCCGTCATCACGACGGCGGGGAAAGCGGTCTTGGCCTTCACGGCGCGCCTCCGCCGCCGTCCCAGGCGGTGTAGGTGACCGGTTCCTGGGACGTCCACGCGCTCAGCGTCTGGGCGGAGTGGCCGATGTCGTGGCCCATGCCCAGGACATCGGCGACGATTACGCGCACGTCGCTGGTCCGGTGCTGCAACAGCAGGTGGTAGGCGCGTTCGTCCTCGTCGCTCAGCCCCGGCAGCGGGATGTCCAGCGCGTCATGCACTGCGCGCAGCAGCGCCACGGCCGCCTCCGGCAGGTCGCACAGGTTGACGGTCGGCTCGTTCACGCCGTACCTCCCGGGACGGTCACGGGCGCGGGGCGGGTGTAGTCGTCCCGGACGAGGTCGGGGTCAAGGTCAAGGAACTGGTGGCGCTGCTCGGCGAGCGCGTCGCCGTGCTGGGCGGCGCGCAGTTCGTCCAGCAGCCGCTCCATCGGGACGCCCGACGCCGTCACGGAACGGGTGGCGCTCACGCGGCACCTCCGCGCACGCTCTGCTCGTCGCGGTTGGCCAGCTCCCGGTAGGCCGCCAGCACCCGGCGCAGCGCCCGGCGGATCCGCTGGACGTCCAGCTCTGAGGGCGTGCGGTCCAAGGTGGTGATCTGCGCGTCCAACAGGTCGACGTCCGCGAGGATCACGGGCATCTCCCGTTCGATCGCGTCCAGCTCGGCGTCCGTCGGCTCCATGAAGTCCGCGAACGCCGTAACGATGTCCTGAACAGTGACGATGTCGGTCATGGGTTGTGGTTCTCCCTAGCAGGTGGCAACGGCCCCAACCGCGCCCCCGGTGTTCCAGCACCGGGGGCGCACGCCGTTGAAGTCGGGATCTCCGACTCCCCGCACTCCCACCCGTACATCCCCACGTTGCGTGGGACGGACGGGCGGGAGAGGCAGCCGGCCGCAGCGCTAGCCGCTGCGATGGCAGGTAAAGAGCGGACCGGGATGGTGTACCGGCGCCCGCCGGCCGGTCCGTCGCGGCGGTGCCCATAGTCTTCGTCGGTGCACTGGATTTCCCGTCAGTTGAGGTCGACAGGGGTGAAGCGGTGCAAGGACGGCCGCGTGAGCGCTCGAAGCGCGGCGGCCGTGGTCTTCCTGGGACATCGCCCGTTTCAGCTCTCACGCGCAACGTGAGGGAGTGCCTAGTCCGTTCGTGGCGACACTCGGAAGCTGTGTCGCCGCGGTCCTATCCACCGACCGGTCATCGCGGGGAGTCGCCCTCGCTCGGGATTCGGTGTCTCAGTGCCAATGCACCCACGGGCCTGCGAAGTTCGGTTCCGCGCCCGTGGACCGCTGTCGAGATTGTTCGCACCGGGTCTGACAGCCGACGGGCTGTGTCTGCCACACCCCTCCGGCCTGACGACCGAAGGGTGGTGCTGGGAGCTCTTACGTCCCCCTGCCGCTCGGACGGCGTGTAAGCGAATCCGGCGGAATCTTGCTGCCTGCTTGCGGCAGGCGTGCATCGGTTCACCCACCAAAAGCGTGGTGTGTATGACCTACCACTCACGGTGGCAGAAGGATTCCGCGTCGTCAACCCGTGGCTTTCGACTCGGAACCGCCGGTCTGCCCCGTGCGGTGGTGGTTCAACTGTCGCTAGGCGACACGCACTTCGGGAGCGTGCACTTGGGGGTGCACTCGTGCACTCCTACGTGCAAACCCTCTACACCCTGGCCGTGACCTGCGTAGAGTGTCGGCGGGTCAAGCCGGTACCACGGCCGCTCTCCGGGGGTTCGATGGCAGACCAGAACGCCAGACTGGCCGCGCTCATGCAGGAAGCTGACTTCTCACGCAAGTCGCTTGCTCGCGCGGTGGTCGCCGCTGCCGCTCGGTCAGGTGAAGGCATCACCTGTGACC
This sequence comes from Streptomyces sp. NPDC021100, assembly GCF_044333095.1. Lineage (NCBI taxonomy): Bacteria > Bacillati > Actinomycetota > Actinomycetes > Kitasatosporales > Streptomycetaceae > Streptomyces > Streptomyces sp. NPDC021100. Next base: position 399,058 of record NZ_JBIRQH010000001.1, read on the forward strand.
ACACGTACGTGACCAGGTGGCTCAAGGGCTCCATCCCGCGTGGCAACGTGCCCCAGTTCATCATCGACGCAATCGGGCGCAAGCTGGGGCGTCAGCTCACGATCGATGACATCGGGATGGGTGACGCAGCAGTATCCGCCATACAACCGGACTTGGGTCTTGACTTCGCGGACAGGCCGGAGAGCACGGCCAGGACCGTGACCGACCTTTGGCGCGCCGACCTGGCCGACGCTGAGACACTGGTCCGGGCACTGCCTGATTCTGCGGCCTGGAACACCGCGTCCCTGCGCTGGATCGTGGCCCCTCCGGACGCAGGGTTAACCCGGGTTGGCAACCGGGCAGTCGGCGCCGTCGACGTGGACATGGTGCGCTCGACAACCGACGCCTTCAGCATGCTCGACGGAAAGTTCGGCGGTGGTCACGCCCGACGGGCACTGATTCAGTACCTGCACACAGACGTCCGGCCGATGCTGGACGGGACGCACTCCGATGCCGTGGGCAAGCAATTGCATTCCGCTGTGGCCGAAGCGCTCTTGCTTGCAGGATTCATGTCGTACGACAGCGGCCTGCACGGCATGGCACAGCGGTACTTCATTCAGGGCCTGCGAATGTCTCAGGCAGCCGGTGACCGGCTCCTAGGCAGCAGCATCCTGTCCGCGATGAGCCATCAGGCGACGTTCCTGGGACAGTACCGGGATGCTGCAACTCTCGCCCGTGCTGCGTACACCGGTCCGGCCGGCAGTCTGGGACCGAGGATGGCTGCACATCACCTCGCGATGGAAGCACGGGCCCTTGCTCGCCTTGGCGATGAACGAGGTTGCGACTTGGCCCTGGTGACAGCGGAACACACGCTCGGTCAGCGGACAGCGGATAGCGATCCATCGTACATGATGTATTTTGACGAAATTGAGCTAGCAGCAGAGATCGGGCACTGCTTCCGCGATCTGGGACGCTCTGCTGAAGCCACAGAGCGGGGCGCAGGCGCCCTCTTCAATGACGGCCTGAACAACCGAAGTGACTTCTTTGCGACAGTGGTTCAGGCAGAGTCATACATCATTCACGGCGAAATCGGACGTGGTTTCGACATCGCTCTGAACGCGCTGCGACTTGGCGAGGGATTGAAGTCTGCGCGCTGCGTTCAGTACGTTCGGGAATTCCAGGGGCGCGTCACGGACGGGATGAGGAAGGCCGTGGAGTTCCGCGCATTCGAGGAACGGGCCCGCGACTTCCGCCTATGGCAACAAGCGTGACTTCTAGAACGGCGCCCAGTCTCGGCGCGAGCCACCCAAACGTAGGCTTTCCACCCGCTTCTCAACTTCCTCGGCCGCGCGCGGATTGGCGCCGGCGTTCTGCGAGAGCCACGTGATCATCAGAAGTTCGCGGATACTGCGGAGGACGGCGTACCCGGACCATTCCCGTACGTCGAACCCGTACCCGGCAACGAAATCCGCATACTCGGCTTCAGTGTGCCAGCCGAAGCTGTCGTAGTACATGGCAGTCTGCGTGAGGTCCCACTCACGGGGGCCCGTGACGAACCCGTCCAGGTCGATAATTTTCGGACGGCCAGCCGCGTCACGCAAGGCATTTCCCACGTTGTAGTCACCGTGTAAATGACCCACCGGAAGCGCGAACCTGAGACGGTCGTACTCAGCCGCCAAATCATCGGCCAGGGACCGGAGGTACGCGCGGGTGGCGTCCGAAATAGCGGCATGCCTCAAACGCTGCGCGACCCTATCAAAAGGCCGAAGAGGCGGGAGCAGAAAAGGCGGCGACTTCAATTCATGAAGCCGCCGCAGTAGTACACCCATTTCGCTCGTGCTAGCGTACGTGTCTCCGTCGGCAAGACCTTCCCAGAAGGTCACTGGGTGGCCCTGAACGACGACCGGCTGTTCGGCCACCGTAACGAGTCGCGCTGCCGGATATCCCTCGGCCGCGAGCCACCCAGCCACGGCCACCTCTCTCTGTACAGAGGCGAGCCGATCGGGACTCCGGCCGACCCGGGAGACGATACGACCGCCGTCCACGCGAAACACCGCGTGGTCGCCGAACCGCAGCATATCGATTCCGTCCGGGTCCACGTCCGCAACCTCGCAAGCCTTGCGCAGGATGACGCGCGCCGCATCAGCGTCGAATTCGGTTCGCTCGGTCGTCGTCATGCCGTTTGGGTCCCCCGTCCGACGGGCAACGCACGAACTTCCCGCCCTCGTGCGGCACTCTTACCGATGAGTCCTTGCCCTTCCATCTGCGCGATGGCGGAACGGACGGCCGTCCGGGACGCCTCGAACCGCTCGCACAGCTCCTTCTCGGTGGGGAAACGGTCGCCGACCCTGACCCCGTCAGCCCGCAACAGGTCGGTCACCTTCTCGACCAACGGCCGGCGGTCGCCTGTCCCCGCGACGAACCACCCGGCGCCCTGCACCGACTCGATGACGCCCTCAGCCCTGAGCGCGCCAAGCGCCCGCTCGATGGTGCTTCGGCTCACGTTGTACTCGGCCACGAGTGCCGACTGAGACGGCAGTGCCTCAGCGATCTCGCCCTTTCTGATCTTCTCGCGGAGAGATTCCGAGACCTCCAGGTACGTACCTCGCGGACTGGCCTCCGGCACTTCCGCTCCTCTCACGTCGCTCCATCGCCTCGACGCCAAGGGTCCCACGGTCGCGCAACGGGGACGCAGCCGCACACGAAGACCCTGGTTGGGACGACCGCCGGAGTCGAGAGGGGATCCGCGACACACCTCCGACACAGTCACGGCCCCCGCCCTGCCCGCTCCCGCTCCGCCGCAGGTCAGCGGGTTTTTGGATCTTGAATGACGCAATCTCTCCGGAGCCGTGTGCGCAGGTTCGAATCCTGCCGGGGGCACTTCGCAGGAAGTGCCAAGAGACCCTGCCCTCAACGGAATCGTTGAGGGCAGGGTCTTTTCGTTTGCCTTGTTTGCCTTGTTTGCCGGATCGGCTTGAGAGCCGGCGCGCGGCGCGAACGCGACCGTGCCGTCTTCGGCGGGCTGGTGGCCGGCTCGTGGCTCGGGCACCGTGGGAGGGACGCGGAGGGGGTCTCGGATGCGGGCTCGATTTCGGGTGGTGTTCCGCGAGTACGTGACGGATCCGGACGACGGGGACTGCCTGCGGCGGGCCAAGACGGTGCTCGCGGACCGGTTGGCGTTAGAGGACGGGGACCTCGTCCTGTGGCTCCGGGAGGCGGAGGTCGGGCGGTTCGCGTCGGCGGTCGTCCGAGCCGTGGAGGTCGAGAGCGTTCCGGGGTTCCGGCCGCGGGAGGATCCGCGGCGGCTCCGGGAGCGGCACCCCAACTACGGGCGGCCGTGGAGCGCCGAGGACGACGAGCGGCTGCTCGCGCTCTACCGCGGCGGCGAACGGGATCTGACCGCCCTCGGCGCGGAGTTCGGCCGGCAGCCGAGTGCCGTACGGTCGCGGCTCGCCAGGCTCGGGCTGGAGCAGTTGCTCTGAGGTCCCGGCCCTTGCGGAGCTCCGCCGCCGGCCGGCGGCGGGGCGCACGCGGCGGTCCCGGCCGGTCCGGACGGACGGGACGACGTCGAACAGTGATCGGTTACGCTGACGCCGCCGTACGGTGAACGGCCTTCAGGCCCAGGGGGAGGGCCTGTACGGAGTCCGGTTCCCGGCGTCCCTCCGCACACCGTCCTTTCCCGCGTTCGCGGTGCTCGGGCGCACCTGAGTGTGTCAGCCGTGGACCGCCGGGTCCGCCGGGCGTGACACCGGCCCGCGGCACCTGGACACGCGACGTAGGAGACATGGATGGCGGGCCGATCCCCCGACGCACCCGACGAGCAGCCGACGCGGGCGGACGTCTCCTCCGAAGAACGTGATCGGAACGGTCGTTCCGGGGAACGCGGAGCGGGCGCCTCTGCCGGTGAGGACGCGGGTGGGGGCGCTGCGGCCGGGGCCGGTGCGGAGCGCTCGCGCGGCTCCCGGGCGGCCGGAACGGCGGGCGGCGCGGGGCGGGGTGCCGCGGCCGCCGCGGGCCGTACGGGTACGGCCGGTGCCGCCGGCTCGCGGGAGGAGGCGGACCGCGAAACCGCCCCTGACGGAACGGACACCCTCGCGGGCGATGCCCCTGCCGCGAGCGCCGGGCCTTCGGCTACGGTGCGGGAAGCGGCCGGCGCGGACACTTCCGACGCTCCGGAGGGGGCCGCCGGGGCGAGCGGCCCTCGTGCGAAGGAAGGCATGGAAGCCGGTACCGCGTCCCCCGCGGATGGTGCGCACGGCGACGACCGCGCGGTGGGGCGGGCAGCGGACCGCACGTCCGCCTCCGATGCCACCGAATCCGTGTCCGGCGCGGGCGCCGATGCCGCGTCTTCGGGCCAGGTGCGGTCCGCTGCCGGGCCGGAGGCCTGCGCTTCCGGCGAGGCCGAGGCGGGGTCCCGCCGGCAGGGCGCCGCGCGTGACGCGGCGGACGGCGCCCAGGCACGGCATCGCGCCGAGTTCGCCGGCCAGGTGCCACCCAACGGCGAGGGCGGACCCCGATCCGGTGATGAGACCGAGACCGATACCGGTGCGCCCACCGCTCGTCGCGAGGACGCGGCCGGAACCACGTCCAGCACCGACAGCGGTGCCTCGGCCGACGCCGAAGGCGCCACCGAACGGGTCCTCGACGCCGGAAGCCGCGCCGCGCCGCACGGCGCGGCCGAGGCCGAGGCGAGCAGCGGAGGCACTCCCCGGTCCGGGGCCGAGAGCGGTCCCGGACCCAAGTCCCTTACCGGGGGCACCGCACGTACCGAGCCGGGCAGTGCGGGGAGCGCGGACGCCGAAGGCGAGCCGGCTCTTGAAGACGGCGATTCTCCCGCCGCCTCCGCGGACCGGGCCAAGGCCGACGACGCGGACAAGACCGTGTCCGCGTCGCGAGTCGGGGACAAGCCCGGCACGGACGAGACCATTGAAACCGGCGAGTTCGGCGAGAACGCCGGCCCTGGCCCCTCGGACAAGGCGGGCGGCCCTGCCGCCGTCGTCTCCGGCAAGGTCAAGGACCGGGCCGCGGCCGACTCCGGCAGCACGCCCGGGGAGGCCAAACCCGCAGCAACCGAGGACAAGCCCGATACCCCTGCCGCCAGTGAGGCCGACGCCGACGGCACGGACAGGGTAGAGACCAGCAGCAAGCCCGAAAAAGCCGAGCCCAAGGCCAAGAACAAGCCGGACGCCCCTGCCGCCGGTGAGGCCGACGGCACGAACGGGGCAGAAACCGACGGCGAGTCCGAGAAGGCCGAGTCCACCGCCAAGGACAAGCCCGACGCCCCGGCCGCCGAAGCCACCGGCAAGGTCCAGGACCCGGCCGACGACGAGGCCGAACCCGGTGGCACGAAGGGGGCGGAAACCCGCAGCAAGTCCGGGAAGGCCGAAACCGCAGCCAAGGGCACGCCCGCCGGCGAGGCCGCCTCTGCCTCCCGCAGTGGGGGGACGGCCGGGTCCGCGTCCGAGGGCGACGGTGAAGCCGGCGTCTCGGCCGGTCCTGAAGCCTCGGACGGAGTCCGGCCGGGCACCGGCGGCGTGGCCGAGCCGGAGTCCCCTGCCCAGGGTGAGGCGCCGGCGGAGGGTGATGCCGATGCCCGGGCGGAGGCGGACGGCGCCTCCGCCGGATCCGAGTCCCGCGCCACGGATGGCGCGGGCAAGGCGCGCGGGAGCGCGGGGTTCGAGGGTGAAGGGAAGGCGAGCGCCGGTGGCAGCGGCGGCGACGCCGCCAAGCCCAAGGGCGCGGCCGCGGCAAAGTCTCCGGCCGCTTCCAAAACCAAGGCCGGCAGCGGTGACGGTGCCGTTCGGTCCGGGGCGGTAGCCCAGGGCTCGTCCGGTGGGTCGGTCAAGGTCGCCGTTCCCGCGCCCGGCCCGGCGAGTGTCGCGGGGAAGGCCGACGGTGGTGTCCGTGACCAGGGCGACGCCTCAGGTGCCGAGCCCGCCGGCGCGGAGGTGCGCGGCGCGGGCGTGCGGCGTGTGGCCCGGGAGGTCGTGCGGCGGCCCGTCGCGCTTGCCGGGGCCGTTCTCGCGCTGCTCGTCGTCGTGTTTCTGGTCGTGCAGATGGTGCGGCCGTTGCCCGAGCCCGAGTTGAAGGTGCGGAAGGCCGCCGCGACGGTCACCGTTCCGGGGGGTCGGTTCGCCATTCCGTGGCCGGGGAAGGGGCAGGGGGCCGTCATGGTCGCCGGGGGCGGGACCATCGGGACGTTCGGGGCCGAGAAGCCCGTTCCCACGGCCAGTGTCGCCAAGATCATGACCGCTTACGTCATTCTTCGTGAACATCCCCTGGCCAAGGGCGAGCGGGGGCCGCGGATCACCATCGACGCCAAGACCGTGACGGACGGGACGGCCGAGGACGAGTCCCGGGTCGAGGGGCTCCAGGAGGGGCAGTCCTTCAGCGAGCTGGACATGCTGCGGATGCTGATGATCCCGTCGGGGAACAACATCGCCCGGATGCTCGCGCGTTGGGACAGCGGGCCGAAGGGCGAAGCGGCGTTCGTGCGGAAGATGAACGACGCCGCCAAGGCGCTCGGCATGCGGAACACCACCTACACCGACCCCAGCGGCCTCGGCCGCGGGACCGTCAGCACCGCCGTCGACCAGCTCAAGCTGGCCGACGCCGTCATGAAGTCGGACGCGTTCCGGTCGGTCGTCTCCATGGTCGGCGCCGACATCCCGGGCGCCGGGCACATCGACAACAACAACGCCCCGCTGCTCACCGCCGGCCTCGGCGTCGAGGGCATCAAGACCGGCTCCAACACCCCCGCCGGCGGCACGCTGTCGTGGGCCGCGCGGGCCACCGTGGACGGGAAGGAGCGGCTGGTCCTCGGCACGATGATGGACCAGCACGTCACCGGCCCGGACCCGAACGGCGCCAACAGCCTCGCGCTGGTACTGGAGAACAGCAGGAAGGTCGTCGCGGCCGTCCGCAAGGGGCTGACCACCGGCACCGCCGTGCGCAAGGGGCAGGTCGTCGGGCATGTCGACGACGGGTTCGGCGGCCGGACGCCCGTCGTGGCCGCCAAGGACCTCATTGTCGTCGGCCTCCCGGGGCAGCGCGTGCGCGTCGCCTTCCGCGACGGCGGCCGGGCCCTCGCCCGTACGGCCGGGCGCGGGACCGTCGTCGGCGAGCTCACCGCGAGCACCGTGGACGGGTCCGCGGCCGGGAAGGTGCCCGTCGTGTTGAAGTCGGCGCTCAAGGAGCCCTCCTTCGGTACGCGGATCACCCGGGTCGGTTGATTCGACAGTGGCCGAAGAGGTGACGTGGGCGCGGCACCGGCCCCGGATGCCGCGCCCCGCCCGCGTCGCCTAAGCTCTGCTGCTGGTACGACTGTTCGGTTCCTGTGGGGGGAATGCCGCGCGTGACCAACATCCCGGAGACCGGCGGCCGGACGCCGCGGATCCGCATACGGCTCGTCGTCGTCCAGATCCTCGTCTTCTCGCTGCTCCTGACCCTGGGCGGGCGGCTGTGGTACCTCCAGATCCGCAAGGGGGACGAGTACGCGGCGGAGGCGACCGGCAACCGCGTGCAGCGGTCCGTCCAGCCCGCCGTGCGCGGTTCGATCCTCGACGCGCGCGGTGTGCCGCTGGCGGACAACGAGAGCCGCCTGGTCGTCTCCGCGTCCCGCACCGAGCTGTCGAGGGCGAAGGACCGCGGCAAGGCGGTGCTGACCCGGCTCGCCGGGCTGCTGGGGATGGACCCGAAGGAGGTCATGGCGAAGGTCCGGCTGTGCGACGCGAAGACGCCCCGGCCGTGCTGGAACGGTTCTCCGTACCAGCCGATCCCGATCACCGACAAGGCCACCACCCGGCAGGCGCTCCAGATCCGGGAGCGCGCCGAGGACTTCCCCGGCATCACCGCCGAGCCCACGGCCGTGCGCCGCTACCCCGCCCCCGGCGAGGCCAACACCGCGCAGGTCCTCGGCTACCTCTCCCCCGTCACCGACGAGGAGGTCGACCGGGCCAAGGACACCGACTCGCCCTACCTGCGCTCGGACATGATCGGCCGGTCCGGGCTGGAGCGGCAGTACGACGGGGTGCTGCGCGGCAGGGCCGGTGTGACCCGGCACGAGGTCGACAAGCTGGGACGCGTGATCGGCACGGCCGAGAGCGACCCGCCCGTGCCCGGTTCGAACCTCGTCACCAGCATCGACGCCCGCGTCCAGCGGGTCGCCGAGTACGAGCTGAACGAGGCCATGAAGGCCGCCCGCAAGGAGTGGGACCACAACACCGGCGAGAACTACAAGGCGGACTCCGGCGCCGTCGTGGTGATGGAGGCGAAGACGGGGCGCGTGGTGGCCATGGCGTCCGCCCCGACGTACGACCCGAACGCCTGGGTGGGCGGCATCTCGGCCGCCGACTACCGGAAGCTCACCGGCGAGGACTCCCACCACCCGCTGCTCAACCGCGCGATCCAGGGCCAGTCGGCGCCCGGTTCGATCTTCAAGGTGATCTCCACCACGGCAGCGGTCGACGCGGGCCACTCCTACGACGGGCCCTACGACTGCTCCAGCTCGTACCGGATCGGCAGCCAGGTCTTCAAGAACTTCGAGTCGGCGAACCACGGCCCGATCTCCCTGGGCCGCGCCCTGGAGGTCTCCTGCGACACCGTCTTCTACCGGCTCGCCCACGACGAGTGGCGGGCGGACGGCGGCCTCCGGGCGAAGGACGGCGCCGGCGACTGGTTCCACCGCACGGCCCACCGGTTCGGCCTCGGCAGGACCACCGGGATCGACCTGCCGAACGAGGTCCCGGGCCGGATCCCCGACCGCCGGTGGAAGCAGCGGTACTGGGAGGCCAACAAGGACGCCTGGTGCAAGCAGGGCAAGAAGGACGGGAGCTACGCCGAGCGGATCGCCTACGACAACTGCCGCGGCGGCGACCTGCTGCGCCCCGGCGACGCCGTGAACTACTCCATCGGCCAGGGCGACACCCTCGTCACGCCCATCCAGATGGCGAGCGTCTACGCGGCCCTCGCCAACGGCGGCACGCTCTACACGCCCTCCGTCGGCAAGGCGGTGATCAGCCCCGACGGGAAGAAGGTGCGGGAGCTCGCCCCCAAGGCACGCGGGAAACTGCCCGTGACCAAGCGGTTGCGCGACGAGATGGACCAGGCCCTCGCGGGCGTCGTCACCCGGGGGTCGGCCGCCTGGCGCTTCGGCGGCTGGCCGCAGGACCGGATCCCGCTGCGCGCCAAGACGGGTACGGCGGAGGTCTACGGGAAGCAGACCACCTCGTGGTTCGCCACCTACAGCGACGACTACGCGGTGGTGATGACGATCGCGCAGGGCGGCACCGGCTCCGGCGCCTCGGCCCCCGCCGTGCGCAACATCTACAGCGCGCTCTACGGCGTCTCCGGGAAGGGCGCGATCGACCCGAAGAAGGCGCTGCTGCCCACGCCGCAGAAAACCCTGCCGAAGATCGACGCGGACGGGACCGTCGAGGAGCCGAAGACCGGGAAGTACCGGCCCGACGAGCAGGGCGATACGCAACCGCCGGCCACCGGGACGCCGGCCCCGGGGCGCGGGCGGCGCGACTGACGGCCGTTCGCGAGACGCCGGTGCGGAATTCCGGCGGGCCGCAAGAGGAAGTGGCGACCGTCACAGCCATTTCTTTTCCGGATACCCCCTGACCTGGTCACCGGGGGTCCGCGGGGCGTGTAAAGTATTTCTCGCAAGCCCGCGCTCGTAGCTTAACGGATAGAGCACTTGACTACGGATCAAGAGGTTGCAGGTTCGAATCCTGCCGAGCGCACCGCAAAGAACCCGCTTCGTTTCGACGAAGCGGGTTCTTTTGTCGTCCTGTGAGCATTCCCCCGCGGGAGGGGGCGCCGCAGGGCGCCCCCGGTCCGCCTCAGGTCTTCGGGAGTCAGATCTTCGGGAAGCTGAAGCCGTACCCCTGCTGCTTCAGCCACGGAAGCGTTTCTTCCATCGCGGCCATGGTCTGGCTGCGGTCGCCGCCGGCGTCATGGAAGAGGATGGTGGGGCCGCTGGGGACCTCGCGCTTGACGTTGGCCACGATGCGCGCGACGCCCGGGCGCTGCCAGTCACGGCTGTCGACCTGCCAGCCGAGCGGCCGCATCCCGTGCGCGGCGGCCACCTTGCGGCTGTACGGGGTGAACGCCCCACCGGGGGCGCGGTAGTACCGCACCTTCACTCCGTCCCCGGCGGCGTCCTCTATCAGCTTCTGGGCGTCGAGGATCTGGCTCGCCTGGTAGGACTCGGGGCGTTTGTCCATGGACGTGTTGTGGTCCATGGAGTGGTCGCAGAGCCGGTGCCCCTCCGCGACGACCTTCTTGACGAGGGACGGGTACTCCTTGGCGCGCGGACCTATCATGCAGAACGTCGCCTTGACGTCGTTCCGGCGCAGCAGGTCCAGCACCTTGGGCGTCCAGACGGGGTCGGGGCCGTCGTCGATGGTGATGTTGACGACCTTGCCCGGGCTCTCGCTGTCGTGCGAGATCTCCTCCGACACCGGTCCGCCCGCGTCGGGTTCGGCGGCCTTGCCCCGCTCGCGGGGCACCTTCGCCGACGGGTTCTTGGCGTCGGCGGCGACATGCTTGCCGCCTCCGTCGTCCGACGCCTGGTTGGCGACGGCCACCGAGCCCAGTATCACCGCCACGAGCGCAAGGCCCGACCCGGCCGCCACCGCGATGTGCCGCCCCCGCCCGGTAGTTCGCGTCATGAACGATCCACTCCCTCGCACGCCTGTCTGTTCCCTGCCCGCGAAGACGTGCTTGTACCGCATGCCGTTCCGTTATGCGGTATCGCTCACAAAACAGTGACAAAGCAGGCGCTCACGCGCCTGAGACGTCCTCAATCACCGTACGGCGGTCACTCTTCCGGCTTTCCTCCGCCATCTTCTCCCGGAATGCCGTCCTCCTTCACGTCCGGCGCTTCGCCCTCCGCGATCACGGCGGCCACTTCGGCGACGCGGGCCGCTTCTTCGGCGGCGAAGCGCCGGGCGTCGAGCCGTTCGGCGAGTTCCTCGTCCTCGGCCATCAGCCGGTCGAGGCTGGCGTCGCCCAGGTCGAGGACGCCGAGGTCGAGGTAGGCGCGCTGGAGGCGTTCGCCCCACAGCCCGATGTCCTTGACGCAGGGGACGATGCGGCTGAACAGGAGCTTCCGGAAGGCCCGGACGTAGTCGGACCGTTCGCTCAGCTCCACCGCTTCCGCGGCCGGGATGCCGAAGTCGACGAGGACCTCCTCCCCGCGCAGCCGGTTCCGCATCAGGTGACAGCCCTCGATCACGAACTCCTCGCGCTCGCGCAGCTCCGCGTCACTGAGCTGTGCGTAGTAGTCGCGCAGCGCCAGCCGGCCGAAGGCGACGTGCCGGGCCTCGTCCTGCATCACATACGTGAGGATCTGCTTGGGCAGCGGCTTCTCGGTGAAGTCGCGCAGCATGCCGAACGCGGCGAGGGCGAGCCCCTCGATGAGGACCTGCATCCCGAGGTAGGGCATGTCCCAGCGGGAGTCGCGCAGGGTGTCGCCGAGCAGTCGCCGGAGGCTGGTGTCGACGGGGTAGAGCATCCCGATCTTCTCGTGCAGGAAGCGGCTGTAGACCTCCACGTGCCGGGCCTCGTCCATGGCCTGGGTGGCGGAGTAGAACTTGGCGTCGAGGTCCGGCACCGACTCGGTGATCCGGCTCGCGCAGACCAGCGCGCCCTGCTCGCCGTGGAGGAACTGGCTGAACTGCCAGGCGGCGTAGTGGCGGCGCATGTCGCGCCGGTTCGCCTCGCCCATCCGGTCCCAGTACGGGGTGTTGTACACCAGCATGTTCTCGTCGGGGACGCCGAGCGGGTCGTAGGGATCCACGTCCACGTCCCAGTCGATGCGCCTGTCTGCGTCCCACTGCTTGTCCTTGCCCTTCCGGTAGAGGGCGAGGAGCCGTTCGCGGCCCTCCTCGTACTCCCAGCCGAAGCGGGCGGCGCCGCTGGCGGGGACCTCCCACAGCGGCTCGTCGGGCTCGTGCGCGTAGAGCTCTCGCGTCGCCATCGGACGCCTCCTTCGCTTCCTTCGCTCGCCGTCCCCCGCCGCTCGCCACTGTGGGCAGGCTCACACGGCTTTTGACTGGCGGTCAATCGGCCGGAGCGATTCGTGTCGTACGGGGCGGCAGGGGCTCCCGGGGGTCTTGACGGGCTTGCTGACACGCAGTCTTATAAGCAGGTAACCCCGGGTAACCCGCATATGAGGTGGGATCAGGCATGGCAGCAGACCCGATGACGCCGGCCGGCACGGCCGGACCCGCGCTCCGCGACGCGCTCGGGCCGCTCAAGGACCGAGAACGGATCGCCGAGCGCCTGCTGGAGTCCTCGGCCAGACACTCCTTCGACCCGGACACCGAACTCGACTGGGACGCCCCGCCCGAGGACGGCAAGTGGTACTGGCCCCCGGAGCTCGTCTCGCTCTACGGGACGCCGCTGTGGCGGCGGATGTCCGAGGAACAGCGCATGGAGCTCTCCCGGCACGAGGCCGCCTCGCTCGCCTCGCTGGGCATCTGGTTCGAGATCATCCTGATGCAGCTGCTCGTCCGGCACATCTACGACAAGCCGGTGACCAGCGCCCACGTCCGCTACGCGCTGACCGAGATAGCCGACGAGTGCCGGCACTCCAAGATGTTCGCCCGCATGATCCAGCACGGCGGCGCCCCCACGTACCCCGTCGCCCGGCTGCACCACAACCTGGCCCGGATCCTGAAGACGATCTCCACCACCCCCGGCTCGTTCGCCTGCACCCTGCTCGGCGAGGAGATCCTCGACTACATGCAGCGGCTGACGTTCCCCGACGAGCGGGTGCAGCCGCTGGTGCGCGGCGTGACCCGGATCCACGTCGTCGAGGAGGCGCGGCACGTCCGGTACGCCCGGGAGGAGCTGCGCCGCCAGATGAAGACGTGCCCGCGCTGGGAGGCGGAGCTCACCCGGCTGAGCTGCGGGGAGGCGGCCCGCGTCTTCTCCGTCGCCTTCGTCAACCCGGCCGTCTACACCAACGTCGGCCTCGACCGGCGCGAGGCGGTCGCCCAGGTGCGGGCGAGCGGGCACCGGCGCGAGGTGATGCAGGCGGGCGCCAAGCGGCTGACCGACTTCCTCGGGGAGATCGGGGTGCTGCGGGGGCCCGGGCGCCGGCTGTGGCGCAGTTCCGGCCTGCTGGCCTGAGCGGGCCGCGGGCACCGGCCGGGCGTCGCGCCGGCTGCCGTACCCTGCCCTGCATGACCGGCAGCGGAACCACCTCCTACCGCCGGCTGGGCGTCGCCCAGCGCCGCGCCCAGCTGATCACCGCCGCGCTCGGCCTGTTCGCCCAGCGGCCGCCCGAGGACGTCTCCCTCGACGACGTGGCGGCGGCCGCCCAGGTGTCCCGGCCGCTGGTCTACCGCTACTTCCCGGGCGGCAAGACCCAGTTGTACGAGGCCGCGCTGCGCAGCGCGGCGGACGAGCTGGAGCTGTGCTTCGCCGAACCGCAGACCGGCCCGCTGACCGTCCGGCTCGCCGCCGCCCTCGACCGCTACCTCGCCTTCGTCGACGGGCACGCGGCCGGGTTCGGCGCACTGCTCCAGGGCGGCAGCGTCGTCGAGACGTCGCGGACCGGCGCGATCGTCGACGAGGTGCGCCGCACCGCCGCCGGCCACATCCTCGCCCACCTCCAGGTACCCGAGCCCGGAGTGCGGCTGCGGATGACGGTCAGAACGTGGATAGCGGCCGTCGAGGGCGCGTCCCTGACCTGGCTGGACGAGGGGAAGCGGCCGCCCGTGGAGGAGCTGCGGGACTGGCTGGTCGACCACTTCGTCGCCCTGCTCATCACCACGGCGGCGAGCGACGAGCAGACCGCGCGGGTGACGCGGGCGGCGCTCGCGCTGGAGCCGGCGGACGGGGTGGTGACGCGGCTGGTGCGGCGGTTGGGGCCGGTGCTGGCGGAGGCGGGGCATCTGCTCTGACGGCGCGGGCGCGCGGGGGCGCGGGCGCGCCCGTACGCTCGTACGGTGCGAAGCGAAGAAGTGCCCTTCGAGGGCGGGCCCCTCGACGGGCGGGTACTGCCGGTGCTGCTGGGACCGACCGGGCACCCGCCGAAGGTCTACGAGGTCCCGGTACCGGACGCGGCCGGCGGGCCGCCCACCGTCCTGGTCTACCGGCGGGCGCAGGCCGGGGTGACGCGGCGGCTGGGGCTGCCGCGGGGCTGGAAGTACGTGTACGACCCGGAGGAGCGGCGGAGCGAGGGGGTCCGGTGGCCGTGGTCCCGCCCTCGGCCTCGGCCTGAAGCCGGGTCTGAAGCCGGGGGTGAGCAGCCGCCGTCCGGGTGAGGGGGCGTCGCCCGGACGGTGTGCGGCTCGGGCGGTTCCGCCCCTGGCGCCCTAAAAGTACGACCGGTCCGTGACACGATCGCCGCGGAGGTGAACCCCCGTGTCAGGACGGCTGGTGCGCTGCTTCTGCGCCGTGGCGCTGGCCGCCGCCGTCGTGTCGGCGGCACCGCCGCCCGGGGGCCCGGCGGAGCCGCCCTCCGGTGAGCGGTCGGTCGGTGCCCTGCTCACGCGGCTGCGGACGCTCTACCGGCAGGCCGAGGCGGCCACGAAGGAGTACGAGGCGGCGGGGCCGGCGCTGCGGCGGGAGCGGGCGGTCGCCGATCGGGCGGCCGAGGAAGTGGCCGGGGCGCGGGTGGCTCTTGCTCGGAGTCGGGACGAGGCGGGGGCGCTGGCGCGCGAGCAGTACCGAAGTGGGGCGGGTGCTCTCTCCCCCGCCGTCACCCTTCTGTTCGCCGCGGACCCGGAGGGGGTTCTTCGCCGGCGGCACGAGCTTGAGAGGGCGGCGGCGGGGCGGGCGGGAGTGCTGTCGCAGCTCGCCTCGTCCGCGGCGCGGGCGGAGGTCGTCGCGCGGCGGGCTCGGGTGGCACTGGATGCTCAACTGACGCTGGCGGATCGGCGGGAGCGGCGGCGGGAGGGGGCGCGGCGGGGGTTGGACGAGGTGGAGCGGGTGCTGGCCGGGCTTACGGACGGGGAGTTGGCGGCGCTGGGAGCGCCGGGTGGTGGGGTGCCCCGGTCCCGCCCTTTCGCCGTTTCCTGGGGCTGCGCCCCAGACCCCGCTTGTCGCGGCTTCGCCGCTCGTCCTCAAACGCCGGACGGGCTGCGATCAGCCCGTCCGGCGTTTGAGGACAACCGCGCGGAGCGCGGTTTCAGGGGGTCTGGGGGCTTGCCCCCCAGGAAACGGCGAAAGGGCGGGACCGGGGCTCACCCCCCACCCACCTCCCGGAGGTACGCCTCCGCCCGCTCCTCCTCGTAGAACCACCCCTCGAAATCCGACGGATCGTCGTACCCGTTCGCGAAGCGGTCCGCGACCGGCTGGCAGCCGGAAGCCGCCCCGATCAGCCGCTGAACGTGCAGCGGCAGCGGCGCGAG
Source organism: Streptomyces sp. NPDC021100 (assembly GCF_044333095.1). Taxonomy (NCBI): domain Bacteria; kingdom Bacillati; phylum Actinomycetota; class Actinomycetes; order Kitasatosporales; family Streptomycetaceae; genus Streptomyces; species Streptomyces sp. NPDC021100. The sequence goes on from NZ_JBIRQH010000001.1 coordinate 414,408, forward strand.
CATCGCGTTCGTCCAGCGCGTGGCGTGGCGCGCCGCCAGGGACCAGTGGCGGTCGGAGACCGAGCGCATCCACGCCTCGTCGAACGGCCCGTCCCCCCGTTCGACGATCGCCGCGAGGCACGCCGCCGCGGACTTGGCCGCCGAGTTGGCGCCCTGCCCGGTGACCGGGTCGTCGACGACGACCGCGTCGCCGATGCCGAGGACGAGGCCCCCGGAGGGGAGCCGGCCGACGGGGTCGCGGACGACGGGGGTGTAGCGGCCGGCCAGTGTGGCGCCGGGGTCGGTGAGTTCGACCTGGGTGGCGCGGCCGTACTCCCAGGGGGCGTAGCGTTCGATCAGTTCGAGCATGCGGGCCAGGTGCTCCGCCGGGCTCTCGCCGGCGCCGAAGACGTCGAGGGGGCCGCCGGGGAGGCCCTCCCAGAAGAGGATGTCGGCGCGGCCGGAGAGGGTGAGGGCGGGGATGACGAGCAGTTCGCCGACGCCGGGTACGAGGGTGCAGCGGACCGCGTCGTACTCGGGGTGTTCGGGGCGCGGCCCCAGGCCGTGGACGTAGGCGAGGGCCAGGCAGCGCTGCGGCGCGGCGTACGGGGAGCGGGCGGGGTCGCGGTCGAAGAGGGAGACCAGCTCCCCCTTGCCGGCGGCGACCAGCACCAGGTCGTAGCGGCCGGCGAAGAAGTCCAGGTCGCAGACGGTGGCGCCGTGGAGGACCAGGGTGCCACCGCGGGCCGCGAAGGTCTCCAGCCAGCCGGCCATCTTGAGCCGCTGGTCGACGGAGCGGGCGGGCTCGTCGAGCCGGCCGACCCAGTCGACGATGCGCCGCACCCTTCCGGCCGAGGCCGGGACCGGAGCCGCGGCCGGGAGGGGTGGGCCGGCCACGGAGTAGCCGAAGCCCTCGATGCCGGGGGCGTGCTCCTCCCAGAAGCCGAGGCCGAGTTCGCGTTCGTGCCGCAGGGCGGTGCCGAACATGACCTGGGTGGAGGTGACCCGGCCGGCGCGCATCTCGTCCGGGGTGCGGTTGGAGAGCAGCGTCACGTCGTAGTCCCGGGCCTGGAGGCCGAGGGCGAGCTGGAGACCGGACTGGCCGGCGCCGACTATGAGGATGCGTCGCATGGTCCGTTCATCCGGGGGTGACGTCGAGGGCGCGGCCGACCAGGATCAGCAGCGAGTCGACGACCGTGTTCCGCTTCCGCGCATCCATGATCACGATCGGGACGTGCGCGGTCAGCGACAGCGCCTCGCGCACCTCCTCCGCCTCGTGCCGGGGCGTCCCCTCGAAGTGGTTGACGGCGACGATGTACGGCAGCCCGCTGCTCTCGAAGTAGTCGAGGGCGGGGAAGCAGTCCGCCAGCCTGCGGGTGTCGCACAGGACGACGGCCCCGATGGCGCCGCGGACCAGGTCGTCCCACATGAACCAGAACCGCTGCTGGCCGGGGGTGCCGAACAGGTAGAGGACGAGGTCGGGTTCGAGGGTGATCCGGCCGAAGTCCATGGCGACCGTGGTCGTGGCCTTCTCCGGGACCGCGACGGCGTCGTCCACCTCCTCCCCGGCGACCGTCATCACGGCCTCCGTGCGCAGCGGGGTGATCTCCGAGACCGAGCCCACGAACGTCGTCTTGCCCACGCCGAAGCCGCCCGCGATGACGATCTTCGTGGCGGCGGGGGCCCGGGTGCGGCCGTCCGGGTCGTGCTGCGGGCGCTCCCGTGCGGGTTCGGAGCCCGCTATCGTCTCCGTCTCAGATCCTGCGAAGTCCACACTGGACCCTTTCGAGCAGCGCGCGGTCGGGCCGTCCGGTGCCGTGACCGGGGCCGTAGACGCGGATTCTTCCCTGGTCCGCCAGGTCGCCGAGGAGGACGCGGACCACCCCGAGCGGCATTCTGAGCAGCGCGGAGACCTCGGCTACGGCCCGGAGTCCGCGGCAGAGCCCGACGATGGCGCCCGCCTCGGGGACCAGCCGGGCGGCCCCCGCCTCACCGGGCCGCCGCTCGTGGGTCTGCACGAACGTCTCCACCTGGAGGACGTGCCCGCAGGGGGCGCGTCCGCCCGCGGCGGAGTACGGGCGGACGCGGGCCGTCCGGCCCCGGCGCGCGGGCGCCGGGTGCGGGGCGGGCACGGCGCAGCCTCCGGTCACCTGACCGCCTCCACCGACTGCCGCAGTTCGCGCCGGAGTTCGGGGGTCAGGACGTGTCCGGCGCGGCCGACGAACAGCGCCATGTGGTAGGCGACGACGCTCATGTCGCAGTCCGGGGCGGTGTGGACGCCCAGCAGTGAGCCGTCGCTGATGGTCATGACGAACAGGCTGCCCTCCTCCATGGCCACCATGGTCTGTTTGACGGTGCCCCCGTCCATCAGGGACGCGGCCCCGGTGGTCAGGCTGCCCAGGCCGGCGACGATCGTCGCCAGGTCGGCGCCGGAGTGCCGGGGGCCGTCCACCGGGCCGTCCAAGGGGCCGCCGCCGTCCGGCCGCCGGCACGGGTCGGAGGAGAGCAGCAGCAGGCCGTCGGAGGAGACGACCGCCACCGACCGGACGCCGGGCACCTCCTCGACCACGTCGGTCAGCAGCCATTGGAGGTTGCGGGCCTCGTGACTCAGCCCGTAACCGGCGCCGCCGGAGGGCAGTCCGGCGCCGCCGGGGATTCCCGGGGTGCCGACAGGGGTTCCGACGGGGGTGACGGGGGTCGCCCCCCGGGAAAATGCAGTCAACCGCGTGCCTCCTCGACATCGCCGACGTCACCACCTGCGTGCGGCGCCTCCGCCCGGCGTCGCTCGCCCTCGCGCCCCGCGAGCTCCTGCTCGACGTCGCGCCGCCCCTCCCGCGCCCCCTGCTGGAACCCGGCGAGCTTGGCCCGCAGGGCTTCCGCGTCCACGCCCTTGCGGACCTGCCGGCCCGGTGGCACCACCACGGCCTGCGGCACCGAACGCGGGGTGCGCTTGGGCAGCCCGCTGCCGGTGAGGACGCCTTCCGCCGAGCCCGTCGGGTACGGCCCCGTCGGGTACGGGTCCGGGGCGGCGGGGGGCCGGGCGTGCCGTCCGCTCCCGCCGGGCTGGGCGGGGACGGTGGGGCGGCCCTCCGGGCTGAGGGGACGCACCTCGGGCGGGACGACGGGAGCGGCGCCCCGCTCGGGGACGATCAGCTGGATGGTCGCGTCGTCCGGTGGCCCGGAGGCCGCCGGCTGCGGTGCGAACCCGGCCATCCGCCGCGAACGGCCGTTCATCATGTGCGAGTTGACCTCCGCCGCGGCGCCCGGCAGCTGCACGGCCGGGGCGGCGGAGGCGCCCGGCACCGGGGGCGCGGCCTGCGGCTCGGCGACGGGCGGCGGGCCCGCGGGCAGCAGCCGGGCGGGCAGCACCACGACGGCAGTGATGCCGCCGGGCCGCTGCTCGCGCAGCTGGACGCGGACACCGTGCCGGGCCGCGAGCCGGGCGACGACGTAGAGGCCGAGGCCCATCACGGCGTCGTCCGGAACGCCCGCCGGGCCCGGACCCGGCGGTTCCGGATCGGCCTGCGCCAGCAGGGAGTTGATCTGCTCCAGACGGTCGGGGGCCATGCCGATGCCCTCGTCCTGGACGGACAGCATCACGTCGCCGTTCTCCAGCAGCCACCCGGAGACCTGCACGGGCACGTCCGGCGGCGAGAACGCCGTGGCGTTCTCCAGGAGTTCGGCGACCAGGTGGCTGATGTCGTCCGAGGCGAAGCCGGCGAGCTGGGAGCGGGCCGGGAGGGAGTGGATGCGGACCCTCTCGTACCGTTCGATCTCGCTGACGGCGGCCCTCAGCACGTCCAGCAGCGGGACCGTCCCCGCGTGCCCGCCGACGTGCTCGGAGCCGGCCAGGACCAGCAGGTTCTCGCTGTGCCTGCGCATCCGGGTGGCGAGGTGGTCGAGTTTGAAGAGGACGTCGAGGCGGTCGGGGTCGGCCTCGTGCGCCTCCAGCCCCTCGATGACGGTGAGTTGCCGCTCGACGAGGCCGAGGGTGCGCAGCGACAGGCTGGCGCAGGTGGTGTGGGCGCGTCCGGCGAGGCCGGCGAGGTGTTCCTCGCGGTCCCGGTCGCGGACGCGCAGCGCGTCGCGCTCGTCGGCGAGGTCCTGGCGGGCGGCGTCCAGCCGGGCGCGCTCGGCGTCCAGCAGGGTGATGCGCTCCCGCTGCCGGACGACGGTGCCGTGCAGGACGTTGACCGAGCGGGCGATCTCCGCGAACTCGTCGTCCCGGCCCTTGAAGGCGACCGGTTCGGTGCCGCCGGGGTCGGCGCAGACCCGGCGGGCGCCCTGCCGGAGGGCGGCCAGCGGGCGGGTCAGCGAGCGGGTGGCCCGGACGCCCCCGAACAGGGCGGCGGCGAAGCACAGCGCCACCAGCCCGGCGCGGATCTGGAAGGCCGTCACGTCGCGCTCGTGGACCCGCGCCAGGTGGTCGGCCTCGGCGGTGGCCAGGTCGGACTCGACGCCGCGCATCCGGTCGAGGCGGGTGGTGAGCAGGGCGCGCACCGGCCCGGCGTCCTGCACCCGCTCCCCGGCGACCAGGGCGGGGAGCCGGGACTCGGCGGCGGACACGTCCGGGCCGCTCACCTCCCGGGCGTAGGCGTCGCGGGCCTTGGCCGGGGCGAGCTGGGCGAAGTCGGCGCGGGCGGCGCGCTCACGGGTGTCGGTCTGCTGGGCGGCGGCGGCCAGTTCGGGGCGTTCGCGGTGGGCGGCGGAGGCGGCGTAGGAGGCGAGGAGCAGGCCGCGGGTGGCGGACGCCTCCTCGACCGCGCGGCCGAGCAGCGCCACGGCCTGCCCGTCGCCCGTTCCGGCCCGTTCGGGCAGCCGGGCCGCGAGGGTGCCGGCGACGCCGTGCAGGGCCTGCACGGTGGAGGTGTAGGTGCGGAAGACGGTCAGCGGGTCGGCGGAGCCGGTGAGGACGGTGCGCCGCTCCCGCGCCAGGCCGTCGAGCCGGGTGCGGACCGCCTCGGGGAGCCCGGCGCGCGTCGTCGCCGAGGTGAGGAAGGCGCCGAGCCGCCGGTCCGTCCGGGCGCGTCGGGCCGCGAGGGTGGCCGGTACGGGGCCGCGGCCGGCCGCCGTGTACTCGGTGACCGCGTCGCGCTCGTCCGCCAGTTCGTGGGCGAGGCGCACGGCGTCGCCCGCGGCCTCGGCCATGGGGACGAGCCGCGCGGTGTCCGCCGCGTCGCGGCAGGCGTCCGCGACGCCCAGCGCGCCCGCGCCGAGGACCGCCAGGGAGGCGGTCGCGACGGAGAGGACGAGCCGGTTGCGGGCGCGGGCGGTGCCCTCCGGCACCCCCGTGGTCTGTCGCTCCCGTCGCCCGCCCCGAAGCCGCTTCTTCCGCACCGGTGCTCACAATCCGCTCTCGTCCGGTCTGGGTCCCGCCCACCCCTGGCGCTGACTGGACCTTGTCAGCACGGGGGCGGGGCGGGCGCCGGTCATCCGTCCGCCACACCCGAAGGTGTGGGGTTCCGTCCCGGAAGTTGCCGTGATCGTCCACCGGCCGCACGCCGCCCCCGCCGCATAGGTGGGAATGCCGTGCCGCCGCGTCCGCCGCCCCCGGCAACCGCCACCCGGTAAACCGCTCGGCCCGCCGGAAGGATGCGCGCCAACCGCCGCGGAAATCACGGCTCGTGCACACTGGCCCCATGCGCATCGAGCTGGCCACCCGGCCGGGCGACCCGGCCCGGCCCAACGAGGACTTCGTGTCGGCGGTCCTGCCCGCCTCAGGACGGGGCGGCGCGCTGGTGCTGCTGGACGGCGTGACGCCGCCGCCGGACGGGGACGACGGCTGTGAGCACGGCGTTCCCTGGTTCACGGCGCGTCTGGGCGGCGCACTGCTGGAACTGTGCGCCACCCGGCGCGAACTGACGCCGCGCCAGTGCCTGGCCGACGCGATCACCCGCACCGCGGACGCCCACCGGGCCGGCTGTGATCTCGGTCACCGCCGCACCCCGCAGGCCACCGTGGTGGCCGCCCGCTGGGACGAGGAGCGGGTGGAGTACCTGGTGCTGTCGGACTCCGTCCTCCTGGTGGAGGGCGCGGACGGCGCGGTGACGCCCGTGCTCGACGACCGGATCGCCCGGCTGGCCGCGCTCGGCCCGGTGACGGACGCCCACCGCAACGCCGAGGGCGGCTTCCACACGGCCGCCGCCGACCCGGCCGTCACCGAGCTGGCCGTCACGGGCGTCCTGCCGCGCGCCGGGGTCCGCGCGCTGGCCGCGCTCAGCGACGGCGCGGCCCGCTGGGTGGAGGTGTTCGCCGAGGGCGACTGGGCCGCCTGCGCCGCCCTGCTGGCCAAGAGCGGCCCGCGCGCCCTCGTCGACCGGGTGCGGGCGGCGGAACTGGCCGACCCGGACCGGCGGCTGTTCCGGCGGGGGAAGGTGCACGACGACGCGGCGGCGGTGTACGCGGAGTTGTAGCGGGTACCCGTGCGGAACGGCCGTCCGCCGCCCCGTACCCGCCGCTCCCCCGGGAGACCGATGAACGATCCGCTCGCGGGGCCCCGGCCGGCGCCGGCGGGGCCGTCAGCCGCCCAGAGTCGTGTTCAGCCGGTGCAGCAGCCGGGCCAGTTCGCCGATCTCGGCGCGGTCCCAGTCGGCGAGCTTGCGCATGTACTGACCCCGGCGGGCGTCGCGGACGCGGCTGAAGCGGGCGTGCCCCTCCTCGGTGAGGGCGACCAGCGAGGCGCGGCCGTCGGCCGGGTCGGGGGTGCGGGTGACAAGGCCGAGGTCGCCCAGGGCGCGGAGTTGGCGGCTCATGGTGGCCTTGCCGACGCCGAAGTAGGCGGCGAGGTCGGTGGCGCGCTGGCGGCCGGCGTCGGCCAGCCGGACCAGCAGGCCGTAGGCGGCCGCTTCCAGCTCGGGGTGGACCTCGCGCGCCATCTCCCCCGAGGAGGCGCGGGCGCGGCGCAGGAACACGGAGAGCTCGCGTTCCAGGGCGAGGAACGGGTGGTCCTCACCACTGGCGGTCCGCTGGTCCGTACCGCCCTCCTCGGGAGGCGGCGTGGTGGTCTGGTGCACGAGGGGCCCTCTCCGGCTTTCCAGTACGTGAAACTTTGCCCGGGTCGCGGCAGGTCGCCGCAGCTCCGTCAGTATTTCGCAGGATTAGACCAACGACGGCACCCCGGGGGCCTATCCCCGATACCGCTACCCGCGTAGTTTGCGGAGTGGGCATATCTATGTCATGGCCGCGCCAATGGGCGCCCACCGATCGGATCCTCCCCCACCGAGGTCCCGGAGGCAGCATGTCCGCACTCCCCCGCCCCACCAGCCCCCACGCCCGCCGCAGATCCCCCGCGCCGGCACCCGTCCGCACCCTCCTCACCGTCCTGCTCGCCGTGTGCGCCCTGCTCGTCGCCCTCCCCGGCACCGCGCGCGCCGCCGCCGGCGGCTTCGCCCCGCCCCGCCCGGGCCACCCGGACCGCGACTGGATGGGCTCCACCGTCCGCCTCCACGAGGGCGGCGAGGCCGGCAACGCACCGGAGTGGGTGACCGCGTCCGTCGAGGGCGTGGACGTCAGCAGCCACAACGGCAACGTGGCCTGGAGCACCCTCTGGAACTCCGGAGACCGCTTCGCCTACGTCAAGGCCACCGAGGGCACCGGCTACACCAACCCGTACTTCACCCAGCAGTACAACGGCTCGTACAACGTCGGCATGCTGCGCGGCTCCTACCACTTCGCGCTGCCCGACCACGCCGACGGCGCCGCCCAGGCGAACTACTTCGCCGACCACGGCGGCGGCTGGTCCGCCGACGGGCGGACGCTGCCCGGCGTGCTCGACATGGAGTACAACCCCTACGGCGACATCTGCTACGGGATGAGCGCCGGCGCCCTGGTCGACTGGATGACCGACTTCTTCCGCACCTACCGGCAGCGCACCGGCCGCGACGCCGTCCTCTACACCTCCACCGCCTGGTGGCAGCGGTGCACCGGCGACTACGCCGGCTTCGGCGCCGTCAACCCGCTGTGGATCCCGCGCTACGCGAGCTCGCCGGGGACGCTCCCGGCCGGCTGGAGCTTCCACACCTTCTGGCAGTACACCGACACCGGGCCGGTGGTCGGCGACCACAACCGCTTCAACGGCTCGCAGTCCCGCCTCCAGGCGCTGGCCGACGGCTGAGGGCCGACGGCCGGGCCGCTGACGGCTGACGAGGCGGCCTCACGGCGGGCCGTGCCCCCGGCACATCGGCGCCGGGGGCACGGCTCTCACACGCGTCGGTGAACGGCCGTCAGCCGCAGGTGCCGGCCGGGCGGTGCCGGGTCACCAGGTCGGTGTAGCCGGTGGTCGCGTCGGTCCACACCACGCGGGTGCCGGTGTCCGCCGCGCCGCCCAGCTGCTCGCCGCGGTTGCAGGAGACCCGGCCCTTGCGGGCGCCGTCCGGCGAGAACTGCCACAGCTTGGACAGCGTCTCGTTGCGGTACTGGGTGTCCGGGGTCTGCGCCAGGACGGTCACCGCCTCGTCGGAGGCCGTGAGCAGCACGCCGCGCAGCGCGTCCTTGCCCGTCGCCGGGCTGATGTCGACGACGTTCCCGCCGTCCAGGTCCGCCCTGCGCACCGCGGTCAGACCGGTCTCGTAGTCCGCCGTGCTCAGCCAGAAGACGTGCTTGCCGGTGATCGCGGTCGGGCCGGCCTCGGCCGTGGCGTCGGTCAGCTTGACCGTGGTCCGGGCGCCGCTGGCGACGTCCAGGATGCCGACGTCGTTCCGGTACGCGCCGTCGACGCGGTGCTCGTCGGCGAAAGCGATCCGGCCGTTGTGCAGCGAGGGGTGGTTGGTGCGGTTGAAGCGGCCGGTGCCCGCGGAGGGCGGGATGCGGACCGGTTCGTCGTCCTGGCCCATCCGGAGGTACGCCGCCGCGGTGTAGCCGCGCCGCCCGTGCAGCTCGAAGGCGACCGTCTTGCCCTCGACCGCCAGCGAGGTGAAGCGGTAGCGGCTGGTGGCGAGCACCTTGACCGGCCCGCCGGCCAGCGGCCGGGCCAGCAGCTGGATGTCCCGGCCCTTGTACGACATCCAGACCACCGTCTTGCCGTCGGTGACCGGGTCGACGTGGAAGCGGCCGTCGTTGGGGCTGATCAGCTTGGGCGCGCCGGTGCCGTCGGTGCGGCCGGCCCAGACGGAGTACGCCTCGGTGCCGTCGTCGTTGGACTTGGACGCGGCCCACCAGCCGCCGCCCGCGCCCGCGCGGCTCTCGTTGGTGTTGACCCGGCCCAGCAGCTGGTCGGAGTCCACGCCCATGGCGAGCTCCCAGCCGGGGACGATGCCGTGGGCGTTGAACGAGCGCTCGACGGTCCGCAGTTGGGCGTCGGTGACCTTGAGGTCCCTGGCCGCGGCGAGCACGGCGTTCCGGCCCTCGGTGAAGCCGTCCAGCGGGGTCATGTACTCGGTGAGCGCCTTGTAGACGATCTTGTCGGCGAGGGTCTTGTCCAGGTCCTGGCGGATGTCCCACAGGGCGCCGGAGAAGATCGTCGAGTTGAGGTGCACACCGCCGTTGTCGGTGCCGAAGCCCACGCCGAGGAAGGACTTGGAGGTGGTCCTCCCGTCGTTGAGGTCACGGAACGCGCAGTCGCGCGGCGACTTGGTGCGGCACAGCGACTCGCCGAGCAGGCCGGAGTCGGGGTCGTCCATGGCGATGCCGCGGGCGTCGTTCTTGATGGCGTTGCCGAAGTAGTCGGCGATGGCCTCGTTCATGGCGCCCGACTGGCCGGCGTAGACGAGGTCCGCGGAGTTCTCGACGACGCCGTGGGTCATCTCGTGGCCGACGACGTCCAGGCCGGCGGAGAGCGGCCGGTACTCGGCGTCGCCGTTGCCGTACACCATCTTGGTGCCGTCCCAGAAGGCGTTGACGTACGGCAGGCCCCAGTAGCTCACGCCGACCAGGGACTTGATGGCCATGCCGCGGCCGTTGAGGCTGTTCCGGCCGTGCACGGTCCGGTAGTAGTCATAGACCTTGCCGGCGGCCCAGTGCGCGTCGACCGCGCCCGACTCGGTGGCGTCCTTGCCGAACGCCGGGTCGGCGGAGCCGAACTCCTTGACGCCCTCGGGCCAGGTGCCGGAGGTCTCGTCGACGGACTTGCCGCGGGCGTCCCAGGTGGACAGCTCGTTGTGGGTGCTGTCGCGCATCCGGGAGAGGTCGCGCATCACGTACTCGTTGCGCGTCGCGTCCTTGGTGACCTGGAGGTCGACGGACTTGCCGTCGAGCCGGACGCCGGTGCCGGTGGCGCCGTCCTGCGGCCCGTCGGCCGCCGCCGCGCTCCGCCGCGCGGCGGTGCGGGAGGCGTCCGCGGCCTTGCCCTTGCCCGCGTCGGCGCTCGGCGCGCCGAACGTCTTGATGGCGCTGTACTGGAGGACCGGGTAGCCCGACGTGGCGTCGATGTACACCTCCTGCAGCACCGGCCGGCCGGTGGCCGGGTCGGCGCCGCGCACGGTGACGTGCTGGGTGAGCACGCCCTCGCCCTTGGGCAGGACGACCAGGCCGCGGGCGGTGCCGGTGAGCGGGGGCGCCTTCTCGGTGTCGTCCGCGCTCTTCCGCGGTCCGGCCGCCCGCTGCGCGGCGAGCCGGTCCTCGGTGGCGCCGACGGCCCGTTCGACGGCCAGCTCGGCGTCGACGTCGGGGGTCGTGGTGGTCTTCAGCCCGGTGAAGTACTTGCCGGAGGTGCCGGTGACGACGCGTTTGCCGTCCTTGTGCTCCATCCGCACGACGTACTGGCCGCCCAGGACCTCCACGCCCCGGTGCCGCTGCTGGAGCCGTACCGTCTCGGTCGTCCCCGAGCTCAGGGTCTGCACCGGCCGCAGGTCGCGGCCCGGGTCGGCGATGCGGTAGCGGCTCTTCTTCTCCGCGAGGTGGCCGCGGGCCGCGTCGGCGGGACTGCCGCCGGCGGCGGCCGGCTCGCGGATGCCGCGGACCAGGGCCGGGGTCGCGGTCTTGCCCGCCGGGATCACCTGGCCGGGCCCGTCCGCCGGCTTCCCCGGGTCGGCGTGGGCCGGAACCGCCGAGACGACGAGTGCGGCGGCGCCGATCAGCGCCGCCGCACCCGATATGCCGGTCTGTGCTCTGCTGGTTCTCGATCTGCTGGCTCTGCCTGAACGTGCTCCGGTACTGCGCAAGGTCTCCCCCTCGGTACGCGCCGGACGGTCGAACCGCTCCACTCGGTGGGCCGCTTCGACCCGGTGGGACTGCTTCAGGGCAGGGACATGCAAGCGGCAGCCGGGCGGCCGGACAATGGGGAGGGGTATTCCACGGGCACTTTTCGGCCGGTCGGCGGAGGGGGCCGGTCGGGGGTCGGCGGGGGCGGAACTGTCGCTTCCGGCGGCGGAGTTGTCGACTCCGCCGCCGTTTCCCCGCCGGAACCACCTCTTCCGTAGGAGAACACGCGCCTCCGGCGCCGGTTCACGCCACGCGCACGGTGTCCGCGAGGCGCGAGAAGTCGTCCCGGCCGTGCCCCTCGGCGATCGCCCGGCGGGCGACGGCGAGCGCCGCGTCCAGGACGCCGGTGTCCCGTCCGCGCGCGGCCGAGGCGTGGACGATGTGCCGGATGCCGGCCGCGGCGTCCACACCGTGCCGGCGGCGGGGCCGGGCACGGCCGGCATCGCGGCGGTGCTGCCGCGCGCGGCCGGGGACGAGGCGTCGCCGCCGCTGCCCGCGTGCTCGCCGCCGGCGGACGAAGTGCCGGCGGAACGGAACCGGGTCGAGGGGACGATGACCCAACTGGGCCGCTGCCCGTACTTGTTGTGGGAGACGATCGACCGGTCGGGTGTCGAGGCTCGTGCGGCGGACGGCGTCGGCGGGACCGACTGCAGGGAACCCCTGGGGTCCTACGCCCTAGCGTCCCCCCAGTCTCTTGGAGCACGATAGCCCCATGCTCACCACTTTCATCGCCTTCCTCGGGGCCTGCACACTGATCGCGGCCTCCCCCGGTCCCGGCACCATGCTGATCATCCGCAAGTCGCTGCAGAGCCGACGGGCGGGCTTCATGACGGTGCTCGGCAACGAGACCGGCGTCTTCGTCTGGGGCCTGGCCGCCGCGTTCGGTCTGACGGCGCTGCTGGCGGCGTCCGAGGTGGCGTACGACGTGATGCGGATCGTCGGGGCCGTGGTGCTGGTGACATTCGGGGTCAGGACGCTGCTGGAGGTGCGGCGCGGGACCGGGAAGGCGGAGGTGCCGGGCGCCCCGCAGGCCGGGGAGGAGGAACGTTCCGGCTGGTCCTCGTACCGGGCGGGCCTGGTGTGCAACCTGGCGAACCCGAAGGCCGCCGTGTTCGCGATGTCGTTCCTGCCGCAGTTCGTGCCGGACGGGGTGCCGCACCTGCCGGCGATGGTGGCACTCGCCGCGATCTGGGCCGTGTTCGAGGTGGGGTACTACGGGGTGTACGTGTGGTTCGTCGGCCGGATGCGGGCGATCATCTCGCGGGAGCGGGTGCGCAGGCGGCTGGAACTGGCGTCGGGCGGTGTGCTGGTGGCACTGGGCGTGCGGATGGCCGTCGAAGGCTGAGCCCGCTGCCGGCTCCGGGAGCCGGCAGCGGTCCTTACGGGCGCGCGCGGATCAGCGACGGCCCCAGGAGGCGGTGGCGACGGTCCGGCCGGCGGCGTCCCGCAGGGTGGCCTTGTCCCGGTCGTTGTTCCAGACGTAGGCGCGGCGGTTCTGGTACACGTCGGCGGCGGTGTCGCGGCCGGTGCCGGTGTGGACGCGGACGGAGGCGTGGGCGGCGAGGCGCAGCGTGCCGAAGCGGTAGGTGTGGCGCTCGTTGTCGGTGAGCGTCCAGCGGCTGAGGTCCACGGCCTTCTTGCCGGTGTTGGTGACGGTGACCCACTCGGCGTTCAGGCTCCGGTTCGAGCGGTCGTCGCGCCCCGGGCTGTCGTACTGGATCTTGCCGAACGCGACGGTCGGACGAGCGGCCACGCTCTGCTCCGCCGCCACCGCCGCGGGCACGGCGGCGGCCGCCAGCACCGCGCCGCAGGCGGCGGTGACGACCAGGCGGGCTATGGATCGCGACAAGGGAACCTCTGCTTTCCGGCCCGGCGGCCCGGCGGGGCCGCCGCGACCACGGCTGTGCGCCCGGCGGCTGCCGGGCTCGCCCTACTCTCGCGCGGAGGCGTCCGCTCCGGGAAAGGGATCCTGTGTCCTGTGACGCAGTTCTCACACTCCCGTGACACCCGCCGGCCCGGGGGTTTCCGGCCCGCTCACGCCCCGCACCGGCCACGAACGTCGCTCCGACGCGCCCCAGCGGGCCGCGTCCGCCCGGGATTTGTGATCATTGAACGCCCCGGTCCGCCGTGTGTGAGAGGGATGATTCCTGATGCCCGCCGTTCCCGCCGACCCCACCGTGCTCCACCCGATGCCCGGCCAGCCCCGGGTGGTGTTGCTGAAGCCGCTGGTCACCTCGCCGTTGATCGAGGTCGGGGAGTTCTCGTACTACGACGACCCGGACGACCCGACGGCCTTCGAGACCCGGAACGTGCTCTACCACTACGGCCCGGAGAAGCTGGTCATCGGCAGGTTCTGCGCCCTGGGCGAGGGGACGCGGTTCGTGATGAACGGCGCCAACCACCGGATGGACGGCCCCTCGACGTTCCCGTTCCCCATCATGGGCGGATCCTGGGCCGACCACTTCGACCTGATCACCGGACTGCCCGGCCGCGGTGACACCGTGGTCGGGAACGACGTGTGGTTCGGCTACCGCTCACTGGTGATGCCCGGCGTCCGGATCGGGCACGGGGCGATCGTCGCCTCGGGGTCGGTCGTGGTCGACGACGTACCGGACTTCGCCGTCGTCGGCGGCAACCCGGCCAAGGTCATCCGGTACCGGTACGCACCCGAGGACATCGCCCGGCTGCTGGACATCGCCTGGTGGGACTGGCCGGTGGAGCACATCACGCGGCACGTCAGGACCATCATGTCCGGCACGCTCGACGAACTGGAGGCGGCGGCTCCGGGCCGTGGTTAGGGATTCGGCGGCCGGGGGCCCGTGGGCCGCGCGGCTCCCCGCCCCGGCCGGAATCCGCCCCCGCCGAGTCCGGAACCCGCGCTCCGCCACGCGTCGGCGGGGCCGCCTACTCGGCCGGCTCGGTGACGAACGTTCCCTTGGCGGGCAGCGTCACCAGCAGGCCGCGCTCCCGCAGTTCCTGGATGGCCCGCCGAACGGTACCGATGGCCACGCGGTACTCCTCCGCCAGGTCCCGCTCCCCCGCGAGCCTGGCACCGGGCCTGAGTTCACCCGCGACGATGCGGGCCGCGATGTGGTCTGCGACCTGCATGTAGACGTAGACCGCTTTGGTCGGGTCGATGGGCGCCGCGCCCTGCTCACCTGCCATGACAGTCAACATAGAGCAAGGAAGCGCTACACGGATGAGTGGATAGCTCTCCACTGCTCTACACCGCTCCACGTTCCGGTATTACGGTCGCAGCACGTAACACCCCGGCGGCGCCTGCCAGCGCCCCGGGGCACGGTCCACGCTGCGAAGGAGCGTCGACGTGTTCAACGCTATCCCCCATTGGCTTTCCCGGGCATGGGAAAAGCTGTGCCCGGCCCTCAGAGCCGTCGGAGACGGCCATCGCCCGCCGCAGGAAGTACGCGTCCCGACTGCCGGAGCGGCCTGGACCGACGTCCCGCCGACAGAGGACCCGACCGCGCCCTTCGTCAGGGTTTCCGCACACGGCATCGACATCGTCCCCCGCAGCCCGTCGCGGTGCATCTGCCGTGAAAGGGTTTCGCCGCCCCGTCGCGTCACCAGCGCATTCGTCACGGACGCCCAAAGGCCGGGGTCTCCGGCAACCTCCGCGCTCCCAGCCGAGAGGGGTGGCGAGTGAACAGCCTTGCCGGGGCACGCGGTCCGACGATCCGGCCCGAGTACGAGGCCGAATCAGCGGTCACTTTCTCGATGCGTTGCGCCACCTGCGGGGCCGCGTCCGAGCGCGTGGAGGATTTCACCGTTTCCCACGGCTGGTCACTCCGGCATGTGACCCGGCACCCCGACCACCTGCGCTATCGCGAGGTTATTCACCGCACTTGGCGGGCTGACCCCGCTCTCTGAGGCCGCTGAGAGCCACCCTCCGGGCCGGGGCCGCCGTGCCGGCCCCGCGCCGCGTCGGCACGCGGAGCGGCACGGCGATGCTCAGGAGGGCGCCGCGCGCCGGGACAGGCGGCGGGCGACTGACCTGACACCGCTCTTAGCGACCGCCTCGTAGAGTGCCGCCATGACGCGCAGCGACAACGACCGGCCCGGCGAGCCGGACCGCGCCCGGCGGACGGTCTTCGGGGAGGCCGCCGAGGAGTACGACGCCGCCCGGCCCGGCTACCCCGGGCAACTGTTCGCCGATGTCCTGGAGTTCGCGCGGCCCGGCGCGGAAGGGGACGTCGAGGCGCTGGAGGTCGGCGCGGGCACCGGAAAGGCGACGCTGGCGTTCGCCGCGCTCGGCGTGCCGGTGACGGCGATCGAGCCGGACCCGCGCATGGCCGCCGTCCTGGCCCGGCACCGCGCCGACCGCCCCGGGATCACCGTGCACGAGGGCGAGTTCGAGACCTGGGACGCGGCCGGCCGCCGCTTCGACCTCCTCTTCTCCGCCCAGGCGTGGCACTGGGTCGACCCGGAGGTCCGCTGGTCACGCGCCCGTTCCGTGCTCCGCCCCGGCGGCGCGCTCGCGCTCTTCCGGAACGACTGGTACGTCACCGACGAGTCCCTGCGGCAGGAACTCGTCGCCGTCCACGACCGCTTCCTCCCCGAACGCCCCCCGCACTCGATCCTCGACGAGCACCCCCGCGAGTCCGTCCGCGGCGAGCACTCCTGGGTGACCGCGGAACTCCGCGCGGACCCCGGCTTCACCGACCTCGACCACCGCGTCTACTCCACGGCGCACGAACGCTCCACCACCGGCATCACGGCCCTGCTGACGTCCCTGTCCTTCTACCGCGCCCAGCCGGAGGACACCCGCCGCCGCCTGCTCGCGGAAGTCGCGCGGGCCGTCGATGCGCAGGGCGGACGCGTCGGCCTGACGACGCAGTCGGTGCTGTTCCTGGCCCGGACACGGAGCTGAGGCCGCCGGGCCGGGCCGCTCCGGTCACTCGTGGGCGAACTCCTCGGTGTCCAGGACGAGTCCGACGACCGTGCCCGCGAGGTCGACCGGATCGCCGAACTTCACGGCGGGCTCCAGGCGGTACGCCCCGCCCTCGGGTTCCGTGTAGACGTGACAGAGTCCCGTGTACGGGTCGACGATCAGGAGGACCGGGACTCCGGCGGCCGCGTAGGCGTCCTTCTTGGGCCCGTAGTCGTTGCGTGCGGTGTCCTTCGAGATGACCTCGGCGACGAAGGCGACGTCCTGGTGCTTCCAACGGCCCTTGGCGTTCTTCTCCGCACCTTCCTTGAGGAGAAGGACATCGGCGGCGAAACCGTTCAAGTGGCCGGGGAAGTCGATGCGGACGTCCGACAGCAGCCGGCGGCGGGGGTACCGTGCGCGGAGCTGCTCGACGACGTTGGCGGTGAGGTCCCAGTGATTGTCCCGTTGCGGCCAGAAACAGACCGCTCCCTCGACGACCTCCACCTTCCAGCCCTCGGGCACGGGCATGCGTTCAAGCCATGCGAACAGCGTGTCCAGACTCACCCCGTAGTTCACCGTGTGCTCCTCTCCCCCGCCGCCGCGCGGCGCGGGCGGCCGCGGGGTACAACGCGGCGCACGGCCGCCCCGACACGCCCTGCCCGGCGAGAACCGCCCCACTCGTCCACCGCGACCGTCCGCCCTCCCGCATGCCGCCGCTCAGCGCCGTCGTCGCACAGCCGCTACCGTCGCTCCACCACACCGGCCGAGGAGGAGCCATGCGCCCAGCAGACGGCGGACAGCCGCCCGAACTCTTCCCGCACCCGGGCACGACCGTTTCCGCGCTCGGTGGGGCACTCGCCCGGGTGGCTCCCTCCCGCCTGACCGAGTTCCGGGCAGATCTCGACGCGGCCCTGACCGCCGCCGCGCAAGACGGCTCGTCCCAGCCGGTCCGGTTCTTCCGAACCACATGGGCCACGGAGATCGAGATCGAGCGCCGACCGGCCTTGGCCGCCCGCTATCGGGCAGCGCTGGACGCGGCCAACATTCTCGATCGGGACGACCCCCGCCGGCGGGACGCCATGGACGCCTGCCTGGCGCTGTACCAGGAGGCCCGTTCCGCGGCGACCGGCGGGTGACGACCGAGGCCCCGGAGGGGGTACCGCGCCCTTACTCGTCCACCGCCTCCCACTCCACCCCACCGTCCTCCGTCCGGCGGACGCGGCCGAAGGGGACGTCGGCGAAGTGGATGCCGAAGCCGAGGGTGTCGGGTGCGGTGAGCTGTTCGACGAGGTCGCGACGGAAGGCGGCGGACTGCCGCTGGTCGTGGTCGACGACGGCGGACCACTCGGGGTGGGCGACCTGGAGAGGGGTGTGCATCGCGTCGCCGAAGGCGATCAGGCTGCGGCCGCCGCCGGTGATGACGTAGGCGGCGTGGCCGATCGTGTGGCCGGGGGTGAACAGGGCCCGGACGCCCGGGAAGATCTCCTCGCCGTCGGCGACCGTGCGTACATCGGTCGCCATGGCGGCGAGGGTCTCCTCAGGCACGCCGTGCTCCACGGCGAGGTGGCGCTCCTCCCACTCCGGCCCCGCGACCAGGTGGGTCACGCCCGCCGCGGTCAACTGGGCGGACCAGCCGATGTGGTCGCGGTGGAAGTGCGTGATGGCGACCGCTTCCAGGGCGGCGGGCGGGCGGCCGAGGGCGGTGAGGTGGTCGAGGAGGGCGCCGGCCTCGATCCGCCCGACGGGGGTGCCGGGCGCGGCCGGCAGCGAGACCGGGCCGATGCCGGCGTCGATCAGCAGGGCGCGGTCGCCGTGCTCCACCAGCAGGCCGCCCACGCCGGCCACCAGGTAGCCGTCGGCGTCGAGGTATTCGGGGTGGGCGGCCCACACCTCGTCCGCGGTGGCCGGGAGCCAGCCTCGCGGCGACAGTTGGACGACGCCGTCGGGCACGTAGGTCACCTTGGTGTCGCCGAGGCGGAGGGAGCGGATGCCGGCAGGGCGATTCAGACGCGTGCGAGTGTTCGTCATGCTGCGAACAACGGGCCGCCGGCGCGCGGCATTCCCGCGTTCCGACGGCCCGTCAGAAGCGTTCTTCCGCCGCTTTACGCGGCGACCGGCACCCCGTTCCCAACGGCGGCCGTCGCCGGCTCCAGGGCCAGCTCCAGCACCTGCCGGACGTCCGACACCGCGTGGACCTCCAGCTTCTCCAGGACCTCGGCCGGGACGTCGTCGAGGTCGGGCTCGTTGCGCTTGGGGATGACGACGGTGGTGACACCCGCCCGGTGCGCCGCCAGCAGCTTCTGCTTGACGCCGCCGATCGGCAGGACCCGCCCGGTCAGCGAGACCTCGCCGGTCATCGCGACGTCCGGGCGGACCCGCCGCCCGGAGAGCAGGGACGCCAGGGCCGTCGTCATCGTGATGCCCGCGCTCGGCCCGTCCTTGGGGACGGCGCCCGCCGGGACGTGCAGGTGGACGCCGCGCTCCTTGAAGTCACCGACCGGAAGCTCCAGTTCCGCGCCATGGGAGCGGAGGAAGGAGAGGGCGATCTGCGCGGACTCCTTCATCACGTCGCCGAGCTGGCCGGTCAGAGTGAGGCCGGCGGCGCCCGTCTCCGGGTCGGCGAGGGACGCCTCGATGAAGAGGACGTCGCCGCCCGCGCCGGTGACGGCCAGGCCGGTGGCCACGCCCGGGACGGACGTGCGCCGCTCGGCCGGGTCCTGGGCGGACTCGGGGGTGTGGTGCGGGCGGCCGATCAGCGGGCGCAGCTCGTCCACGCCGATCGTGAACGGGAGCTCCAGCTCGCCGAGTTCGTGCCGGGCCGCGACCTTGCGGAGCAGCCGGGCGAGCGACCGCTCCAGCGTACGGACGCCCGCCTCGCGGGTGTACTCGCCGGCGAGCCGGCGCAGTGCCGCGTCGTCCACCGTGACCTCGCCGGGCTCCAGGCCGGCCCGTTCCAGCTGCCGGGGCAGCAGGTGGTCGCGGGCGATGACGACCTTCTCGTCCTCGGTGTAGCCGTCGAGGCGGACGAGCTCCATCCGGTCGAGCAGGGGCTGCGGGATGGCCTCCAGGACGTTGGCGGTGGCGAGGAAGACCACGTCGGAGAGGTCGAGTTCGACCTCCAGGTAGTGGTCGCGGAAGGTGTGGTTCTGCGCGGGGTCGAGGACCTCCAGGAGGGCCGCGGCGGGGTCGCCGCGGAAGTCGGAGCCGACCTTGTCGATCTCGTCGAGGAGGACGACCGGGTTCATCGAGCCGGCCTCCTTGACGGCGCGCACGATGCGGCCGGGGAGCGCGCCGACGTACGTGCGCCGGTGGCCGCGGATCTCCGCCTCGTCGCGCACGCCGCCGAGCGCCACCCGGACGAACTCGCGCCCCATGGCCTTGGCGACGCTCTCGCCGAGCGACGTCTTTCCGACACCGGGCGGGCCGACGAGCGCGAGCACCGCGCCCCCGCGCCGCCCGCCGACCACGCCCAGCCCCCGGTCGGCGCGCCGCTTGCGCACCGCCAGGTACTCGGTGATCCGCTCCTTGACGTCGTCCAGGCCCGCGTGGTCGGCGTCGAGCACGGCCCGGGCGCCCGGGATGTCGTACGCGTCCTCCGTGCGCTTCGTCCACGGCATCTCCAGGACGGTGTCGAGCCAGGTGCGGATCCAGCCGCTCTCGGGGCTCTGGTCGGAGGCCCGCTCCAGCTTGTCGACCTCCTTCAGGGCCGCCTCGCGGACCTTCTCCGGCAGGTCGGCGGCCTCCACCCGGGCGCGGTAGTCGTCGGACTCGCCGTCCGCGTCCCCGTTGAGCTCGGCCAGCTCCTTGCGGACGGCCTCCAGCTGGCGGCGGAGCAGGAACTCGCGCTGCTGCTTGTCGACGCCCTCCTGGACGTCCTTGGCGATGGACTCGGCGACGTCCTGCTCGGCGAGGTGGTCGCCGAGCTGCTTCACGGCGAGCTTCAGCCGCGCGACCGGGTCGGCGGTCTCCAGCAGCTCGACGCGCTGGGCGACGGTGAGGAAGGGCGAGTAGCCGGAGTTGTCGGCGAGCTGGGAGACGTCGTCGATCTGCTGGACGCGATCGACGACCTGCCAGGCGCCGCGCTTGCGGAGCCAGCTGGTGGCGAGCGCCTTGTACTCCTTCATCAGCTCGGTGACGGCGCCCGGCAGCGGGTCGGGGGCGGGCTCCTCGACGGCCGTGCCCTCCACCCAGAGGGCGGCGCCGGGGCCGGTCGTCCCGGCCCCGATGCGGACGCGGCGGACGCCGCGGATGAGGGCGCCCGGATCGCCGTCGGAGAGCCGGCCCACCTGCTCCACCGTGCCGAGGGTGCCGGTGCCGGCGTAGGTGCCGTCCACCCGTGGGACGAGCAGCACGCGCGGCTTGGCCCCGCCCTGCGCGGCGGCCTGCGCGGCCTCGACGGCGGCGCGGACCTCGGAGTCCGTGAGGTCCAGGGGGACGACCATCCCCGGCAGGACCACCTCGTCGTCGAGCGGCAGCACGGGCAGGGTGAGCGGTGCGGACGTCGAAGCCATGATCTCCCCTTCGGCAGGCAAGTTGAGCTATGCAGACTCAATGTCCCTGCGCGGGGAGATGTTCCCGCAGGCGTGTTCGCTGTGAGCGATCAGGTTCGCCGTGAGCCTCAGTGCCCCGCCCGCCGTACCGTCCGGCCCGGGCGGACCGATCGGCCGCCGTGGCCCGGGAAGGCGCGGCGGTAGTCCGTCGGGGTGATGCCGAAGTGCAGCGTGAAGTGGCGGCGCAGGTTGGCGGCCGTGCCCAGGCCGCTGAGCTGGCCGACGCGTTCCACGGGGAGGGTGGTGGCTTCGAGGAGGGACTGGGCGCGGGACAGGCGCTGGGAGAGGAGCCACTGGAGGGGGGTGGTGCCGGTGGCGGCCTGGAGGCGGCGGAAGAAGGTGCGGGGGCTCATGCCGGCGCGGGCGGCCAGGTCGTCGACGGTGAGGGGCTGGTCGAGGCGTTCGGTGGCCCACTGGAGGACGGGGGCCAGGCCGTCGTCGCCGGTCTCGGGGACGGAGACCTCGACGAACTGGGCCTGCCCGCCGGGGCGGTGGGCCGGGACGACGAGCCGCCGGGCGAGCTGGTTGGCGACGTTTGCGCCCAGGTCGCGGCGGACGAGGTGGAGACAGAGGTCGAGGCCGGCCGTGACGCCGGCGCTGGTGAAGACGGTCCCGTCGTCGACGTACAGCACCGAGTCGTCCACCTCCACCTCCGGGTGGCGGCGGGCCAGGGCCTCGGTGTGCATCCAGTGGGCGGTCGCCCGGCGGCCGTCGAGGATCCCGGCGGCGGCCAGGGCGAAGGCTCCGGCGCACAGGGAGACCATGCGCGCGCCCCGGTCGGCGGCGCGTCGGAGCGCGTGGAGGAGTTCGTCCGGCAGCTCACGCTCCCCGTCGACGCACGCCTCCGGAACGGACGGGATGATCACGGTGTCCGCGTCCTCCAGCCCCTCCAGCCCGTAGGGGGTGCGCAGGGTGAAGCCGAGCGGGCCGGGCGGCGGCTGGTGCGGGGACGGGCCGGCGGCGCACAGGCGCAGGTCGTACCAGGGGTCGGCGAGATCCGGGTGCGGGATGCCGAAGACCGTGCAGACCACCCCCAGCTCGTACAGGTCCCAGTAGGGGATGTCGTCGTCGATCACTGCCACGGCCACGGAACCAGCGCTCATACCGGGACAGCCTAGTGGCAGGAATTTTGCGGAGGCGGTCAGTCCTGCCACTGTCGGGGCCGTGCGGGCGGTGGAAACGTAGGGGTCACACGAGAGCGCGTCCTCTCAAGTCCCGGTACTTCCCCACGAAATGGGTGACTTTTCCATGAGCACGAAGGTGACCGTCCTCGGCCTGGGTTCGATGGGCACCGCGCTGGCCGGTGCGTTCCTGGCGGCCGGCCACCGCACGACCGTCTGGAACCGCACCGCGGGCAAGGCCGCCGCCCTGGTGGAGAAGGGTGCCGCCGAGGCCCCGGACGCCGCCGCGGCCGTGGCGGCGAGCCCGCTGGTGGTCGTCTGCCTGGCCACCTACGACACCGTCCACGAGGTCCTGGACCCGCTGGTCGGCGACCTGGCCGGGCGGACCGTCGTCAACCTCACCTCCGGCGCCCCGGAGCAGGCCGCCGAGGCGGCCCGCTGGGCCGAGAAGCACGGCTTCCGCTATCTCGACGGCGCGATCATGACGACGCCGCCCGGCGTCGGCAACCCCGACTTCATGTTCCTCTACAGCGGCTCCCCGGGGGCCCTCGACGAGCACCGCGCGACGCTCGCCGCCCTCGGCGACCCGGTGGACCTGGGCACCGACGTCACCCTGGCCTCCCTCTACGACACCGCGCTGCTCGGCCTGATGTGGTCCACGCTCACCGGCTGGGCGCACGGCGTGGCGCTCGTCGGGACGGACGGCGAGGGCAAGGCCGCCGCCTTCACCGCGGTCGCCGGCCGCTGGATGCGGGCCGTCGAGTTCTTCATGAACACGTACGCCCCGCAGGCCGACGCCCGCAGCTACCCGGGCGACGACGCCACGCTCGGCGTGCACCTCGCGGCCATCGAGCACCTCGTGCACGCCAGCGAGGCGCGCGGGGTGGCCTCCGGTCTGCCCGAGCTGCTCCAGGGCCTGGTCAAGCGGGGCATCGACGCCGGGCACGGCGGCGACAGCTGGGGCCGGCTGGTGGAGTTCGTCCGGGCGGAGGGACGCGCGTGAGCCCTCTGACGACGCCGGGCACCGCCCTCGCCCTCGACTGGGCCACCCTGGTCACCGAGACCGCCGAGCGGACCACCGCCTTCCTCGACGGCCTGGCTCCGGCCACGGCCTGGTCGCGGCCGGCCGGCCGGCTGGAGTGGTCCTGCCACGCGACGCTCGACCACCTGGCGTTC
Organism: Streptomyces sp. NPDC021100; assembly: GCF_044333095.1. NCBI lineage: Bacteria > Bacillati > Actinomycetota > Actinomycetes > Kitasatosporales > Streptomycetaceae > Streptomyces > Streptomyces sp. NPDC021100. The sequence continues at coordinate 437,255 of NZ_JBIRQH010000001.1, forward strand.
GGCATCACCGGGTACGCGGCACTGCTCACCGCCAAGCCGCGGGACCGGTACATCACCCTGTTCGCCTCGCTCGACCCGAAGGCCCCGGTCTCAGCCCGCCTGGAGGGCATCCGCGTCGCGGCGTCGTTCCTCGCCGCCGCCGTCCGCGCCGCCGCGCCCGAGGACCGGGCCTGGCACCCCTGGGGCCACTCCGACGGGCCCGGCTTCGCCGCCATGGGCGTGGTGGAGGCCGTCGTCCACACCCATGACATCGCCACCGGCCTGGGCGTCGACTGGACCCCGCCGGACGACCTGGCCGGCCCCGCCCTCGCCCGGCTGTTCCCCGGCGTCCCGCACGAGGACCGGCCCGGCCTGGCCCTGCTCCGCGCCACCGGACGGATCGCGCGGCCCGGGGAGGGGCACCTCGCCGAGTGGAGCTGGGACGGCACCGTCCGCTGAGGCGGTGGCGTCCGCTGGGGCAGTGGCGTCCGGGGCGGCGGCGACGGCCGGCGCGGGCCGGAGGGGAGCCCGCGCGGCCGGCGCCGTGTCCCGGACGTCACCGCGCAGCAGCAGCTCACAGGCGACACCGGCCAGCAGGGCGATCGGATGCCCCCAACTGGCCAGCGGGTCCGCCAGCTCCACCAGGTCCTGGGCGCACATCAGGGAGGCGGCGCCCAGCAGCCCCCACTTCCAGGGCGGGCGCTGGAGGCTCGCCAGCGCGCCGAGACAGGCCATCAGGCCGAAGCTGATGCCGTAGTCGAGCCGGTGCAGCGAGTCGGCCGGCAGCCGGCCCGCGGCGACCGCGCCGGCCACCGGCAGCTCGGTGGCCAGGGTCGCCAGGACGTGGCCGAGCAGGAAGACACCGGCCGTGCGCAGCCCGCCCACCCGCCGCTCCAGGGCGCCGAGGACCGGGGCGAACGCCCAGCCGAAGAAGGACCAGAGCCCGCCGGCGACCCACAGGGCGCTGGCGAACAGGACGACCAGCGGCCGGTCGGCCAGATGGGCCGCGTCGGTGCTGGAGTCGCGGAGCAGCTGGTTGACGGTGGACTCGTCGCCGAGCTCGGCGTAGACCGCGGTGGCGAGCAGGACGAGGCCGTACCAGAAGGTGAAGGGCGTGGCCCGAGGTGTGGGGACCAGCTGCCGCAGCCCGTGGAACCGGGTTCTGAGCGGGCGCGCCGGCCGCCGTCCGGCGGCGGTGCCGTCGGCCGGCGCGGGGGCGCCCGCCTCGGCGGGATCAGCGGCGGTCACTCGGCCGGGCTCCCTTCCGTCGACGTGCCCGGGGCGTGCCCGGACCTTCCCGGGACGCTCCGGACGGCCCGCCCGGCGGCGGGCCGCAGTACGAACAGTACGGGCCCGGGCGTCCGCCGGACCCGTCTTCGGTCCGTGAACCAGGCCACGCCTGTCAACCTCTTAACCTTCGGATGCGTCCGTCGAACATCAACGGTCTCCGGAGGTCTCCCGTGCCCGTCCCGTATGTCCCGAACGATCCCGTGACCACCCTCGACCGCCGCGACGGTCCCTACGGCGAGGTCGCCCTGCGGCGGCGCGGTCCGGCGGAGGGGGCCCGGCCGGTGTACGAGATCATCGCGAACGGCTGCTTCCTGATGGACACCTCGGACGGCCGCTCCGAGCGGCTGCTGGTGGACGCCGCGCTGAGGGCGCTGCCGGCCGGGCGGGCGGAGCCCGCGGTGCTGATCGGCGGGCTGGGCGTGGGCTTCTCGCTGGCGCACGCGGCTGCGGAGCCGCGCTGGGGGCGGATCACGGTGGTGGAACGCGAGCGGGCGGTGATCGACTGGCACCGCGCGGGCCCGCTGTCCGCCGTGTCCGGCGCGGCACTGGCCGATCCGCGCGTACGGATCGTCGAGGCGGACCTCCTCGCGCACCTGGACGCCCCGGCCCCGGCCTCCGCCACCTCCCCGGACGCCCCCGCCTACGACGCGATCTGCCTCGACATCGACAACGGCCCCGACTGGACCGTCACCGAGGACAACAAGGGCCTCTACTCCCCCACCGGCCTCGCCGCCTGCCGCGCCCGGCTCCGTCCCGGCGGAGTGCTCGCCGTGTGGTCCGCACAGCCGTCCGAGCGGTTCGAGGAAGCCCTCCGGAATGCCGGGTTCGCCGGGGTAACCACCGAAGAGATCATCGTTGCCCGAGGCGTCCCCGACGTCGTCCACCTCGCCGTCCTCGCCGCGTAGCCGTCCCCCGTCACCTGCCCGTACCCTGCTTGCCACAGTGGGAGGACCGGCACCGGAAGACGCTGGGGACGACGGCTAGGGGCGGGGCACATGGAGCAGACACACACGGGCCCGAGCGGCGCCGCAGCCTCCGCCGGGGCGCAGCGGCGGGTACTGATCGTCGAGGACGACCGGACCATCGCCGACGCCATCGCGGCACGGCTGCGGGCCGAGGGGTTCCAGGTGCGGACCGCGGGCGACGGGCCCGCGGCGGTGGACACCACCGAGGCGTGGCAACCGGACCTGCTGGTGCTGGACGTGATGCTGCCGGGCTACGACGGCCTGGAGGTGTGCCGGCGGGTCCAGGCCCGCCGCCCGGTGCCGGTGCTGATGCTCACCGCGCGCGACGACGAGACCGACATGCTGGTCGGCCTGGGCGTCGGCGCGGACGACTACATGACCAAGCCGTTCTCCATGCGCGAGCTGGCGGCGCGGGTGCACGTGCTGCTGCGCCGGGTGGAGCGGGCGACGCTGGCCGCGCACACCCCGCGGAGCGGGATCCTGCGGCTGGGCGAGCTGGAGATCGACCACGCGCAGCGCCGGGTGCGGGTGCGCGGCGGGGACGTGCACCTGACGCCGACCGAGTTCGACCTGCTGGTCTGCCTGGCGAACACCCCGCGTGCCGTCCTCTCCCGGGAGCAGCTGCTGGCCGAGGTGTGGGACTGGGCGGACGCCTCCGGCACCCGGACCGTCGACAGCCACATCAAGGCGTTGCGGCGCAAGATCGGCGCGGAGCGGATCCGGACGGTGCACGGGGTCGGGTACGCCCTGGAGACACCGGCCGCGTGAGGGGAACGGACGCGAGATGACCGGCTGTCCGCGGCCGGGCCTGCTGAGCCGCGTCTGGGAGGCGCTGCGCCCGCTGGATCCCTACCGGTCGGTCAAGGCCGCGCTCGGGTGGCTGGTGGTCGGTTCCGTGGTGATCACGACGTTCCTGGTGTTCGTCGCGTTCCGGTCGGCGACCGGGCTGCGGGTGATCACCGTCTTCTCGATCATCGCCTCGCTGCTGATCACCCAGTTCGTGGCGCACGGCCTGACCGCGCCGCTGGACGAGATGACCGAGGTCACCCGGGCGATGGCGCACGGTGACTACACCCGGCGGGTGCGGGACGGGCGGCGGGACGAGTTCGGCGACCTGGCGCACGCCTTCAACCGGATGGCGGCCGACCTGGAGGCGGTGGACACCCACCGCAAGGAGCTGGTCGCCAACGTCTCGCACGAGCTGCGGACGCCGATCGCCGGGCTGCGGGCGGTGCTGGAGAACGTGGTGGACGGCGTCTCGGCCGCCGATCCGGAGACCATGCGGGCCGCCCTCCAGCAGACCGAACGGCTGGGGCGGCTGGTGGAGCAGTTACTCGACCTGTCCCGGCTCGACAACGGTGTCGTACCGCTGCACGCCCGCGGCTTCGAGGTCTGGCCGTACCTGGCGCAGGTGCTGAAGGAGACCAGCATCGCCTGCGGCACCGGCTCCGCGCCCCGGGCCGCGCGCAAGGACGTCCACCTGCACCTGGACGTCTCGCCGCCCGACCTGACCGCCCACGCGGACGCGGAGCGGCTGCACCAGGTGGTCGCCAACCTGGTGGAGAACGCCGTCCGGCACAGCCCCCCGCACGGCCGGGTGACGGTCCGGGCGCGGCGCGGCGAGGGGCCGCAGTCGCTGGACCTGGAGGTGCTGGACGAGGGCCCGGGCATCCCGCCGGCCGAGCGGCACCGGGTCTTCGAGCGGTTCAACCGGGGCGGCTCCGGGCAGCACGGACCGGGCAGCGACGGGGGGACGGGGCTGGGGCTCGCCATCGCCCGCTGGGCGGTCGACCTGCACGGCGGCAGCATCGGCGTGGCCGAATCCCCCCGGGGCTGCCGCATCCGGGTCACTCTTCCAGGACGAGCCTCGTGATCCGAGTTGACGTAGGGTCGAAGACGGAAGCACACGTTCATCCGGATGTGGGGCACCATTCCGCGTACCCACGGAGGGGTCGGAAGCAGCCGGGGAGTCCGAAACCTCGGGTGTTTCCCGCCAAGTCATGCCCTGAAACACGGGAGCGAGTGTGACTTGCGCGACGACTGGCCCCGGTGGCCTGCATCAGGGCAGCGGACAGGCGTAGCCTTTATTCCCGCTGTCCACCACCTTAGGAAGCGGAAGAGGGCGGTTGCCGCCGTGTCGCCACAGTCCCCGAACACCTCGAGCACTTCGACCGACCAAGACGGGCAGGGCAAGAGTCCTGCTGATGTGTTCGGTCCCAATGAGTGGCTCGTCGACGAGATCTACCAGCAGTACCTCCAGGACCCGAACTCGGTCGACCGAGCCTGGTGGGACTTCTTCGCCGACTACAAGCCGGGCAAGGACGCCAATGCGCCGGCCACGCAGCAGGGGGTGACCGGGGGTACGGCTCCCGCCGCCCCGGCCGCTCCTCCGCAGCCACCCGCGGCCCCCGCGCAGGCAGCCCCGGCCCAGGCCACTCCGGCCGCCGCCGCGCCCGCCGCTCCGGCCCAGGCCGCCCCGGCTCAGGCCGCTCCGGCCGCCGCCGCGAAGCCGGCCGCCGCGAAGCCCGCGGCCAAGCCCGCCGCCGCGCCGGCGACCGAGGCCCCGGCCGGCCCGGAGTACGTGACGCTGCGCGGCCCCGCCGCCGCGGTCGCCAAGAACATGAACGCCTCCCTGGAGCTGCCGACGGCCACGTCCGTCCGCGCCGTCCCGGTGAAGCTGCTGTTCGACCAGCGCATCGTCATCAACAACCACCTCAAGCGCGCCCGGGGTGGCAAGGTCTCCTTCACGCACCTCATCGGCTACGCCATGGTGCAGGCGCTGAAGCTGATGCCGTCGATGAACTACTCCTTCACGGAGAAGGACGGCAAGCCCACCCTCGTCAAGCCCGAGCACGTCAACCTGGGCCTGGCGATCGACCTGGTGAAGCCGAACGGCGACCGCCAGCTCGTGGTGGCGGCCATCAAGAAGGCCGAGACCCTGAACTTCTTCGAGTTCTGGCAGGCCTACGAGGACATCGTCCGCCGCGCCCGCGTCGGCAAGCTGACGATGGAGGACTTCACCGGCGTCACCGCGTCGCTGACCAACCCCGGCGGCATCGGCACCGTGCACTCCGTGCCGCGCCTGATGCCCGGCCAGGGCCTCATCCTCGGCGTGGGCGCGATGGACTACCCCGCCGAGTTCCAGGGCACCTCGCAGGACGCCCTGAACAAGATGGGCATCTCGAAGGTCATGACCCTGACCTCGACCTACGACCACCGCGTCATCCAGGGCGCCGCGTCGGGCGAGTTCCTGCGGATCATGAACCAGCTGCTGCTGGGCGAGAACGGTTTCTACGACGACGTCTTCGAGGCGCTGCGGATCCCCTACGAGCCGGTCCGCTGGCTCAAGGACATCGACGCCTCGCACGACGACGACGTCACCAAGGCCGCCCGCGTCTTCGAGCTGATCCACGCGTACCGGGTGCGCGGCCACGTCATGGCCGACACCGACCCGCTGGAGTACCGCCAGCGCAAGCACCCCGACCTGGACATCACCGAGCACGGCCTCACCCTGTGGGACCTGGAGCGCGACTTCGCGGTCGGCGGTTTCGCCGGCAAGTCGATGATGAAGCTGCGCGACATCCTGGGCGTGCTGCGCGACTCGTACTGCCGCACCACCGGCATCGAGTTCATGCACATCCAGGACCCCAAGCAGCGCAAGTGGATCCAGGACCGGGTCGAGCGCGGCCACTCCAAGCCGGAGCGCGAGGAGCAGCTGCGGATCCTCCGCCGCCTGAACGCGGCCGAGGCGTTCGAGACGTTCCTGCAGACCAAGTACGTCGGCCAGAAGCGCTTCTCGCTGGAGGGCGGCGAGTCCGTCATCCCGCTGCTGGACGCGGTGCTGGACGCGGCCGCCGAGGCCCGTCTCGACGAGGCCGTCATCGGCATGGCCCACCGCGGCCGGCTCAACGTGCTGGCCAACATCGTCGGCAAGTCCTACGCGCAGATCTTCCGGGAGTTCGAGGGCAACCTCGACCCGAAGTCGATGCACGGCTCCGGCGACGTCAAGTACCACCTGGGCGCCGAGGGCACCTTCACCGGCCTGGACGGCGAGCAGATCAAGGTCTCGCTGGCCGCCAACCCGTCCCACCTGGAGACGGTCGACCCGGTCGTCGAGGGCATCTCCCGCGCCAAGCAGGACATCATCGGCAAGGCGGGCACGGACTTCACCGTCCTGCCGGTCCAGCTGCACGGCGACGCGGCCTTCGCGGGCCAGGGCGTCGTGGCCGAGACCCTCAACATGTCGCAGCTGCGCGGCTACCGCACCGGCGGCACCGTGCACATCGTGATCAACAACCAGGTCGGCTTCACCGCGCCGCCGGAGTCCTCGCGCTCGTCGATGTACTGCACCGACGTCGCCCGGATGATCGAGGCGCCGATCTTCCACGTGAACGGTGACGACCCGGAGGCCGTGGTCCGCGTCGCGCGGCTCGCCTTCGAGTTCCGCCAGGCGTTCAACAAGGACGTCGTCATCGACCTGATCTGCTACCGGCGCCGGGGCCACAACGAGGCCGACAACCCCTCGTTCACCCAGCCGCTGATGTACGACCTGATCGACAAGAAGCGCTCGGTGCGCAAGCTGTACACCGAGTCGCTGATCGGCCGGGGCGACATCACCCTGGAGGAGGCCGAGCAGGCCCTGCAGGACTACCAGGGCCAGCTGGAGAAGGTCTTCACCGAGGTCCGCGAGGCCACCGCGGCGCCCGCCTCGGCCGAGGTCCCGGCCCCGCAGGCCGAGTTCCCGGTCCCGGTGAACACCGCGATCTCCCAGGAGGTCGTCAAGCGGATCGCCGAGTCCCAGGTCAACCTGCCGGAGAACGTCACCGTCCACCCGCGTCTGCTGCCGCAGCTGCAGCGCCGCGCGGCCAGCGTCGAGGACGGCACGATCGACTGGGCCATGGGCGAGACCCTCGCCTTCGGTTCCCTCCTGATGGAGGGCACCCCGGTCCGCCTCTCCGGCCAGGACTCCCGCCGCGGCACCTTCGGCCAGCGCCACGCGGTGCTCGTCGACCGCGAGACCGGCGAGGACTACACCCCGCTGCTCTACCTCTCCGAGGACCAGGCGCGCTTCAACGTCTACGACTCGCTGCTCAGCGAGTACGCGGCGATGGGCTTCGAGTACGGCTACTCGCTGGCCCGCCCGGACGCGCTCGTCCTGTGGGAGGCGCAGTTCGGCGACTTCGCCAACGGCGCGCAGAACATCGTGGACGAGTTCATCTCGTCGAGCGAGCAGAAGTGGGGCCAGACGTCCGGCGTCACCCTGCTCCTCCCGCACGGCTACGAGGGCCAGGGCCCGGACCACTCCTCGGCCCGCATCGAGCGCTACCTCCAGCTCTGCGCCCAGAACAACATGACGGTCGCCATGCCGACGCTGCCGTCGAACTACTTCCACCTCCTGCGCTGGCAGGTCCACAACCCGCACCACAAGCCGCTCATCGTCTTCACCCCGAAGTCGATGCTGCGCCTGAAGGCCGCGGCGTCCAAGGCGGAGGAGTTCACCACCGGCGGCTTCCGCCCGGTGATCGGCGACGCCACGGTGAACGCGGCCGACGTCCGCAAGGTCGTCTTCTGCTCCGGCAAGGTCTACTACGACCTGGAGGCCGAGCGGCAGAAGCGCGGCGCCACGGACACCGCCCTCATCCGCATCGAGCGCCTGTACCCGCTGCCGGGTGCCGAGCTCCAGGCGGAGATCGCCAAGTTCCCCAACGCCGAGAAGTACATCTGGGCCCAGGAGGAGCCGGCGAACCAGGGCGCGTGGCCGTTCATCGCGCTGAACCTGATCGACCACCTCGACCTGGCGGTCGGCGCCGACATCCCGGCCCGCGAGCGCCTGCGCCGCGTCTCCCGCCCGCACTCCTCCTCCCCGGCGGTCGGCTCGGCCAAGCGCCACCAGGCGGAGCAGGCGGCCCTGGTCGCCGAGGTGTTCGACAGCTGATCCGCGGATCCTTCCGCCGCACACGGGCCGGGGCCCGTACCGCTTCCAGGAGCGGTACGGGCCCCGGCCCGTTCGTTCGCCGGGCCGTCCGCGCCGGGCCTAGCCGCCTCCGCGGGAAGGGGACGTGCCCCCGGATCCCCGGACGGGATCGCCGGGGGGTCGCTTTTCGAGACGGTCGAGGGATTCCAGGGACGGAATGGCCCGGCTGTAGAAACGCATTTCCTCGAGTCCGGTATGCAGGGCCCGCCGCAGCCGGCGCCCCAGAGGACGTTCGATCCAGCGGTGCACCAGCCAGGAGGCGGCGAGGACCGCCGAGAACAGGACCGCCAGCACGGCATAAGGGTGCATGCGGTGTTCCATGTGCCGGATGAAGATCCACCCGATGTCCTCGTGGAGCAGGTAGAAGGGGTACGTCAGAGCGCCGATGAGGGGCAGCCGGCGCCAGGTGATCCGGTCGGTCATTCCGACCGCCACCGCGGCCATCGCGACGAAGGCGGCCGCGACCAGGAGCGCGGCGGGCCAGAGGGGCATTTTCACCGCGGAGTAGCGCTGGTTCGAGGCGTGGGCGGCGATCAGGAAATGCTGGCCGAGCAGGAAACAGCCCGCGACGATCCCCCACAGCAGCACGTTCGGCTTGAACCGGTGGATCAGGTAAAGGGCGATTCCGGCGATGAAGTACCAGCAGTGTTCCGGCATGACGAGGGCCCGGAAAAGGCCGTTGTCGATTTTGGTGGCGAGCATTCCGGCGGTGGCCCACCCCAGGCAGAAGACGACGAGGCGCCGGTACGTCAGCCCTCGCCAGGCGACGAGCGCGAACAGCAGGTAGAACCGCATCTCGGCCCACAGGGACCAGTAGACGCTGTCCACCCGGTCCACTCCCAACGGGTCCTGGAACATGGTCAGATTGACCGCCAGGCCACTGAGCGTGGGAGCGTCCCGCACACCGGGGAAAAGCCACAGGGCCGACGCGGCGGCGAGTACGGCGAACCAGTACGCGGGATAGAGGCGCGTCACCCGGGACACGGCGAATTCCCCCACGCTCTTCCCCCAGCAGCTCATGCAGATGACGAAACCGCTGATGAGGAAGAAGAGCTGGACCCCCGTCCATCCGTAGTACGCGACGGCGTGGGCGTCGGGGAAGACGATCTGCACCGGGTAGGTCCAGCCCGGGCCGTTGTAGGCCATGAGGTGGAAGGCGGCCACCATCAGGGCCGCGATCAGCCGCAGTCCGTCCAGGGCGTACAGCCTGGGCGCCTTCGCGCGCCGGCCGTCGCCCGCCAGCCCGTCACCCGGCGTGCCGGGCACCGGAGAGCTCATGTCAGCGCTCCCGGCGGTCGTCGCGGGACGCGCGCGCCGGGGGCGGTGTGACGTCCACCCGCTCCCGGATCCACCCGTCGGCGGCGGCGCGGGCGATCGCCCGGTAGAACGCCGCCGACATCTTGGTGTACCCGCTGTCCTTGGGGTGGAGGGCGTTGGCGAGATCTCCCGTCGTCACCTCGCCCATGTCCACATAACCCACGTGAAAGCCCTTGGCACGCCGTTCCGCCACCACATCCGGCACCGCCGCGTTGAATGCCTCCACACGTCGCCGGACCACCGGGTCGGCGGCCGGGACGAGGGAGCTCACCAGCACCGTCATCCCGGGTGCGGCCGTGGTGATCTTGTCGATGAGCGCACCCAGCCGGCGGGGAGCCGCGTCCACCTGGCGGTTCTCGTTCAGGTCATTGGTCCCGATGTGCAGGAGGACGACGTTGGGCGCGGCCGCGGGCAGCCAGGTGCCGATGTGGGACAGCAGGCCCTCCGTCGTCCACCCGGGATGGCCCTCGTGGTCGGGGTCGGGCACCCGGCCGCTCCGCTCCGAGCCCACGAAATGCAGTGTCCCGGCATGCCCGGAGAGCCGGTCCCACAGTTCGGCCCGGTAGCCGGAGTCGGTCGAACTGCCGACGTTGCCATGGGTGATCGAGTCGCCCAGCGGCATGACCGCGAGGCGGGGCACCTTCCAGTGCGCGTCGCGGTCACCCGGGTCGCCTTGGGTGGCGTAGACGGCCCCCGTACCCGCCAGGAGTACCGCGGCGAGCACGATGACACTCTTCCGGGCGGCTGCTCGCCCGGTCGCACGGGATGTCCCCGACCCCTCGCGCACCAACTGACGTTCCGTACCCAATGCGCCGCTCCTTGACCGACTCACGTCCGAGAGGTGCGTCCTCTCACCATGGACTTGTGAGTTGCCGCCGCGAGCGTTCGCGGCGTGGGTCGAACGGGCTGGGTTCGTGGCCTACTTGGTCGCCTCCCCGAGCGCCGCTATCCCAGGTACGGCTCGAAGTCCCAGTACGGCCGGGAGCGCTGGCGGGCCGAGAGGGCGTGCGGGTGCTGGGCGCCCAGAGTGCGGGCGAGGCGCTGGAGGGCGTCCTCCTCCACCTTTTCCGCTTCCTCGTGCTCCCTCAGCGCCCGCAGGTCCGCCGCCAGGGCGACTTCGCAGGAGAGGGTGAAGGGGTGGTCCTGGCCGAGGGCGGTGCGGGCGCGGCGGAGGGTGTCGCGGCTGAGGTCGGTGGCGCTCTCCAGGCGGCCGGTGAAGTTGCGGCCGGCGGCGGCGTTGAGGGCGCAGCCGAGGACCCAGGGGTGGTCGGGGCCGAGGGAGGCGGCCAGGCCGGCGTAGGCGGACTCGAACATGGTGAGGGCCTCGGCCCGTTCGCCGGCGGCCTGGAGGACAAGGCCGGTGTTGGAGAGCATGCCGGTGCTGATGGGGTGGGCGGGGCCGAGGAGGGTGCGGAAGCCGCTCTCGCCCTCCTCGATGAGCTCGCGGGCCTGGCGGAGATCGCCGTGCTCCCGGGCGTAGTTGCCGAAGTCCACGACGAGGCCCATCGTGGCGTAGTGCCGGCGGCCGTGGACCTGTTCCATCTGTTCGAGGAGGCCGGCCATGGCACCGGTGAGGTCCTGCGGGGAGCCGGCGCGGCGCTGGCAGAGCAGCAGGTTGTGGCGGGCGCGCAGGGTCTGCGGGTGGTTGGCGCCGAGGACCTGGATGTGGAGCCGCATGCCGAGCTCCTGGCGGGCCAGGGCGTCGCCGTAGCGGCCCATCAGGCGCAGGTCGCGGGCGCAGGCGATGCCGGAGACCAGGGTGGCGGCGTGGCGGGCGCGGAGCTGGTTCTCGCGGGCGCGCAGGGTCTCCAGGTCGATGTCGTACGCCTCGGAGTAGCGGCCGAGCAGGCGGAGGCCGACGCCGAGGTTGTGCTGGGCGAGGAGGGTCGTGTAGTCCTCGGGGCCGAGCAGTTCGAGGGCCGTGTTGAGGACTTCGCGCTGCATCTGGAGGGCCTCGGTGTACTGGCCGAGGAAGCGCTGGTCGGCGGCGAGGCAGCTGGTGGCCGTCATCAGGCTGCCGGCGTCGGTGTCCGGGAGGGCGCGCAGCCGTTCCAGGGACTCCCGGTCGAGCTCGTAGGCGGCCCGGAAGAGGCCGTGGGCGCGCAGGATGTTGCCCTGCTGAGTGGTGAGTTCGACCATCCGGGGGTGCTCGGGCGGGAACATCTCGGACCACTGGGCGCGGATCTGCTCCGCCAGCTCGACACCGGTGCGGAACTCGCCGCTGTGCATGCAGTAGCGCAGCAGGTTGAGGACGGTCTCCTGGACCCGGTAGTCGTGGCTGCCGAGCGCGCCGGAGGGCTCCAGGTGCGGCAGGAGCTCGGCGTAGCGCGGCCAGAGCCGGCTGTCCTGGGGGTTGCCCGGGTCGGCGGCGGCGATCATGCGGCGGACGATGCGGCGGTGCAGCTGCCGTTCCTCGGGCGAGGTGAGCCGGGCGACGATGTCGTGGACCAGCCGGTGCATGTGCACCGACTCCTGCTCGGGACCGGGGTCGTGCGCCTGGGTGGTGCGCAGGTCGCGCGACTCGCGGGTGAACACCGAGTAGTTGACGAGGGTGTCCAGCGCCCGCGTCCAGCCGGCCAGGTCGGAGACGAGCCAGCCGAGGCTGTCGGGCAGCTGGGCGGGCGGCATGACGCGGATGAGGCCGATCGGGATCCGTCCGGCCCCGAACGAGGTGCAGAGGGTGAGGAGTTCGACGGCGTGGGGCTGGGTTTCGCGGAGCCGGTTGATCAGTATCGACCAGGAGGTGATCATCGAGGTGGGGATGCCGTCGTACTCGCCGCGGTCGGCCAGGCCGGCCACCTCGCCGTCCCTGACCATCCGCAGGTAGTCGGAGACCTCCATGTCCGACTCGCCGAGCCAGGCGGCGGCCTGGACCAGGGCGATGGGCACGTCGCCGAGCTCGGAGGCGACGGCGTCCGCCTGCTCGGCGGAGAGCCGGGGGGCGCGGCGCATCAGGTAGCCGGTGCTCTCGTGCCGCTGGAAGCCCGGTACGTCGACGGTGGCGCCGTACCGGTCCCAGAGGCGGTTGCGCGAGGTGATCAGGACGTGCCCCTGGCCCCAGGGCAGGATCTCGTCGACGAGGTCGGTGTCGTCCCAGCCGTCGAAGATGATCAGCCAGTTCTTGTAGGGCTCGCCGCGGCGCAGCGCCTCGCGCAGAGCGCGGATGCGCTCGCCGGGCTCGGAGCCGACGTCGAGCTGCAGCTCGGGGGCGAGCTCGCCGAACCGCTCGCGCTGGGTGCCGCGGGTGTCGGAGTTGACCCACCAGACGACGTCGTAGTCGGAGCTGAACCGGTGCGCGTACTCGGCGGCCATCTGCGTCTTGCCGATGCCCGACATGCCGACCAGGGCGCAGACGGCGGTGCCGCGGTCGGCGTCCATCAACTGCTCCTGGACCTGGTTGAGCAGGTCGTCGCGCCCGGTGAAGCGGCGGTTGCGGCGGGGGACGTCGCCCCAGACGGCCGGGGGGTCGTTGGGGTAGCGGGTGCCGGGGCCGGGGGGCAGCGGGCGCCGGGGCGGCCCCTCGGGCAGCTGGAGGCGGGCGAGGAGCCGGCGCTCGGCCTCCGGCGCGCCGACGCCCCAGAGGTCGGCCGGCTCCAGGACGGCGGTGGCGGGGAGGAGCGCCCGGTTGGTGAGGTTGACGGCGGCGAACCGGTCCACGTTGTCCGCGACGACGCCGCGCAGGGCCTCGTTCCACTCGTCCTCGCGGCGCGGGCCGAGCTCGAAGAACCAGTCGCTGAGCACCAGCAGGATCCGGCCGCTGGCCAGCAGCAGATCGCCCAGCGCGGCCTCCAGGGGGACCTCGCGGGGCGGGTCCCAGCGGTGGAGCGTCGTCCGGTGACCGTGGCTTTCCAGCCGGTGGCCGATCCAGGTCGCCCAGGGCCGGTAGAAGCCGGCGAAGACGATGGTGAAGTGCTCGCCGACCCGGTCCTGCGCACCGGTGCCGACCTGATACCGCTGCGTGTTCATGCGCGTCCCTCGTTCCTTCGCACCGCGTGGTCCGGGCGGCCGCCCGGGGTCCGGTGCGGCGGCATCATCACTGTACGTCATCACATGATGACGCACCGGCGATGCCGGACGCCATGCGCCCGGTTCGTCCCAGACTCAGGAGGAGCCGTTCCATGCCCGTCGCGAACTCCCGGCCCGCGGGAGTCAGTTCACTGGATTCAAGCAGGATGGGCACCGCTTCCGCGACCTGTCGGCGGTACGAATCGCGCCGGGCCCGCGCCTGCTCGCGCACCGCGTCGGGAACGGCGGTCCCCTGGGCCGCCCGGTCCCAGAACTCGGCGAGGGCCAGGTGCGCGTAGGTGCCCTGGAACACGCCGGCGAGCGGGCGCGGGTCGGGCCGCCAGGCGACCCGGTGCACGGCCGCGGGGCCGGCGTCGTGCAGCGGGACGAGGTCGTGCAGAACGGCCAGTTTCGTGTGCTGGGTCTCGTGGACGAGCACCTCGGCCAGGTCGGCGGCGGTGCGCGGCAGGGTGGCCAGTATGGCGCCGGGGGCCGCCCGGACGGTGGCGCTCACCTCGGTGCCCCCGCCGTCCGCCGGCCGGGCGACGGGCACCAGGCAGCGCAGCAGCGCTGTCGTCTCGGCGGCCCGCTGCGGGTCGGTGGCGCGCAGCAGGCCCAGGGCGGCGCGCCAGCGGCGGGTCCAGGGCCGGCCGGCGCCCGCGGTGCGGCCGGAGGGCGGCAGGGCGGACCGGCCCACACCGGCGGCGGGGGCGCGGTAGGGGTCGAGGTCGTCCAGGACGGCGGCGCCGCCGGGAAGCCTGCGCAGGCCGTGCCAGCCCGTCCCGGCGCCGGTGACCCGGCGGGTGCCGCGCAGCAGTACCGGCCCGGGGCGCCCGGGCCGGTACTGCCGCCCGGCGCCGGGCACGGTGAGGCGGGCGGTACGGGCCCGGGCGGTGAGCCGGACGACGGGGGCGCCGGCTTCCAGCAGGCCGATGCCGGGGAGGGCCAGGATCCCTCCGGGGGCGGCGAGTTCGGCCGTGAAGGCGGCCCCGGAGCGGAGCGCCGCGGCGGCGGCGACGGACCCGAAGTGCTCCAGTTCGGCGGCGAGGGAGGCGCCTTGGGGCGCGGCGAGGGCGCGGGCAAGCCAGTTGCCGACGGAGGGGTAGTCAAGGGTGTCGCGAACCGCCGGCGCGTGCCGCGCCTCCGCGCGCTCCATCAGGCTCCAGTGCGCCTCGAACCGCTCCCGCGCGGGGGCGGGCACGGCGCGCGGGTCCCGTTCCAGGCGCGTCAGAAGGGACTTGAGGAGGACGAGGCGTCTGCTGTGCAGGGCGTGCTGGAGGAGCGCGAGGTCATCGGCCGTGGCCCGGGTGCGCGCGAGCCGCTCCAGCGCGTCCGGCGCCACGAGGCGGACGGCGAGCGGCAGGGGGGTGGGGGCGGGGGGATGGGGGGAGTCGCCGGACCGCGCCGCGTCCGGGCGCGGCCGTACGGACACCGGCGCCCGCGCGCCCGTCCCGCGCCCCGAACTCCCCGCGGGGTGCGGCCGTCGTCCGGACGGCGACTCCGCCGCCGGCTCCCCGGCCTCTCCTCCGCTCGTCACGCGCCCGCCCCGGCCGCCTCCTCCACCGGCTCCCGTAAGCGGCCCCCCTGGTGGCCGCTGGAGTACCAGGTCTCGTCCAGCTCGGCCGGCCACCGGAGCGTGCTGTCGACGGCGGCGGCCAGGCCGGGATCCCGCAGGCCGCGCAGGCCGCGCAGGCCGACGCCGCGGAGGTCGGGCAGCGGCGGCACCGCTCCCGCTCCGCCCGCGGGGTCCGACGCGGCGGCGTTCCTGTGCTTGGGCACCCTCTGCTCCTCCCTGCCATGGTTCATTGCCGCAGCTCTCGCCGGACGTCCGGTCGACGGCCCCCTCGCGGCTGCTCGGTTCTTCCCGGGCGCCGTAATCCGGAAACCCGTTCGGACCACGTCCGGTCACCCGCCGGAAAGGCGGGCGACGCTTTCCCGGGTGGCCGCGACCTCCCCCCAAGGGACGTCCGCCAGCCGGGCGGTGAGGTCGCGCCACTCCCCCGCCGCGGCCCGGTACGCGGCCAGCGCCTGCCGGCGCAGCCCCATCCGCTCCAGGGCTTCGCCGTAGCGGTGCGAGGCACGGGCGGCGACGACGGAGCCGGGCTCGTCCCCGGCGCTGCGGCGCGCCTGTTCGGCCGCGGCGGCGAACGCGTCGGCCGCGTCGGTCAGCGGCAGGCCGGGCGAGCGCTCCCGCAGGGCGAGCCGCGCGGTGCCCAGCTCCAGCCACGCCTCCGCGCGGGTGTCGCCGTCCGGGGCCCGGCGGGCGGCCTGTTCCAGCAGGTGGCAGCTCTCGTAGAGGTCGGGCAGGAAGCCGAGCCGGCCGTAGCGCAGCACCAGGGCGCGCCCAAGCAGCAGTTGGAGGCGCGGGCGGCGCGGCGAGCGCCCGGGGCTCACGGCGTACGCCTCGCGCAGGACGGCCTCCGCGCGGGAGATCGTCCCGGTGTCCCCCGCCGGCCCGGCCGCCTCGGCGCGCGCGAGGAGCGACTCGCCCCACTCGGTGAGCAGCTCGCAGCGGCGCGGGCTGTCGCGGCCGGTGAGGGCGACGGCGGCGGTGTACGCCTCGTCGGCCCGCGGGCCGTCGCCCGCGTCGGTGTGCACCCGGGCGCGTTCGAGGTGGGCGCACAGCGACTGGAGTTCGTCTGCGGCGGACGCGGCCGCTTCGGCGGCCCGGTCGAGGACGGCGAGCGTGCCGGCGGCGGGCTCGCCGGCCAGCCGCAGGGCCCGGCCCAGGTCCAGCAGGGCGGCGCAGCGCCGCCCGTCCGGCGCGTCTTCGGCCTCCAGCAGCTCGCAGGCCGCGCGGAGTTCGACGGCGGCCTCGGCGGCGCGCGGGATCCTCGACTCGGTGCCGGACTCGGCGAGGGCCAGCAGGACCCGGCCCAGACGCAGCCGGCGGTCGGTCCGGGCGGGCAGGGCCCGCAGGACCGTCTCGGCGGCCGTGAGGTCGGTGCGGTCGAGGCCGGACCGCCAGCGGGCCCAGTGGGCGGCGGCCAGTTCTAGGCCGGTGGCGGTGTGCGCGTCGGTGCCGGCGGCGGTGCGCTCCCCGGTGCCGGGGGGCGTGTGCGCGTGGGCCTCGGCGAGCAGGGCGACGGCGCGGTCCAGCAGTTCGCGGCGGCCGGCGGGATCGTCGCGGACGGCCTCGGTGCCGGCCAGCGCCAGCAGGACGCCGCCGAGCACGAACCGGGCCCGTATCGCCTCGCCGCGGCCGTCGCCGGTGAGCCCGGCGAGAGGGGCCGCCGCCAGGGGGGCGACGAGGCCGCGCGCCTCGTGCAGCAGGGCGGAGTCGCCCTGGTCGTGCCAGAGCCGGAGCAGGCCCGCCGCCTCGCCGACCGGCCCGGTCTCCGGGGGCGTCGGCCGGTACCAGCGCACCACCCGGGCCGGGACCCGGGCGAAGAGCTCGGGTTCGGAGCCGGAGGGGCCGAAAGAATCGGCGGAGTCGGAGGATCCGGGGTCGTCGGTTCCGGTGTCGGGCAGCGGGTGGCCGCGCAGCCGGGCGACGGCGAGGGCGGAGAAGTTGCGGGCGCTCCGGCCGAAGTGCCGCTCCACATAGTCGGAGCAGTGCTTGAGCACCAGGGTGGCCTCGTCCACGCCGAGGGACTGGAGCAGCAGCTCGCGGACGCCGTCGGCGAACTCGTACCAGGGTCCGGTGGCGGCGTCCGTGCCCGCCGGGGCGGGCACCCGCCAGAGCAGCCCGCCGAGCAGCACCTCGGCCAGCTCCATGGCGCCGGTGTCGGGCAGCATCGCCCGCTGCACCATCTGCATCACGGGCAACGCCAGGGGGACGGCGGCGAAATGCGTCGCCAGACGCAGGGCGCCGGGCGAGGCCGTGGCGCGGAACGCGGCCAGGCGGGCGTCGGCGGTGAGGTTCTCGACTTCGTCCGGGGGCGGCGGCGCCGACGCCGGATGCTCCGGGAGCACCCAGCCGGCCGCGCCGTGCACGGTCGTCCGCCCGGGGCCGGACAGCAGCCGGGCCCAGGCGCCCAGCGCCTCGCGGACGGGCAGCAGGACGGGCACGGGCAGCGCGCCCCGCGATGGCGGCGGACCGAAGGCGTCCGGTTCGAAGCCCAGCCGGCCGCCCGACAGGGGGTCGCGGGTGAGCGTCCCGCCCTCGGCGGGCAGCGCGGTACGCGGCCAGAGCCGGGGCGGCAGCGGCTGGACGACGGCGAGCGGCGCGGTCGCGGACCAGCGGTGCAGCAGCCGCTGGGCGCGCCCCTCCTGCCACAGAGGGCCCACGCAGTCACTGATGACCAGGGTGAGCCGACGGCCGGAAGGGTCGAGGAACTGGTCGGCGGGGCGCGGGCGTTGCCGGGACGAGCCGGGGGCGCCGCCGGCCGCCGAGGTGGCGATCAGGGGCGTACCGTCGGACGCCCGGTGCAGATAGCGCACCCGGACGTCCCGGAAGACGCCCAACTGCGAACAGGTCTGCTCGATTTCATCCAGCATCCGCTCCCAGACGACCATGGAGGCGGAGGTGTCCATCAGCAACTGCATGGCCGCCGCCTGCCGTTCGCCCCGGCGGTAGGCGGGGTGCACGACACCCGTGCGGGCGGCGCGGTCGGCGGTGGCGTCCTCGTCCAGCGGCCCTTGCGGGGGCGCCGCGAGCGACCGGTAGCCGCGCAGCGGGCGCAGGGCGCGCTGCAGGCCCAGCAGGCCGGGCAGGGAGGCGGCGGGCACCCGGACGGGGAACGTCCGCTCGACGGTCTCGGGGGTACGGGCCGGGCCCGTACCCCGGCCGCCCGCCGCTGTCCCGCGCGCCCCGCGGCCGTCGACGCGCACCCCGACGGAACCCTCGGGCGCCGGCTCCCCGCCGCCCGCGGAGGGCAGCCGGGGCGCCTCCGGCACCCGGGCGCGGTCCGTGAGCCCGGACCGCCGGCCGGTCCCGGCACCGGCCGTGCCACCCTCTGTCTTACGGTCCGTCTCACCGGTCGCCGGCCGCTCGGCGCCCTCCCCGGGCGGGGTGGGCGCCCCGGGGTCCCGGGTCATCCGTCCGGCCAGCCACACCGCGTCGGCTATCTCCTCGGCGGTCACGTCCTGGGAGGTGGCCCGCAACCGGCCGACCAGTTCCTCCAGCCACGGCTCGGGGGGCGCCGTCATCGCTCATCACCTCGGGCGGTCCAGCGGTTGCATCAGCATGTCGGCGAGCCGTTCTCGGGTGACGCGTTCCGCGCTGGGGGCGTGCTGGGTGAGGAACAGGGCGTTCAGCAGCTGGTCGGCGGCGACCACCTCGCCGGGCTCGCGCCGCAGGAACCGCTGGATCAGCTCGCTCCCGTCCGTCACCGCGTCGTCGCCCAGATGCGCCCGGACCATCGCGGTCAGCTGCTCCTCGCCCGGCGGTTCGAGGTCGAGCTGGATGCAGCGGCGCAGCAGGGCGGCGGGGAAGTCGCGCTCCCCGTTGGAGGTGAGGACGATGAGCGGGAAGGTGGTGCAGCGGACCAGGCCGTCGCGGACCACCGCCCGGCCGCCGTCGTCCGTCCCCACCTCGACCTCGGGCTCGCGGTCGGCGATCCGCTCCAGCTCGTGGATCCGGAACTCGCCCTCCTCCAGCACGTTCAGCAGGTCGTTGGGGAGGTCGAGATCGCTCTTGTCCAGCTCGTCGATGAGCAGCACGCGGGGCCGCTCCGCCGGGAGCAGGGCGGTGCCGAGCGGGCCGAGCCGCAGGTAGGAGCCGATGGAGTGGCGCTCGCCGACATCCGCTCCGGCCCGTTCCAACTGCACGTCCTGCAGGCGGGCGATGGCGTCGTAGTGGTAGAGGCCGTCCCGCAGGGTGGAGCGGCTGACGATCGGCCAGCGCAGCACCCGGCCCAGCTTGAGCTCGTAGGCGACCGCGTGGGCCAAAGTGGACTTTCCGGTTCCGGGCGTGCCCGTCACCAGCAGCGGACGGCGCAGATAGAGCGCGGCGTTGACCGCCTCGACCTCCTCGGGCCGCGGGTGGTGGTTCTCCACCAGCCGGCGCTGCACCCCCAGCCGGCGGGCCGCGCTCGGGTCCGTGCCGGCACCGGTGTCGGGCCCGGCCGCGGCGAAGTCGCGCCAGGGGGGCGGGGGCGGCAATCGCCGGACGCCGTCGTGCGGCAGGCCGGCTCCCCGGTAGATGCGCCAATCGTTCACATCGGGCTCCTCGTTGCCGGCGTGGCTCTCCCGGCTGTCACCGGCCGGGCCCCCACGCTTCCGCCGTCGCCGCTTCCGCTCCCCGGACGACGGTACCGGTCCGGGCGCGGCCTGCCGAGCCTTTCCGTCTCGTCCGTCTCGCTCCGTCGTTTCCCTGTCACTTCCCTGTCACTCCGCCGGGACACCTTCACGGCCCGCCTTCCGGGCGCATACCCGGCGCGGACAGCGGCGGACCCGGCGGCGGCGGGTGCTCCGGCCGGTCCAGGAGCAGGGCGATCGACCACGCCCAGCGCGCCTCCTCGTCCGGCTGTTCGGGATCGGCGCAGCGAATCCGCAGGTTGCGCAGCCGGCGGTGGAGTCCCTCGGCCGTGGCCGCCTCGCACACCAGCCGGGAGACCTCGTCGTGGAATTCGGCGCAATCGAGGTGCTCCCCGGCGCATCCCCGCCAGATCACCACCGCGTGCCCGGCGGCGAGCGCCGCGTCCAGGGCCATGGCGCCCGGGCCGTGCGAGACCGGCCCGCAGAAGACCGGGACGGCGGACGGGTCCACGTCCGAGAGCCGGGCGTACGCCGCGTGCCTGCTCTCCGGCCGCCGCGCGCCGTGCCCGGGGACGGGCACCTCGGCCCGCAGCGGTACGGCGGTCATCGGGCCGGCCGTACAGCCGTTCCACCGCCGCTGCCACTCCGGGAAGTCGCGCCGGTCCCGGCGGCGGCGGTCCCGGACGACCACGACGCGGCGCTGGCCGAGCGGCATGGTGTGCGGGTCCAGGCCGTCGTCGTCCGCCCCGGGCGGCACCAGCCGCCAGTCGGCCACCGGCTCGTCGAACAGCTCGCGCGGCAGCACGAGTTGGAGCGCCGCCAGGTGCTCGCCCACATCGCCCTGGCGCAGCGCCTCCGCTATCGGCTCGCGCAGCGCCTCGCGGAGCTCCGCCCGGCGGGCGCCCTGGGCGTCGTCGCGGAGCGGGGTGATCCGGTCGTCCTGGCCGAGCAGTTTGACGCGCCACGGGTAGCGGTCGCCGTACATCAGGGCGTCGACCTCGACGAGCACGTCGGCCCTGGCCTGGAGGTCGGTCTCCTCGGCGGGCTCCACCGGGCCCGGCCGGTCCTTGACCAGGACGACGCCGGCGGCCGGCACCGGCCGGTCCGGGCCGGGGTCGCGGCGGCCGTGCAGGATCCGCTGGACCTCCTTGCGGATGACGTCCTGCACCTGGTCCGCCTTGCCGGTCACCCAGCCGGCCAGCTCGCGCAGCGGGCCGGCGTCGGCGGGGTCGCCGAGCCTGCTGACCGCCGCCGCGACCCACGCCGCGTACAGCAGGACCGCCTCCAGCTCCAGGTCCCGCCCGGGGCCGGAGCCGGCGCCCGGCCAGCCCGTGCGCCCGGCGCGGCCCTCGGCACCGTCCCGCAGGTCGTAGAGGAGGCCGACGCCCTCGCGCCAGGTGCGCGGATCGTGCTCGACGCCGGGCTGGTAGGGGTCCTGGACGACCCGGCTCTTGGCCTGGTCGACCAGGGCCATCACCTCGCCGGGCGTCCGGGGCTGGGTCAGCTCGGCCAAGCGGGCGAACAGCTGGGTGCGCAGGACCGGGGTGAAGCCCTCGGCCGCCGGGCGCAGGCCCTTCTGTATACCCGTCCAGCTGCGGCCGGTGCCGACCGCGCGGTAGTGCCGCAGGTGGTAGCGGTCGTGCGCGCGGACGACGGAGTGCAGGCGGTCCCGCCCGGGGCGGTCGTTGGCGATCCGCCGCAGGGCGGTGACCGGCACCGCGAGCCCGTGGTCCCGTCCCCGCCCCTTGCTCACCCCGATGACCGCGCCCCGGCCGGTGTCCACCACCGGGCCGCCGGAGCAGCCCTCCACCGGGATCTCGCCGCGCAGCAGCATCGCCCGGCCGCTGCCGTCCCCGCCGGCGGCGGTGCCCGTGCCGTAGCGCCAGCCCAGCTCGCCGGTCTCCCGCGACCAGCCGTAGACGGCCACCTCGGCCGGGACGACCGCCGAACGGTCGCTCATCCAGAGGCACTCGGCGCCGTGCGCGTCCGCGACCTCGACCAGCGCCAGGTCGGGCAGCGGCCAGCGGTCCGGCGGGCGCTCGGGGTCGTCCGGGCGCGGCAGGACGAACACCACCCTGCCCTCGTGGACGCGGTCGTCGTCGTCCGTGACGTCGATGGCCGTGGTGCCGGCCAGCACGCCGCCACCCCCGTTCCCCACCACATGGGCGCAGGTCAGGGCCCAGCCGGGGGCGATGAAGAACCCCGTGCCCCAGAACCGGTCGTCCTCGGTTTCCCGCCCGCCGCCGGCCGCGGAGATGCGGACGACGGACCGGCGCACGGTGGCTTCATGGGGGTTCAAGGAGCACTCGGGGTCGTGGGCGCCCCGGGGGCGCCGCCGGCGGCCGGTCCGCTCTCCTTCCAGGTGAGCGTCACGTTGATCGACGCCTTGCCGCCCGCGTCGGTGAGCAGACTGATGACCTGGCCGGACTGGGCGGACAGCTCGATGCCGAACTGCACCTGCACCTCGTGCGGCCGGGCCGCCGCCACCCCCATGCGCAGCGAGTCGACGACCCCGCGCACGGTGTCGGCGAGCCCGTTCGCCAACCGGGCGACGCGGCGCGCCGCCGTCGAGTCCTGGTACCCGCCGCTCCCGGGCGAGCCCAGCTCCTGCGCCTCGCTGATCCTGGCCCACACGACCGTGCCGTCGTCGAGCCGCACCTGGGTGATCCCGTCCATCACGCGTCCCCCCGTCGTCGCGCTGTCACCGCGCGGTCACCGCCGTCGTCACCGCGATGATGCAGCAGGCTAGCCCTCGGACGTGACGGGCGCGAGAGGTCGTGGCCAACGCCCGGCGCCGGGGCCGCCTATCCTGAGGGCGATCCTGACCCCCCTGTTGACGGAGAGAGCGTTGTACTTCACCGACCGCGGCATCGAGGAGCTGGAGAACCGACGGGGCGAGGAGGAGGTCACCCTCGGCTGGGTCGCCGAACAGCTGCGTACCTTCGTCGACCTCAACCCGGACTTCGAGGTACCGGTGGAGCGCCTGGCGACGTGGCTGGCACGGCTGGACGACGAGGACGACGAGTAATCAGCCCGTCTGGGGGCACCCCCTCTGGGGGAGTTTGAGGACGACCGCGCGGAGCGCGGTTTCGGGGGTGCGGGGGCGGAGCCCCCGCAAGAAACGGTAAATGGGGGTGCCCCCTCTGGGGGGAGGGCTGGGGCACCACCCGGCCGTAAGGCCGCCCTCAGGAAGCCGACCGCCCCGCCCGCCACCGGTCGTACAACAAAGTCAACGCGCCGTCGGCGACCAGCACGACCCCCGCCGCCCGCCACCCACGCCGCGCTCCGCCTCGCGACCAAGCCAACAACGCGACGCCGGCGGCGACTTCAGCCTTACCCAGAGCCCGCGCCCGCGGCCCCCGGGTCCACGCCCCGAGCGCCCCGCGCTCAGCCGCGCCCAGCCCCCCGCAGACAGCCGCCCGCCACCCGGGCCAGTCCACGGGCTCCGCGTCCGGCAGCGCCCCGGCCGCCTCGCAGAGCCGCCCGGCGGCCAGCCCGGGGACGACGCCCGGGCCGAGCTGGAGGCCCGCCCGGGCCAGGACGGCGGCGAGGCCGAGGACACGGGCGGCCCCGTCCGCTTCCGCGTCCGGCCGCGTCAGCCGGTCGAGCGCCGCACCGTCGAGCACCGGGTCGAGACCGAGCCGGGTGCGGAGGGCGGTCAACGCCTCCTCCTCGCCGAGCGGCGTGCCGTCGGGGAGCCAGGTGTGGCCCACGGTGCGGCGGAAGCCCGCCGCCACCACGAACCCCGCGCCGTCCGCGTCCCACCACAGCCCGACGACCGGCCAGTTGTCGGCCACCGTCAGGGCGTGCGCCCAGTCCCCCGCGACCGCCGCGAGATGGGTACCGGCCTCGCGCCAGGACTCGGCCGCGGGCACCAGGACGCTCCAGCCCTCGCCCGCCGGGGCCAGGAGCATCGGCCGCCGCAGGAGCTGCGCGACGGGGCGTACGCGGTCGGGGGCGGCCCGGCAGAGCAGCAGCAGCCCCGCGGCCGGGATGTGATCGGTAGCGGACATGCGCCAACGCTATGCCACCACGGCGGGCTTGACTTCACGGAGCCGCGATATATCGTGTTTACCGGAGACGCGATAAGACGCGATACACCGTGGGGCGTTCGCCGCGCACCCCGCGGGCCGCGCCGACCGCGCCCGACACACGCCGGCGCAACCGGCTCACGCCGCACAAGGAGGCCCGCATGCCCACCCCGCCGGAGTGGTCGCTGACCGCACCCGAGAACCTGACCTTCGAGGAGCCGGTCACCTCCCTGGAGGTGCGCCTCGCGAACGGTGCCGTCAACGTCGTCGGCACCGACACGGGCCCCGCCCGCCTGGAGCTCTCCGCGCATTCGGGGGCACCCCTCCTTGTCACCCACAAGGATGGAGCGCTGACCGTCGGATACGAGGATCTCGCCTGGAAGAACATCCTCAGCCGGATCGCCCACGGCCTCCGCCACCGCTCGGTCACGGTCACGCTGGCCGTCCCCACCGGCACCCGCGTCAAGGTCGGCGTCGTCGGGGCGCACGCCGTCGTCTCGGGCGTCTCCGGCGCCACGAACGTCCGCGGCGTCACCGGAAACGCCACGCTGGTGGGTCTGACCGGCCCGGTCCGGGCCGAGACGGTCTCCGGGGACGTGGAGGCCCAGTCGCTCTCCGGGACGCTGCGCCACAACTCCGTCTCCGGCGAACTCACCCTCGTCGACTGCCGGAGCGAGACGGTGAAGTCGGATACGGTCACCGGCGGCATCGTCATCGACCTCGCCGAGCCCGCCGCGGCCGCGTCCGGCCCGGCGCCCTTCCTGGACCTCAACACCGTCTCCGGCGACGTCGCCCTGCGCCTGCCCGGCTCGACGGACGCCGTCGTGGAGGCGGGCACCGCCACCGGCGCCGTCTCCCACGCGTTCGGCGAGCTCCGGCAGTCCGGCGAGTGGGCCGGCCGGCGCCTCACCGGCCGGCTGGGCCAGGGCACCGGCCTGGTGCGGGTCACCAGCGTCTCGGGGGCCGTCACCGTCCTCCGCCGACCCCCGGCCGCCGGGGCCTTCACCGACGCCTTCACCGAAGGCCCCGACGCGCCCGACGCTCCCGCCGACGCCCCCGCTCAGGGAAAGGTCCTCTGATGCCCCCCGTCTTCGCCCACGGCCGCCTCCGCCTCTACCTGCTCAAGCTGCTGGACGAGGCCCCGCGCCACGGCTACGAGATCATCCGGCTGCTGGGAGAGCGCTTCCAGGGTCTCTACGCCCCGTCCGCCGGCACCGTCTACCCGCGCCTCGCCAAGCTGGAGGCCGAGGGCCTGGTCACCCACACCACCGAGGGCGGCCGCAAGGTGTACGCGATCACCGACGCGGGCCGCGCCGAGCTCGGCGACCGGGCCGGCGAACTGGCCGGTCTGGAGCGGGAGATCCAGGAGTCCGTCACGGCCCTCGCCGCCGACATCCAGGAGGACGTCCGCGGCGCGGCCGGCGCCCTGCGCCGCGAGCTGCGCGAGGCCGCCGGCCGGCTGCGTGACGGCTCCCCGGGGGCCGGCGGGCAGGGCGGCGACGCCTTCGCCGGTATGAAGGAGGAGCTGCGCCGGGCCAAGGAGGAGTGGAAGGAGCAGGCCCGCCGCGCGAAGGAGGAGAGCCGGCGAGCCCGCCAGGAGGCCCAGCAGGCCCGCCACCAGGCGCGGGAGGCCCATGAGCACACCCGCGAGGAGGTGCTCCGCATCAAGGAGCGCGTCCAGGAACAGGTCCGCGAGCACGCCCGGCGCGGCGACTGGCCGACCGGCCTCATGGAGGGCGTCACCGCGCTCGCCCAAGAGCTCGGCACCCTGGCCGGCGGTGGCCGTCCCGAGTCCGCGTCCGGGGCCCCGACGGTACGCGTCGAGCGCGCGGACGCGCCCGAGTGGGCGTCGGTGGACTACGCCCACTCCACCGACCCGGCCCGCGACCTCGACCGGCTGCTGGACCGCTTCCGCGACGAGATCCGCGACGCGGCGCGCGACCACGGGGTGACCGCAGGGCAACTCGACGAGTGCCGGGAGCACTTGGCCGATGCGGCGGTCCGGATGGGGGCGGTGCTCCGGAAGTGACGTAAGGGCCCGTGCTGTTCCACGGCTTCCTGCGTGCCTCGCCTCGTCCTCACTCGGCCGCCGGCCCCCCGGCCGGCGAACGTCGCGCGGAGGGGCGGCCGCTGCCCTTCGCGGCGGCGCCGGTCGCCACCAGGCGGGGCTGCCGGCCATCCGGTCACCGCCGGTCGGACAGGAAGGCGGACCCTGGCCCGCCCAGGTCGCGGGCCCGGTCGCTCCCCGTCACGACAGCGCCGGTCACCCACCACCAGGCGTCCGACCACTGCCCGGCCCGCTCCCGCCCGGACGGGGGGCGGGCCCCGGCCCACCCGGGGCGCCCGGGGCCCGCCCCGATGGATCCCGGCCGCCGCGCCCGGGCCGGAGCCGCCGTGAAGTCCCGGACGCCGTCAGGGTCCGGGCCGCCGCGCCACCACCCCGACCGCCGCCCCCGGCCGGGCGCGGACCGTCACCCGTCCGCGTTCGCCGGGGCGGACGTACGCCGTGTCCGGGCGGGCCGGCCCGGTGACCGTGACGCGCCAGCCGCGCGAGGCCGGCGGCAGGGTCAGGTCCGTCCGGCCGCCGCCCGCCGCCGAGGCGGTGTACTCCAGCCGGAAGACGCCGCCCCGGGGGTCGTACGACGTGCGCCGTACGTCGCCCGCCACGGCCGGCGCGTACGGCCGGGCCGTGTCCTCCTTGTGCCGCTGGAAGCGGCCCTCGCGGTCCAGGGCGCAGT
This sequence comes from Streptomyces sp. NPDC021100, assembly GCF_044333095.1. Lineage (NCBI taxonomy): Bacteria > Bacillati > Actinomycetota > Actinomycetes > Kitasatosporales > Streptomycetaceae > Streptomyces > Streptomyces sp. NPDC021100. The sequence continues at coordinate 463,695 of NZ_JBIRQH010000001.1, forward strand.
AGCCGCCGCCGTAGCACCAGGTCCAGCCCGCCCATCCGGAGCCGTAGCGGTCCAGGGACGCGAGCGCGTCCGCGTAGTAGCGGCCCATGTTCGGCAGGGTGCTGTCGGGCGGCCCCCACTCGCCCACCACGACGGGGACCCGCCGCTCGCGCGGGTAGCGGACGACGGCGGCCTCGTAGCGCTCGATCCAGCCGGCCGCCGGGTCGTAGTCGGCGCCGGTCTCCATGGACGTCTCGTAGAAGTGCGGCGCGTAGACGATCCGACCGGCCGGGTCCTCGATCCGCCCGAGGGAGGTCGGGACGCCCTCGCCGACGACGGGCGTGGGCTCGACGAAGATCCGGTGCGTGCGGTCGACGGAACGGATCGCCGCGATGAGGCGGTTGTACATCGGAGTGACCTGAGTGGCCTCCACACGGCGGGCGGCGGCCGGCAGGTCCTCGCCCGGGCGCATCCGGCCCATCGGCTCGTTGATCAGGTCGTAGCCGTACAGGGCGGGGTGCCCGGCCAGCCGGCCGGCCAGCACCCGCCACATCCGCTGCTGGGCCCGCCGCAGGTCCGCGTCCTCGTAGAGGTGCTCGAACGCGGCCTGCACACCGGGTTCGTAGTACTCGGCGAACCAGTCGTCCGGGTGCGGCCGGTAGGGCAGGCCGTCGGTGCGGGTGGCCCACTCGGGGATGCCCCGGTGGCCGCCGAACGCGGGCCCGTAGACGTCCTGGTGGGCGTCGATCACGACCCTGACGCGGTACCGGGCCGCCCAGTCCAGGATCCGTTCGACCTTCCGCAGGTAGCGCTCGCTGTAGTGGCCGGGCCGGGGTTCGAGGTCGTCCCAGAACACCGCGAGCCGGGCGAAGTCGAAGCCGCGGGCCGACAGGTCCCGGAGGTGGCGCTCGGTGATGTCCTCCAGGGCGCGGTCGCCCCGGTGGTCCTTGTCGGCGAGGTTCCAGCCGCGGAGGGTGAGGGTCCGCCCGTCGTCGTCGGTCAGCGGGGGGATCCCGTCACCCGGCGCGGCCGGGGCCGCCGGGGCGGCTTCGGCTCTCGGCGCCGGTGTGGCGAGTGGTGCGACAGCTGTCAGCAGCGCGAGCGCCGAGGCCACGACGGGCCCCGGGCGGCGCACACGTCTCGTCCGCATCCGACGGTCATACCGTCAGGACGACCTTCCCGAACAGCTCGCCCTCGGCCATCCTTTCGAGCCCTTCGCGCGCCCGGTCCAGCGGCAGCACGGAGTCGATCACCGGCCGGACGCCGGTGGCCGCGCAGAAGGCCAGCAGGTCCGCCAGCTCCTCCTTGCTGCCCATGGTCGAGCCGACGATCCTCAGCTCCAGGAAGAAGACCCGGGTCAGCTCCACGGCCGACGGGTTCGGACCGCTCGTGGCGCCGGAGATCACGAGTGTGCCGCCCGGCTTAAGGGATTTGACCGAGTGCGACCAGGTCGCGGCGCCGACGGTCTCGATGACCGCGTCCACCCGGTGCGGCAGCCGGGCGCCCGGCTCGAACGCGTCCTCCGCGCCCAGCTCGACGGCGCGCCGCCGCTTGGCCTCGTCCCGGCTGGTCGCGAAGACCCGCAGGCCCGCCGCCGCGCCCAGCACGATCGCGGCGGTGGCCACGCCGCCGCCGGCACCCTGCACCAGGACGCTCTGGCCGGGACGGACGTTCGCGTTGGTGAACAGCATCCGGTAGGCGGTCAGCCAGGCCGTGGGCAGGCAGGTGGCCTCCTCGAAGGACAGTTCCTTCGGCTTCGGCAGCAGGTTCCAGGCCGGGACGGTGACCCGCTCGGCGAACGTGCCCTGGTAGCGCTCGGTGAGCAGCGAGCGCGGCTCGTCCGGGCCCACTCCGTGGCCGGTCTGGCCGATGACGGAGTGGACGACGACCTCGTTCCCGTCCTCGTCGATCCCGGCGGCGTCGCAGCCGAGGATCATCGGGAAGGCGTCCTCCTTGATCCCCACTCCGCGCAGGGTCCACAGGTCGTGGTGGTTGAGGGAGGCGGCCTTGACGGTGACGGTCGTCCAGCCGGGGCGGGCGTCGGGCTCGGGGCGTTCGCCCAGTCGAAGCCCGTTCAGCGGCTGGTCCCGGTCGATGCGTGCGGCATAGGCGGCGAACATGGTGCGAACCTAGCGGGGCTCTTGGCGTGGGGGAACGGGGGCGCGGTGTGACGCGGCTCGCGTCGCGGGGGGGGTGCCCCGGTCCCGCCCTTTCTCCCCCGGCTACCGCTGGGAGGTGCCCCCGGTTTCCTGCGGGGGCGAGCCCCCGCACCCCCGAAGCGCCCTAAGGGCGCTGTCCTCAAACGCCGGACGGGCTGAATCGGCCCGTCCGGCGTTTGAGGATCTCAAGCCGGGACCGCTACCGCCGCGCGACCCCGTCCGCCCGAGCCGCCGCGGCCACAGCGGCCGTGACCGCCGGAGCGACCCGCTCGTCGAACGGCGACGGGATGACGCGGTCCGCGCTCAGCTCGTCCGCGACGACCGCGGCCAGCGCCTCGGCCGCGGCGAGCTTCATGCCCTCGGTGATCCGGGAGGCCCGCACCTGGAGGGCGCCGGCGAAGATGCCGGGGAAGGCGAGCACGTTGTTGATCTGGTTGGGGTAGTCGCTGCGCCCGGTGGCCACCACGGCCGCGTACTTGTGGGCGACGTCCGGGTGGATCTCCGGATTGGGGTTGGCCATCGCGAAGATCAGCGCGTTGTCGGCCATCTTCGCGACCGCCGTCTCGGGGACCGTACCGCCGGAGACGCCGATGAAGACGTCCGCGCCGTCGAGGGCGGACTCCAGGGGCCCGGCGAGCCCGGCCTTGTTGGTGAACCCGGCCAGTTCCCGCTTGACGTCCGTCAGGTCGGCGCGGTCGCGGGAGACGATGCCCTTGCGGTCGCACACGGCCACGTCGCCGATGCCCGCCTCGACCAGGATGCGCGCGATGGCGACGCCGGCCGCGCCGGCGCCGGAGATCACGGCACGCAGGTCGCCGAGGGTGCGGCCGGTGAGCTTGGCCGCGTTGCGCAGGGCGGCCAGGGTGACGACGGCGGTGCCGTGCTGGTCGTCGTGGAAGACCGGGATGTCCAGCCGCTCCTGCAGCCGCCGCTCGACCTCGAAGCAGCGGGGAGCCGAGATGTCCTCCAGGTTGACGCCGCCGAAGGACGGCGCGAGGCGGACGACGGTCTCGACGAGCTCGTCCACCTCGCGGCAGTCGAGCGCGATCGGCACCGCGTCCACGCCGCCGAACTGCTTGAAGAGGATGGCCTTGCCCTCCATCACGGGCAGGGACGCCTCGGGGCCGATGTCCCCGAGCCCGAGGACGGCGCTGCCGTCCGTGACCACCGCGACGACCTGGGACTTCCAGGTGTAGTCGTAGACGAGTTCGGGCTGTTCCGCGATCGCGGTGCACACCTTGGCGACGCCCGGTGTGTAGGCGAGGGACAGGTCGTCCTTGTCCCGCACGGGCACGGTCGCCCGCACCGCCATCTTGCCACCGCGGTGCAGCGCGAAGGCAGGATCGAAGGGCTCGTCCCGAGCACCCTCCTCCGCACCGCTCTCGCTGAGAGGATTGACGATCTCCGCTGCCACTTTCTTGACCCCTTTGTCGAGATGTCCATCGAGGGTATATCCGTCCCCTGGAGTGCGGGGCGGCCGGGCGGGTGTCCGCTCGTCCCGGCGGATGGCCGGGGCGTGGTGGGACCGCCGTGCGAGCGGTCCGCGCGCGGGAGCGCGAGCGGGGAGTGCGGACACCGGGCGCGCTGCACGACGCGCCGTGAGCCCCGGGTGCGGGGTAAGGGCCCTTTCTACCGGATGAGCGCTACGGCCGACGAGTGAGTTACGAGGTTCTCTGCCACGCCGTGCCGATGTCGGCCGGAAATCGGTGTCAACTGAGGCTGAGAGTCCATGGAGTGAGACGTGTGGCTCGTGAGATGCGCCTCGCTCCCAGAACGAACGGAAGCGGTCAACCAACCCCCCACCACCCGAACAACCCTCTCCAGCAAGACGATCATCCCGTTATCCGATTTTGACATTGCTGGCCCCCCGAACGGTGTAGTCCAGATGGCAAGATGCCCCAATCACCCGAGGTCGCGGCAGCCGGTGAAGTGTGCTGACGCCCTCGGCGAGGTCTCGCGTGCGTTTTTCCCTTGAACAGCTTGAACAGGCCGTGTGAAGAGTCGGCTATCCCCTCACCCGCAGGAGGAACCAGCAATGACCGCAAGCACCACCCCCCGCCCGGCTGCCGCCAGGAGTCGTTTGGCCGCCGTCGGCGCGATCGCGGTCGCCGGCGCCCTGCTGCTGACCGGTTGCGGCGACCAGACCAAGAACAAGGACAAGGACGGCGACTCGTCCTCCGCCGGGGCCTCCGCCCCGCTGTTCGACAAGCTGCCGCAGTCCGTCAAGGGCTCCCGGGTGATCCGGGTGGGTTCGGACATCGCCTACCCGCCCGTGGAGTTCGTCAAGGACGGCAAGACCGTCGGCATCGACCCGGACATCGCCGACGCGCTCGGCAAGCAGCTCGGCGTCCGCTTCACGTTCAACAACTCCAAGTTCGACTCGCTCGTCGCGGGCCTCCGTTCCAAGCGCTACGACATCGCCATGTCGGCCATGACCGACACCAAGGACCGGCAGAACGGCGTCGACCCGAAGACGAAGAAGAAGGTCTCCGACGGTCTCGACTTCGTCGACTACTTCCAGGCCGGCGTCTCCCTCTACACGCCCAAGGGCAAGACCCAGGGGATCAAGGGCTGGCAGGACCTGTGCGGCAAGAAGGTCGTCGTCCAGCGCGGCACCGTCTCGCAGGACCTCACCAACGCCCAGTCGGAGAAGTGCGGCGACAACAAGATCTCCATCGAGGCGTACGACACCGACGTGCTGGCCCAGACCCGGCTGCGCAGCGGCGGCGCGGACGCCGGTGCCAGCGACTTCCCCGTCGCCGCCTACGCGGTGAAGACCTCCGGCGGCGGCAACGACTTCGAGATCGTCGGCGACCAGGTGGAGGCGGCTCCGTACGGCATCGCCGTCGGCAAGGACAACGCCCAGCTCCGCGACGCCATCAAGGCCGCCATGGACGCCATCATCAAGAACGGCGAGTACCAGAAGATCATGGACAAGTGGGGCGTCTCGGCGGGCGCCATCAAGGAAGCCAAGGTCAACGGCGGTTCCTGACCCACCGCACGCTCGCTGAAAGGCCACTTCCGTGACCGTAAACACCGACAAGGCGCAAGGCCCCGGCGACGCCCGCCCGGAACCCGGCGCCGCTCCCGAAGCCCTCAAGGCCATCCCCGTACGCCACTACGGCCGCTGGGTGTCGGCCGTCCTGGCTCTCGCCGTCCTCGGCCTCCTGATCAACGCGTTCGCCCAGGGCAAGGTCCACTGGGGCACCGTTCCCGACTACTTCTTCGACGGCGACGTCCTCAGGGGCGTCCGGAACACCATCACCATCACCATCCTGTCCATGGTGGTGGGCGTCGTCCTCGGCGTCATCCTTGCCGTGATGCGGCTCTCCAAGAACCCCGTCACCTCCTCGATCTCCTGGTTCTACATCTGGTTCTTCCGGGGCACGCCGGTCTACGTCCAGCTGCTGCTCTGGTTCAACCTCGGACTCGTCTTCGAGTACATCAACCTCGGGCCGATCTACAAGGACTACTGGTCGTCGTTCATGACGCCCTTCCTGGCCGCCCTGCTCGGACTCGGCCTCAACGAGGCCGCGTACATGGCGGAGATCTGCCGCGCCGGCCTCCAGTCGGTCGACGAGGGCCAGACCGAGGCCGCGCACGCGCTCGGCATGAGCCACGCCAAGACGCTGCGCCGGGTGGTGCTGCCGCAGGCGATGCGGGTGATCGTGCCGCCGACCGGCAACGAGTTCATCAACATGCTCAAGACCACCTCGCTGGTGATCGCGGTGCAGTACTACGACCTGCTCCAGGCCACATCCAACGTCGGCCAGACCTCGGGCGCGACAGTCGAGATGCTCTTCGTCGCCGCCGCCTGGTACCTGGTCCTGACCAGCGTGCTGAGCGTCGGCCAGTACTACCTGGAACGCCGGTTCTCCCGCGGTTCGACGCGGAACCTGCCGCCCACCCCCCTGCAGAAGGTCGTCAAGGCCAACCTGCTCTCGTTCGGCAACCGCCAGGCTGGAGGCGCCGCATGACCGCCACCCCGATGGTGAAGGCCGAGGGCGTCCACAAGTCCTTCGGCGCCGTCCAGGTCCTCAAGGGCATCGACCTGGAGGTCGCCCCGCGCGAGGTGTTCTGCCTCATCGGCCCCTCCGGCTCCGGCAAGTCGACGTTCCTGCGGTGCATCAACCACCTGGAGAAGATCAACGGCGGCCGGCTGTACGTCGACGGCGAGCTGGTCGGCTACCGCCAGCAGGGCAACAAGCTCTACGAGCTGAAGGACCGCGAGGTCGCCGCCCAGCGCCGGGACATCGGCATGGTCTTCCAGCGCTTCAACCTGTTCCCGCACATGACGGCCGTGGAGAACGTCATGGAGGCGCCGGTCCAGGTCAAGCGCGAGACGAAGGCCGTCGCCCGGGAGCGGGCGCTGAAGCTGCTGGACCGGGTCGGCCTCGCCGACAAGGCCGGCAACTACCCGTCCCAGCTCTCCGGCGGCCAGCAGCAGCGGGTCGCGATAGCCCGGGCGCTGGCGATGGAGCCGAAGCTGATGCTCTTCGACGAGCCGACGTCGGCGCTCGACCCGGAGCTGGTCGGCGACGTCCTCGACGTGATGCGGGACCTCGCCGAGGAGGGCATGACCATGGTGGTGGTCACCCACGAGATGGGTTTCGCCCGCGAGGTCGGTGACTCGCTGGTCTTCATGGACAACGGCGTCGTCGTCGAGTCCGGCGACCCGCGCGAGGTGCTCACCAACCCGCAGCACGAGCGGACGAAGTCCTTCCTGTCCAAGGTGCTGTGAGTCCCCAAGGTGCTGTGAGCCCCCAAGGTGCTGTGAGCCCCCAAGGTGCCGGGAGCCCGGAGGACGGCCTCCGGGAAGCCGCCCGAACCGCCGGGGGCGCGCTCGGCGGGGGACGCTCCCCCTCCCGCTCCCCCATGAGGCGCCCACCGAACGGATGACGGATGCGCGCCGCCGGACGGCGGTCGTACGGAACACGGTTCCGCGCGACCGCCGTCCGGCGTTTGCGGACACCAGTTCGCCTACGGCGTGCGTGGCCGAAAAGTGCGTCCCGTCCACGCACCCGTCGTACGGTGTAATAGCCTCGTTGCATCGACATCCATTACCCATCGGGGCTCGGCCCCGGGCCGACCACCGAAGGACCCCCGTGGAACTGGCCTCCTACGCGGACTACGCCGTCCGGCTGGTCAACACCGAGGCGCCCGCGCGCGGCACCGACACGCTCACCTCGCTCGACGGCGCCCGGGAGATGTTCGGCCCCGGCTCGCAGATGGCGCGCAGGCTCACCGACGGCGACGTCACCCGGCTGCGCGGCGTCCGGACGCGGCTGCGCGCGGTCTTCGAGGCGGCGGCCGAGGGCGACGAGGTACGGGCCGTGGACCTGCTCAACGCGCTGCTGATGGAGTTCCCCGTCAGCCCGCAGATCTCCGGCCACCAGCAGCGCGACGAGGCCGGCCGGCCGGACTGGCACCTGCACATCGCCGATCACGCCGCGAACTCGGCGGCCGGCTACACCGCCACGGCCTGCATGGGCCTCGCCGTCCACCTCACCGGGCCGGGCGTGGACCGGCTGGGCATCTGCCAGGCCCCGCCGTGCCGCAACGCCTACCTCGACACCTCCACCAACCGGTCCCGCCGCTACTGCTCCGACCGCTGCGCCACCCGCGCCAACGTCGCCGCCTACCGGGCCCGCAAGCGGCGCGAGAGCGGCAGCCCCAGCAGCCCGGAGGAGCGCACCGGCCGGACGGCCGAGGCCGCCCAGGAGAGCAGCGCGCCCGCCGACCGCTGACCCGCCTGCGGCAGCGGGCGCAGCCGCACCCAGGCGCGGGCCACGACGAGCTCGTCCGGCACCGCGCCGAACTCCCGGCTGTCGTTCTCGACCAGGGGGTTGTCCCCGGTGACCCACCAGCCGCCGTCGCGCCGCTCCACCGCGCGCTTGACGATGAGCAGGTCCTGCCGGAACGGGTGCCGCAGCACCACCACGTCCCCCGGGCGCACGCTCGCGCCGTACTGCACCACCAGCTGGTCGCCCGGGTTCAGCGTCGGGACCATCGACGGGTTGTAGACCTCGGCCAGCCCGATCCGCAGCAGTCCGCGACGCTCGCGGTCCAGCCCGTACGCGGGCTCGTCCAGTCGCTCCTGCACCTCGGCTCCTCACTCCCGTCCTTCGCCGTCCGGTCCCAGCCTGACACCGGTCTTTCGTCCTAAGCCCCACGGGGTACCCGGGAAAAGCCTTCCCGCACCGAGTAATCTCGCACCTGAGAAGACGATCACGAGGAAGGACAGCACCACTATGCTTTCCCGCCTGTTCGCCCCCAAGGTGAAGGTCAGCGCCCACTGCGACCTGCCCTGCGGCGTGTACGACCCGGCCCAGGCCCGCATCGAGGCGGAATCGGTCAAGGCCGTCCAGGAGAAGTACCAGGCCAACGAGGACCCCCACTTCCGTGCCCGCGCCACGATCATCAAGGAGCAGCGCGCGGAGCTCGCCAAGCACCACGTCTCGGTGCTGTGGAGCGACTACTTCAAGGCGCCGCACTTCGAGAAGTACCCCCAGTTGCACCAGCTGGTCAATGACACCCTGAAGGCGCTGAGCGCCGCCAAGGCGTCGACCGACCCGAAGACGGGCGAGAAGGCGCTGGAGCTCATCGCCGAGATCGACCGTATCTTCTGGGAGACCAAGAAGGCGTAAGGTCTCCCTCTTCGTCCACCGTCGGCGGGGCGCTCGACGCGTCGCACCGGCGTGCGGTGGCACACGGGAACCCGAGGGGCCCGGCCGGATCTCCGGCCGGGCCCCTCGTCGTCGTCATGGGTGCACGGGAGTCACGGGCTTACGGGAGCCCCGGGTGCACGTATGTCCCAGGCGCACGGGAACGGGCGTGCGCCGTGGAGCGGGCGCCCCGGCGGCCACGCACCGGTCGTGCGGCTACTTGGGGAGGACCCACTTCAGGGGCTCCTTGTAGAAGCCCCGCCGGTAGGTGATGTGGGTGACCTTCTTCCCCTGCGGCACCACGAAGGGGCGGCAGATGGTGCGCTCCTCGCCCTTCTGCCACGGCTTCGCGTAGTCCTGGCCCTGGCAGTCGCCGGGCGTCCCGGGAAGCGCGCCGATGGTGAGGAGCGGCGTTCCGGGCCCGTTACCCTCCACCAGGGTGCCGATGTCGGTGGTCATCATGGGCGGTTTCATGGGGGAATCGCCGTCGGCCAGCTTGGCCTTCAGGTAGGCGAAGGCGACGGTCTTCCCGGCGAACTTCGCGGCATCCGAACCGCCTTGGAGGCTTTCGGGCTTGCCCATCACCACCTTCTGTGCGGTGACGACGAACTTCCCCTTCTTTTTGTCCGACTCCAGTTCCTGCTCCTCCGGGCTGGGCTGCCCGGCGGGGAGTTCCTTTGCCCCGGCGTCCGCCTGGGCGTCGCCCGGCTTCCCCTTGTCTGACGGCCGGTCGGACGAGTGGCCGGACGAACCGCAGGCGGTCAGCGCCAGGGCGGCCACGACGGCCCCCGCGGTGAGCGCGGCGCGGCGGGGTGCCGCGGCGGTGAGATCTGCGAACTGGCTGAGCAAGGTGTCCCCCGTTTGTTCCGTGATGCCGTTCCGGATCCGCATCCGGAAACGGCGACCGAGTTTACGCATCCGGCCGTGCGAGGAAGTCGGCAGGGGTTCACGGCGGAAGGGACGGCGAAGCGGAATCCGGATATCGGGGACGGTTTCGGTGAAGTTCCGGGGAAAAGGCGGAGCGCGTCGTGCTTTCGGGATCGCTCCGGGCATTCGCATGGCTGCCGGCACCTCTCACACTCCTCCGACTCCCCTTATTCGCTGCGCAATTCACCGTGCCGCCGGGCCGGATACGCGGAGGGGGACACCGTTCCGTCCGGGCCGCCCCGCCGCGTGAAAACCCGTTGCCGCCCGCCCGCCGGGCACGGCCGGGGACGTCGCTTACGCATCTCCCGGTGCGCAGGGGACGGTTACTTCGTTTCGGGTACGGGTGGTTGCGGGTTCGCATCCCGTCCGGGGCCCAGGGCCCCGGGAGCTGAACGGCAGAGCGCCATGTGCCGTCCCCGCCCCTGATCTCGGGAGAGCGCGAGCACCACCGCACACGCACCTCCCGGTGCGCGGGCCACGGCTCCTTCTCCGCCGGAACACCCCGTGGCGGACCTGGTCTCGGGGGGCGCGGCACCGGGGCGTCCGGTGCGCCGGTCCGCGGCTGCTTCGGGTCGCGGACCGGCGGGGCGGCGGCGCCGGCGGCCGGCCCGTACGGCAACCGGGGCGTCGTCGCGTCCGACCTGCCCCGCCCGGACGAACCGGGCTAGATGCCGGGCCACTGGACGTCGTGGTACGAGCGAGCGGTGCCGAAGCCGGTCAAGCGCGGCGTGGGGGACGCGCACTCGCCCGCCGACGTCCCGGCGCCGGACGGCCGGACGCTGGTGCCGGTCGACCGTCCGGTCCGGCGTTCGTCAGGTCGCCGACGCCTCCGCCGCCGCCCCCGCCAGCGCCGTGCCGAAGGCGCGGAGCCGGGCCGTCGTCGCGTCGCGGTGGTGGATCAGGCCGAGGGCGGACTGGGGGAGGCCGTCGACCGGGACGAACGCGAGGTCGTCGCGGCCCTGGTACGTCCCGGTCGGCCGGCAGAGCAGCATGCCGCCGCGGCCGGCGGCGGCCAGGGTGATGCCCTCCTGGAGGGTGGACACCGCCGGGCCCGCGGGGACCGGCCGGCCGCCGGGGGTGACGGCCGGGGCCTGGGCGTCCCGCCAGTAGGCGGGGGCCGGGGCGGCGGGGGCGATGAGGGGACAGTCGGCGAGGTCCTCGGCGTCGAGGCGGCGGCGGGACGCGAACGGGTGCCGTACCGACACCGCGAGCGTCTGCTGCTCGCGGGAGAAGACCGGACCCAGCGTCAGGTCGGGCTCGGTGACCGGCAGCAGGACGACGGCCGTGTCGACCTCGCCCCGGCGCACCGGGCCGAACGGGTCGGCGAGCGGGATCTCCGCGATCTCGATCTCGCAGCCGGGGTGGCGCTCCCGGAAGGCGTGCACGGCCGCCATGACCGTACGGCCGGCGACGCCCTGGAAGCCGACGCGCAGGACGCCCTCGACGCCGCGCGCCGCGTCGCGTGCGTCGCCGACCGCGCTCCTGAGGGCGTCGTAGGCGGGCCGGAGGTCGGCGAGGAAACGTTCGCCCAGGGGGGTGAGGGCCACGCGGCGGCTGGTGCGGTCGACGAGGCGCGCGCCGACGCGGCGTTCCAGCGCGCGCAGCAGCTGGCTGACCCTGCTCTGCGAGACGAACAGCCGCTCGCCCGCGCGCCCGAAGTGCAGCTCCTCGGCGAGGGCGAGGAAGCACTCCAGCTCCCTCAGGTCCAGTCCGCCCACCATGTCTCCCTCACGTCTCCCACGGTCCGCGCGGTGCCGTCGTCCACCGTCGCCCAACCGCCGTCCGCCGCCGTCATCGATGAGTCCCGCTCATGGAGCGGTGAGGGATCGGCCGTTGTTCCCGGCCTGGCACGGGCGGAGGCTGGGGGCATGGCGAAGATCAGGAACGTGGGAGGGTGGCCGGCCGTGGCCGCCGTGGCGGCGAGCACGTTCTCGGTGGTCACCACCGAGATGCTGCCCATCGGGCTGCTCAGCCCGATCGGGGCGGGGCTGGGGGTGTCGGACGGGACGGCGGGGCTGGCCATGACGCTCCCCGGCCTGGTGGCCGCCGCGGCCGCGCCCGTCCTCACGGTGTGCGCGGGGCGGCTGGACCGGCACGTCCTGCTGCTGACGCTGATGGCGCTGCTCACCGCGGCCGACCTCCTCTCCGCCGCCGCACCGGGGATCGAGGTGCTGCTGGGGCTGCGGGTGCTGGTGGGTGTGTGCATCGGCGGGGTGTGGGCCATCGCGGCCGGGCTGGGCGCCCGGCTCGTCCCGTCCCGCGCCGCCGGACGCGCCACCTCGGTGATCTTCAGCGGGATCGCCGTGGCCTCCGTACTCGGCGTTCCCGCAGGCACGTTGGTGGGCGGCCGGGCCGGCTGGCGTGCCGCCTTCCTCGTGATGGGAGGGGTGGCGTTCCTGGTGACGGTCGCCCTGGCGGTGGTCCTGCCGCCGCTGCCGCCCCGGGGCACGGCGCCGTCGCGCGCCCTGCCGGCGCTGCTGCACGCCCCCCGGGTCCGCGCGGCGCTGCTGGTCGTCCTGTTGCTGGTGTGCGGCCACTTCGCGGGCTACACCTTCGTCCGCCCCGCGCTGGAACGGATCCCGGGCACGGGCGCCGGGACGGTCGGCGGTCTCATGCTCGCGTACGGCGTCGCGGGCGTGGCGGGCAACTTCCTGGCCGGCACGGCGGCCGTACGGCATCCGCGCCGCGTACTGACGGTGATCGCGGTGACCCTGGGGGCGGTGGTACCCGCCGTGTCCCTGACGGCCGGTGGGACGGCGGGGGCGGCCGTGCTGCTCGTGGTGTGGGGGCTCGCGTACGGGGGCGTCTCGGTCGGTACGCAGACCTGGCTGTCCGCCGTCGCGCCGGAGGCCGGGGAGACGGTGTCCGCGCTGTTCGTGGCGGTGTTCAACGTGGCCATCGCGCTGGGCGCGCTGCTGGGCGGCCGGGCGGTGGACGCGGTGTCGGTGCCCGCCGCCCTGTGGCTGGGAGGGCTGCTGGCCGTGGCGGCCGTGGTGCCGCTGGGGGCGGCGGGTCGGGTGGGGACACGTAGGGGAGAGGTGAGGGAGGGAGCCCAGGCACGTACCGCTTCCTGACGGGCACGGGCCCCGGCTTGGCGGCGCGGCGTGGCGCGGCGGTCGTGACGCGCCGGCCGCGCGTGCCGTCCGGTGACGGCGTCCGCGACACCGCCGACCGCCGCACGGTCCGCATCCGGCTCACCGAGCACGGCTACCGCCTCATGGACGAGCTGATCGCCCTCCACGCGGCGAACGGCGAGCGGATCCTCTCCGGCCTCAGCCGCGAGGAATGCGACCGCGTCGCGGAGGCCCTGTGCGTCCTGCTGGTGAACCTGGGAGACAAGCGGCTGGAGTGACTTCCACGGCCCCGGCGCCCGGCGGCGCACGTCACACCGAGTGCGTCACCTGCCCCCGCCCAGCTGACGAACTCCCCCGTCCCGTCCGGCACTTGGCGACCAGTCGTGGTCCCATGTGACAGCACCGCCGGTTCACGGCGCCACAGCCCCGGAACGAGGAGACGCCCCCATGCTCATGGCCCATCCAGCCGTCCTGCACCAGCTGGTGGAGCGGTACACGGCCCAGGCCGCCGTCGGAGCGGCGGACGCCGCGGCACGGCGGCGGGCCGACGACCTGGCGCACACGCTGTGCGTCTCGACGGGCACCCGCCGCGTCGAGGACGCCCTGCAGGTCGCCGCCCACGTGCTCGGCGCGGAGGGCGGGAGCCTGACGCCGGCGGCCTGAACCGCGCCGGCGGCCCACGGGCCGGCACACCGGGGGAAGCCGCAGGGAATGCGCGGAGCTGCCGCCGTGGAGGGGACGGCGGCACCTCGGCCTCAAGGCGGCTTCCCCGACCGGCCGGCCCGCCCGCCCGCCCGCCCGCCCGCGCGCCGGTCGGCACCCGCATCCAGCACCACGCGCCCGTACCGCACCATCCCGCGCACGGAACCCAACCATCACCCCCCGGACAACCTCACGTTCCTCCCCCGTCACACAAGGACGTGATCGTTCCCGGCATGACCGCATCGATCCGGGCCCGCCGCACGGCCGTCGCAGTCTCCGCGACCGCCGCCGCCCTCGCCACGCTGGGCACGACCACGACGGCCACCGCCGCCCCCGCCACGGACGACACCCAGGCCACCGCGTCCCCCGCGCACACCTCGGGCACCGCCGGGCTCAAGGGCGTCGACTACGCGGCCTGGCAGCGGGACGTACAGGCCGCCGTCGACCGGGCGACGCCGTACGTCCGCGAGCGCACCGCCCAGGCCCGTACCGAGAAGCAGGCCGTGGTCCTCGACATCGACAACACCTCGCTGGAGACCGACTTCCACTGGACGTACCCGACGCCGGCCGTCGCCCCCGTCCGCGAGCTGGTCCGGTACGCGCACGAGCGCGGCGCCGCGGTCTTCTTCGTCACCGCGCGCCCCCGCCTCCTGGGGTCACTGACGGAGGACAACCTCAAGCGCGTCGGCTACCCGGTGGACGGCCTCTCCGTCCGCCGCCTCCCCGACCTCTTCCGCGACGTCAGCGCCTACAAGACCGCCGAGCGCGCGAAGATAGAGGCCAAGGGCTACAAGATCATCGCCAATATCGGCAACAACACCACCGACCTCTCCGGCGGTCACGCGGAACTCACGGTCAAGCTCCCCGACTACGACGGCAAGCTGTCCTGAGCCCGGCCGGCCCGAGGGTACTGGGGAGCCGGCCGCCCCTCTGCCTAGACTGTCCCCCTCGGGCGTGACGACGCCCGGCAGGGACGGGAGAGCGACAGTGACGGCAGGCGTCGGCAGATTCGAGAGCCCCGAGGGGGCCGTCGAACGGAGCGCCGCCGACCCGTCGGCGGACGTGCTGAGCGAGGCCGCCGCCGCGTTCGGGCTGCTCGCCTCCCCCGCCCGGCTGCACCTCGTCTGGGCCCTCGCCCAGGGCGAGAGCGACGTGACAGGGCTGGCCGAACGGGTCGGCGGCGCGCTGCCCGCGATCAGCCAGCACCTCGCGAAACTCAAGCTCGCCGGGCTGGTGCGGTCCCGCCGCGAAGGTCGCCGGGTCGTCTACCTGGTGGACGACCCGCACGTGGTGACCATCGTCCGCCTCATGGTCGACCACCTCTCCGACCGCCGGGCCGAACCCGCACCCCGGTCCCGGTCCGGCGCCGGTTCCGGACGCCTCCGTGGCCTGGGCGCCTGAGGTCGGCCAGGCCGGCTCCACCCTTCACGCGCTGCGGGAGCTGGGCAGCGGCCCGCGTGGACTGACCGAGGACGAGGCCGCCCGCCGGCTGGCCGACGCCGGCGAGAACGTGCTGCCCGGCCGCCGGCCGCCCGGGCCCGCCCGGCGGTTCGTGCACGGCCTCCGCGACCCGTTCACCGCCGTCCTCCTCTGCCTGGGCCTGGTCTCCGCCGCGGTCGCCTCCTGGGGCACCGCCTGTGTGATCAGCGTCCTCGTCACCGTCAGCTGCGCCCTCAGGACCGCCGGCGAGCACCGCGCGGAACGCGCCGCGGCGGCGCTGCGCGACCTCGTCCCCACCACCGCCACCGTCCGCCGCCGCCCCGCGCCCGACGCGCCCCCGGCCCACCGGGAGCTGCCCGTCGGCGAACTCGTCCCCGGCGACGTCGTCCTCCTCTCCCCCGGCGACCTCGTCCCGGCCGACCTGCGCCTGCTCCGCACGACCGGCCTGACGGTCCACGAGGCCGTCCTGACCGGCGAGTCGACGCCGGCGGAGAAGCGGGCCCGGGACCTGGCGGCGGGCGCGCTCCGGCCGGTGTCCGCCGCCGCGTACGCCCCCGCCGCGGCGGGAGCCGCCGACGGCTCCGTCGACGGAACGGACGGCTGCGACCGCACGGGCGGTCCCGCCGGCCGCTCCCGCCTCCCCGGCCGGACGCCGGCGGAGCGCACCCCCCTCGCGTACGCCGCCCCGGACCCCGCCGGCGCCCCGGACGGCGCGGCCGACGGCCTCCGGACGACGCCGTCGCCGGCGCGCCGCCTCACCCTCGTACCGGCCGACGAGGCGAGCGCCCCGGCGAACGACGACGGAGCGGCGCTCCGTCGTCACGGCCTCCACCGCACGGCGTCCGGGCCGGAGTACGCGGACGGCCCCAGGGCAAGCTGCCCAGGCGGCGAACAGGACGCCCCCGACCCCGCCCACCTCTGCTTCCAGGGCAGCAGCGTCCTCTCCGGCACCGCCACCGGCGTCGTCGTCGCGACCGGGGCGGCGACCCGGCTCTCCGGGGCGCTCCCGGGCGCGGCGGCTGGGTGGGGCGGGCGCCGGGTCACGCCGTTCGACCGGTCCGTCAACGGCATCGCCTGGAC
The DNA here is from genome assembly GCF_044333095.1 of Streptomyces sp. NPDC021100. Lineage (NCBI taxonomy): Bacteria > Bacillati > Actinomycetota > Actinomycetes > Kitasatosporales > Streptomycetaceae > Streptomyces > Streptomyces sp. NPDC021100. The sequence continues at coordinate 479,721 of NZ_JBIRQH010000001.1, forward strand.
GCTGATCCGGTTCATGCTGCTGACCGCGCCCCTGGTGCTGGTCGCGAGCGCGCTGCTGCGCGGGCGCGGGATGGAGACGCTGCCGTTCGCCGTGGCGGTGGCGGTCGGGCTGACGCCCGAGATGCTGCCCGTCGTCGTGACGGCGGCGCTGGCGCGCGGCGCCGCCGGTCTCGCGCGCGGCGGCGAGGTGATCGTGCGGCGCCTGGCCGCCCTCCACGACCTGGGCGCCGTCGACGTGCTGTGCGTGGACAAGACGGGCACCCTCACCCAGGACCGGCCCGTCCTCCACCACGCCGAGGACGGACACGGGCGCGACGGCGAGGAGGTGCTGCGCTGGGCGGCGGTCAACGCCCTGTGGACCCTGCACCTCGCCGAACTCCCGCTGCCCGACGCCTTGGACGAGGCCGTCCTCGACGCTGCGGGGGACGACGTCCTGCCGGCCGCCGAGGAGGAGTACGAGGGGATCGCCGCGCTCCCCTGCGCTCCCGGGCGCCCCCTGTCCACCGCCGTCGTCCGGCGCGCCGACGACTCCCGGTTCGGCCTCGCGGGGGTCCACGTCCTCGTCGTCAAGGGGGCCCCGGAGGACGTCCTGGAGCGCTGCGCCCTCGAACCGGCGGAGCGCGACCGCCTGGCGCGGCGGGCGGCGGACCTGGCGGCGGACGGGCTGCGCGTGCTCGCCGTGGCCCGCGCCGAGCGCCCGTCCCGCCACCGCCCCTACGGCCCGGCCGACGAGCACGGCCTGGAGTTCACCGGCTTCCTCGCGCTGCACGACGCCCTCGCGCCCACCGCCGCCGAGGCGCTGGCCGTCCTCGCGGACCGGGGCATCGCCGTCCGGGTCCTCACCGGCGACCACCCGGGCACGGCCGCCCGCGTCTGCCGCGACCTCGGTCTGGACCCGGGCGAGGTGGTGACCGCCGACCGCGTCGACGGCCTCACCGACACCGAACTGGCCGCGCTCGCCGACCGGACGACGGTCTTCGCGCGCTGCTCCCCCGACCACAAGGCCCGCATCGTCCGCGCCCTGCGCGCGAACGGCCGCACCACCGGTTTCCTGGGCGACGGGGTCAACGACCTGGCCGCCCTGCACGCCGCCGACGTCGGTGTCTGCCCCCGCGCGGGCGTCGACGTCGCGCGCGAGGCGGCGGACGTCGTCCTCGCCTCCAAGGACCTCACGGCCCTCGACCGGGCGGTGATGGCGGGCCGGCGCAGCACCGGCAACATCGCCGCCTACCTGCGGATCACGCTCTCGTCCAACTTCGGGAACGTCATCGCCATGCTGGCGGCCGGGCTGCTCCTGCCGTTCCTGCCGATGCTCCCCGCCCAGGTGCTGGTGCAGAACCTCTTCTTCGACGCGGCCCAGCTCGCCCTGGCCTTCGACCGTCCCGCCCCCGCCGCGCTGCGCCGGCCGACCCGGCTGCGCCCGCGCGACCTGCTGCGGTTCGTCACGGTCTTCGGCCTGCTCAACGCCGCCGCCGACCTCGCCACCTTCGGCGTCCTGGCCTTCGCCGTACGGTCGCTGGGGGACGACGGCGGCCAGGAGGCGTTCCACGCCGGGTGGTTCACCGAGAACCTGCTGACCCAGGCGATGGTGATGCTCGTCCTGCGCTCCGGCCGGCACCTGGCCGAGGGCCGTCCCCCCGGCCCCGTCCGCCTCGCCACCACCGCCCTGGCGGTCGTGGGCCTCCTCCTGCCGCTGTCCCCGCTGGGCCCGCTCCTGGCCATGACCGGCCTGCCGCCGCTGTCGTACGTCCTCCTCGCCACCGTCCTGACCGTCTACGGCGCGGCACTCACCGTCGCCAGGAACCGGTATGCGCGGAAGGTCGGCGGATGAGCGGGGCGGGGGACGGGGGCCCGGAAGGCGCGCTCACCAGTCCCCGCCCCCGAAACCACCCCCGTCCCCACCGCCACCGTCGCCCCAGCCACCGCCGAAGTCCCCGGGGTTGAAGTCATTGCCGGAGAAGTCGCCCCCTTCGGGGCCGGTGTCCGTGGGAACGCCGCCGAAGTCCGACGCGTAGGCCGGGCCGCCGAGCATGCTGCCGAGCATGGTGCCCACGAGGAGGCCGGGCAGGATGCCGCCGCCGAAGTAGCCGCCGGCCCACGGGGCGTAGGCGGGTCCCGCGTTCCAGTACGGCTGCGGGCCCTGGGCGGTCTGGACCGTACGGGACGCGGGGTCCTCGCCGTCGGCGATGCGCGTCGCGTCGGCCCGGCAGGCGGGGACGGTACGCGGCGCGCCGCCCGGGGGCGCCCACGGGACGTCCTCGACGGACGGGCCGTGGCGCGGGTCGAAGAAGCAGGGCAGCCGGCGCTCGGGCAGCGGCGCGCCGGTGCGGCGGGCGGCGAGGGTGGCGAGGGCGAACCGGCCGTTGTCCAGGGCCTCGGTCACGGCCGTGACCTCCTGGGGCCTGGTCGCCGCCGCGATCCGGCGCTTGGCCTCCTCGTACGCGTCGAGGGCCTGCTCGTAGTCCTGCCGCATGGCGTCCGTGGCGCCGGGCTCGGACGGTGAGAAGTCGAGGCGGTCGAGCTCCTCGCCGAACGCGGTGATGTCCTCGTCGACGACGACGCGCAGGGCGTCCAGCTCGGCGCGCTCGCGCTCCTCGCGCTTCCTCTTCGCGCGCCGGTGGAACGCGTAGGCGCCGCCCGCGCCGGCGACGACGACCGCGCCGACGACGATCAGCCCGGTGGAGCCGCTCCCGGAGCCCGAGCCGCCCCACGAGTCGGGGGCGTGCCCCCGGGCGGTCCTGATCGCGCCGTCGACGAACGCGTTGAGCTCGGTGCTCGCGTTGGCGTTGTCGTTGCGGCGGACCGAGTCGCGCAGGTTGGCGACGGCGTTGCCGGACATCACGCGGCGGTCGGCACCGGCGATGAACCCGTCGCCGAGCCGGATGGCGTAGACGCCGGTGACGCCGACCTTCCCCCGCAGGTCCCCCAGGACGGTCGCCGGCGGGAACTCCGGCGTGTTCGGCAGCACGGCGACGAACACCGGCTTGCCCGCGTCCTTGATCTTCTTGGCGAGGGCGTCCGCGTCGGCCGACGAGAGCTGGGAGGACGCCCGGGGGTCGACGTAGACGGGGCTCTTCTTGAGCCCTTCGGCCGCCTCGTTCAGGCCGGTGGCGGCGTGGGCGGGCGGGGCGAGGGCCGCGCCGCCGGCCACCAGCAGCAGAGCCGCGAAGAGCCCCGCGAAGAGGGCCGGCAGGGGCCGGGGAAGGGCCCTGGGAGTGGCGGACATAGACGGTGCTCCTCGGAGGGGGCGTACGGAACGGACGTATGCGTTGGTGGCGGGTCGGGTGACAGCCGCTGCGGCGGCACTTCACCGGAATCCCGAACTTACTCCGCGTTCACTGAAACAACGGGCCATTCGGGCACTCGGTTCCCCGGGCAATCTCCTCCGGCACGCTGATGTCACCCCGATGTCACCCGTAGGACAGGTCAGGGCAGGGGTGGTCGGCCGCCGGTCTCCCGGCGGAGACGTCCGTGGACACTCGGGGCGCGTCCGCCGCGAGCGGCGCCGCCGCGCCCTCCGCCGCCGTGCCCTCCGCCGCCGTGCCGTAGTCCCGCCCCAGGGTGACGGAAATGCCGGAATCGGCGGTGCCCCGCACGAACGCCCCGGGGAAGAGCCGGGCCAGCGTACGGGCGCGGCCCGCCTGCCCCGGGCCGAACTCGATCACCGTGGTGCCCGCGTCGCCGGCCTCGGCCGTACGCGGGCCCGTCACCGTGTAGCCGTGCCGCCGGAGGAGCGCGGCGGCGCGGGCGGCCTGCCCGTCCGTGTGCGTCGCGTCGGCGAGGGAGACCCGGACGCCCGCGCCTTCGCCGCCCGTCGCGCCTCCCCCGCCCTTCGACCCCTTGGCGTCCCCTGATCCCTTCGGTCCCTTGGCATCCCCCGGCCCCTTGGGGTCCGCCGTGGAGCCGCCGGACCCTCCGCCCGCCACCGCCCGGTCGTCCCGCAGCGCCGCCCACAGCGTGTCCGCCTCCGGCTGGACGACCGCCACCCGGTCGCCCTCGTACCGCCACGGCATCGTCACGAACGTGATGTCGCCCTGGTCGATGCCCTTGAGCGACCGCGCGAAGGACACCAGCTTCTCGACGGACCCCAGCCCCGGGTCCACGGTGAGGGATTTGGTGGCGGCGTCCGCCAGCGGGAGCAGCGCCGTGGGATCGAGCCCCCGGGACCGCACCTTCTTGATCAGGGCGGCGACGAACGCCTGCTGGCGGCGGATGCGCCCGATGTCGGAACCGTCGCCGAGCCCGTGCCGCACCCGTACGTAGTCCAGCGCCCTCCGCCCCGACACGGTCTGCCGCCCCTTCGTGAAGAGGAGGCCGCCGCGGCTGCCGCGGTTCGGGTCGAGGTCGCCCTCGTAGACGTCCTGCGGCATGCAGACCTCGACACCGCCCACGGCGTCGGTCAGCGCGGCGAAGCCGGCGAAGTCGACGACGACGGTGTGGTCCACGCGCAGTCCGGTGAGCCGTTCGACGGTGTTCTGGGTGCAGGCGGGGTTGCCCTCGGCGGTGCCGCCGACCGAGAAGGCCGAGTTGAACATCGCTCTGTCGCGCGTGGCCGTCCAGCTGCCGTCGGGGAGCCGGCAGGGCGGGATCTCGACGAGCGTGTCCCGGGGGATGGAGACGACGGTGGCCCGCTCCCCGTCCCCGTACACGTGCAGCAGGAAGGCCGTGTCCGAGCGGCCGACGCGGCCGGTGCCGCCGCCCAGGTCCCGGTTGCCGCCGGCGCGCGAGTCGGAGCCTATGACCAGGACGTTGTCGCCGGCGGCGGAGCCGGGACGGTCCCGGGCGATGCCGTCCGCGTCGAAGACGCCGAGGTTGCCGTCGAGCCGCAGGTACGTCCAGCCGGCCGCGGCCAGCAGCAGTATCAGCAGCGCCAGCGACGCGCCGCCGAACGTCCGGCCGCGCCGCCGCTCCCGGCCGCCGCCCCCTCCACCCATCTCCGAGCCCCCCAGCCCCTCCGCGCCCTCGCTCCCAAAGGCGTTTCCCCAAGGTCCCCCCAAGACTCATCCCCAAAGACGGACGGAAGTCACCCCTGGTTGCCCGTTTGCGCAAGACCGCAAGTAAAGTGGGTGAGCCGCGGAGGACCGGAGACCGCGGAGACGGAGAACGCAGAGAAAGCAGGTGGCCGCCGTGCTGCGCAACGCCCTCGAACCCTGGCACCTCATCGTCGTGGTGCTCGTCCTCGTCGTGCTCTTCGGCTCGAAGAAGCTGCCCGACATGGCGCGTGCGCTCGGCAAGTCCGCGCGCATCCTCAAGAGCGAGGCCCGGGCCATGAAGGAGGACCCGTCGCCCGGAGCCACCGGGACCGCCTCCGGTGAGGCCACGGGAACCACCGCACCCGCGCCGGGCGGCAGCGCGAACCCCATCATCCCCACCACGGTCGAAAGCTCCCGCTGACCCCGGCTTCACCTCGTATTGCGCTGCCGTACACCCTCACTTGGTGAGCTTCCTCCGGCCGGGCACACCGCCGGCCCACGAGGAAGGAAAACACCATGGGTTCTCGTCCGTACGGGCGTCGTCTCGCCTGGGGCGCCGCCGCACTGCTCGTCGCCGGTGTCGCGGTGCCGGCCGCGGCCTCCGCCTCCGACGCCGGCCGCACGGACCGGACGGCCGAGTCGGCCGTCGCCGCCCAGGCCCACGGCCCGAAGAAGGCCAAGAACGTCATTCTGCTCATCGGTGACGGCATGGGCGACTCCGAGATCACCCTCGCCCGGGACTACACCGTGGGCGCGGGAGGCCGGCTGAACATGGACAAGTTCCCGATGACCGGCGCCTACACCACCTACTCGGTGGACAAGAACGGCAAGCCGGACTACGTCACCGACTCGGCGGCGAGCGGCACCGGCTGGGCGACCGGCCACAAGACCGTCAACGGCCGGATATCCAAGACGCCGGGCACCGACAAGCCGATGACCACGATCCTGGAGCTCGCCCAGCGCAACGGGCTCGCCACCGGCAGCGTCACCACCGCGGAGCTCACCGACGCCACCCCGGCCGTCCTCGCCTCGCACGCCACCGACCGCAGCTGCCAGGGCCCGGACGACATGAAGGCCTGCCCGAGCGACCGGATCGCCAAGGGCGGCCCCGGCTCGATCGCCGAGCAGAGCGTCGACCACAAGGTCGACGTCCTCCTCGGCGGCGGCAAGCAGCGCTTCGACCAGAAGATCACCGAAGGCCGCTACAAGGGGCTGACCGTCACCGAGCAGGCCCGGAAGCTCGGCTACCAGGTCGTCACCGACACCAAGGGCCTCGGCAAGGCGCGGTCCGGCAAGCCGGTGCTCGGCCTGTTCGCCCCCGGCAACGTCCCGGTCGAGTGGACCGGCAAGGCCGCCGCCCAGGGCGGCACCGCGCCGCAGCGCTGCGTGACGAACAACCCGGAGCGCACCGCCGGCACGCCCACCCTGGAGGAGCAGACCAAGAAGGCGCTCCAGCTGCTGGAGCAGAAGCAGCGCGGCAAGAAGGGCTTCTTCCTCCAGGTCGAGGGCGCTTCGATCGACAAGCGCGACCACCAGGCCGACCCGTGCGGCCAGATCGGCGAGACGGCCGCGCTGGACCGCGCGGTGAAGGTCGCCCGCGCGTACGCGGCCCAGCACCCCGACACCCTGGTCGTCACCACCGCCGACCACGGGCACACCAGCCAGATCGTGCCGCTGGAGGCCACCCCGCCCGGCCTGTCCTCGACGCTCGTCACCGACGAGGGGCAGCAGCTCAAGGTCAACTACTCGACCAACACCCCGGGCAAGTCCCAGGAGCACACCGGCACCGAGGTCCGCATCGCGGCCCAGGGCCCGCTGGCGGAGCGCGTCCTCGGCGTGACCGACCAGACCGAGCTCTTCACCACCATCCGGACGGCGCTCTCCCTGCGCTGACCGCCGCGCTGATCACCGGGCCGGCCGCCGGGCCGGGCATCGGCTGACCACCGGACCCGTGGGGCCCGGCCGACCGGAGGAACCCGGAGGCCGGGCCCCACGGGCTCTCCTGTGGGTTGTGCCAGTTATCCCGCCGGAACGTTGGTGGAATGCTCATCGCTCCGGGGGCGGGCGCGGTCAACACTGGGGGTTCGGATCATTCGCCCGCAGGAGGAACCCCCGATGTCCGGGTCGCGCGTCATCGCCCTCGGTCACTATCAGCCCGCCAAGGTGCTCACCAACGACGAGCTGGCGGCGATGGTGGACACGAGCGACGAGTGGATCCGCTCCCGCGTGGGCATCCACACACGGCGGATCGCCGGACCGGACGAGACCGTGGCCGCGATGGCCGGCGAGGCCGCGGCCAAGGCCCTCGCCACGAGCGGCCTCGACCCGGCCGCCATCGACCTCGTCCTCGTCGCCACCTGCACCGCCGTCGACCGCAGCCCGAACACGGCCGCGCGTGTGGCGGCCCGGCTGGGGCTCACCTCCCCGGCCGTCATGGACGTCAACGTCGTCTGCTCGGGCTTCACCCACGCCCTGGCCTCCGCCGACCACGCCATCCGCGCCGGCGCGGCGACGAACGCCCTGGTCGTCGGGGTGGAGAAGTTCACGGACGTGGTGGACTGGACCGACCGCTCGACGTGCGTCCTCGTCGGCGACGGCGCCGGCGCCGCGGTCGTCTCCGCCTCGGAGGAGCCCGGTATCGGCCCGGTGGTCTGGGGCTCCGTCCCGGACATGGGGCACGCCGTGCGCATCGAGGGCACCCCCTCCCGGTTCGCCCAGGAGGGCCAGTCCGTCTACCGGTGGGCCACCACGCAGCTGCCACCGATCGCCCGGTCCGTCTGCGAACGGGCCGGGGTCACCCCGGAGGAGCTGGCGGCGGTCGTCCTCCACCAGGCCAACCTGCGGATCATCGAACCCGTCGCCCGCCGCATCGGCGCCGTCAACGCCGTGGTCGCCACCGACGTCACCGAGTCCGGCAACACCTCGGCCGCGAGCATCCCGCTCGCCCTCTCCAAGCTCGTCGAACGCGGCGCCATCCCGTCCGGCGCGCCGGTGCTCCTCTTCGGCTTCGGCGGCAACCTCTCGTACGCGGGCCAGGTCATCCGCTGCCCGTGACCGGGTGAACGGCGCGGGAGCGCGGTCCTCCGGGGGTGTCCGATCCGTTCAAGACCGGCCCCGCGGCCCCTGCCTACGGTGCTCGCATGACACCTCGCACGACCCCTCCTGTGACTCCTCCTTCGGCACCTCGTTTCGACTGCACCGGCCTCGTCGTCGCCGACATGGCCTCCTCCCTCGCCTTCTACCGCCGCCTCGGCCTGGACATCCCGGCGGAGGCGGACGGCCAGCCGCACGTCGAGCACGTGCTGCCGAACGGCCTGCGGCTGCTGTGGGACACCGACGCGACCTACCGCTCCTTCGACCCCGACACCCGTCTGTCCACCGGCCCCGGCCGCGTCACCCTGGGTTTCGCGTGCGACGGCCCCGCCGGGGTGGACGCCGTCTGGGCCGAGCTGACGAAGGCCGGCTACACCGGGCACCAGGCACCGTGGGACGCGGTCTGGGGGCAGCGGTACGCGATCGTGCTGGACCCGGACGGCAACGCGGTGGACCTGTTCGCCGCCCTGGAGACCCCTTCGGCTTCGGCGGGCTAGCCGCCACCGGCCGACCGTCATGGGACGCGGATCACCGCTCCCGGACGCCGACGGACGACGCGAGGTCACCGCCCGCGCACCAGCTCGCCAAGCGTCGTCCCGGTCAGCCGCCGCACCTCGCGCGCCAAGTGGGCCTGGTCGGCGTAACCGCACGTCGCGGCCACGTCAGCGAAGCGGGCGCCGGTCCGGGCCAGCTCCAGTGCCCGGTTCGCCCGCAGCACGCGGGCGAGCGTCTTCGGCCCGTACCCGAAGGCGTGGAGGGAGCGCCGGTGCAGCTGCCGTTCACCGAGGCCCAGCCGGGCGGCCAACAGGGACACCGGTTCGCCGCGCCGGGCGGACGCCAGGACGGCGGCCGCCACGGGGTCGTACGCGTCCGGGCCCGCTGCGCCGCCGACGACGTCCTCCAGGGCGCGCCCGGGCAGGGGCGCCTCCGCCACCCGCCGGGCGGCGAGCCGCGCCCGGCGGCCGGGCCACAGGTCGTCCAGCGGCACCCGCCGGTCGCGGAGCTCGTGCGCCCGCACCCCCAGCAGGGCCGCGCCGGTGCCGGGAAGGAAGCGCACCCCGGTGTACACGGCCCCCGGTACCGCCTCGACGAGATGTGCCCCGGTGTCCGGGCCCGCCACGACCAGCCGCCCGCCGACCGCGATCAGATCCATGCAGCCGTCCGGGACGACCCGCACGGGATCGGCGGACACATCCGTCCGGGTCCACACGACCGCCCCGGGCAGCCGGCGCGAGGGCCGCTCCCGGTAGCCGGCCGACGAGTCGGGCACTAGGGCGACTCCCGCAGGTAGAGCGCCCCGCAGGAGTGGCAGATGGGAACCTTGCCGGTGCCCCAGAGGTCGACGGAGCGGATGGCCGCGCCCGGGTCGAGCTCACGGCCGCACATCCCGATCAGGCCGTCGCCTTCACGGACCACGTGCCACGTCTTGACCGCGGGGTCGATGTCGTCCGGCGAGCTGCCGTCCGCGTATTCGGCGCGCAACTCGTGTTCCATACGGCCTCCTCCTGGTTCTTCCCGTGCTCCACGATGCGCCGGGCCCCGTGGGAGCGCCACCGGCACCGGAAGCCGACCTCAGAACACCGACCACCCCGTCAGCGTGGTGAAGTGGTCCAGCGCGGCGACGCCCGCCACCGAGTTCCCGCGCGCGTCCAGCCCCGGGCTCCAGACACAGAGCGTGCAGCGCCCGGGTATGACGGCGATGATGCCGCCGCCTACTCCGCTCTTGCCCGGCAGCCCCACCCGGTAGGCGAAATCGCCGGCGGCGTCGTAGGTGCCGCAGGTCAGCATCACGGCGTTGATCTGCTTCGCCTCCCGGCGCGGCAGCAGCCGGGTGCCGTCGGCCCGCAGCCCGTGGCGGGCCAGGAAGCCGCCGGCGAGGGCCAGGTCCCGGCAGTTCATCTCGATGGAGCACTGCCAGAAGTAGTGCTCCAGGACCGTGGGCACGGGGTTGTCGAGGTTGTCGTAGCTGGCCATGAAGTGGGCGAGGGCCGCGTTCCGGTCGCCGTGCTCGGACTCCGACCTCGCCACGGCGGGATCGAAGGACACCTCCGGATTCCCGCTCTCGGCGCGCAGGAACTCCAGCATCGTGGTGCTGGCGTCGCCCGTCAGCGTCTGCAGCCGGTCGGTGACGACGAGCGCTCCCGCGTTGATGAACGGGTTGCGCGGGATGCCGTTCTCGTATTCGAGCTGCACGAGGGAGTTGAAGGCATTTCCGGACGGTTCCGTTCCGACCCGCTCCCAGATCTTGTCCCCGCCCTCGGCCAGCACGAGCGCCAGTCCGAAGGCCTTGGAGATCGACTGCACGGAGAACGGCCGCTGCCAGTCCCCCACGCCGTAGACGCCCCCCGAGACGTCGGCGACCGCCATTCCGAACTGCCCGGTGTCCATCCCCGCCAGGGCCGGAATGTACTGGGCCGCCTGACCGCGGCCCACCAGCGGGCGCGCGAACGCGGCTACCTCTTCGAGGACGGCCTGGTAGTCCACTGGCGTGCGCTTTCTGTCTCCGTACCGACGTGCGACATCCGGCCTGCGGCCGAATCGGCTCGCACGATATCCGAACACCCCGATAACCTGCGAACTTTTCGGTAGAACAGGGCCATTCAGGCGTATACGACAGGGCGTGCGCCGCCGGAACCGTCGAGGAGCCCAGGCCGTGGCCGCACCCATGTCCGCCGAAGCACTGCTCACCGTCCTGAGAGCGGAAGGCTCCACCGTCGTCGAGGTGCCCGGCTGGCGCACCCACAACCGGGCCGGCCACGGGCCGTGGGGCCCGGTCCACGGAATCATCGTCCACCACACGGCCACCACCGGCACGGAGAACACCGTCCGCCTCTGCTGGCAGGGCACCGACTCCCTGCCCGGCCCACTGTGCCACGGGGTCGTGGGCAAGGACGCCCGGATCCACCTCGTCGGCTGCGGGCGCGCCAACCACGCCGGCGGCGGCGACCCGGACGTCCTGCGGGCCGTCATCGAGGAGCGGCGCACACCGCCTCCGCGGCGTTCCGACGCCGACGGGAACACCTACTTCTACGGCTTCGAGTGCGTGAACCTGGGCAATGGGACGGACCCCTGGCCGGAAGCACAGCTGGAAGCGGTGGAACAGGCGGCGGCAGCGCTCTGCCGGCACCACGGGTGGACCGAGCGGTCCGTGATCGGGCATCTGGAGTGGCGGCCGGGGAAGATCGACCCCCGCGGCTTCACCATGGACGGGATGCGGGCCCGCATCCGTGACCGGCTCACCTGACGGCCGGGCGGGCAGCGCCCTCCGGCGGGCCCCACCGACGGGTCTCCCGCGGAGCTCGGCGACGTCCCCCGTCCGGGACTCGCCGACAATGGGAGCGTGACCGGCCCGTCTCCCCTCGCCTCCTCCGTACCGCTGGACCTCGCCGCCCTGCGGCCCCGGCTGCCGTCCCCCGTCGTCGAACTGGCCGACGAGCGGTTCACCCGCCATGGCGTACGGCTGCTGCTCAAGCGGGACGACCTGATACATCCCCGGCTGCCCGGCAACAAGTGGCGCAAGCTGGAGCCGAACCTGCGGGCCGCCGCGGCCTCCGGCCGGTCCACGCTGCTCACGTTCGGCGGCGCCTACTCCAACCATCTGCGGGCCACCGCCGCCGCGGGCCGCCTGCTCGGCTTCGCCACCATCGGTGTCGTCCGCGGCGACGAGCTCGCGGACCGGCCGCTGAACTGGTCGCTGGCGCGCTGCGCGGCCGACGGCATGCGCCTGCGCTTCGTCGACCGGTCCACCTACCGCCGCAAGACCGAGCCGGAGGTGCTGGCCGCGCTCGGGGCGGACGGCTGCCACATCGTCCCCGAGGGCGGCAGCAACGCCGCCGCCGTCCACGGCTGCGCGGTGCTCGGCCGCGAACTGCGCGCCGTCCTCGGGCCGGGGGACGTCGCCGCCGTCGCCTGCGGCACGGGCGGGACGCTCGCCGGGCTGGCCGCCGGACTCGGCGAGGGGACGCGCGCCCTCGGCTTCCCGGTACTCAAAGGCGGCTTCCTGGGCGCGGAGGTCGAGCGGCTGCAGACCGCGGCGTTCGGCGGCCGTCGGGGCGACTGGTCGCTGGACGACCGCTTCCACTGCGGCGGTTACGCCCGCACCACCCCCGAGCTGGACGCCTTCGCCGACGACTTCGCCGCCCGTCACGGCCTGCCGCCGGAACGGCTGTACGTGGCCAAGGCGTTGTACGGCCTGACGGCACTCGCCGAGGAAGGGGCGTTCGCACCGGGCACGACGGTCGCCGCGATCATCACGGGCGGCCCCGATCCTCAACCCCAGCCGGACCAGGCTTAGGAGCCGGCGGACGGGGCGGACGGCGCCCGGTCCGCCCGGCGCCCTCGCGCGCCCGGTGGACCCGCGTCGTCGTCCGTTCCGTACGCCGTTCATTCCGCCGCCTCCTCCCGGTACGCCGCGGCCTCCTCCAGGTCCAGCCGCCGCAACAGCGTCCGCAGCATCTCGTCGTCGATCCGCCGCGCGTCCCGCAGGGCCACGAAGACCTCGCGCTCGGCCTCGATGACCTCCCGGGTAAGCCGCCGATAGGTGTCGTCCGCCGACTCCCCGGTGGTCTCGTGCACGGCACCGAGCCGCTCCCACACCGCGTTGCGGCGGCGCTCCAGGACGGCGCGCAGGCGGTCGGCGAGCGGCTGGGGCAGGGTGTTGCGGTCGTCGGCGAGGAGTTCGTCGAGCCGGCGCTCCGCGGCGGTGGACGCCTCGCTCTGGGCCTGCGCCTCGGCGAGGGTGGCGGAGCGCGGATCGCGGCCCGGCAGCCGCAGCGCGCGGATCAGCGGGGGCAGGGTGAGGCCCTGCACCACGAGGGTGCCGATCACCGTGGTGAAGGTGAGGAACAGCACCAGGTTGCGCGCCGGGAAAGCGTCCCCGCCATGGGTGGTGACGGGGATCGAGAAGGCGATGGCCAGCGAGACGACCCCGCGCATCCCCGCCCAGCCCACGACGAAGGTGCCGCGGGCGGTGGTCTCCCGTTCCCGTTCGCGGATCCGCGCGGACAGCAACCGCGGCAGGAACGTGGCCGGATAGACCCAGAGGAAGCGGGCGACGACCACGGCGAGGAAGACGGCCAGGGCGTACCAGGCCGCCTCGCCCGTCCCGTACTCCCCCACGCCGCCGACCACCACCCGGAGTTGAAGACCGATCAGGGCGAAGACGGCGGACTCCAGGACGAAGGCGACCATCTTCCACACGGCCGCCTCCTGGAGCCGGGTGGCGAAGTCCACCTGCCAGGAGCGGTGCCCGAGGTAGAGGCCGACCACCACGACCGCGAGCACACCGGACGCCTCCACCTGCTCGGCGGCGGTGTAGGCCACGAAGGGAATGAGGAGGGAGAGGGTGTTCTGCAGCAGCGGGTCCCGCAGCCGCTTGCGCAGCCAGTGCAACGGCACCATGAGAACCAGGCCGACCCCGACGCCGCCCAGCGCCGCCACCGCGAACTCCCGCATCCCGCCCGCCCAGGTGGCGCCCTCGCCGACCGCGGCGGCCAGCGCCACCTTGTACGCGGTGATGGCGGTGGCGTCGTTCACCAGGGACTCGCCCTGGAGGATCGTGGTGATGCGCGACGGCAGCCCCAGCCGGCGGGCGATGGCGGTCGCGGCGACCGCGTCGGGCGGGGCCACGACGGCGCCGAGGACGAGCGCCGCCGTCAACGGCAGGCCGGGCACCACCAGAAAGGCCGTACAGCCGACGGCGAGCGCGGCGAAGAGCACATAGCCGACCGAGAGCAGCGCCACCGGACGGGCGTTGGCGCGCAGGTCGAGGTAGGAACTGTCGAGCGCGGCGGTGTGCAGCAGCGGTGGCAGGACCAGCGGCAGCACGATGTCCGGGTCGAGGGTGTAGTCCGGCACGCCCGGCAGGTACGACGCGGCGAGCCCCGCCGCGACCAGCAGGAGGGGCGCGGACACGGGTGTCCTGCGGGCGGCGCCCGCGACGGCGGCGCTTCCCGCCACCAGTACCAGCAGTGGCATCACGTCCATCGGTGCCCGCCCATGTCCATGCCGTCCTCACCTTCTAATCTGGCCATCATGATCGAATGCCCGCACTGCGCCGAGCTGCCGCGCCCCGAGCCCGTCCCGCTGAGCGAGACCTGCCCCGAGTGCGCGACGGCCGGCAGCCACCCCGTCCAGCTCCGGTTGTGCCTGGTGTGCGGGCACGTCGGGTGCTGCGACTCGTCGCCGCACCGGCATGCCACCGCCCACTACGAGGAGACCGGCCACGCGGTGATGCGCAGCTTCGAGCCGGGCGAGTCCTGGCACTGGTGCTACGTCGACCGGCGCCTGCTGACCTGATCCTCCCCGGCGTTCCTTCGAACGTCCCCCTGATCCGACCCCGACGCGTCCCTGACTTTCCGCCCCTGAGCCGGGTCGGCGCCCGGGGCGCTGTCGGTGCCGCCCGCTAGCATGCAGGCATGATCCGATCCGCGACGCCCGCCGACGTTCCCGTCCTCCACGCGATGATTCGTGAACTGGCGGCGTACGAAAGGGCGCTGGGCTCCGCGCGAGCGACGGAGGAGCAGCTGCGTGAGGCGCTTTTCGGAGCGCATCCCGCGGTCTTCGCCTTGATAGCGGAGAGTGACGACCCCGGAACGGGGATTACGGAGGGCAGCGCGGCCCCGGCGGGCGAACCGGTGGGTTTCGCGCTGTGGTTCCGCAACTTCTCCACCTGGACGGGCACGCACGGTGTTTATCTGGAGGACCTCTACGTGCGGCCCGCGGCGCGAGGCGGCGGGCACGGCCGGGCGTTGCTCGCCGAACTGGCCCGCATCTGCGTGGAGCGCGGCTACCAGCGTTTCGAATGGTCAGTACTGGACTGGAACGAACCGTCGATCCGCTTCTACGCGTCGCTCGGCGCGGAGCCCATGGACGAATGGACGGTGCACCGGATATCGGGCGAACCGCTCCACGCCCTTGCGGCACTCGCGCAGAGTGACGAAAATCCCAACAGGGCGACCTCTCTTTCGATTTGAGACCGCAAGCCCCTAGCCACTTTCCGTGCTCATGGGTTTACCATGAGTGACAGTCGTGGGCCTGCGGCGCGGACCTCCAGATCGCGATAGCGTCGCAGCCGGAAATGTGCCGCGGCGGCCTTGTGCCATCCTCTCCCGGAGGGTGCACGGCCGACGCCCGTCAAAGCTCAAGAAGCTTGTGTCACCTTGGAGGTGAGGGTGTCCCCCATCGCAGGCGAGTCCGGGGCGACCCAGGACTTCGTGGAAGTCCGGCTGCCCGCTGCGGGTGCCTACTTGTCGGTCCTGCGGACGGCGACAGCCGGTCTCGCGGCCCGACTGGACTTCACCCTCGACGAAATCGAGGATCTGCGCATCGCCGTGGACGAGGCGTGCGCGATCCTCCTGCAACAGGCCGTGCCCGGCTCCGTACTGAGCTGCGTCTTCCGCCTCGTCGGCGACGCGCTCCGGGTGACAGTCTCGGCACCCACGACGGACGGCCGCGCGCCCGAGCGCGACACCTTCGCCTGGACGGTGCTCTCCGCCCTGGCCGGCGAGGTGGACTCCACCGTCGCGGACGACCGCACGGTCAGCATCAGCCTGCACAAGAAGCGCGGCGCCGGCCCCGGGCAGCCGTGACGGAAGAGGGGGCTCCGTGAGTACTGCATCGTCGCGGGAAGTACGCACCCCGGCCATCCCGCATCAGTCCGCCCGGCACCATCCGGGGAACGCGGCGGCTCTGGAGCCGGACGAGGCGAGTGACCGACCGGAGCGGGCGGACCACATGGATCAGCAGGACCAGCAGCGGCGGTCGCTCTCGCAGCCGCAGGACCGCAGCGGAGCGCGTGCCCTGTTCACCCGGTTGCGGTCGCTTCCCGACGGCTCCCCGGAGCGGGCGGAGCTGCGCAATCACCTGGTGCGGATGCATCTGCCGCTGGTCGAGCACCTGGCACGGCGGTTCCGCAACCGCGGCGAGCCGCTCGACGACCTGACCCAGGTCGCCACCATCGGCCTGATCAAGTCCGTGGACCGCTTCGATCCGGACCGGGGCGTGGAGTTCTCCACCTACGCCACCCCCACGGTCGTCGGCGAGATCAAGCGCCACTTCCGGGACAAGGGATGGGCGGTCCGCGTGCCGCGCCGGCTCCAGGAGCTGCGGCTGTCGCTGACCACCGCCACCGCGGAGCTCTCCCAGCGGCACGGCCGCGCGCCCACGGTCCATGAGCTGGCCGAACACCTCGGCATCTCGGAGGAGGAGGTGCTGGAGGGCCTGGAGTCGGCCAACGCGTACAGCACGCTCTCCCTCGACGTGCCGGACACGGACGACGAGTCGCCCGCCGTCGCCGACACGCTCGGCGCGGAGGACGAGGCCCTGGAGGGCGTCGAGTACCGCGAGTCCCTCAAGCCCCTGCTGGAGGACCTGCCACCACGCGAGAAGAAGATCCTTCTGCTGCGGTTCTTCGGCAACATGACACAGTCGCAGATCGCTCAGGAGGTCGGCATCTCCCAGATGCACGTCTCGCGACTGCTCGCCCGCACCCTCGCCCAGCTCCGCGAGCGGCTGCTCGTCGAGGAGTAGTCACCTCGTCGGGAAGTGGCCGCCACGACCGGACGTCGGGGAGCTCGGGCCCGGCGTCCGGGGTACCGCGACCCGCTCGGGAACGACGGCTCAGGACTCCCGCGGGCCGATCCCCAGCGCCTCGGTGGCCGTCGGGTTCACCAGCAGCCCCAGGGTGAGCATGGCGGCGAGCGCCAGCACCACGCCCGCGGCGATCAGGCCGCCGCCCCCGTTGATCAGCGACCAGGCGACAGGGAATGCCACGAGCTGGGTGATCAGTGCGGGTCCCCGGCTCCAGCGGCGGCGCAGCAGCAGGCCACGGGCCGCCGCCAGCGGCAGCAGGGCCAGGACGACCATGGTCGCCCCGCCCGTCACCGCCTGCCGCGGGCTGTCCGGCTTCCCGAGCAGCCCCATGACCAGGATGTACAGCCCGCCGACCAGCAGGGCCAGCCCCTCCAGGCCGGCCAGCGCGGCGGCCGCCGTCAACCGGGCGGGCCGCGGACCGGCCGGCTCCGGGACGTCGGGTGCCTTGCTTCCGCCGCGCTCGGGGGCGGCGCTCTTACGGGCGGACTTCGACGCGGACTGCTTGCTGCTCACCCCAGCAGGGTAGCCCCGCCCCGTCCCGACCGGTCGCGCCCGGGCGATCCGGCGACGCGGCGGGCCGGGGCGGCGAGACCTGAGGTGGGTCGTGTACCGACAGGTAGGTAGGCTGGCGCGCATGCGTGCGCTTCTCGTGGTCAACCCTTCGGCCACCACCACCAGTGCCCGTACGCGCGATGTCCTGGTGCACGCGCTCGCCAGCGATCTCAAGCTCGAGGTCGCCACCACCGAGTACCGGGGGCACGCGCGGGACCTGGCGCGGGCCGCCGCGGAGAGCGGGAACACCGAGCTGGTGGTCGCGCTGGGCGGGGACGGAACGGTCAACGAGGTCGTCAACGGTCTGCTGCACCACGGCCCCGACCCGGAGCGTCTGCCGCGCCTGGCCGTGGTGCCCGGCGGCTCGACCAACGTGTTCGCCCGCGCGCTGGGGCTGCCGAACGATCCCGTCGAGGCCGCGGGCGCCTTGCTGGAGGCGCTGCGCGACGGCGACGAGCGGATCATCGGTCTGGGGCACGCGGCCGGTACCCCGGGCAGCGAGGACGAAGGGGCGCCCGGCCGCTGGTTCACCTTCTGCGCCGGCCTCGGCTTCGACGCGGGTGTCGTCGGCCGAGTGGAGCAGCAGCGGGAGCGCGGCAAACGTTCGACGCATTCCCTGTACGTGCGACAGTTCATGCGTCAGTTCGCCGGCGAGTCCAACCGCCGGCACGGGACGATCACCCTCGAACGGCCTGGCGAGGAGCCACTCGCGAATCTCGTCATGTCGATAATCTGCAACACGTCGCCGTGGACGTACTTCGGCAACCGGCCGATCTACGCGCTGCCCCGCGCATCCTTCGACACCGGCCTTGACGTGCTGGGACTCACCAGGCTCTCGACCTTCACGGCCGGCCGCCACATCACCCGGCTGCTGACGTCCACACCGGAGCGCGGACCCGAGGGCAGACACGCTGTGTCACTCCATGACCAGAGTTCCTTCACCTTGCATTCCCAGGCCCCGCTCCCGTTTCAGATGGACGGTGACCACCTCGGATTGCGTACCAGCGTGACGTTCACAGGCGTTCGCCGTGCACTGCGTGTGATTGTGTGAGTGTGAGGGCCTAAAGTCCTTCCACTCGAACGTTTAGCCTGGGTTCCACCCCCTGGAAGTACGGCTGTGACCTAGCTGACACCGAGGAATCAAAAAAAACTTTCCAGAAGGGGTTGTGTCGGCCGCCGAGGTTTGCGAGTCTCTTCATGGCGATCGGGACAGCCGCTCATCTCGGCTTCCCCGGATTGCCCGAACCCCCTCTCTCTTTCCTGGACCGCAGCCAGTCTCGACTGGGTAACGGCCCTTCCGTTGCGGGGGGATTCGTGAAAGCGTTCACATTCACAAGCCACGTAGCCGCAATAACGAGGAGATGGAGCAGCCATGGACTGGCGTCACAACGCCGTTTGCCGCGAGGAAGACCCCGAGCTGTTCTTCCCCATCGGCAACACCGGTCCTGCGCTGCTGCAGATCGAGGAAGCCAAGGCCGTCTGCCGCCGCTGCCCCGTGATGGAGCAGTGCCTGCAGTGGGCGCTCGAGTCCGGCCAGGACTCCGGCGTCTGGGGTGGCCTCAGCGAGGACGAGCGCCGCGCGATGAAGCGCCGCGCCGCCCGCAACCGGGCTCGCAACGCGACCGCCTGACGATGCCCCCTCGGCCCCCGAGCCGCAGCGCGCAGTGCCCCTGACGTATCGGGGGCGCCCACCAGCACCGCACAGTGAAGCTTTGAGCCCCGGACCGGCCACGGTCCGGGGCTCAGTGCTATGCCCGGCGCGACGTGCCCCGATGCCGCGCCGCCGAAGAGCGAAACCCGTCTGATCAGGGCTTTTCCGGCCGGACGGGGAGGTCGAGGACGACTCGGGTGCCCCGCTCGGAGGCGGGCACCATGTCGAACCTGCCGCCGAGCTCGCCCTCGACCAGGGTGCGGACGATCTGGAGGCCGAGGTTCCCGGCCCGGTGCGGATCGAACCCCTCGGGCAGCCCGCGCCCGTCGTCCTGGACCGAGATCAGCAGCCGGGCGTCGGCCCGCGTGCCCCCGCGCACCGCCGTCACCTCGACCGTCCCCTGCTCCCCCGGCCCGAACCCGTGCTCCAGGGCGTTCTGCAGCAGCTCGGTCAGGACCATGGAGAGCGGAGTCGCGACCTCCGCGTCGAGCACTCCGAACCGCCCGGTCCTGCGGGTGTGGACGCGACCCGGCGAGATCTCGGCGACCATGGCAAGCACCCGGTCGGCGATCTCGTCGAATTCGACCCGTTCGTCGAGGTTCTGCGAGAGCGTCTCATGGACGATCGCGATCGAGCCGACCCGGCGTACGGCCTCCTCCAGCGCCTCGCGCCCCTCCGCCGAGCCGATGCGACGGGCCTGGAGCCGCAGCAGGGCGGCGACCGTCTGGAGGTTGTTCTTCACCCGGTGGTGGATCTCCCGGATGGTGGCGTCCTTGGTGATCAACTCGCGCTCGCGGCGACGCAGTTCGGTGACGTCCCGGAGGAGGACGAGCGAACCGATGTGCGTGCCCTTGGGTTTGAGCGGAATGACCCGCAGCTGGATGACGCCGCCGTTGGCCTCGACCTCGAACTCGCGCGGCGCCCAGCCGCTGGCGAGCTTGGCCAGCCCCTCGTCCACCGGACCGCGCGAGGGCGCCAACTGAGCGGTGGTCTCGCCCAGATGATGCCCGACGAGATCGGCGGCGAGGCCGAGCCGGTGGTAGGCGGAGAGCGCGTTCGGGCTGGCGTACTGCACGGTGCCGTCCGCGTCCAGCCGGACCAGGCCGTCGCCGGCGCGCGGCGAGGCGTCCATGTCGACTTGTTGCCCGGGGAAGGGGAACGTTCCGGCGGCGATCATCTGGGCGAGATCGGACGCGCTCTGCAGATAGGTGAGCTCCAGCCGGCTCGGCGTCCGCACGGTGAGCAGGTTGGTGTTCCGGGCGATGACGCCGAGAACGCGCCCCTCGCGGCGGACCGGGATGGATTCCACCCGGACCGGCACCTCTTCGCGCCACTCGGGATCACCCTCGCGCACGATGCGCCCCTCGTCGAGCGCCGCGTCGAGCATGGGCCGGCGGCCACGCGGGACGAGGTGACCCACCATGTCGTCCTGGTACGAGGTGGGGCCGGTGTTGGGGCGCATCTGGGCGACCGAGACATACCGGGTGCCGTCGAGCGTGGGGATCCACAGGACGAGGTCGGCGAAGGAGAGGTCGGAGAGCAACTGCCACTCCGAGACCAGCAGGTGAAGCCATTCGAGATCGGAGCCGTCGAGGGCCGTGTGCTGGCGTACGAGATCGTTCATGGAGGGCACGGCTGTGAGCCTAATTCCTTTCGCGGCCCGGTGGAGCGGGCCGGGGCGGGCGCGGGCGCGCGGCGGCCGGAGGGCGGGTGGGACCGTCCTCGCGCGGCACGACACCGGTGATTCGCCGCCGGGACACGCGGAGTTCCGGCGCGCGGGCATGGACAGGGGCGAATGGTCTAGTCCACAATGAACAGGTAAAGCCCCGCCCTCCCCGCACAGGAGGGCGGCACGAGGCCCGGCGCTCTCTGCCCTGACCGCGCCACGGCCTCCGGTCGGCCGCTCCGGACGCGGGGCTCGCACACCCCGCGGTGTCCGGTCCGGCCGATATCAGCTCCGGGCTGCGGTGCCGGCGGGGTCGAGGGTCCCCGCCAGGCGCCGCGGCCCGTGGCGCAGTCGCGTCCCCCTCTCCTCCCGGGCATCCGCTCCCGGACGCACCCCACGTCGTCAGCGGCCTGCCGGGCCGCCGCCCGGCCAGGCGCGGAGGGCCAGCTCCGCCACCGCTTCGAGCTCTTCACGGCTCGCGCCGTCGCGCGCCTGCTGCGACATGCCCTGGATGACGACGGCCGTGAAGCGGGCCAGGGCGCGCGGGTCGGCGTCCCGGGGCAGCTCCCCGGCGGCCTTGTCGGCCTCGATGGCCTGCTCCATGGCGCGTACGTTCGCCTCCCGCTGCTCACGCAGGGCCGCCACCACGTCCGCCGACGCCTCCGTCGCGTTGGTGGCGGCCGAGATGACCAGACAGCCGGGCGGGCGGCCGGGAGCCGTGTACTCGGCGGCGGCCTCGCGCAGCATCCGCGCGACCCCCCGGCGCGCGGTCGGCTCCTCGTCGAGAGCGCGGCCGAGGAACGCTCCGTACGTATGGCCGTACTCCTCGACGGCCGCGCTGAACAGGGCCTTCTTGTCGCCGAACGCGGCATAGAGGCTGGGGGCGCCGATGCCCATGCTGCGCGTGAGGTCCGCGATGGAAGTGGCCTCGTAGCCGTGCTCCCAGAAGGCCATGATCGCCTGCTCCAGGGCCGTGGCCCGGTCGAAGGACCGGGGACGGCCGCGCTGTTTCGTCGCCATGCCTGAATTTTATAGCGCTCACTCAAGAATCTCTGCTACCTTCTTTCTGTAACGATCCCTAGAGAAAGAGGGGGGCGGCTTCCATGGGCGCGCTCACGGGCAGGACGGCACTGGTGACGGGTGGCAGCCGGGGCATCGGCCGGGCGATCTCCGAACGGCTGGCGCGGGACGGCGCCCGGGTGGCCGTGCACTACGGACGGGACGAACGGGCGGCCGCAGAGACGGTCGCGGCGATCACGGCCGCGGGCGGTTCCGCCTTCACCGTCCGGGCGCGGCTCGGCGTGCCGGGCGACGCGGAGGCACTGTGGGCGGCATACGACGAGCAGGCGGACGGGGTGGATGTCCTGGTCAACAACGCCGGGACCGACGGGGCGCGCAAGCCGATCGGGGAGACGACACCGGAGGAGTTCGACGACGTCTTCGCCCTCAACGCCAAGGCTCCCTTCTTCATCACCAAGCTCGGACTGGAACGGATGCGGGACGGCGGCCGGATCGTGAACGTGTCGACCGGGCTGTCCCGCCGGGCGGGGATGACAGAACTCATCGCGTACGCGATGACCAAGGGCGCCCTCGACGTCTTCACCATGACGCTGGCCAAGGAGGTCGGCCCGCGCGGCATCACCGTGAACGCCGTGGCTCCCGGGGTGGTCGACACGGACATGAACGCCGGCTGGCTGCGAGGCGAGGAGAACAAGGCGGCTTGGGAGGCGATGGCCGGCCTCTCGCCGTTCCGGCGGGTCGGGGAGCCGCAGGACATAGCCGATGTGGTGGGCTTCCTGGCCTCATCCGAGGGGCGGTGGGTAACCGGGCAGTGGATCGACGCGACGGGCGGCTCCCTCCTGTAGCGCGCGGGCAACAGTCCCCACGGGCCGGGCTCTGTTAGATTGGTCTATACCACCCTAACCCCAAGATCGGCAGGCCCAGCGTGGAAGTTGTCATCGTCCCGGACGCCAAGGCAGGCGGCGCTCTCATCGCGGAGGCCATCGCCGCCCTGCTGAGCCGCAAGCCCGACGCTCTGCTCGGCGTTGCCACCGGCTCGACGCCGCTGCCCATCTACGACGCCCTGGCGGACATGGTCCGCTCCGGTTCCCTGGACGCCTCGCGCGCCCGTATCTGCCAGTTGGACGAGTACGTCGGCCTGCCCGCCGACCACCCGGAGTCGTACCGGTCGACGGTGCTGCGCCAGGTGGTGGAGCCGCTGGGGCTGACCGAGTCCTCGTTCATGGGCCCGGACGGCACCGCCGAGGACGTGCAAGGAGCGTGCGACGCGTATGACCGCGCGCTGTCCGAGGCGGGCGGTGTGGACCTCCAGTTGCTCGGCATCGGCACCGACGGGCACATCGGGTTCAACGAGCCGTGCTCGTCCCTCGCCTCCCGCACCCGGATCAAGACGCTGACCGAGCAGACCCGTCAGGACAACGCCCGGTTCTTCGACAGCATCGACGAAGTCCCCCATCACGTCATCACCCAGGGCATCGGCACCATCCTGGAGGCGCGGCACCTGGTGCTGCTGGCCACCGGGGCGGGCAAGGCGGAGGCGGTGGCCCGGTCCGTGGAAGGCCCGGTCTCCGCTCTGGTGCCGGCGTCCGCGCTCCAGCTGCACCCGCACGCGACCGTGATCGTCGACGAGGCGGCGGCCTCGCAGCTCCGGCTCGCCGACTACTTCCGCGCGACGTACGCGGCGAAGCCGAGCTGGCAGGGGCTGTAAGGCCGGCGCCGGGCGGTCGGGAGCCGCGCGGGCTCCGGCCGCCCGGCAAATCCTGCGGGGTCATGGGATCCAGCCGGGCCGGGATCC
Organism: Streptomyces sp. NPDC021100; assembly: GCF_044333095.1. Lineage (NCBI taxonomy): Bacteria > Bacillati > Actinomycetota > Actinomycetes > Kitasatosporales > Streptomycetaceae > Streptomyces > Streptomyces sp. NPDC021100. The sequence goes on from NZ_JBIRQH010000001.1 coordinate 503,063, forward strand.
CTGCCGACCGGGGGATCCAGCCGGGCCGGGGGCCCAGGGCCTCCGGCCCGGGGGCACCCCAACCGGCCGGGTGCACGGCTCCCGAGGGCTGCCCTTCGCCCGTTGGTGCGGCTTCGGCGGGCGGGTCACCCCACCCGGGCGAACCGACGTGGTTCGGTGGCCAGGGCGGGCCGGTAGGCGACCGGCCCGAGCCGGCGACGCGGCCCGCTTCAGTCGGCGACGCGGCCCGCGATGGCCTCGGCGGCGGCTGTACCGCATACGCGGGCCGCGCCATGGGTGGCGATGTGCAGGGCACCGGTGGGCAGGGCCTGGGGCAGGCCCATTTCGACCACGACGGTGTCGGGCCGGGTGGCGACCAGGGCGGCCAGAGCCGTGGCCATCCACGGGTGGCGGTGGACGTCCCGTACCACCGCGACGACCGGGCGCCCGCCGGCATCCCGCAACACGGTGTCGGGGTCCGCGGTGCCCGGCCCGTAGCTGCCGGTCGACGTGCCCGGGAGCAGGCGGGCCAGGTCGGCGGCGATTCCCCAGGGGGTCTCGTCGCCCACGGCGAAGTTGGCCGACGGGGTGTACGCGGCCACATGGACCGGACCGTCGTGAACGGGGCCGTCATGGACGGGGCCGTCATGGACGGGGCCGTCATGGACGGGGCCGTCATGGACGGGGCCGTCGTGAACAGGGCCGTCGTGAACAGGGCCGTCGTGAACCAGACCCTCGTGGAGCAGACCCTCGTGGACCGGACCGTCGGACCGGCCGCCGGGTGCGCCGTGGCCGATCGGCCGCGTGACGCGCAGGGCCCGGCGGGCGGCGGTGAGCCCGATGTCGGGGGTGGGCGCGCTCCCCTCCCGCGCGCCCTCCCCCGCCTTCGAGGCCCAGCGGGCGAGTGCGCGGACGCGGGCGGCGGCGTCGGAGAGCCGCTCCTCGGGGAGTTCTCCCGAGCGGACGGCGGCGACGATGGCGTCGCGCAGCCGCAGGACGGTGCCCTCGTCGGAGTGTCCGCCGCCGACGCAGATGGCGTCGCAGCCCGCGGCAAGGGCCAGGACGCCGCCGCGTTCGATGCCCCAGGCGGCGGAGATCGCCCGCATCTCGATGCCGTCGGTGACGATCAGGCCGTCGAAGCCGAGGCCGCCCCGCTCGACGGGGGCCCGGAGCAGCCCGTGCAGGACGTCGGGGCTGAGAGTGGCCGGCAGCCGGGGGTCGAGGGCGGGCAGCAGGATGTGGGCGCTCATCACCGCCTTGGTGCCGGCCGCGACGGCCGCGTGGAAGGGCGGCAGGTCCCGCGCCCGGAGCGTCGGCAGGTCGACGCCCACCCGGGGCATGTCGTCGTGGGAATCGACGGAGGTGTCGCCGTGGCCGGGGAAGTGCTTGGTGCAGGCGGCCACGCCCGCCGCCTGGAGGCCCTCGACGTAGGCGGCGGTGTGCCGGGCGACGAGTTCCGGGCCGGCGCCGAAGGACCGCACGCCGATGACGGGGTTGTCGGGGTCGGAGTTGACGTCGGCGGAGGGCGCCCAGTTGAGGTTGATCCCGCACTCGGCGAGCCGGCGGCCCAGTTCGCGGGCGACCGCCCGGGTCAGTTCCGGGTCGTCGACCGCGCCGAGCGCGAGGTTGCCGGGGAAGGAGGAGCCGCTGCGGACCTCCAGTCGGGTGACGTCCCCACCCTCCTCGTCGATGGCGACGAGCACGTCGTCGCGTTCGGCGCGCAGCCGGGCGGTGAGGGCGGCCAGTTGTTCCGGCGTGGCGACGTTGCGGCCGAACAGGCCGACGGCGGCGAGTCCTTCGCCGAGCCGGCGCAGCAGCCAGTCGGGCGGGGTGGTCCCGGTGAAGCCGGGCTGGAGAACGGTGAGCGCGTCTCGGGTCAGCGTGTCCATGAGTGCAGTGCTAGCCCTTCACCGCGCCGGAGGTCAGTCCTCCGACGGCCCTGCGCTGCAGGAAGACGAACAGGATGAGGATGGGGACGGCGAAGAGGGAGGAGGCGGCCATGGTGGCGCCCCAGTCGTCGCCGAAGGTGGTCCGGAAACCGGTGAGCCAGAGCGGCAGCGTCTGCGCGGAGGGGTCCTTGCTCAGGATGAGCACGTAGGGGAACTCGTTCCACACGGTGATGAAGCCGAACAGGGAGGTGGCCATCAGGCCGGGCGCCAGCAGCGGGAAGATCACCCGGCGGAACGCCTGGGCGTGGGTGCAGCCGTCGACCATGGCGGACTCCTCCAGTTCCTTGGGCACGGCGGCGACGTAACCGCGGAGCGTCAGGATGGTGAAGGGCAGCACCATGAGGGTGTAGATGGCGATGAGCGGCGGCAGGCTGTTCAGCATGTCGGCGTCGCGCACGATCATGTAGTACGCGATGACCATGACCTCCCAGGGCGCCATCTGGGCCATCATCATCACCAGGATGAAGCTGCGGCGGCCCCGGAAGCGCATCCGGGCGATGGCGAAGGAGGCCAGCAGCGCGATCACCAGCGACAGCAGGACGGCGACGCCCGTGACGATGAACGAGTTGGCGACGAAGGTCCAGAAGCCCTCGGCGTCCACGGCCTTCTCGAAGTGCTCGAGGGTCGGGCTGGTGGGGACCCAGACCGGGGCGTCGCCGACGATGTCCTTGTTGGCCTTGAACGCCGTGGTGAACATCCAGTAGACGGGAAAGACGAAGCCGAGGAACAGGACGACCGCCGTCGCCCCCGGCCAGACCCGGCCGATCAGGGAGCGCTTCACAGCTCGTCCTCCTCTTGCTTGAGCACCAGGCGCAGGTAGTAAGCGGTCAGGGCGAGCAGGATGACGATGGTCAGGATGGAGATCGCGGCGCCCATGCCGAAGTGCTGGTTGTTCATGCCCTCGACGAAGGCGTACACCGGCAGGGTCTCGGTGAGGCGGTCGGGGCCGCCCTCGTTGATGACGAAGACCTGGGTGAACGACTTGAAGATCCAGATGACTTCGAGGAACGTCGTGGCGTAGAAGAACGGCTTGAGGAAGGGGAAGGTCACCGAGGTGAACCGCTTCCACACGCCGGCGCCGTCGAGCTCGGCGGCCTCGTAGAGCTCCTTGGGGATCGTGGTCGTCGCCGCGTAGAGGTTGATCGCGACGAAGGGCACGGACTGCCACACGAGCAGCACGGTGATCACGAAGAAGGTGGAGAACTGCCCGCCGGTCCAGTTGTACTCGGCCATGGAGTGCCAGCCGAGCTTGTCCAGCACGTAGTTGACGACGCCGAACCGCTGGGCGAAAAGCCACTGGAAAACCGTGGTGGCCGCGACAACGGGCATGGCCCAGGCCAGCACCAGGCCGAGGGAGAGCAGCAGCCGCGTCCGCTTGCCGAGCCGGGCGAGCAGCAGGCCGATCAGACAGCCGACCACCATGACCAGGGCGACGTTGACCGCGGTGAAGACGACGGACCGGAGGGTGACCCGCCAGAAGTCCTCGCTCCCCAGCGTGTCCGCGTAGTTGTCGAAGCCGATCCACTCGGTGGTGCGCCGGATGAGCTGCCGCCGGTTGAGGTTCTGGAACGACAGCAGGCCGTTCTGCACCATGATCCAGCCGAGCAGCAGCACCGTGAAGACGGCCGCGGGCAGGATCAGCAGGTACGGGGCTGTTCTGCCTGCCCGCTTCGACGCCCCGGGAACCGGCGGCGCGCCGCCCTTGCCGGTCCGGGAGGCGGGCCGGGCCGCCGCCTCTTCGGTCTGCGCTGACATCGTCGTCCGCCTTCTCCCCTGTACAACGGTGGTGCGTGTGATGCCGGGCGGGCGGGGCGCCGGCCGGTGTCCGGCCCGCGCCCCGCCCGCCCGCGCGGGTCACTGCTTCTGGCTGAGGCGCTTGTTCATCTCGCCCTCGACCTGCTTGGCCGCGTCCTCGGGCGACTTGCCGTTGAGCACGGCGGTCATGTACGCCTTGATCGGGTTGGGGGCGTTCTCGACGGCCGCCCACTCGGCGATCAGCGGGGTGGTGCCGCCGCCCTTGGCCGCCGGGGCCGCGGCCTCTCCGGCCGGGTTGCCCTTCACCTGGGAGAGCAGCGACTCCTTGTTGGGGATCGAGCCGACCTCATGGGCGAGCGCGCCCTCGTTCTTGTCGGACAGCGCGATCTTCAGGAACTCCTCCGCGAGATCCTTCTTCTTGCTCCGCTCGGCGATCGCGAGGTTGGAGCCGCCAAGGAAGACGCCCTCGGGCTTGTCGGCGGTCTCACCGGGGATGGTGAAGAAGCCGAGGTCCTTCTCGATCGCCGGGTTCGCCTTGACCGCGGTCTTGGCCTCCCAGCCCATGCCGATGAAGGCGCCGGTCTTGCCCTTGGCGAAGACGTCGGCCTGCTGCGGGGTGGCCTCGTCCTTGTCCTTCGGCGCCTTGCTGAACGCCTGGTACTGCTTGTAGACCTCCATGGCCTTGCCCACCTTGGGGTCGGCGAGGTTGGAGACGTACTTGTTGCCGTCCTTCTTCACCAGGTCGGCACCGGCGCCGATGGTCAGGCCGTCGAAGAAGTACCAGTTCTGGCCGGGCAGGTAGAGGGGCTCGGCGTCGCCCTTCTTCTGGATGGCCTCGAACGCCTTGAAGAGGTCGGCGCGGGTCTTGGGGACGTCCTTGACGCCGGCGTCGGCCCAGACCTTCTTGTTGTAGATGACGACGCGGTTGGCGGCCCACCAGGGCGCCGCGTACTGCGTCCCCTCGAACACCGACGGCTTGTTGAGGGAATCGGTCCAGTCCTTGCCGATCTCCTTCTTCAGGTCGGAGAGGTCGGCGAGGCCGCCGGTCGCGGCGTAGGAGGGCGTCTGGGTGTTGCCGATCTCGAAGACGTCGGGCGGCGTGGACTCGGAGAGCGCGGTGGTGAGCTTCTGCTGGATGTTGTCCCACTTCTGGATCTGGACATCCAGCTTGGCGCCGGTCTTCTGCTCGAACTCGGACTTCACGGCCTCGGTCCACTTGGGCGGGTTCGAGCCGTCCATGAACCAGACGGTGAGGGTCTTGCCCTTGGAGTCACCGGATCCGGAACCGGAGTCCTTGTCGCCGCCGTCGGACCCACAAGCAGCCACACTCACCAACAAGGCCGCGACACCCGTCGCCGCTATGAGCCCACGCTTCACAGCACTCTCCTCAGGACCGAAAAGTGGTCTTTAATGGTTTAGACCAGTGCCCGCAGCTTGGCCTAGACCTTTTGGGGTGTCAAGGGTGTATAAGAGTCGCTGTCGGCTCCGTTACCGGACCGACACCTGAGGGCCGACCTGGGCGTCTCCGGTCCCCTCGGGCACTGCCCGTGCCACCATGTGACCGCGATAGACGGAGGAGCCGGTGACGGCAGCAGGATCGGAGTCGGGAAGGCACGCCATGGCGACCGAGGGCGGGACAGCGGAGAACGGCAGCACCGCCGGCGGTGTGCGGACGGCCCGCGTCCCCAAGTACTACCGGCTCAAACGTCATCTGTTGGAGATGACCGAAACCTTGCGCCCCGGCACGCCGGTGCCACCCGAACGCACCCTTGCCGCGGAGTTCGACACCTCGCGTACCACCGTGCGCCAGGCCCTCCAGGAACTGGTCGTCGAGGGCCGCCTGGAACGCATCCAGGGCAAGGGCACCTTCGTCGCCAAGCCCAAGGTCTCCCAGGCGCTGCAACTCACCTCCTACACGGAGGACATGAGGGCCCAGGGCCTCGAACCCACCTCGCAGCTGCTCGACATCGGCTACGTCACCGCGGACGACCGCCTCGCCGGCCTGCTCGACATCTCCCCCGGCGGCCGGGTGCTGCGCATCGAACGGCTGCGGCTGGCCAGCGGCGAACCCATGGCCATCGAGACCACCCACCTCTCCGCGAAGCGCTTCCCCGCGCTGCGCCGCAACCTCGTCAAGTACACGTCGCTGTACACGGCGCTCGCCGAGGTCTACGGCGTGCACCTGGCCGAGGCCGAGGAGACCATCGAGACCTCGCTCGCCACCCCGCGCGAGGCCGGGCTGCTCGGCACCGACGTGGGGCTCCCCATGCTGCTGCTCTCCCGCCACTCGCTGGACGCGGACGGGGCGCCGGTGGAGTGGGTGCGTTCGGTCTACCGGGGGGACCGCTACAAGTTCGTCGCGCGATTGCGGCGGCCCGCGTCGGAATAGGGCGCGCGCGCCGTGGAATCGTCCGGCCTTCCGGGAAGGGCGGCAAGGGCGATTCCACGGGAACGGTCCCTCATGGTCCATTCCTATTGACGGTCATCACGGCGGCTCATAGTGTCACCGGCGCCCGACCGCTGCCTCGCGAGAGGACGATCATGGACGACACCGCGGGCGTGCGGAGCCACGGCGGAACCACTCCGCGGGGTGGCCGCCGACGTCCCGCGCCCGGCCTGGAACCGGCGCATTCACCACGGAAAGTCCTCGCACACGGCGCGTTGCTGCGCCGCTTCGTCGAAGGCCGGGAAATCCGTCCGGTGCATGTCCGGCTCGACATCATGGGGCCTTCCGCGTTTTCCCGGCAGGAAAGCCGCGGCGGAACGGACGCCGCCGGACGGGCCGACGGGAATTCCCCCGCGGAAAGCGCTCTCCCGACGGCGGACGCCGCCGCCCTGCTCCGCGGATTCGCGGCCTCCGGCGGCCGGGCGGTGACCTTCCGCGGCGCCCGCGAAACCACCCGCCACCCCGGATATCCGGCCGTGTGCGACGCGGGGCACGAGGCCGGGCTCCGCCTCGGGCTGGTCACCGACGGCACCCGGCTCGGCCGCCCGGACACGGCCGAGTGCGTGGCCTCCACCCACACCTGGGTGCGGGTCGCGCTCCCGGCGGGCACCGAGGCCGGCTTCCAGGCCGGCGGTTCCGGTTCCGGCCGGACGACGTTGGCGTCGCTCCTCGACGACGTCGGCAACCTGCGGCAGTCCGCCATCGACCCGGACTTCCGCATCGGCTTCCACTACGTGGTCACCGAACGCAACAGCGGGGAGATCCTGGCCGCCGCCCACGCGGCCCGGGAATCGGGTGCCCACTACATACGCTTCGACACCGACCCGTACTCCGTTCCGCACGGCGACCCGTACGCGGCTCCGGCGGACGTCGCACCGGCCCTGCGCCAGGCCGCCCTGCTGGCGGACGACGCGTTCGAGGTCCGGTTGCCGCGCCCCGCCGACGGCGCCCCGAACGGCGACGGCCCGAACGCCGACACCACAGACGGCGGCCCCCGCGAAGCCCGCTTCGGCCGCTGCCACTACAGCCGCTTCGCCGCTGCCGTCGACTCCCGCGGACACCTCCACCCTTGCCCCCAGGTGAGCCCCGACCCCCGCTACGACCTCGGCGACGTCGCCGCCGACGGCTGGCCGGACGTCCTGGACGGCGCCGCCCGCGCCGCCTGGCAGGCCACGGACCCGCGGACCACCGCACTGTGCGGATCCTGCTACTACCGGCCGCAGAACGAGCTGTTGGAGCTGCTGTTCAGCGGGCGCGTCGCCCTGGAGGACGCGCTGGGGGCGTACGCGGCCGAGGTGCCGTCCACGCTGCACGCGGACTTCCTCTGAGGCCCGGCGGAGAGACCCGACGAAGAGGCCCGACCGATCAGTCGTGGCTCGTATCGATCACGCAGAAGCGATTCCCCTCCGGGTCCGAGAGGACGACGAAGTCCGGGTCCTCCGGATAGCGGTCCCAGTCGACCCGCTCGGCCCCGAGCCCCAGCAGCCGCTCCACCTCCGCCGCCTGCGCGGCCGCGTCGGTGGCGTACAGGTCCAGGTGGACGCGCGGATACCGCTCGGCCGCCGTCTCGCTGCGCATCAGCGCCAGTTGGACGCCGGTGCCGCCGGCGGCGGGCACCAGGACGGTGAAGGACGCCTCGACCTCGCCGCCGCGCGGCACGTAGCCGAGGGCCCGGGTCCAGAACCCGGCGGCCCGCTCCATGTCGTCGACGCCAAGGACCACCGATCCGATGCTCAGCATCACATGATCATTGCAGACACCACGGACCGCGACAAGGACCGTGTCCCGCCGCCCGGTTGCCCGCGGACTCAGCCACCGGCGAGCAGCGCGGGCAGCTTCCGCATGTCGTCGAAGACGACCGTGCCGGGCCCCTCCAGCCAGGCGGCGAGCGTCAGTCCGCCGGCGTAGCCGAAGGACCGCATGCCCGCCGCGCGGGCCGCCCGGACGCCGTACCGGCTGTCCTCGACCACGGCGCACCGGGCCGGTTCGGCGCCCAGGGTCCGGGCGGCGTGCAGAAAGAGGTCCGGGTCGGGCTTGCCGCGTGCCACGTCCTCGGCGCTGAAGATCCGCCCCTCCTCGAAGAGACCGTGGAGGCCGGTGAGCCGCAGGTTCTGCCGGATGGCGGTGTGTTCGCCGTTGGAGGCGACGCAGAAGGGGAGGTCCAGCTCCCCCAGCGCCTCGGCGACGCCCTCCACGGCCGTCAACTCGGCGGCGAACGCGTCCACGTAGCGCCGCTCGTACGGCTTCCACCAGTCGGCGGGCAGCGGCCGACCGAGGAGTTCCGCGACCGCCTCCCGCATGATCTCCGCCGGGGAACCCACGAACTTCTCGACGATCTCCGCCTCGGTGAACGGGGCTCCCATCTCGGCCAGGTACTCCGCCTCCACGCGCACGCAGATCCGCTCGCTGTCCACCAGAACGCCGTCGCAGTCGAAGATGACGAGGTCAAAGGGCTTGTCGCACATGCCGTTCAACCTATGCGCGGGGCCGGGAGCGCGCACGGCCTCGGTGGAGGCTCCGGAGCGCACGCCCAGCGCCCCGGCACGTCAGGGAAGTTGATGTTGTCATACCGATATCCGGACAGGGGGTGACGACCGGAGGCTCCCTCACCTAGATTTCGTGCGCATTACGCGAATGATCGCACCGCGAGGGGATCGCGCCGCGACCGTCGCGCCATGCCGCCGACCGCACGGGGACGGAGCCGTCGCATGTCCGAACCACCCGCTTCCGCACCACCCGACGCCGCCGACGGCCGCCGCAAGCCGGTCGTGACCCTCCCGATGGTCGTCGCGGGGATCTGCCTCGCCCTGCCGTTCGGCGCGATGCTCTGGGTCGACTCCTACGCCCGGCTGAAGCCGGCGTTCATCGGCATCCCGTTCTTCTACTGGTACCAGATGCTCTGGGTCGTCATCTCGACGGCGCTGACGACCGTCGCGTACGTGCTCGTGCGCCGGCAGGAGCGGGAGCGGAAGCGGGGTGGGCGGGCGTGAAGGACGGCGTCAACGGTGTCGCGCTCACCGTCTTCATCATCTTCTTCCTGGGCGTCACGGTCATGGGCTTCTACGCCGCGCGGTGGCGGCGGGCCGAGAGCGCCGACAGCCTCGACGAGTGGGGGCTGGGCGGGCGCTCGTTCGGCACCTGGATCACCTGGTTCCTGCTCGGCGGCGACCTGTACACGGCGTACACCTTCGTCGCCGTGCCGGCGGCCGTCTACGCGGGCGGCGCGGCCGGGTTCTTCGCCGTGCCGTACACGATCCTCTGCTACCCACTGGTCTTCACCTTCCTGCCGCGCCTGTGGTCGGTGTCGCACAAACACGGGTACGTCACCTCGTCCGACTTCGTCCGGGGCCGCTTCGGCTCCCGGGGGCTGTCGCTGGCGCTCGCCCTCACCGGCATCCTCGCCACGATGCCCTACATCGCCCTCCAACTCGTCGGCATCCAGGCCGTGCTGGACGTGATGGGGATCGGCGGCGGCTCCAACTGGTTCATGAAGGACCTGCCGCTGCTCATCGCCTTCGGCGTGCTGGCGGCGTACACCTACTCGTCCGGGCTGCGGGCCCCGGCCCTGATCGCGTTCGTCAAGGACGCGCTGATCTACATCGTCATCGCGGTCGCCATCATCTACATCCCCATGCGGCTCGGCGGGTTCGACCACATCTTCGCCAAGGCGGGCGAGGCGTTCTCCGCCAAGAACCCGGACACGGGCAAGCCGCGCGGCGCCCTGGCCACCGGGCCGGACGCGCAGTGGGCGTACGCGACCCTCGCCCTGGGTTCGGCGATGGCGCTGTTCCTCTACCCGCACTCGGTGACGGCGGTGCTCTCCAGCAAGAACCGCAACGTCATCCGCCGCAACACCACGATCCTGCCGCTGTACTCGCTGATGCTGGGGCTGCTGGCGATGCTCGGTTTCATGGCGGTGGCGGCGGGGATCAAGGTGAAGAACGGGCAGCTCGCCATCCCGCAGCTCTTCGAGGACATGTTCCCGGACTGGTTCACCGGCGTCGCCTTCGCGGCGATCGGCATCGGTGCCCTGGTCCCGGCGGCCATCATGTCCATCGCCGCCGCCAACCTCTTCACCCGCAACATCTACAAGGACTTCCTGCGGCCGGACGCCTCGCCCGCGCACGAGGCGAAGGTCTCCAAGCTCGCGTCCCTGCTGGTGAAGGTGGGCGCGCTCGTCTTCGTCCTCACCATGGACAAAACGGTCGCCATCAACTTCCAGCTGCTGGGCGGCATCTGGATCCTCCAGACCGTCCCCGCCCTGGTCGGCGGCCTGTTCACCCGCTGGTTCCACCGCTGGGCGCTGCTGGCGGGCTGGGCGACCGGCATGATCTACGGCACCTGGCGCGCGTATGACACCCCGAGCGCCACGCAGGACCACTTCGGCAACACCAACCTCATCCCCTTCATCGGAGAGAAGGGGTACATCGGGCTGACGGCGTTCGCGCTGAACGTGCTCGTCGCGGTCGTGCTGACCTTCGCGTTCAAGGCGCTCGGCACACCGGACGGCGTGGACGAGACGAAGGCGTCCGACTACACGGCGGACGCGGGCGACCCGGGCGTCCAGGCGGAACTGCCCCCGGCGACGGCGGGAGCACCGGGCGGTCACTGACGCCCGGCTACGACCGTCGGCCCCCGCCTCGCCGGCGGGGCCGCGGTCGGCCGGGCCGGCTCGCCCAGCGCAGCGCCTCCGCCTCCCCGGGCGGCAGCAGGCCCGCACCGACGAGCGCGGCGCGCCCGGCCTCCCTGCCGGCCAGCAGATAGCCGAGGTCGCAGGAGTCCGCGTCGTGGTAGTGGCCATCGGTGACCAGGACGGCCGCCGCCACCCCGCCGAGCCCCTCCAGCAGACCCTGCCGCAGCGCCGGAAGGTGCTCCCGGGGCAGCAGGTCCTCCGGCACGGCACTGAGCAACTCCAGCCCACCGCCCGGACCGGGCGGTTCGACGTCCGCGACGATGTGCGCGTAGGGCCCGCAGCCACCGAGGTTGAGCCGCACGCACACGCGGATCCCCGGCACGGGCCGGGGCAGGGGCGTCACGGCGGCATCGCCGAGGGGGCCGCCTGTGATCGATCTCCCGTTCGACATAAGCGGACCGTACGAGTCCCCGGCCCGTCGACGCCCTCCCACCGACGGACGTCGGCCGGTGGTACGTCTACACATTCGTGAAGCCCGGCCGCCCTTCCCTTCTGCCGCCGCGTGACAGGGGATCGCTTCCGTGAACGCGCCTGTCACCGGGCCCCTCCGTTAGCACATTCCGCGACCGCTCCATGACGTGACGACACAACATGTGGGGGCACGCGCGATCGTCGGCACTAGATGTATGCTCGTCCTCGCTGTCGCCGCAGGGGAATCCGGTGGAAATCCGGAACTGTCCCGCAACGGTGTACGTACGGGCCCAATCCGCCCGTTCCGCAGTCCGAGGACCTGCCGGCAGCACGCCATCGCCGGGCCCGCCCGGTACGGCGTCTGAACACGTCCGGGCCTCGCGGGTTGGGCCGGTGGACGCCCGCGCGCACGCCTCGTACGGCTTCCGTACGCCGTCGGCTGCGCGTGCGCGCCCCCCTGCCTTCCCGCCGGGCCCCCGAGCGAGGAGAGCCACACGTGACGATCGCGCCCGCGGAACCTGTTTCAGGTCCGGTCTCTGCGCCCGAGGCGGACACGACCGGCGGCCCCGGGACCGCGCTCCTGCGCACCCTGACGGAGCTCACCGCCGATCTGCCCGCCACCGACCCCGGCAAGGTCGCCGCCGCCGCGCTGCGCGGCAGGCACCCCGGGTCGGACGAGGCCGAACTGCGCTCGCTGGCCACCGAGGCCGCGGCCGGGCTGATCTCCGAGGAGCCCGAGTACTCGCGGCTCGCCGCGCGGCTCCTCACGCTCGCCATCGCCGAGGAGGCGGCCGGGCAGGGCGCGGTCTCCTTCTCCGCGTCCGTCGCCACCGGCCACCGCGAGGGCCTGATCGCCGACGAGACCGCCGCGTTCGTGCGCGAGCACGCCGAGCGGCTGGACGCGCTGGTGGACGCCGCGCTCGCCGACGGCGCCGACGACCGCTTCGGCTACTTCGGCCTGCGCACCCTGCACAGCCGCTACCTGCTCCGCCACCCGATCACCCGGAACGTGATCGAGACGCCGCAGCACTTCCTGCTGCGCGTGGCCTGCGGCCTGGCCGAGGACGGATCGGTCCGCGCCCTGGAGGACGTGGCCGAGCTCTACCGCCTCACCAGCACCCTCTCGTACCTCCCCTCCTCCCCCACGCTCTTCAACTCCGGCACGCGCCACCCGCAGATGTCGTCCTGCTACCTGCTGGACTCGCCGCTGGACGAGCTCGACTCGATCTACGACCGCTACCACCAGGTCGCGCGGCTGTCGAAGCACGCGGGCGGCATCGGTCTGTCCTACTCCCGCATCCGTTCCCGCGGTTCGCTGATCCGCGGCACCAACGGGCACTCCAACGGCATCGTGCCGTTCCTGCGGACGCTCGACGCCTCCGTCGCCGCCGTCAACCAGGGCGGCCGGCGCAAGGGCGCGGCCTGCGTCTACCTGGAGACCTGGCACGCGGACATCGAGGAGTTCCTGGAGCTCCGCGACAACACCGGCGAAGAGGCCCGCCGCACCCACAACCTCAACATCGCGCACTGGATCCCGGACGAGTTCATGCGCCGGGTCGAGGCGGACGCGGACTGGTCGCTGTTCTCCCCGGCCGACACCCCGGACCTGGTCGACCTGTACGGCGACGAGTTCGACGCCGCGTACCGGAAGTACGAGGCCGAGGGCAAGGCCGTCAAGACCATCCCGGCGCGGGTGCTCTACGCCCGGATGATGCGCACCCTCGCGCAGACCGGCAACGGCTGGATGACGTTCAAGGACGCCGCCAACCGCACCGCCAACCAGACCGCCGAGCCCGGCCAGGTCGTCCACTCCTCCAACCTCTGCACGGAGATCCTGGAGGTCACGAACGACGGCGAGACCGCGGTCTGCAACCTCGGTTCCGTCAACCTCGCCGCCCACCTGGGCGCGGACGGCGAGATGGACTGGGAGAAGCTGGACCGGACCGTCCGCACGGCCGTCACCTTCCTCGACCGCGTCGTGGACATCAACTTCTACCCGACCGAGCAGGCCGGGAACTCCAACTCCCGCTGGCGCCCGGTCGGTCTGGGCCTGATGGGCCTCCAGGACGTCTTCTTCCGGCTGCGGCTGCCCTTCGACTCCCCCGAGGCGAAGGCCCTGTCCACCCGGATCTCCGAGCGGATCATGCTCGCGGCGTACGAGGCGTCCGCCGACCTCGCCGAGCGGCACGGCCCGCACCCGGCCTGGTCCGCGACCCGCACCGCGCGCGGCGTGCTGCACCCCGACCACTACCCGAACACCGAGCCGACCTGGGCCGGACGCTGGGACGCGCTGCGCGCCCGGATCGCCTCCGTCGGCATGCGCAACTCGCTGCTGCTGGCCATCGCGCCGACCGCGACGATCGCGTCCATCGCCGGCGTCTACGAGTGCATCGAGCCGCAGGTTTCGAACCTGTTCAAGCGCGAAACGCTCAGCGGTGAGTTCCTCCAGGTCAACACCTATCTGGTGGAGGACCTGAAGAAGCTCGGCGTGTGGGACCGCACCACGCGCGACGCGATGACCGACGCCAACGGCTCGATCCAGGACATGAACTGGATCCCGCAGGAGGTGCGCGACCTCTACCGCACCGCCTGGGAGATCCCGCAGCGCGCCCTGATCGACATGGCCGCGGCCCGCACCCCGTACCTGGACCAGAGCCAGTCGCTCAACCTGTTCATGGCCTCGCCCACCATCGGCAAGCTCAGCTCGATGTACGCGTACGCCTGGAAGCAGGGCATCAAGACCACGTACTACCTGCGCTCGCGTCCGGCGACCCGGATCGCCCGCGCGGCGTCCGGTGGCAGCGCCGCCGCCCCCGCCACCCTCCCCGTCCAGCAGGCCGCGCCCGACGCGGACGCCATCGCCTGCTCCCTTGAGAACCCCGAGTCCTGCGAGGCCTGCCAGTAATGTCGAACGAACAGAAGAACCTGCTCGACCCGGGCTTCGAGCTGACCCTGCGTCCCATGCGGTACCCGGACTTCTACGACCGCTACCGCGACGCGATCAAGAACACCTGGACCGTGGAGGAGGTCGACCTCCACTCCGACGTGGCCGACCTGGCCAAGCTCTCCCCGGGCGAGCAGCACATGATCGGCCGCCTCGTCGCGTTCTTCGCGACCGGCGACTCGATCGTGGCCAACAACCTCGTGCTGACGCTGTACAAGCACATCAACTCCCCCGAGGCGCGGCTGTACCTGTCGCGGCAGCTCTTCGAGGAGGCCGTGCACGTCCAGTTCTACCTGACGCTGCTGGACACCTACCTGCCCGACCCGGACGACCGCGCCGCCGCCTTCGCGGCCGTGGAGAACATCCCGTCCATCCGGGAGAAGGCCCAGTTCTGCTTCAAGTGGATGGACTCGGTCGAGAAGATCGACAGGCTGGAGACGAAGGCCGACCGCCGTCGCTTCCTGCTCAACCTGATCTGCTTCGCGGCGTGCATCGAGGGCCTGTTCTTCTACGGCGCGTTCGCGTACGTGTACTGGTTCCGCTCGCGCGGCCTGCTGCACGGCCTCGCCACCGGCACCAACTGGGTGTTCCGTGACGAGACGATGCACATGAACTTCGCGTTCGAGGTCGTGGACACCGTCCGCCAGGAGGAGCCCGACCTCTTCGACGACGAGCTCCAGCAGCAGGTGACCGACATGCTGAAGGAGGCCGTCGAGGCGGAGCTCCAGTTCGGCCGCGACCTGTGCGGCGAGGGCCTGCCGGGCATGAACACCGAGTCCATGCGCGAGTACCTCCAGTGCGTCGCCGACCAGCGCCTCCAGCGCCTCGGCTTCGCCCCGGTCTACGGCTCGGAGAACCCGTTCTCCTTCATGGAGCTGCAGAACGTGCAGGAGCTGACCAACTTCTTCGAGCGCCGCGCCTCCGCGTACCAGGTGGCGGTCGAGGGCACGGTCGCGTTCGACGACGAGTTCTAGGCCACGGTTCCCGAGCGGGCCCTTCCGGAGTTCTCCGGGAGGGCCCGCTCCCGTTCTCGCGAAAAACCGGCGACACGGCGGCCGGGGCGCCCGGACCGTCCCCGGCTGCGGGGAGGCTAGGTGGTCAGGGGGCAGCAACGGGACAGGAGAAGCACCTGATGCGCGTCATGATGATCGTCAAGGCGACCGAGGAGTCCGAGGCCGGCGTGCTGCCGACCCGGGAGCAGGTCGCCGACATGCAGCGGTACAACGAGGCCCTGGCCAAGGCGGGCGCGCTGCTGGCCGCCGACGGACTGTGGGCGTCGTCGGAGGGTGCCCGGGTGGTGTTCGCGGGCGGGAAGCCCAGTGTGATCGACGGGCCGTTCGACGAGATCGGCGAGCTGATCGCCGGCTATTGGATCATCCGGGTGGACTCGATGGACCAGGCCCGGGAGTGGGCGGCCCGGATCCCGTTCCGGGAGGGCGTCGTCGAACTCCGGCGGATCTTCGAGCCGGCCGACTTCCCCTCCGACGTGCTCCCGCCCGAGGAGGCCGCCCGTGAGCAGGCGCTGCGCGAGGAAGCCCGGGGTCGGGGCGGCCTGGTGTGACACCGGGCCGGGCCGGGCGCCACGGGCGGCCCGGCCCGGAGCGCGCGCCCGGCGGGTCAGTCGTTGGGGACGACCGGGTAGCGGGGCGTGCCCTCGGCCATCTGCCGGAGCGCGTCCTTGCGGTCGCGCTTGGAGAGGCGGTCGATGTACAGGTAGCCGTACAGGTGGTCCGTCTCGTGCTGGAGGCAGCGGGCGAAGTAGCCGGTGCCCTGGACGGCGATCGGGTTGCCCTTCATGTCCTGGCCGCGCACCACCGCGTAGTCGGGACGGGCCAGCGGGGCGTACGCCGTCGGGACGGACAGGCAGCCCTCGTTGGAGTCGTCGAGGATCCGGCGGTCGGCCGGGAGCTCGTCCAGGACCGGGTTGCAGACGTGGCCCACGTGCCGGACGCCCTCGTCGTCCATGCAGTCGTAGACGAACACCTTGAGGTCGACGCCGATCTGGTTGGCGGCGAGGCCGACGCCCTCGGCGGTCCGCTGGCTGGCGAACATGTCGTCGATGAGCTGCGCCAGCTTCTCGTCGAACTCCGTGACGTCCTTGCACTCCTTGTGCAGGACGGGGTTGCCGACCACGGTGATCGGACGGGACGTGCCGCGCTCGCGGTGCGCGGTCTCCCGCTCCTCGCAGTCCTCGGTGTCCACGATGAACTCGTCGTTCACCGGCTGATCGGTCTCTTGCTGCGCCATCGCCGCCGTATGCCTCTCTCACAACCCGAATGCACTGTCACGCCCCGGAGCCCAGGGCCCATCCAGGGTAAGCGGACCCGGCCCGGGGGCTCAGCAGACCTCTTCCAGATCCCGCCACTCACGGGTGTCCGGGCTGTCCGCGACCCAGCCGTCCAGCAGCCCGCGGACCAGCCCGGCGGGGGCCGCGATGCCGCACTCGCGCTCGGGCACCCACAGCAGGCCGGAGCCGGCCGTGCGGTGGCCGAGCGGGCCGGGGTGGCCAGGCTCGCTGTGGTCGTGCGGGTCCAGGTGCTCGCCGTCGCCCTCGTCGCTGGGCATCCGGCTCTCCGAGCACGTGCGGCACAGCAGCCGCACGGACGAGGACCAGTCCTCGGCGGCGAACCCGGCGTCGGCCGCCAGCCGCTCCAGCGCGTCCCGGTCCGCCTCGGTGGCGGCCTCCAGCAGGACGACCCAGGTCGGCACCGGCGAGGGGGCCCACAGCTCGATCTCGTCGAAGACCGGATACGACGGGCCGGCGGCGGTCACCCGCTCGCCGTGCGGGACGCCGTCGTGCAGCACGACCTCGCCCCAGCGGCGGCCGGAGGACGGCAGCGGGATGGACAGCACCTCCATGCGGGCCGGGTCGAGCCGGCGGCCCCAGACCACCTCGGCCTCGCCTTCGGGCGACAGCCGCACGGCCGCGCTGCCCAGCTCCATGCCGAGCGGCTCGCCGGCCGGGCCGCCGTCGCCGGGCACCCGCAGCCCGTACGCCTGCCAGGCGCGGCGGGCCAGCGGCCAGTCCTGGAGGGCGGTGGCGGCGATGCCCACGTTCCACCAGTCGGGGGCGCCCGCGTCGCGGTCCAGCAGCGCCACGGCCCGCAGTCCGGCGGCGCGGGCCTGCTCCCAGTCGTGCCGGAACTTGTGCAGCAGGGCCAGGTTGAACCAGGACTCGGACAGCCACGGCTCCATGTCCGCGGCGCGCGTCAGGAGCGCGCCGGCGTCCTCGTACCGGCCGTCGCCGATGAGCGTGAAGGCACGGTCGGTGGCCTGCCGCCACGAGGCGGAAGGCCGGTGCCGTACCCTGCCGAAGATCCTCACGATGTCCGCCTGCTGGTTTCTCGACGTCCCGCGTGCACCCACGCCGGAGAGCTCTGGTGACCGGCGCCGTCCTCCCCGACGGCCGCCCGCCACGCCTTGCTGACGGTCCCGCCCGCGGGCCGGGCCGCCGTACCGGGGAACCGTGCCCTCCACGACGCATACGCCGCAACAGCGCTCATGACACCCCCCGATCCCGCTTTCCCGTCACGATTCTCGGTCGTTCGTCCTCTGCGTGCTCCGCGTTCCCTGCGTACGCCGCGTCCTTCTCTTCGCATCCAACCATGCCCCGTCGGACGCCCGCTCATTACCCGTGGGTTAGTCGTGCTACTCGGGACTCGGCGGGCGTCTCACGGGTCCGGGCACACCGGCGCGCCGCGCGCGAGCACGCGCGCGAGCGCCTCCACCACCCGGGGCTCGTGGTCGTACGCGGTGGCCCGGCGCAGCCGCTCCAGGGCGCGCGCCGATTCCCCGCGCCCGCCGCGTGCGGGGCCCCCGGGGCCGGCGGGGGCGGTGAGCTCGTCGTAGGCGTTGGCGGTCCGGACGACACGGGCGGCGAGCGGCTGCTCGCGGTAGGGGTCGGCCTGGCGTTCCACGGCGTCCGCGACGACCGGTGCGACGGCGGCGTCCAGCGGGGCCAGCCGCGCCACGCTCCCGCCCAGCCGGGCCAGCCGGCGCCGCTCCTCGGCGGGCAGCGGCTCGGTGGCCCCGGCGGGCACCGGGTCGACGAGTGAGAGCTGGCCCACGTCGTGCATCAGCGCCGCGTACTCGACGACGGCGAGGTCGCGCTCCGCCATACCGAGCTCGCGGCCGACGGCACGGCTGAGGGCGGCTACGCGCCGTGCGTGACCGGCGGGGGTGCATCCCGCGAGGTCGGTCGCGCGGGCGAGCGAGGCGACGGCGGGCGGGCAGCTCTCGCGCGCCTCCCCGCGGCCCGCGGCGAGCCGCACGGCGAGCAGGGGCAGGCAGCAGAAGGGCAGGACCCACGGCCCGGCGACGGCGGGGGCCAGGGCGGCCACCACCGCGGTGGCGCAGACCGCCGGGGCGGTGGTGGGCAGGGCGTGCAGTTCGGCGCGGAGGGCCGCCGGGTAGGGGCAGCCGGTACGGGCCCGGGCGAGGGCCGCCGCGAGGGCGGCGTCGGCGAGGGTGGCCAGGGCGAGGAGCAGCAGCAGCGACAGGGCGTAGGCCGGCCCCTGCGCGGGCCCGGGGGCGGCCGGTCCGGCGCCGGGGAGCGCGGGGCGGCAGCCGGCGACGAGGGCGGTGGCGGCGAGGCGGCGGGCCAGCCGGTCCCGGCGGTCCGGGCCGCCCGGGCGGCCCGCGGCGCCCGCCAGGGCCGCGCCGGACACCACGGCGACGGCCTGCGGCACACCGCCGTCCGCGAGCAGGGCGTAGGCCAGGGCCCCCGCGGCGCCGACCGGGGCGCCACCCCGCGCCCCGAGCGGCTCCGGCCACCGCCCCGCGACCTCGCTCAACACGATGAGCAGCCCGTACGCGCAGGCGGTCCGCGGCTGCTGGACGCCGTGGAGCGCGGTCCAGGCGAGCGCGAGCAGAGCGCCGCCGCCGGCCAGCAGATGGACGGTACGCACCAGCCGGGCACCGGACACGGCGGTCACCGGTGGGCCCCGGGCGGCGGTACGGGGGCGGGCGGCGGGCGCCGTCCGGGAGGACGGTCGCGGTCGGGGACGAGCCGGGGGCGGCGGTACGTGAGCTCGGCCGCGGACTCCTCGGGTGGGCGCGGGCCGGGCGGACGGTCCGGGTCCGGAACGCGCGGGTGGCGCTCGGTAGCGGCTTGGTACGGGCCCCCGTCCGCGGGCTCCCCGGCCGAGCCCGGGCCGGCCGGGCGGCCGGGGTCCGGGACGAGCAGGAGCCGGCGGGAGGCGTACGGGCCCGCCTCGGGAGCCGCACCCGGGAGCCGGTCGCCGCTCGGGGCGGCCGGGCACCGGCCGGAGGCGCGTTCGTACGGGCGCCCGGCCGGAGGCGTGTGCCGGGGCGGCGTGGCGCCGTGATCAAGAGGGACGTTTCCGCAATCGGGAACTGCGGTTTCGTTCATCACCGGGACCCCCGGCAGGCCGTCCCGCTCCAGGGCCCGCGCGAGCGCCTCGACCATGCGCGGATCGAACTGGGCGCCGGCGCAGCGGCGGAGTTCGGCGAGCGCGGCGGGGACCGGGCGGGCGCGGCTGTAGGTACGGGTGGAGGTCATGGCGTCGAAGGCGTCGGCGACGGCCACGATCCGGGCCGCCTCCGGGATCCGGCAGCCCGTCAGCCCGTGGGGGTAGCCGCTGCCGTCCAGCCGCTCGTGGTGGTGGAGGATCGCCTCCCGCGCCTCGTCGGGGATCGCGACGCCGCGCACCAGCTCGTCCCCGTACTCGGGATGCAGCCGGACGATGCGCCGCTCCTCGCCGGTGAGCGGGCCGTCCTTGCGCAACACCCGGGTGGGGACGCCGAGTTTGCCCAGGTCGTGCAGGGTACCGGCGATGCGCAGGGCCTCCAGCCGGTCGCCGGCCATGCCGAGTTCGCGGCCGATCCGCAGGGCGAGCAGGCCGACCCGCTCGCCGTGGCCCCGCGTGTAGTGGTCCTTGAGGTCGACGGCCTCGACCAGCACCCGGACGGTCGCGCCGCGGTCGGCGCGCTCCCGCCGCGTACCGGCCAGACGGCAGGCGGGCACGGTGTGCGGCAGCAGGACCAGCAGGGCGGCCACCGGCCCGTAGGCACTGCGCCACAGCTCGGCCGCGAGCAGCGCGGCCGGCCCGTGGAGCAGTGCGAAGCCCAGCGCGGGCCCCAGGAGGGCGGGCCGCCGGGCGGCCGGACGGCATCGGGCGCGGAGTACGCCGTCGAAGCCGGCGCTCACCAGCGCGAGGACGAGGGCGGCGGCCAGCACGGCGGGCAGCGCGCCCAGGGGGCCGGGCGGCAGGGCGGCGCGGGCGGCGCCGAAGCACAGGGCGGCGGTCGTCGCGGCGACCGCGAGGAGCGCGGCACGCCCCAACCGGCGCCGTCCGTCCGGGCGTTCACGGCTCGGGCGGCGGGCCGGGGAGAGGAGGCCGCCCGGCACGGCGGCCAGCGCGGCGGCGGCCGGCGGCAGCAGCACCACGGCCAGCAGCAGTGCCGGCGGCACGGGCACCCGGCGCGGCCGGAGCCCGCCGAGCGCGCCGACGGCCGCCAGGAGGGCGGTCGTTCCCCAGGGGACGGCGGCGGGGTCCCACCCGGCGGGCAACGTGCTCAGGACCGCCGCGCCCACGGCACCGGAGATCCAGGCGCGCGTCGCCGCCGGGACTGCCTCCATGTCATGTCCTCCCCATCCGGACTCGCTGTCGGGATGGGGAGAATAGGCTCACGCGCGGCGCTCACGGCCGGATCGGCGGGAACCGCCGTCCGTTCGAGTGACGTTCGCCGGGCGGCCGTTTTGATGCGGGTTCCGGGCCCGTTCGCGCCGGGCCCTCGGGCACCCGGCTCAGTCCTGCGGGACGCTCCGGGCGTCGGCCTCGGCCGCGCGGGCCTCGGCCACCACGTCCTGCTCCGGCACGGACTCGCCGGCGCGGATGAGCTCGATCCGGCCCATCACCTTGGAGCGCAGGTCGGCGGGGACGTCGTCGTGCCCGCAGCAGCGCTTGACCAGCTTCTTGACCGCCTGCTCCAGCCCGTACTTCTCCAGGCAGGGGGAGCATTCGTCGATGTGCACCTCGAACTTGGCACAGTCGCCGTCCGGCATCTCGCGGTCGAGGTACTCGTAAAGGTGGTCGAGGACTTCAGAGCAGTCCGTCTCGTGCGGCTCTCCGCAGCTCATGAGTCCGAGCCCTTCCCATTGTGCGACGCGTCGGAACCGTGCGGCGCGGCGGCCCCGGCCGGGACCAGGCCACGCTCGCGGGCGTAGTCCTCCAGCAGACCGCGCAGCTGCCGTCGCCCCCGGTGGAGGCGGGACATCACCGTGCCGATGGGGGTACCCATGATGTCCGCGATCTCCTTGTAGGCAAACCCCTCGACGTCCGCGAGGTAGACCGCTATGCGGAATTCCTCGGGAATGGCCTGAAGGGCCTCCTTGACATCGGAGTCCGGCAGGTGGTCGAGCGCCTGCGACTCGGCGGACCGCAGCCCCTGGGACATGTGCGACTCGGCACGCGCCAGCTGCCAGTCCTCGATCTCCTCGGACGCGCTGCGCAGCGGCTCGCGCTGCTTCTTGCGGTACGAGTTGATGAAGGTGTTGGTCAGGATGCGGTACAGCCACGCCTTGAGGTTCGTGCCGTCACGGAACTGGTGGAAGGACGCGTAGGCCTTCGCGTACGTCTCCTGGACCAGGTCCTCGGCGTCCGCCGGATTGCGGGTCATCCGCAGGGCGGCGGAGTACATCTGGTCGAGGAAGGTCAGCGCGTCGCGCTCGAAGCGGGCGTTGCGCTCCGCCGTGCTCTCCGCGGCCTGGGCGGGGGGGTGCTCCTCGCCGTGCGTCCCCGCGTCGGTACCCACGACCGGACCCACCTCCTCCGAAAGCTTGGACGAGCCCTGGGCGGACCCGCTCGATTCGGAGAATAGACGATGACCTGCCGAACCGGCCGAACCCGCCGCTCCGGCCGCGGCGGCCAGGCCGCCCATGACGACCGGCCGGCCCCGGTCTGCGGTGCCGGGGCGGGACAGGCATGCGATCGAACCCATGGGGCGGGTCTCCCAATCCTTTGTCATGTGCCGGTGCGTGTCGTACGTGGTGCTCAACATCGGCACGGCCCGTCCCATTCCCGCCGGCCCCCGGCCGGTTCCGGAGGCCCGGCACCCGCCTCAGCCGCCCGGCAGCTCCGCCAGCCGGCCGGCCACGGCGTCGGTGATCACCGCCAGCGCGTCCTCCTGGGTGACGCCACCGTTCTTCGCGGCGCTCTTCGGCACCGCGAACCCGTGGTCACCGCCGGGCACGGCGACCGGCGCGACGCCGGGCGGGAACTCCTCGGGACGGCCGAACGGATCGCGGGCGCCCTGGACGACGAGGACCGGCACCCCGGCGCCGAGCAGCTCCTCCGCGCGGGACTTCTCCGGCCGGCCCGGCGGGTGGAGCGGGAAGCTCAGCGCGAGCACCGCGACCGCGCCCAGCTCCGCCGCAGTTCGGCACGCGACGCGCGCCCCGGCGCTCCGGCCGCCCGCGACGACGGGGAGCCCGGGCGCGGCGAGCGCGGGCCACAGGGCGCGCCAGGCCGTGTCGAGGGCCCGGGGTGCCGGGGCCACCTTCCTGCCGGCCACCCGCCAGGGCTGCTCCACGAGCGCCACGGTCACCCCGTGCGCGGGCAGGGCGGCGGCCAGGGCCTGGAGGTCGCGGGCCTCGACGCCGCCGCCGGCGCCGTGGCCGAGGGCGAGCACCAGGCGGGGCTCCGGCGCGGGGTACCAGTGGACGCGGGCCTCGCCCGCGGGGGTCTCCACGCTCTCCGTCAGCGGTTTCTTCGTCGTCACGCGGCCATCCTGCCGTGCCCGCCCTGATGCCACGCCGTGTCAGAACAGTGTCGTCTCCTCCGGCGCCGCCAGCTCCGTCACCAGCTCCGGCCCGTTGTTGCGGACGTCGCTGACCGCCGTCGCCACCGGGTACGCGCGCGCCAGCCCGGGCGGGGGCGGGGCGAGCAGCGAGCGCAGCTCCTCCGGGTCCGTACGCGCCGGGTCGAGCCAGGCGGCCCAGCGGTCGGGCGGCAGGACCAGCGGCATCCGGGGGTGGATCTCCGCCAGGGAGCGCGGGCCGCCCTCGGTGCCGCCGCCGGCGAACGGACGGTCGTCGGCCTCGGTGGTTATCACCGAGCAGGTGGCCCACCAGGCCGCCGGGTGGTCGTCGGGGAGGGTGCGGTCGCGCCAGAACTCGTAGAGGCCGGCCATCGCCATGACCGATCCGTCGGCGGGCGTGACGAAGTAGGGCTGCTTCCGGGGGCGCTTGCGGCGGCCCTGCACCTCCAGCTCGCGCTCCTGCGCGCCGGTGACCCACTCGTAGTAGCCGTCCGCCGGGAGCAGGCAGCGCCGCTCCGCGAACGCCCGCCGGTAGGACGGCCTCTCGTGCACCGTCTCCGCCCGTGCGTTGATCATGCGGGCGGCGCCTTCGGGCGACTTCGCCCAGGAGGGGACGAGCCCCCACTTCAGGGCGCGGAGCTGACGGACCGGGCGCCGGTCGGGCACGCCCTTGAGCGGGCGCTCCAGGACGGCGTACACCTCTTTGGTGGGCGCCACGTTCCAGTCCGGAGCCAGGGTCTCCTCCGGCTCCCACACCTCCACGTCCAGGAGTCCGGCCAGTTCCTCCGGCCCTCGGCTCGCCGCGTACCGCCCGCACATGTCCGACCGCCCCTCGGTTCCTCTCCGTACATCTGCCGCCGACCATGCTGCCGCACGGGTCGGACACTCCGGCCCCGGAACCGTCACGCGGCGCCGGCCGTCCCTCAGCACGGACCACGAACGCGCAAGGAGCGGCCCCGCCATGGACAGCACCACCGCCACCGACCTGTGGGACCGCCTGGCCGGCAGCCAGTCCGGGCCCTCGGTCTGGACCGTCGTCGGCACCGGGCTGGTCGCCCTGGCGATGATCGTCCCGCCCCGGGTCTGGCGGGTGACGCGCAACGCGATCACCATCGCCCACGAGGGCGGCCACGGTCTGGTGGCACTCCTCAGCGGCCGGACCCTGGACGGCATCAGGCTGCACTCGGACACCTCGGGACTCACCGTCTCGCGCGGCCGGCCGACCGGCTTCGGCATGGTCCTCACCGCGGCGGCCGGCTACCCCGCGCCGTCGCTGCTCGGCCTGGCCGGCGCCTGGACTCTGTCCACCGGGCACGTCACGGCCCTGCTGTGGGTGGCGGCGGCGCTGCTGGCCGCCATGCTGGTGATGATCCGCAACGCGTACGGCGCGCTGACGGTGGTGCTCACCGGCGCGGCCTTCGTCCTGGTCTCCTGGCTGGCCGGCCCGGAGGTGCGGGCGGCGTTCGCCTACGGGGTGGTGTGGTTCCTGCTGCTGGGGGGCGTGCGGCCGTCCTTCGAGCTCCAGCGCAAGCGCCGGTTCGGGGCGGCGGCGGACTCCGACGCCGACCAGCTCGGCCGGCTGACCGGGGTGACGCCGGTGCTGTGGCTGCTCTTCTTCCACGTGGTCGCGCTGGCCGCGCTGCTGGCCGGCGGCAACCTGCTGCTCCGGGGGTGAACCGGCGGGTGAACCGGCGGGCGTCCGGGCGCGCGGCGGCGGGGGGCCGCGCGGCCGTAGGGCCCGGTCACCGCCCTCGGTGAGGCCGTAAGGTTAGGGACATGACCGAGAGCCCCGCGCCCACCGACCTCTGGCCCGCTCCCACCGCGACCGGGGCCGTCGACGCGACCGTCACCGTGCCCGGCTCCAAGTCGGTGACCAACCGCGGCCTCGTCCTCGCGGCCCTCGCCGCCGAGCCCGGCTGGCTGCGCCGCCCGCTGCGCTCGCGCGACACCCTGCTGATGGCGGAGGCGCTGCGCGCCATGGGCGTCGGCATCGAGGAGACCGTCTCCTCCAGCTCCGAGGGCGACCGGGACGGCTCCGGCGAGGCCTGGCGGATCATCCCGGCCCGGCTGCACGGCCCGGCCGCGGTCGACGTCGGCAACGCGGGCACGGTCATGCGCTTCCTGCCGCCGGTCGCGGCGCTCTCCGACGGCCCGGTCCGCTTCGACGGCGACCCGCGCAGCTACGAGCGCCCGCTGCACGGCGTGATCGACGCGCTGCGCGCCCTGGGCGCCCGGATCGAGGACAACGACCGCGGCGCGCTGCCGCTGACCGTGCACGGCGCCGGGGCGCTGGAGGGCGGTCCGGTGGAGATCGACGCCTCGTCGTCGTCCCAGTTCGTGAGCGCGCTGCTGCTCTCGGGACCGCGGTTCAACCAGGGCGTGGAGGTGCGGCACGTCGGCTCGGCGCTGCCCTCGCTGCCGCACATCCGGATGACGGTCGAGATGCTGCGCGCCGCCGGCGCCCAGGTGGACACCCCCGAGTCGGGCGGCGAGCCGGACGTGTGGCGGGTCTCCCCCAGCGCGCTGCTGGGCCGCGACCTGGTGGTCGAGCCCGACCTGTCCAACGCGGCGCCGTTCCTGGCGGCGGCCCTGGTCACCGGCGGCCACGTCACCATCCCGGACTGGCCCGAGCGCACCACACAGCCGGGTGACGCGCTGCGCGACATCTTCACCGCCATGGGCGGCAGCTGCGAACTGACCGATGCGGGCCTGACGTTCACCGGCACCGGCCGGATCACCGGCATCGACGCGGACCTGCACGAGGTCGGCGAGCTCACCCCGGTGATCGCCGCGGTGGCCGCGCTCGCCGACTCCGAGTCCGAGCTGCGCGGCATCGCCCACCTGCGGCTGCACGAGACGGACCGGCTGGCCGCGCTGGCCAAGGAGATCAACGAGCTCGGCGGTGACGTCACCGAGACCGCCGACGGCCTGCGCATCCGCCCGCGCCCGCTGCACGGCGGCGTCTTCCACACCTACGAGGACCACCGGCTGGCCACCGCCGCGGCGGTGCTCGGCCTCACCGTCCCGGGCGTCGAGGTGGAGAACGTGGCGACCACCGCCAAGACCCTGCCCGACTTCCCGGAGCTCTGGCACGGCATGCTCGGATCCGTCGCGGGGGCGACGACGGCGCCGAGAGCCTGAGGGAACCGGAACACCATGCGCCGCTACGGCAAGCACACCGACGAGGACGACGTCCGCGTCCGCCCCAACCGCAAGGGCAACCGGCCGCGGACCAGCATCCGGCCCAAGCACGAGGACGCCGCCGAGGGCTTCGTCCTCACCGTCGACCGGGGCCGGCTGACGGTCCTCGTCGAGGACCGGATCGTCATGGCCATGAAGGCGCGCGAGCTGGGCCGCAAGGGCGTCGTCGTCGGCGACCGGGTCGCGGTCGTCGGTGACCTCAGCGGGCAGAAGGACACCCTCGCCCGGATCGTCCGGGTCGAGGAGCGCCGCTCGGTGCTCCGCAGGACGGCCGACGACACCGACCCGTTCGAGCGGGTCGTGGTCGCCAACGCCGACCAACTGGCCATCGTCACCGCCCTGGCCGACCCCGAGCCGCGCCCCCGGCTGATCGACCGCTGCCTGGTCGCGGCGTACGACGCGGGTCTCGAGCCGCTGCTCGTCCTGACCAAGTCGGATCTCGCCCCGGCCGAGAGGCTGATGGAGTCCTACGGCGCGCTGGGCCTGCCGTACGTGGTCACCAACCGCGAGGAACTGGCCGTCGGGGAGGCCGCGGAGCGGGTGCGGGAGCGGCTCAACGGCCGGGTGACCGCGTTCGTCGGGCACTCCGGCGTCGGCAAGACCACGCTCGTCAACGCGCTCGTCCCGGACCGGCAGCGGGCCACCGGGCACGTCAACGCGGTCACCGGCCGCGGCCGGCACACCACCACGTCGGCGCTGGCCCTGCCGCTGCCCAGCGGTGACGGCTGGGTGATCGACACCCCGGGCGTGCGGTCGTTCGGGCTGAACCACATCGACCCCTCGCGCGTCATCCACGCCTTCCCGGACCTGGAGCCGGGCACCGAGGGCTGCCCGCGCGCGTGCGGCCACGACGAGCCGGACTGCGCGCTGGACCAGTGGGTCACGGACGGGCACGCCGACCCGCAGCGGCTGTACTCGCTGCGGCGGCTTCTGGCCACCCGGGAGCGGCGCGAAGGCGACTGATCGCCTACGTTTGCGCATGACCGCCGATGGCAAGTGCAACAGCACCGGGACGGACGGGGCGGTCGACGACACGGGAGGCGAAACTGATGGCGTGGCTGCTGGTCGTGGTCGCAGGACTTCTGGAAACCGGCTTCGCCGTCTGTCTCAAACTCTCGCACGGCTTCACCCGCCTGTGGCCGACGATCGCCTTCGCCTGCTTCGCCCTCGGCAGCTTCGGCCTGCTGACGCTCTCCCTCCGAAAGCTGGACGTGGGCCCGGCCTACGCGGTGTGGACGGGCATCGGCGCGGCCGGGACGGCGATCTACGGCATGGTCTTCCTGGACGACCTGGTCTCCACGCTGAAGCTGGTCTCGATCGCGTTCGTGATCGTCGGAGTGATCGGGCTCCAGCTGTCGGGCTCCGCGCACTGAGCACGCCGGCCCCCGGGGCTCACTCCCGCCCGTCGCCGAGCAGCGTCCTGACGACGCCGGCCACCTCCTCGGCCGCCTCGGCGTCGGAACCGGCCGGGGCGACCACGTACGACAGGGTCATCCGGACGGCGGCCTCGCAGGCCCGGCGCAGCGCGGCCGGGTCCGGCGGGCGGCCGGTCCTGGCGGTGGCCTCGCCGGCCGCCCCGGCCGCGCTTCCGGTGATGCGCTCCACCAGGATGCCGGGCGTGGGGGCGCTCCGGGCCGTCACCGGTGACGGCGGGGTGCGCGGCGCCGGTACGGCGGGGGCCGCCTGGGCGGGCAGCCGCTCGCCGCGGCAGCCGGTGAGGGCCGCGCGGACCAGCGGGTTGACCCGCGCGGTGCGCAGCGTCCAGACGGCCGCGGCCGCGCAGCAGTCGCCGGCGTCGGCGTCCTCCCGCCCGACGGCGTCGGCCAGCGAGCGTTCCACACCGGCCAGGAAGGACTCCGCCTCGCGCCGGACCAGGGCCCGGGCCAGGCCGTCCTTGCTGCCGAACTCGTTGTACAAGGTCTGCCGGGACACCCCGGCGGCGGCCGCCACGTCGACCATCCGGACCCCGTGCCAGGGCCGGATGCCGAGCGCCGTGTAGGCCGCGTCCAGCAGGAGCTCTCGTGCCGCGGGCATCGTCGCCTCCCGGGGCCTGGCGGCCGCACGACGGTTGTGGCCACAGAATTGACGCACCACCAGACGGTGTCAAGAGCCCGGGCGGGCCGCACGTGCGCGGGCGGGGCCCGCGGGTAGTGTTCCTGTTATGTCCGACTACCACGATGATCTGCGCTTGGCCCATGTCCTGGCGGACGCCGCCGACGCGACGACCATGGAACGGTTCAAGGCCCTCGACCTCAAGGTCGAGACCAAACCGGACATGACCCCGGTGAGCGAGGCCGACAAGGCCGCCGAAGAGCTGATCCGCGGTCACCTCCAGCGGGCGCGGCCCCGCGACGCCGTGCTCGGCGAGGAGTTCGGCGGCGAGGGCCTCGGCCCGCGCCGCTGGGTCATCGACCCGATCGACGGCACGAAGAACTATGTGCGCGGGGTGCCCGTCTGGGCGACGCTGATCTCCCTCATGGTCCAGACGGAGCACGAGGGCACCGTCGACTACCAGCCGGTCGTCGGCGTGGTGTCGGCCCCGGCGCTGGGCCGGCGGTGGTGGGCGGCGAAGGGCTCGGGCGCGTACACCGGGCGCAGCCTGACATCCGCGAGCCGGCTGACGGTCTCCAAGGTCGAGCGCATGGCGGACGCCTCGTTCGCGTACTCCTCGCTGTCGGGCTGGGAGGAGCGCGGGCTGCTGCCGCGTTTCCTGGACCTGACGCGGGACTGCTGGCGGACGCGTGGCTACGGCGATTTCTGGCCGTACATGATGGTCGCCGAGGGCTCGGTGGACATCTGCGCGGAGCCGGAGCTGTCGCTGTGGGACATGGCGGCGAACGTCGTCATCGTGGAGGAGGCCGGCGGCCGGTTCACGGGCCTGGACGGGCGACGGGGGCCGCACAGCGGGAACGCCGCCGCGTCGAACGGGCTGCTGCACGACGAGCTGCTGGGGTATCTGCGCACCTGAGGCGTCGGCGGCGGACGGGGTGGCGGCAGGAACGTCACAGCCCGTTCGGCCGCGCGAAACCTCAAAGGCGGCGCAAAAAGTCGGCAAAGCGGCCGATTGCCGTCCTCTTCCCCGCCGGGGCGTCGCGTGTCACGCTGAGGAGCAGCTTGTGAATGCGTGAAAACGCCCCGCAGGAGGTGGCCCGCCCATGCTCGTCCGCGACGCCATGAGCACGATCGTCCTCACCATCGGCCCCGCCCACACCCTCCGGCAGGCCGCCCGGCTGATGTCCGCACGGCGGGTCGGCGCGGCCGTCGTCCTCGACCCCGACACCAGCGGCCTGGGCATCCTGACCGAACGCGACGTCCTCAACGCGCTCGGCGCCGGGTGCGACCCGGACCGGGAGACCGCCCACCGTCACACCACCTCCGACGTGGTCTTCGCGGCGCCGGAGTGGACGCTGCAGGAGGCCGCCACCGCCATGTCGCGCGGGGAGTTCCGGCACCTGATCGTGCTGGACGGCAAGGAGACCGTGGGCGTGGTCTCGGTGCGCGACGTCATCCGCTGCTGGGTGGCGCACGGGGGGCTACGGCAGGACGGTGCGGCGCTGACGGCGTGAGCCGGCCGGTCGCCCTTCGGCGGACAGCCGGAGAGGCCTTCGGCGGACAGCCGGAGAGGCCGGAGCCCCATGGCGTCCGGCCTCTCCGTTTCTTACGACAAGCGCCCTAGCCGCGCAGGGCCTGGACCGCGGCCTCCAGCCGCTTGCCGTAGTCGGGGTCCGCCTGGCGGAAGTTGTTGATCGCCCGCTCCGCGATGTCGTCACGCGACACCTTGGCGATGAAGCCCGCGAGGTTGGCGATCAGGCGCTCCTTCTCCTCCTCCGTCATCAGCCGGTAGAGGTTGCCCGCCTGGACGAAGTCGTTGTCCTCGGCGTGCGTGGGAGTCGCGATGTTGCCGGTGGCCCCGGTGACGGCAACCGGCTGCCACAGCGGCCGGCCGGTCTCGGCGGGGCCGCCGAAGCTGTTCGGCTCGTAGTTCTTCGCCCGGCCGTGGCGGCCGTCGTAGGCGTAACCGTCCCGGCCGTGGGTGCGGGCCGTGGTGGCGTGCGGGCGGTTCACCGGCAACTGGTCGGCGTTGATGCCGACGCGGTAGCGGTGGGCGTCGGCATAGGCGAACAGCCGGCCCTGGAGCATCTTGTCGGGGGACGGTCCGATGCCGGGCACGAAGTGCGACGGCGAGAAGGCGGACTGCTCGACCTCGGCGAAGACGTTGTCGGGGTTGCGGTTGAGCTCCAGCTTGCCGATCTCGTGCAGCGGGTAGTCCGCGTGCGGCCAGACCTTGGTCAGGTCGAACGGGTTGAAGCGGTAGGTCGCCGCCTCGTCCGCCGGCATGATCTGGACGGACACCGTCCAGCTCGGGAAGTCGCCGCGCTCGATGGACTCGCGCAGATCACGCTGATGGGAGTCGGGGTCCTCGCCGGCGAGCCGGTTGGCCTCCTCCTGCGTGAGGTTCTTGATGCCCTGGTCGGTCTTGAAGTGGTACTTGACCCAGAAGACCTCGCCGGCCTCGTTGTTCCACTGGTAGGTGTGCGAGCCGAAGCCGTCCATGTGGCGGTACGAGGCGGGGATGCCGCGGTCGCCGAAGAGCCAGGTCACCTGGTGGGTGGCCTCGGGCGACAGACCCCAGAAGTCCCAGACGTTGTCCGCCTCCTGCGAGCCGGTGTACGGGTCGCGCTTCTGGGTGTGGATGAAGTCGGGGAACTTGATGGCGTCCCGGATGAAGAAGACGGGGGTGTTGTTGCCGACGAGGTCGTAGTTGCCCTCTTCGGTGTAGAACTTCAGCGCGAAGCCGCGCGGGTCACGCACCGCGTCCGCCGAGCCGAGGTTGCCGGCGACGGTGGAGAAGCGGAGGAACGTTTCCGTCTGCTTACCGACCTGGGACAGGAAGTTCGCCCGGGTCCACCGGGTGACGTCCGCCGTCACGGTGAAGGTGCCGTAGGCGCCCGCACCCCGGGCGTGCACGACGCGCTCCGGGATCCGCTCGCGGTTGAAGTGCGCGAGCTTCTCCAGCAGCAGCTGGTCCTGCACCAGGACGGGGCCACCGATGCCCGCGGTCTCGCTGTTCTGGTTGTCCGCGACCGGAGCTCCGGACTCCGTGGTCAGCGGGCCCGTTGTAGTCATGGCCTCGTCCTGAACCGTCACGTACGCCTCCGTCTTCTCGGTCCTGCCCGCGCGGCCGGTCCTCTTCGGCCCCGCGGCGAGATCGATCCTTACATTGGACTTTGTCTAAGTCAAGATGGAGCTGACATAAAAACCGGATCCAGTGGTAGACGACTGCCGCTGCTAGGCTGGTCCTATCTGACTGATGGGTGAATGGCATGAGTGACCTGCTGGAACGGCTCCGGGGACGTGGCTGGCGGCTGACCGCGCAGCGGCGCGTCGTCGCCGAGGTGCTCGACGGGGACCATGTGCACTACACCGCCGACGAAGTGCACGCCAAGGCGACCGAACTGCTCCCGGAGATCTCCCGGGCGACGGTCTACAACACGCTCGGCGAACTGGTGTCCCTCGGCGAGATCATCGAGGTGAGCACCGACGGCCGGGCGAAACGCTACGACCCGAACGCCCACCACGCGCACCAGCACCTGGTGTGCTCCCGATGCGGCACCATCCGCGACGTCCACCCCTCCGGGGACCTCCTCGCCGGACTGCCGGCGGAGGAGCGCTTCGGGTTCCGGGTGTCCGCGGTCGAGGTGACCTATCGCGGGGTGTGCCCGGGCTGCTCGGAGGCGTGACGAAACGGCGGGCGCCGGGGGGGCGTTCGCTCGCGGCTCACTGATCGCACTCGCGGCTCACTGATCACAGGCCTCACGACGCGCCGGCTGCGAGAGCACAGCACGAAGGCCCGGATCCTTGGGATCCGGGCCTTCGTCAGGAGTAGCGGGGACAGGATTTGAACCTGCGACCTCTGGGTTATGAGCCCAGCGAGCTACCGAGCTGCTCCACCCCGCGTCGGTAAAGCAACTGTAACCCGGTCACGGCGTTCCGCGCAAACGGGTGATCGCCGACCGGTGGCGCGCGGTCCGGCCCGCCGGGGCCGCCGTCACGCCGACAGCTCCTGCTGGAGGGCGTCCCGCAGCCGCGCCGCCCGCTCGGCGACCTCGGCCGGGCCGTACTCGACCGCCTGGGCGCACCACAGCTGGGCCTCCGTGAGATCGCCGTGCCGGGCGGCCAGCAGGGCCAGCCGGAGGGCCGCGCGGCCGTGCCCGGCCTCGGCGGCCCGCGTCCACCACAGCGCGGCCTCCGGCTCGCTGCCCTCGCGGGCCAGCAGCAGCCCGAGGTTGAACGCGCCGTTCCGGCTGCCCGCCTCCGCCGCCTCCCGGTACCAGCGGGCGGCTCGGACGACGTCGCCGCGGGCCGCCACGATCATCCCGAGCCGCACCTGGGCCCGCCGGTGCCCCTGGCGGGCGGCGCGGTCGTACCACTCCTCGCACTCGGCCGCGGCGCCCTCGCCGCGGTCCTCCCGGTCCAGCAGGCTCGCGAGCCGGAACGCCGCCTCGGCGCTGCCGCCGCGGGCCGCGATCCGCAGGTGGCGCTCGGCCTCCTCGGCGTCCTCCTGGCCCCCGTCCCGCAGCAGGGCCATGGCGACCTGGAGGGCGGCCTCGGTGTGCCCGGCGGCGGCGGCGCGCTCGTACCAGCGCAGCGCCTCCCGCTCGTCGTGCCTCCCGGCGTACAGGATGCCCAGGTTGAACGCGGCGTCGACGCTGCCGGCCTCGGCCGCCTTGGAGAACCACGGCTCGGCGCCCGCCGGGTCGCCGGCCTGGAGCAGGAGGACGGCGAGGGCGTTGGCGGCTTCCCGGTGGCCCGCGTAGGCGGCGCGCCGGTACCACTGCTCGGCCTGGGCGGACCGGCCCTGCTCGGCGCAGAGCAGGGCGAGGTTGTACGCGCCGTTGACGTCACCGGCGTCCAGGGCGGCGCGGTACCAGCGCTCGGCCTGCTGGGCCTCGCCGCGGTCGGCGTGCAGGGCGCCCAGGGCGTTGGCCGCGTTGCCGTCGCCGTCCTGGGCGGCCCGGCGCCACCAGACGGCGGCGCTGTCGTTGTCGCCGGCGTCGCGGAGCAGGAAGCCGAGGGCGCAGGCGGCGCGGGACTCGCCGTCCTTGGCGGAGGTCAGGTACCAGCGGGCCGCCTCCTGGATCTCGCCGCGCGCCTCCAGCAGGGTGCCCAGGTGGAGGGCGGCGCGGCGGTGGCCGCGGGCGGCGGCCTGGCGGTACCACTGCTCGGCCTCGGCGGCGGGCCCGCGCTCCTTGCCGACCGCGGCGGCGGCCCGCAGGTCGCGTACGGAGGTGTCCCCGCCGCCGACGGGGGTGCGGCGGCCGCCGGCCGCCGGGGCCGGGCCGGGGAGGACACTGGGACGGTTGGCGGCGGAGCCGGGGGCGCGGCCGTCGAGGATGCGGGCGAGGCGGTACGCCGCCTCGCGGTGGCCCCGCTCGGCGGCGGACCGGAACCAGCGCTCCGCGCCGACGTCGCTGCGGTGCTCCAGGAGGTCGGCGAGGGCGTAGGCGCCGAGGGCGTGCCCGGACTCGGCGGACTGCCGCAGCCAGTACTCGGCGGCGGGCTCGTCGCCGCGCTCGCGGTGGTAGCGGCCCAGGGCGTGCGCGGCGGCGGCGGAACCGGCGACGGCGGCGACCCGCCACCAGCCGGCTGCTTCGTCGGGGTAGCCGCGCTGGTGCAGCAGGACGCCCAGGTTGTTGGCGGCGGAGCGGTCGCCCTCGGCGGTGGCGGCGCGCAGGCAGCGCTCCGCGGCGTCCAGGTCGCCGCGGCGCAGCAGCAGCGCGCCGAGGGTGCTCAGGGCGGCGGGGTCGCCGGATTCGGCGCGGCGGCGGGCGGTTTCGAGCTCCAGATCGGCGGCGTCCGCGGAGGCGCCCGTGGGGGCGGTGACGGACGTCTGGGACGGGACCTGCCCGCCTTGTCCGTCCGGGTCGCTCCCCCGGTCGGTCCCCTGCTCACTCCCCCGGACGGGAGCCCCTACCAGCCGACGTGCGTCCACCAGCCTCGCCTTGTCCCCCATACGTCCCATCGTCGCACTCCCGCAACCTGTGTACACCTGGAATGCCGTAGCCAGTGAGGTCACTTCGGCGTTTTGTCGACTTCCCGACTTCCCGACACAGCGATGCCCCAAACTCTAATCAAAAGCCCCGCACATAACCCGCACAGAGCAGCGTGGCGCCGGATGCGAACGGTGGTCCCCCGTCGGCCGGCCACGGAGCGTGGCCCCTACCACCGCTCCGAACGCACGACAAGGCCCGGAGTCCGAGACTCCGGGCCTTGTCTTCAGTAGCGGGGACAGGATTTGAACCTGCGACCTCTGGGTTATGAGCCCAGCGAGCTACCGAGCTGCTCCACCCCGCGCTGTTGTGGAACAACCGTACCACGGCGCGGGGCGGGGCTTCGGCTAACCGCCGGTCCGCTTCCCCTCGTCCTGCTTGTCGGCGGGCTTGCCGTCCGTCTTCTTCTCGGCCTCCTCCTCGGCCTTGCCCAGCCGGTCGAGGGCGTCCTTCAGACTCTTCTGCGCCTTGCCGTACGCCTCCAAGTCCTTCTGCTCCAGCGCCTTCTGTCCGGCGGCCCACGCGTCCTGCGCGTCCTTGACCGCCTGCTTGACCGTGGGGTTGGCGGTGGACGGACGCGTGGTGTCCGGCGGCTGCTTGCCGGTCTCGCCCTGCTGCTTGCCGAAGACCTCGTCCAGGGCCTCATCGAGGGTGTCCCTGAAGGCGATCTTCTCGCCGTAGTTGACGAGCACCTTCCGCAGCAGCGGGTAATTCGCCCTGGCGCCACGGACGTACACGGGTTCCACGTACAGGAAACCGCCGTCCAGGGGCACCGTCAGCAGATTTCCGTACTCGACCTCGGAATCGCCGCCCTTGAGGAGCCTGATCAGACTGGCGACGTCCGAATTGCTGTTGAAATTGGACTGCGCCTGCTCGGGGCCCCAGACCGCGCCCTTGGGCTCGAGGATTCTGATCCGGCCGTAGCCGTCGCTCTTCGCGTCCGCGTCGACCGCCATGAACGCGCCCAGGTTGGGGCGGTTCTTGGGCGTGAAGGTCGTCGTCAGCGAGAACGTCTGGTCCTTCTGGTCCGGCATCCGCATGCTCAGGTAGTACGGCGGCACCGCGTTGCCCTTGTTGGTCGGGTCGTCCGGCACCTGCCAGCGCTGGCTGCCCGTGTAGAACGCCGCCGGGTCGGTGACGTGGTAGCGGGCCAGCAGCTCGCGCTGCACCTTGAACAGGTCCTGCGGGTAGCGCAGATGCGCCTTCAGATCCGTGCTGATCTCGCCCTTCGGCTTGACCGTCCCCGGGAACGCCTTCATCCAGGTCTTGAGCACCGGATCCTCGGTGTCCCACTGGTAGAGCTTGACCGTGCCGTCGTAGGCGTCGACGGTCGCCTTCACCGAGTTGCGGATGTAGTTGACCTGGTTCTGCTGTGCGACAACGGCGCGTTGACCGGTCGTCAACGAGTCGGTGGTGGTGTCGCCCAGCGTGGTGCGGGAGGCGTACGGATAGCCGTTGGTCGTCGTATAGGCGTCCACGATCCACTGGATGCGATGCTCCACCACGGCGGGGTAGGCGTCGCCGTCGATGGTGAGCCAGGGGGCCACCGCCTCGACGCGCTCCTTCGGCGTCCGGTTGTAGAGGATCTTGGAGCCCTTGCCGATGGCGCCCGAGTAGAGGATCTTCGGCTCGCCGAACGCCACGGCGTACGCCGCGCGATTGACCGGGTTGGACAGCGCCACGCCGCCCTTGCCGTCGTAGCCGAAGCTCTCCTTGCCCTCGTCACCGGGCTTGTCGATCTCCTTCTGCGGCCCGCCGACGATGGAGTACTGGGTGGTCTTCTCCCCGTAGTACACGCGCGGCTCGTACGAGCCCAGGGTGCCGTCCGACTGGAAGTCCGGACCGCCGCCCTTGGGCACCGAGGTGCCCTTGGCGGTCACCGCGCCGTAGCCGTGGGTGTACTTGAAGTGGTCGTTGATCCAGTTCCGCTCGGGAATGCCCTTGATGTTGAGCTCGCGCAGGCCGATGACGGTGTCCTGCTCCTTGCCCTGCACCGTGTAGCGGTCGACGTCCAGGGTGGACGGGAACTGGTAGTAGCCGCGGTCCTGGCGCTCCTGCTGGAAGGCCGGCGAGACGATGTTCGGGTCCAGCAGCCGCAGACTCGCGGTGGAGTTCGCCATCTCGCGCAGCTTGTTCTTGTCCTTGCCGCCGGCGTCGCTCTTGCCCGGGTACCGGTCGTCGACCTTGGTGTCGTCGATCCCGTACGCCGCCCGCGTCGCCTTGATGTTCTTGGCGATGTACGGCGCTTCCTTGGTCTGCTCGTTCGGCGAGACCTGGAACTTCTGCACGATCGCCGGGTAGAGCCCGCCGATCAGTATCGCCGAGAGCACCATCAGGCCGAAGCCGATGACCGGGAGCTGCCAGGTGCGCCGCCAGAGCGTCGCGAAGAACAGCACCGCGCAGATCAGCGCGATGATGAAGAGGATCGTCTTGGCCGGCAGATAGGCGTTGGCGTCCACGTACCGCAGACCCGTCCAGCCGTCCGCCGACCGCAGCCCGCTCGACTTCACGGCCAGCCCGTACCGGTCCAGCCAGTACGCCACGGCCTTGAGCGCGACGAACAGGCCCAGCAGGACGGACAGGTGCCCGGTGGCCGCCGCGGTGGCCCGGTGGCCCGGGCTGGTCAGCCGCAGACCGCCGTAGAGGTAGTGCACCAGGGCCGCGGCGATCAGCGACAGCACGGCCGCCGCGAAGCCGAAGCTCAGCAGGAAGCGGTACCAGGGCAGGTCGAACGTGTAGAAGGAGATGTCCTTGTGGAACTGCGGGTCCTTCTGGTGGAAGGAGACGCCGTTGATCCACTGGAGCCAGGTGCGCCACTGCCCGGCCGCGGACGCGCCCGCCACCAGGCCGACCAGCGCGGTGACCGCCAGCAGCACCCACTTCTTGTACGGCGCGATGCTCATCCGGTAGCGGTCGAGGCTCTGCTGCTCGGCCGACATCGCGCTCAGCGGCGGCCGCAGCCGGTGCGCCAGCCAGATGTTGAACCCCACCGCCACGGCCATCAGCAGGCCGAAGACGGCGAACAGGCCGATCTTGGTGCCGAGGGTGGTGGTGAAGACCGACGAATAGTGCACCGAGCGGTACCAGAGCCAGTCCGTCCAGAACCCCGCGAACATGACGAAGAGCATGGCCAGCGCGGCCAGCACACCCAAGGTCATCAGCAGGGTCCGGACGCGCCGGGACGGTCGGCCGACTCTGATCCGTGGCCCTGTCGGGCCTCCGCCGCGGTCCGGCATCTGGAAAGCCAAGGTGCGCACCTCGAAGTTCGCTGTAAGGGAGCTGTCGATCAGGCCCTGGCGATAGTAGGACCCAGTGTGGCAACTTACCGAGGCTTTACTCGGTTCCCGATTTCGGCCCCTCTCAGGGCACGATATTGGGCATGTCCAGCAATGCCGGCTCCCCGAGCCACCCCGATCGCCCCGAAGCGGGCACGCCCCCGATGGCCGCCAGCCCGCTGACCCGCGCCGTCCTCGAGATCGACGACTACGCCTCCGGCCTCGGCTGGGACCAGCCCGCCCGGCTCTTCGCCCTCGTCGACACCGCGAAGCTCCGCACCCAGGAGCCCGCCCTGGCCGCCCAGCTCGGCCTCGACGAGGCGGCCGGCGCGGCCGCCTCCTCCTACACCCCCATCGAGCAGGACGAACTGCCCGCGGGCGCCGCCCTCGACGAGTTCCTCGCCACCATCGCCTGGCCGGACGCGGTGACGGGCTGTGCCCTGACCGTGGAGCGGCTGATGCTCCCGCCGTCCGCCGAGGGCGCCGTGCCCCACGGGATGAACGAGAAGCAGCTCGCCAAGTGGGTCGCGAAGCACCCGGAGCGGCAGGAGGTGCGGATGACAGTCGCCGTGCTGCGGGACGGGGCCCGGGAGTCCGCCGTCCGGCTGCGCGAGAAGGACTCGCCGACCGAGGTGCTCACCGGCCCCGACCTGGTGCCCGGTCTGGCCGAGGCACTGGCCGCGACCTTCGCGGACTGAGCCCTTCCGCCTGCCTTCCCGGCCGGGAACGCGTGACGAAGCGGACTCGTCGAAGTCCGGTGCGGTACCGCGCCCCCATGGGGGCGCGGGGAACCGCGCGACCGGCCACGGACGGCCCGCGGCCACCGAACCGTAGGGCGAACGGAGCGCTCAGCCTGCCGTGCAGCGCGGCAGGCCGGCCTCATCCCCCTTGCGGATCTTCTCCAGGGACTTCAGCGCGTCGCCTATCGTCTCCACCTTGACGAGCGTCAGCCCGGACGGGGTGTCCTTGGCGGCGGCCGCGCAGTTGTCCTTGGGGGTCAGGAAGAACCGGGCCCCCTTGTTCCGGGCGCCGACCGTCTTCATCTCGATGCCGCCGATCGGCCCGACCTTGCCGTCGTCGTCGATCGTCCCGGTACCGGCGACGAACTTCCCGCCGGTCAGGTCGTCCGGTGTC
This sequence comes from Streptomyces sp. NPDC021100, assembly GCF_044333095.1. NCBI lineage: Bacteria > Bacillati > Actinomycetota > Actinomycetes > Kitasatosporales > Streptomycetaceae > Streptomyces > Streptomyces sp. NPDC021100. The sequence goes on from NZ_JBIRQH010000001.1 coordinate 541,682, forward strand.
AACTTGTCGACTATCCCCAGGGCGAACATGAGGCCGGCGCTCGGCCCGCCGACGTCGGCCAGCTTGATGTTGATCGGGAACGGGAAGGTGTGCGCCGTCCCCGCCTGGATGCCCACGATGGCCCGCTTGTCACCGGGCGCCTCACGCGTCACCACGGTGACGGTCTCCGTCCCGCGCGGCTGCCGCTTCTCCTTCTCCGCGGCGGCGGCCTCCTTGGCCGGGACGACCGTGAAGGCGACCTTCTCGCCGGGCTTGTGCCGGGTGACGAACTTCGCGACGTCGCCGGGCTGCCGGACCTCCGAGCCGTCCACCGCCTTGATCACGTCGCCCGCGTGCAGCGCGCCCTCGGCGGGGCTCGCCTTGACGACGGAGGCCACCACGATGCGGGTGGGAACGGGGATGTCCAGCTGCTTGAGCGCCGCCACCTTGGCGCTCTCCTGGGACTGGCTGAACTCCTCGGCGGTCTCCTGGTTGAGCTGGTCGGGAGACTTGTCGTCCGGGTAGAGCGTGCTGTGCGGGACCACCAGCTTGTCGTGGTCCAGCCAGCCGTAGACCGCCTCGATCATGTTCATCCGGTACTGCGAGCCGGTGACCCGGACCGTGGTCATGTTGAGGTGCCCGCTGGTCGGATACGTCTTGCGCCCGGAGATCTGCAGCACCGGCTCCCCGTCGTGATCGCCCAGGGTGTTCACCGTCGGCCCCGGCGACATCTCCGCGTACGGCACGGGGATCAGCACGCCGGCGCAGAGCAGCGCGATCAGGGTCAGCAGGGAGGCGAGCATCGTCGCGGTGCGGCGGGGCATGGAACGACAGTACGGGACAGGTCTGACAGTCCACTTCCGGGGCGGTCCGTACGGGGCAGAAGTGCCTGCCGGGGCCCATGTCACGCGGAAATCCGGCTTCCGGGGCCCACCGGAACCACGTTACGGGGATCCGGCCCCGGAGTCCGAACGCTCCATGGCCTCGCGGAACTTCGCGTATCCCGCGAGCTCGGAGACATCGCCTGCCTTGCGGTTCCGGGCCGCCCAGCTTCCCCACAGGGCGGCGGCCACGGCCGCGGCAACCGGGATCAGCAACCAAGCGAGCGCCGCCATAACGGCCTCCGACCTCTTACTCCTCGCGACTTACCGATGAGCACATTAATCGTTTGCCGTCTCAACGCTCACGTCAGGGCGGGGGTTACGCAACTCGGGTGGCCCGTTCCGGGCACGAGAGGCGATCGCGCTACGCGCCGACCCTCCCACCCGTCACCCGGCCACCACCCCACAACGACGGCGCTACGCGCCGACCCACTCTTCTGTGCCGTCCGAGAAGACCTGGTGCTTCCAGATCGGCACCTCGCGCTTGAGGTCGTCGATGAGGCGGCGGCAGGCCGCGAACGCCTCCGCGCGGTGCGGGCAGGAGACGGCGACGACGACGGCCAGGTCCCCGATGGTCAGCTCGCCGACGCGGTGCACCGCGGCCAGCGCCCGCACCGGGAAGTCCGCCGCCACCTTCTCGGCCACCCTCCGCAGCGCCTCCCCGGCCGTGGGGTGCGCCGAGTAGCCGAGCCCGGCGACGGAGGCCCCGCCGTCGTGGTCGCGCACCGTGCCCACGAAGAGCGCGGTGCCGCCGGCGGCGGGGTCGCCCACCGCGGCGAAGACCTCGTCCAGGGAGAGCGGGGTCTCGCGGACCGCCACGAGACGCAGGGGGCCCGGATCGGGGACGGCGGGCCCGGAAGGATCTTCGTACGTACGGGACATGCGCCCCATCGTGCCGTACGCCGGCCGTCCTCCGGCCGGGCCGGGCCGCGATATTCCCGCCGGCGCCCGTCCCGGAGGGCGCCGGCCCCCGCGGAGCAGGCCCCCCGCCGGGAGACTTCGCTACACCCGCCGCCGGGCCTTGCGCGCCCGCCGTACCAGGGCCGCCGTGCCCAGCAGCGCCACGGTGGCCCCGGCCGCGCCGGCCGCCGTCGCGTCCTTGCGGCCGAGCCGCCGGCCGGCGACCGTGTGCCGTCCGGCGACCTCCTCCAGCAGCTCCGCCAGGACCTCCTCGTTGGTCCAGCGCGGCCGCCAGCCGGCGGCGTGCAGCCGGTGGCCGCTGACCACCCAGGGGTGCATCGTGTACTCGAGGTCGCCCGCGGGGGACGGCGTCAGGCCCAGGCGGTGCAGCCGGGAAGCCGCCCCCAGCGCCACGGCCGACGGCAGCTCCATCCGGCGGATGCCGGTGAGCTCCTCGACCTCCTCCTGCTCCAGCCAGCCGTCACAGCCCACCGCCAGCTCGCCCTCGGCCTTCTCCAGGGCGGCGAACTCCAGGGCGCTCACCAGGTCCTCCACGTGGCAGAACTGCCACACCGGCCGGGACCCGGCCACCACCAGCAGCCGCGGCGACTCGAAGTAACGGGTCAGGGCCGTGTCCGTGCCCCCGACGAGGACGGCGGGCCGCAGCACGGTGACGTTCAGCCCGGGGTGCGCCCGGGGCGCGCGGCGGGCCAGGCGCTCGATCTCCAGCAGATCGCCGACGCCGGTGGCCTCGGCGGTCGCCCGCAGCTCGGCGTCCTCGTCGAGGGGCACGTCGTTGTCGGGGTGCGCGCCGTAGACCATCGCCGAGGTGCACAGCACCACGCGGTGCACCCCGGCCGCCGCGGCGGCCGTCAGCACGGTCTGGGTGCCGCGCACGTTGTAGGCGGTGCGGGCGGCCGGGTCGGTCTCCAGGTCCAGGTCGAGCGCGAGGTGGACGACGACGTCGGCGCCCCGCAGCTTCTCCGCGATCGCCGGGTCGCGGACGTCCAGGACGTGCCACTGCGCCTCGCTGACGTCGCCGCGGCGCTCGTCGATGGCGAGGACGTGCTTGACCTCCTCGGACGCGGCGAGCCGCCGGGTGAGCAGCGCACCGACGCCGCGGGCGGCGCCGGTGACCGCGACCACGGGCCGTCGGCCGGTCGGGCTCGTACTGTCTCGCGCGGAACCGTTTCGCGCTGCGCGAACTTCTCGGTCGGGGGAACTCACCGGGCGTCTCCAGCGGTTGTCTTCAGTACGTATGTGTCATCACCTGTGTCATGACCCGTACGTACCAGGTGACGTCCATCCTGCCGCAGGCCCCGAGCCGGTGGAGCACCAAGCCCCGATACCGGGGAGGTGTCTACGCTGGGTGGTGTTGTCGGGCATTCGCCGTCGGCCATCGCCGGCGGCCCTAGGAGCCGAGGAAACCCGTGAGTGACACCCCATTCGGATTCAATCTTCCGCCGGAGGAGCCGGAGGACGGCGACAACGGCAAGAAGAAGGGCGGTGACCAGGGTGGCCGTGGACAGGATCCGGCGAACCCGTTCGGATTCGGTTCCGGAGCGGGCGGCGCGGACAATCCCTTCGCCGCGCTGTTCGGCGGCGGCGGGAACCCGGCCTTCGGGGGCATGAACCCCGGCGACCTGGGCGCCGCCTTCCAGCAGCTCGGCCAGATGCTCTCGTACGAGGGCGGCCCGGTGAACTGGGACATGGCCAAGGACATCGCGCGGCAGACCGTCGCGCAGGGCACCGCCGACGGCTCCAAGGACGCCAGCGTCTCGGCCGGCGAGCGGTCCGCGGTCCAGGAGGCCGTCCGGCTGGCCGACCTCTGGCTGGACGGTGTGACCTCGCTCCCGTCGGGCTCCGGCACGGCCGTGGCGTGGAGCCGCGCGGAGTGGGTCGAGGCGACCCTGCCGGTGTGGCGGGAGCTGGTCGACCCGGTCGCCGAGCGCGTCGGATCCGCCATGGGCGACGTGCTGCCCGAGGAGATGCAGGCCATGGCCGGCCCGCTGCTGGGCATGATGCGCAGCATGGGCGGCGCCATGTTCGGTACGCAGATCGGCCAGGCCGTCGGCGTGCTGGCGGGCGAGGTCGTGGGCTCCACCGACATCGGCCTGCCGCTGGGCCCGGCCGGCAAGGCCGCCCTGCTGCCGGTGAACGTCGAGGCGTTCGGTTCCGGCCTCGGGGTGCCGCAGGAGGAGGTGCGCCTGTACCTGGCGCTGCGCGAGGCCGCCCACCAGCGCCTGTTCGCGCACGTGCCGTGGCTGCGCTCGCACCTCTTCGGTGCCGTCGAGGGCTACGCCCGGGGCATCAAGGTGGACACCTCCAAGCTGGAGGACGTCGTCGGCCAGCTCGACCCCACCCGGCCCGAGCAGATGCAGGAGGCGCTCCAGCAGGGCATGTTCCAGCCGGAGGACTCGCCGGAGCAGAAGGCGGCCCTGGCCCGGCTGGAGACCGCGCTGGCGCTGGTCGAGGGCTGGGTGGACGCCGTCGTGCACGCCGCCGCGGCGCCGCATCTCCCGTCCGCCGGGGCGCTGCGCGAGACGCTGCGCCGCCGCCGGGCGACCGGCGGCCCGGCCGAGCAGACCTTCGCGACCCTGATCGGTCTGGAGCTCCGTCCGCGCCGGCTGCGCGACGCGTCGCGGCTGTGGGCCTCCCTCACCGACGCGCGCGGTGCCGAGGGCCGGGACGCGCTGTGGGAGCACCCGGACATGCTGCCGACCGCCGGTGACCTGGACGACCCGGACGGCTTCGTCCACCGGGAGCACCTGGACTTCTCCGAGCTCGACAAGATGCTCGGCGAGGCCGCCGGGGGCGGTCAGGACAAGGGCAAGCCGGATCTGAGGAAGGACTCCGAGGACTCGAAGGACCACGGCCCTGAGGACGGCGCGTGAGCCTTCGCCTTCGGGAGGACGCGGAACGGGTGCTCAAGGAGTGGCCCGCTCCGTCCGGTGACGCTCAGCAGGAAGCGCTGCGGCTCGCGTACCTGGAGCACCTGGCAGGCCACCCGGACGGCATGTGGAAGGCCTGCCGGGACGGCCACGTCACGGCCAGCGCCCTGGTGGTGGACCCGTCCCGCGGCCGGGTACTGCTGACGCTCCACCGCAAGCTGGGGATGTGGCTGCAGATGGGCGGCCACTGCGAGCCGGAGGACGCCACGCTGGCGGCGGCCGCGCTGCGCGAGGCCACGGAGGAGTCGGGCATCGCGAGCGGGCTGGCCCTGCTGCCGGGCGGCCCGGTCCGGCTGGACCGGCACCACACGCCCTGCGCCTGGCACTTGGACGTGCAGTACGCGGCGCTGGCGCCGGAGGGCGCCGAGGCGGCGATCAGCGACGAGTCGCTGGACCTGCGGTGGTTCGGCTACGACGAGGTGGCCTCGGTGGCCGATACGTCGGTGGTACGGCTGGTGGAGCGGGTGCGGGCGCTGGTGTAGGCGCTGCGCCGCCGGAGTGGGAGGCACCCCGCTCCGGTTCCGCTCTGCCGCTCTGCCGCTCTCCCGCGCTTCCCCGGCCTCCCCGGCCTTCCGGCCTTTCCGGGCTTCCCGCCGCCCGGGGGCTCATTCGCTGCGGGCGGCGGGGAGGTGCGGCAGCCGGCCCGCGGCGACGACGCCCTCCAGGTAGCCCCGCGCGCGCTCGGTGCGCGGGTACGCCTCCAGGAGCCGCCAGAAGGCGGGCCCGTGCCCGGGGACGAGCAGGTGTGCCAGCTCGTGCAGGAGGACGTAGTCCACGACGTACTCGGGCATGCCCTGCAGCCGGTGCGAGAGGCGGATGCTGCCCTCGGCGGGGGTGCAGGAGCCCCAGCGGGTGTTCTGGTTGGTGACCCAGCGGACGCTGTCGGGCCGGGCCCGGCCGCCGAGGTACTGCCCGGAGAGGCGCTCCGCCCGTTCCGCGAGCTCGGCGTCACCGAGTATCCGCTTGCTCTCCTGGGCCGCGAGCCGGTCGAGCATCACGGACACCCACCGCTTCTCCTCGGCGTCCGACATGCGGGCCGGGATGAGGACCACCGTGCGGTCGCCCTCGCGGTAGGCGGAGACGGTTCTGCGCCGGCGCGCGCTCCGGCGGACCTCCACCGGGCGGGTCTCGGCCGCCGGGAACGCCTCCGTCCCCAGGAAGGGCGGGCCGAGCGGGCTCGGCCCGCCGCGCGGTGGTCGTGCGGCACTGTGCAGGGGGTCGACGGGCACGCCACGACGTTACCCCGTCGGCGGCGCGGGAAGTCCCGCCGTCGCCCGGCCGTCGGTGATTCCCCACCTCATCACGGCACTAGTACGACTATCAGTCCGTGCCTGTGGACAACTTCGCGCGGCCATCGGCGCCGCCGTGCATGCTGGGTCCACCGGCGACGGACGGCGGCTCCGACGGCGGGATGGCGGCGTGTGCCGGGCGACGAGGGGGAGCCATGGTGGGGACGGACGGCGGGTGCGGGCTCGCGGTGCTGGAGAGCACGGAAGGCCTGGAGAGCACGGAGAGCACGGAGAGCACGGACGGGACCGGGTACGCGGTGGTCGAGGGCGCGGGCGGGGCCGAAGGGGCGCATCCGGTGGTGAAGCCCGCCCTGCGGCGGGCCTGGCGCCGCCGGGACGTCCTCCAGCTCGGGATGACGCGCGCCCACGCGAGGGTGGTGGGTCCGGTGGACACGGCGACGGCGTCGTTCCTCGGTCTGCTCGACGGCACGCGCGGGCTGCCGCTGCTCCGGACGGAGGCGGCGGCCATGGGGCTCCCGGAGGGCCGGGCGGACGCGTTGGTGGAGCGGTTGTCCCGGGCCGGGGTGCTGGACGACGCGCGCGGCGGGGGCCGGGGAGGCGCCGCGCTGCGGAGCCGCGGCCCCGCCCTGGAGCGGCTGCGGCCCGACCTGGCCTCCCTGTCCGTACTGCATCCGGCGCCGGGGGCGGCGATGGGGCTGATGGCCGCGCGGCAGGCGAGACGGGTGCAGGTGCGGGGCGCGGGCCGGGTGGGTGCCGCGGTGGCCGCCCTGCTGTCGGCGTGCGGGGTGGGGCAGGTGGACGTGCTCGACGGCGGGTACGTCGAGCCCTGGGACGTGGGCCCCTGCGGGGTGGGCGCGGAGCGGACGGGCGAGCGGCGGGACGCGGCGGCCCGGCGGGCGGTGCGGGAGGCGGCGCCGGTACCCCGGCCGAGGACGCGGGCGCGGGCCGAAGGGGCTGAGGCCGGGGAGTTCGCGCCTCCACTGGCCCTGACGGTGTTCGCGCCCCGGGACGGGGTCGCGGTGTGGGCGCCCGATCCGGCGGGGGCCCGGGAGGCGATGGCGGCGGGGACGCCCCATCTGTACGCGGGGGTGGCGGAGGCCACGGGAGTGGTCGGTCCGTTGGTGCTGCCGGGGCGGTCGGCGTGCGCCGAGTGCCTGGCGCTGGGCCGGGCGGAGCGGGACGCGGCCTGGCCCCGGATGGTCGCCCAGTGGAAGTCCGGCCGACGGGCGGAGGTACCGTCTTGCGACATGGCACTGGCCACGGTCGTGGCGGGACTGACCGTGTCGTGGGCGCTCGCGTTCCTCGACGGTGGGTCCGCGGCGGGTGCGGGGGCGCGCCTGGAGCTGGCTCTGCCGGGTCCGGACTGGTCACCGCGTCCGATCGAGCCGCATCCGCGGTGTCCGTGCGGCGCGGCGCGGTCCCCCGAAGGGGGTGGCGCCCGGGCGGCGGGGGCCCCGCACGGGACAATGCCCGGGTAACCGCCGTCCGCGGCCTGGCCGTTCAGCTAGTTGGAGGGGCGCATGTCTGATCTACCGCGCAAGGCGGTCGCTCGTACCGCCAAGTTGGCCGCGCTGCCCTTGGGGTTCGCCGGACGCACCGCGCTCGGGCTCGGCAAACGCATCGGCGGGCGGCCGGCGGAGATGATCGCCGCGGAGTTGCAGCAGCGCACCGCCGAGCAGTTGTTCGCCACGCTGGGCCAGCTCAAGGGCGGGGCGATGAAGCTCGGCCAGGCGTTGTCCGTCTTCGAGTCGGCGCTTCCGGAGCAGGTCGCGGGCCCGTACCGGGCGGCGCTGACCAAGCTTCAGGAGGCGGCGCCCCCGATGCCGGTGAAGTCGGTGCACGCGGCCCTGGCGGAGCGGCTGGGCGATGACTGGCGCGACCTGTTCGAGGAGTTCGACGACAAGCCGGCCGCCGCGGCGTCGATCGGGCAGGTGCACCGGGCGGTCTGGCACGACGGGCGTGAGGTCGCGGTCAAGGTGCAGTACCCGGGGGCCGGGGAGGCGCTGCTGTCCGACCTCACCCAACTGGGCCGGTTCGCCCGGCTGCTGGGGCCGCTGGTCCCGGGCATGGACATCAAGCCCTTGATCACCGAGTTGCGGGACCGGGTCTCCGAGGAGCTGGACTACGGGCTGGAGGCGCGCGCCCAGGCCGCCCACGCCCGGGAGTTCACCGGGGACGCGGACGTCGTCGTCCCGGACGTGGTGCACCACACCGACCAAGTCCTGGTGACGGAGTGGCTGGAGGGGGTGCCGTTGTCCGAGGTGATAGCGGACGGCACCCGGGAGCAGCGTGACCGGGCCGGGCAGTTGCTGGCGCGCTTCCTGTTCTCCGGAGCGGCCCGTACCGGACTGCTGCACGCCGATCCGCACCCGGGGAACTTCCGGCTGCTGACCGGAGGCGCGCCCGGCGGTCCGGCCGAGAAGTGGCGGCTGGGCGTGCTGGACTTCGGCACGGTGGACCGGCTGCCGCAGGGGCTGCCGCCGGAGATCGGGACGGCGCTGCGGCTGACGCTGGAGGGCGACGCGGAGGCGGTCCACGAGCTGCTGCGGGACGAGGGGTTCGTCAAGCCGGGGATCGACCTCGACCCGGGCGCGGTGCTCGACTATCTGCTGCCGATCATCGAGCCGGCCCAGCTGGAGGAGTTCACCTTCACGCGGGACTGGATGCGCGCGCAGGCGACGCGGATCGCCGACCCGCGCTCCCCCGCCTACCAGTTGGCCCGTCAGCTCAATCTGCCGCCGGCGTATCTGCTGATCCACCGGGTCACCACCAGCACCATAGGAGTGCTCTGCCAACTGGGCGCGACCGTGCGGCTGCGTGACGAGATGGAGGCGTGGGTCCCGGGGTTCGCGGCCGGGAGCCGGAGCCAGGAGGCCCCCGCCTGATCGTACGAATCGGGGCGGGACGCCGGGGCCCGTGCGGCGCGGGCCCCGGGGTCACCACCAGGAGGAGTCGAGGCGGCCCTCGATCGCCCTGATGTTGGCCCGGGCGCAGTCGTCGCAGAAATAGCGGCGGGCGCCGTTCTCGACGGAGCAGGTCCAGGTCGGCGGGGGGCCGTCGGCGGTGGTGCCACAGCGGGCACACATGATGGGGCCGGGGTTCTCGGGGTCCAACTGCGCTGCGTCAGGCGTCTTCTGGTCCACTCCCAGACGATATCCCCGTGAACGGCCGGTGACCGTCCGACGCACCCCGACGCACCGAGGGGCCGGTCCGTTCGGACCGGCCCCTCGGCTCACCAAGCGTTGCCCGGCCGCCTACTGCATGACGGCCATGGCCAAGGCCCTGCGGGCACGCAGCGAGGCGCGCTCGGCACGGCGCTGCATCCGGCGGGCCGTGGCGAGCCGGACGGCGGTGCGTTCCGACTCGGCCTCGCGGAGACGCTCGTGCATATGCGCGCGGGCCAGGATTTCTGGGATGAGTTGCATTTCGAGGTTCCTGTTCTGACGCGAGACGATCGCGCCGGAGGTATCACGGACGGAGAGGGCGGAGCCGGCCGGCTCGGGGGACGGGCGCTGCATCGTCGGGTCCTGCTTCTTGGGGTCGTGCGTCACGGGGCGATCGATGGTGCCGTGGAGGTTCATGCGGCGACCGGGTTCTTGCGCGGGCGACCACGGGGACGCTTGCGGGCCACGACGACGCCCTGGACGAAGAGCTCTCCACCCCAGACGCCCCACGGCTCGCGGCGGTCCTTCGCCCCGGCGAGGCAGGCCTCACGCAGCGGGCAGGTCTGGCAGAGCGACTTGGCGTACTCGACGTCGGCCGGGGACTCGGCGAAGAAGACCTCGGGGTCGTAGGTGCGGCACGGCACGGGGGTGCCGAGGTTCTCGATCGCGTCGTCGAGGTCGGTGAGCGCGGTGAGCGGAGCGAGGGGGGTCAAGGAGTCCTCCGTGGGGACGGGCGGGGGGATCAGGTCGGTGGCTACTGACGGGGTGTGTGCCTTGATGTGCACGGTGTGTGTTCCTCGTCTGTGTTGTTCCGGCTGGTGGCCGGGCTGGTTCCCCCTGCCGGGGGGCAAACAAAAGGGCCGCGGATCCCGGTGTGGGTTCCGCGGCCCTGGAAGGTGCCGACCTGATCTGCCGATCAGGCTGGATCTCTCCAGGGTTCGAGCCCACGGAAGGCCCACATCGTGTGGTGCTGGTACTGCTTGGTCCGGGATCCGGCGCCGTCGGTCTCCGCAGCGATGGCACGGACCCGTGCCACTGCTGCCGCTTCCGCCACCTCAGGCGCCTTGGTCGGTCGCTCATTGCCCAGCACCGACTCGGAGAGCGGCAGCTTGGCGAGGGACAGACCGGTGCCCTGGACGGAACCGAACGACGGCGCGGCGATGATGCCGGCCTCAATGCCGAGGGAACGCGTGGCGAAGACCGGGCGATCGGTCATTTTGTTGCTGGTGATGAAGCTGATCATGGGTCTCGCCTCCTCTCGGCGTCTCGGGACGGGCCGTAGCCCGTCATGTTCGGTTTGAGTACAGCAGTACAGCACGGAACCAACGAATCCCGCGAGGGGCCGTTGCTTTCCTGCTCGGAAGGCTATGGGTAGGCCGTCCACGCACGCAAACTATTTTTCCGGAGATTTCTCGAGGCCCTCGTGCCGCTCCGGCTCACGGCCGGCGCAGAGGGCCAGGACGTCGGCCCCGAACCGGCCCAGCTTGCGGGCTCCCACGCCCGAGATGGCGGCGAGCTCCCCCTCCGTCTCCGGCACGGCCTCGGCGATGGCCAGCAGCGTCTTGTCGGTGAAGACGCAGAAGGCGGGCTGGCCGAGCCGCCGGGCCTGGTCGGCCCGCCAGTCGCGGAGCCGCTCGTGCAGCCCCTCGTCGAGGTCGCTGGGGCAGTCCTCGCAGCGCAGCAGTTTGATCTCGCCCGCGTCGGTCAGCGTCCGGCCGCAGACCCGGCAGCGGGCCGGCCGGCGCGCCCGTGATGGGGCGCCGCCGCGCGATCCGGCGGCCGACCGGCCGCGGCCGTCCTCGGAACCGTCCTCCGGACCGGCACCGAAGCCAGTCCCGAACGAGACGTGGCCGCGGGCGGACGGCGAGCTCGCGGCGGCCGGACCCTGCGCCGGGGAGCCGGGCCGCAGGCCGTTGAGGAAGCGGCTGGGACGCCGGGAGGGCCGGCCGCCGGGCGAGCGGGAGAGGGCCCACGACAGGGTCAGGTGCCGGCGGGCCCGGGTGACGCCGACGTAGAGGAGGCGGCGCTCCTCCTCCAGCTGCTCGTCCGTCTTGGCGTAGGTGATCGGCATCATGCCCTCGGTGAGGCCGACCAGGAAGACGGCGTCCCACTCCAGGCCCTTGGCGGCGTGCAGTGAGGCGAGCGTCACACCCTCGACCGTGGGGGCGTGCTGGGCCTCCGTCCGCTCCTGGAGCTCGGTGACCAGGTCGGCGAGGCCGGCGCCCGGGCGGGCGGCGGCGAAGTCCTCGGCGAGCCGCACCAGGGCGGCGAGGGATTCCCAGCGGTCGCGGACGGCGCCCGAACCGGCGGGCGGTTCCGTGGTCCAGCCCCGGGTGGAGAGGACGGCCCGCACCTGGGCGGGCAGGTCCTCGGCGCCGGCCAGCTGCGGATCGGTGCCGCCGCCCGCCCGGGCGGCGCCGCGCAGCAGGATCTGCGCCTCGCGCACCTCGGGCCGTTCGAAGAACCGCTCGGCGCCGCGCAGCTGGTAGGGCACGCCGACGTCCGCGAGGGCCTGCTCGTAGACCTCGGACTGGGCGTTGATCCGGTACAGCACGGCGATCTCGCTCGCGGGCACCCCGGAGGCGATGAGGTCGCGGACCCGGCGGGCGACGCCCTCCGCCTCGGCCGGCTCGTCGGCGTACTCGGCGTAGGCGGGCTCGGGGCCGCGCTCGCGCTGGGAGACGAGCTCCAGGCGGTGCTCCGCGGCCTTCCCGCGGGCCTGAGCGAGCAGCCCGTTGGCCAGGTGCACCACCTGCGGTGTGGACCGGTAGTCGCGGACGAGCCGGACGACCGTGGCCCGGGGGTGGCGGGAGCGGAAGTTCAGCAGGTGGTCCGGGGTGGCGCCGGTGAAGGAGTAGATGGTCTGGCTGGCGTCGCCGACCACGCAGAGGCTGTCCCTGTCCCCCAGCCACAGGTCCAGCAGGCGCTGCTGGAGGGGGCTGACGTCCTGGTACTCGTCGACCACGAAGTGCTGGTACTGCCGGCGGACGGTCTCGGCGATGTCCTGCCGGTCCTGGAGGACGGCCACGGTGAGCAGCAGGACGTCCTCGAAGTCGATCACGCCGCGCTCGCGTTTGAGCTGCTCGTAGATCCCGTAGATCTTGGCGGTCTCCCCCGGGTCGCGGGGGGCGTCGCGGCCGGCCTTGACGAGGGCGGCCGGATAGTCCTCGGGGACGGTCTGGGTGACCTTGGACCATTCGATCTCGGACGTCACGTCCCGCAGCTCGTTGCGGTCCAGCCGGATCCGGCAGCGGGCCGCCGCCTCCGCGACGATCTGCACCTTGCGCTCGGCCAGCCGGGGCAGCTCGCCGCCCACGGCCTTGGGCCAGAAGTACTGGAGCTGGCGCAGCGCGGCCGAGTGGAACGTCCTGGCCTGCACCCCCGCCGCGCCGAGCTGCCGCAGCCGGCCGCGCATCTCGCCGGCCGCCCGGTTGGTGAAGGTGACGGCGAGCACGCTCGTGGGCTGGAACACCCCGGCCCGCACGCCGTACGCGATCCGGTGGGTGATCGCGCGCGTCTTGCCCGTACCGGCACCCGCCAGCACGCACACCGGCCCGTCCAGCGCCGTCGCCACCGCGCGCTGCTCCGGGTCGAGCCCGTCGAGCACGGCGTCGGCGGTCTCCGGCACCTGGGGGAAGAGAGGGGAGTGCGTTGCTGCTGTCACGCAGCCATGCTGCCAGGTCCGCGGAGGTGACCGGGAACGTTGTCCACAGGTGAGGCCCTGCGGTCATACCATCACTCCGGTGACAGCCCGGTGCGGGCGCGCGGGCGGGGCGGGAATGGTAGGAGAGGGGCGCACGTTCTACCACCGGAGCTTCGCTCCCCCAGCTCGCCTGCAGAAGGAGTCCCGATGTCCGCCGTGACGATGTACAGCACCACCTGGTGCGGCTACTGCCGCCGTCTGAAGAGCCAGATGGACCGCGAGGGAATCGCGTACACCGAGGTGAACATCGAGCTCGACCCCGAGTCGGCCGCCTTCGTGGAGAAGGCCAACGACGGCAACCAGACGGTCCCGACCGTCCTGTTCTCCGACGGCTCGACGCTGACCAACCCCTCGCTGGCCCAGGTCAAGGCCAAGATCGGCGCCTGACGGCGGCCGGCTCGGTCCATGGGAAGGCCCCCGCCGCGGCGGGGGCCTTCCCATGCTCCGGACCGGTCCTACGGAAGCGGTTCGCCGTACCAGAGTTCGACGAGGCGGGCGGCGATGGAGATGCCGGTGGGGGGCAGGACCTCGCCGGAGGCGAAGGCGGCGCGGAGATCGTCGCGGGAGAACCAGCGGGCCTCGTGGATCTCCTCGCCGTCGACCTGGATCTCCGGGGAGGTGGCGCGGGCGAGGAAGCCGAGCATGAGGCTGGAGGGGAAGGGCCAGGGCTGGCTGGCGACGTACTCGACGTCGCCGACCACGACGCCGGCCTCCTCGGCGACCTCGCGGCGGACGGCCTGCTCGATGGACTCGCCCGGCTCGACGAAGCCGGCGAGGGTGGAGAAGCGGCCCTCCGGCCAGTGCATCTGGCGGCCGAGCAGGGCGCGGTCCTGGTCGTCGGTGACCAGCATGATGACCGCGGGGTCGGTGCGCGGGTAGTGCTCGGCGCCACAGGCCGGGCAGCGGCGGATGTGGCCGGCGGCGGCGATGACCGTGCGCTCGCCGCAGCGCGAGCAGAAGCGGTGGAGGCGCTGCCAGTTCTCCAGGGCGACGGCGTGGACCAGCAGCCCGGCGTCGCGCGGGGAGAGCAGCAGGCCCGCCTCGCGGAGTCCGGCGGGCCGTGCGGACTGGTCCATGCGGCCGGGCAGGCTGTCCTTCTGGAGGGCGAAGTAGGCCACCCCGTCCTCGTCCTGGCCGAGGAAGTAGCGGTGCGTCTCGGTGGGCGGCGCGTCGAACGCCGGCGTCATCACCAGTTCCGTACGGCCGTCCGGGGTGTCGTCGATCAGTGCCTGGCCGCCGGAGACCACGAACACGCGGGTCGACGGGTGACTCCACGCCGCCGACAGCCACGCCTCGTCCAGCCGGTGGTGCGCGGCGCGGTCGATGCCGCTCGATCCGCTGAGCGTGATGCGGTCGGCGGCGAATTCGGTCCTGGTGGTCACGGCTGCTTCCAACTCCCCCTGGTGGTGATGGCGGTGGTGCGTGTGGTGCGTCATGGGCCCGGGCCGGTTCAGCCGGCGCGGCGGGTCCAGGACGTGTCCCCCGTGGCGAGGTCGTCCCAGAGGTGGGCGGCGGTCTCCACGCCCTTCATGAGGAGGTCGAGCTCGACCTTCTCGTTCGGCGCGTGCCAGCCGTCGGAGGGCACGGAGATGCCGAGGAAGAGGACGGGGACGCCGAGGACGTCCTGGAGGTCGGCGGCCGGTCCGGAGCCGCCCTCGCGGGTGAAGCGGACCGGCTGCCCGAAGGCGCGGCCCATGGCGCGGGCGACGGCCTGGAGGGCGGGGTGGTCGAGCGGCGTCAGGCAGGGGCGGGTGGCGCCCGTGAACGTGAGCTCGTGGCGGACGCCGTCCGGGAGGCGGCCGGCGATCCACTCCCGGACGGCCCGCTGCACGCGGTCGGTGTCCTGGCCCGCGACCAGGCGGAAGGACAGCTTCAGCTGCGCGGAGGACGGGACGATCGTCTTGCCGCCGGCGCCCTGGTAGCCGCCGCCGATGCCGTTGACCTCGGCCGTCGGGCGGGCCCAGACGCGCTCCAGCGTGCTGTAGCCGGCCTCGCCGAGGGTGGCGTGCGAGTGCGCCCCGCGCGTCCAGCGCTTCTCGTCGAACGGCAGCTCCGCGAAGAGCTCGCGCTCGCGGTCGGTGAGCTCGACGATGCCGTCGTAGAAGCCGGGGATCGCGACGCGGCGGTCCTCGTCGTGCAGCGCGGCGGCCAGCCGGGCGGCCTCGGTGGCCGGGTTGGGCACAGCGCCGCCGAACGCGCCGGAGTGGATGTCCTGGTCCGGCCCGTACAGGTCGACCTGGCACTCGACCAGGCCGCGCAGGCCGGTGCAGACGGTCGGGGTGTCCTCGGCCCACATGCCGGTGTCGGAGACGATCACGGCGTCGCAGGCGAGGCGGTCCGCGTGCGCGCGGAGGAGGCCGGGGAAGTTCGGCGAGCCGAACTCCTCCTCGCCCTCGATGATCAGCTTGAGGTTGACGGCGGGGGCGGTCCGGCCGGTGGCCGCCAGGTGGGCACGGACGCCGAGGGTGTGGAAGAACACCTGGCCCTTGTCGTCGGCGGCGCCGCGGGCGTACATCCGGCCGTCCTTGACGACCGGCTCGAACGGCTCGGTGTGCCAGCCGTCCTCCCGGGCGGCCGGCTGGACGTCGTGGTGGCCGTAGACGAGGACCGTCGGCGCGCCCTCGTCGCCGGAGGGCCACTCGGCGAAGACGGCCGGGGCGCCGGCGGTCTCCCAGACCTCGGCGACCGGGAAGCCGGTCGCCCTGAGCCGGTCCGCCAGCCAGTCCGCGCTGCGGCGTACATCGGCCGCGTGGCCGGGGTCGGCCGACACGGAGGGGATGCGCAGCCACTCGGCGAGGTCGTCGAGAAAGGCGGCGCGGTGTTCCTGGATGTACGCGCGGACGGCACTGTCCGGGGTGTCGCTCATGACGTCGAGCCTAGCCGGACACGGGCCGTGACCGGGACCGGGTTTGTCTCACTCACCCTCCCCCATCAGGATCCTCTCCAGCCCCGCCCGGTCCGGCAGCCCCGTCGGGCGGACCACGCGGCCGTCGCGGACGTGGACGAAGGCGGCGGAGACGGCCGACGGCGGCAGGCCGTGCCGCTCGGCCCAGGCGAGGCGGTAGACGGCGAGCTGGAGGGGGTCGGCGGTGCCGTCCCGGCCGGTCTTCCAGTCGACGATCTCGTAGGCGCCGTCGGCTTCGTCCTCGGTCCGGTAGACCGCGTCGATCCGGCCGCGGATCACCCGGCCCGCGAGGGTGATCCGGAACGGCGCCTCCACCCGGTACGGCGTGCGGTGGGTGTACGGGGTGCGCTCGAACGCCGCCTTGAGCTCGGCGAGGTCCCGTTCGTCGGCGATCCCGGTCTCGTCGGGCCCGGCCGCCTCGTCGTCGTCCAGGCCCCCGGGCAGCTCGTCCGGCCCGAGGAGCGGCAGCGGCAGCGCCTCGAAGCGGGACTCGACCCAGGCGTGGAAGCGGGTGCCGCGGCGCGCGGCGGGCCGCGGCGGGCGGGGCATCGGCCGGGCCAGCTCGCTCGCGAACGCGTCGGGGTCGGCGGCGAGCCGGACGAGCTGCGACGCGGTCAGGGACGCCGGCAGCGGCACCTCGTGCACGCTCGCCCGCGCCCTGCGGAGCTCGCCCGCGAGCACGTTCAGGTCACGGTCCCAGGAGGCGGCCAGGCGGCTCTCCTCGGGGGTGAGGCCGGCGTGGGGCACCGCTTTCCGGGCGGGGGCTCCCGTGGCGGGGGCCTGGTCGGGGGCGCCGTCCAGGGCGAACGACGCGTCCGCGGCGGAAGCTCCGTTCGAGGCGGCGCGGCCGTTCTGAGCCGGAAGCCCGTCCGGGGCGGCCGGCTCAGCGGCGGAGGCGTCGTGCGGCCCGGCGCCACGCCGCTCGTGCCGGGGAGCCGGTACGGCGGGTTCGGGGCGCTGTGCCGGATCGGGCGCCGGAGTCGTGGGTGCCGTGGGCTCCTCGGGTGGCGTCGGGCGGGTGGTGGGCAGGGCGTCCCAGTCCGTCAGGGCGGCGTCGGCCTCGTGCGCGAGGTCTCCGTACGCCTCGTCGTACGCCTCCTCGTCCTCCTCCGGCGGAGGCGGCCACTCCGGGTCATGGGCGGGCACCGGCGCCGGGGCGGGGCCGGGGAGGCGGCCCAGGCGGGCGCGGACGGCCGCGGCGGCCTCGCGGCGTCGGGTGAGGGAGTCCGGGTCCAGGGGGAGCGGCCAGGCGCGGTCGGCCTCGGCCGCGTCCAGGGCGGGGTTGGTGGTGCCCTCCTCCGGGGGGTCGGCCCACGCCTCGGTCTCGCCGTGCCCGGCCTCGCAGTGCTCGCGCAGGGCGTGCAGGAAGGCGGACGGGCCGCGGGGCCGCTTCTGCTCGGGGCCCCACCAGTGGCCGGAGGCGAGGAGGAGGGAGCGGGGGCGGGTGAAGGTGACGTAGCCGAGACGCAGTTCCTCGGTGGCCTGGTGGTCCTTCATCGCGGCCTTGAAGGCGGCGATGCCCTTGCCGTCCCAGGCGGGGACCTCGGGGAGGGTGTCGGCGTCCCCGCGCAGGGCGTGCGGGAGGACGCGGGCCTGGGAGGTCCACGCGTCCCGCGCCTGCTCGCTCGGGAAGGTCTTGGCGACGAGCCCCGGGACGGCGACGACGTCCCACTCCAGGCCCTTGGACTTGTGGGCGGTCAGGACCTTGACCGTGTCCTCGGCGCCGGGGAGGGAGCTGTCGAGCCCCTTCTCGTACTGGACGGCCGTCCGCAGGAAGCCGAGGAAGGCGGGCAGGCCGGCGTCGCCGTCCAGGCCGGCGAAGCCGGCGGCGACGTCCAGGAACTGGTTCAGGGTCTCCCGGCGGCGGGCCGCCAGCGCGTGCGGCGAGGCGGAGAGCTCGACCTCCAGGCCGGTGGTGGCGAGCACCCGGTGCAGGACGTCCATCAGGGGGTCGGCCAGGCTCCGCCGCAGATCGCGGAGTTCGGTGGCGAGGCGGGCGAAGCGGACCCGGGCCTCGGCGGAGAAGGGCAGGCCGTCGTCGGACGCGTCACCGGTCAGGAAGGTGTCGAGGGCGTCGGCGAGGGAGATCACCTCGGCCGGGTCGCGGCCCTCCACGGCCTCGGCGAGCCGCCGCTCTGGGTCCGTACCGGCGCTGCCGTACGGCACCAGGGTGCGGGCGCGGCGGCCGAGGAGGGCGAGGTCGCGCGGCCCGATGCGCCAGCGGGGGCCGGTGAGGAGGCGGACGAGGGACGCGTTGGCGGTGGGGTCCTGGAGGACCTCGCAGACGGCGACCAGGTCGGCGATCTCGGGCAGGTGGAGCAGCCCGGAGAGGCCGACGACCTCGACCGGGACGTCCCGTTCGACCAGCGCGCCCTGGATCCGGGCGAAGTCGGCCGCCGTGCGGCACAGGACGGCGACGTCGCCGGGCCGGGTGCCGGTGCGCACCCGGTGGGCGATGGAGTCGGCGAGCCAGGCCAGCTCCTCGGCCTGGGTGGGCAGCAGCGCGCACCGCACGTACCCGTCCCGCTCGGCGCCGGGCGCGGGCCGCAGCGCCTCGACGCCCTCGTGGAGGGCGCGCAGGGGCGCGGCGAGGCCGTTGGCGAGACGGAGGAGCCGGCCGCCGCTGCGCCGGTTCTCGCTGAGGGCGTGGCGGGCGGCGGGGCGGCCGTCGGCGTGCGGGAAGTGGCGGGGGAACTCGTCCAGGTTGGCGACGGAGGCGCCGCGCCAGCCGTAGATGGCCTGGCAGGGGTCGCCGACGGCGGTGACCGCGTGGCCCGTGCCACCGCCGAACAGGCCGGCAAGCAGCAGGCGTTGGGCGACCGACGTGTCCTGGTACTCGTCGAGGAGGACGACGGAGAACTCCTCGCGGAGGATCCGGCCGACCTCCGGGCGGGTGCGGGCGAGCTCGGCGGAGAGGGCGATCTGGTCGCCGAAGTCGAGGAGGTCGCGGCGGCGCTTCTCCGCGCGGTACGCGGCGACCAGGCCGGTGAGTTCGCGCCGGGCGCGCGCGGTCTCGGGGACCTTGCGCAGGTCGGCGTTGGTGAGGCGGGCGCCGTCGAGGTCCTTGAGGAGGGCCTCGTCGTGAGCCAGCAGCTCCTCCGGCTCGACCAGGTGCTCGGCGAGCTCGGCGTCGAGGGCGAGGAGGTCGGCGACGAGGTCGGCGAACGGGCGGGTGAGGGCCGGGTGCGGACCCGGGGAGGTGCGCAGGACGCGGGCGGCGAGCTGGTAGCGGGTGGCGTCGGCGAGGAGGCGGGCGGTGGGCTCCAGGCCGATGCGCAGGCCGTGCTCCTTCAGGAGGCGGCCGGCGAACGCGTGGTACGTGGAGATCCGCGGCTCGCCGGGCCCTTCCTCCTCCGTGGCCTCCCCCGCCGTCACTCCTGCGGCGGCGAGCGCCTTGCGGACGCGCTCGGCGAGCTCACCGGCGGCCTTGTTGGTGAAGGTGAGGCCGAGGACGCGCTCGGGGGCGACCTGCCCGGTGCCCACCAGCCAGACGACGCGGGCGGCCATCACCGTCGTCTTGCCCGACCCGGCCCCGGCCACGATGACCTGCGGGGCGGGCGGCGCGGTGATGCAGGCCGTCTGCTCCGGGGTGAAGGGGATGCCGAGGAGCTCCTTGAGCTGCTCGGGGTCGGTCAGGCGCGGGGTCACGTCACAAACGGTAACCGGGGGCACTGACAAGCACCGCCGGCCGGCCTTACCGATCTTGTCCGGCCGGTCTTGTGTCCGGCCCGGCCTTGTTCAGCCCGGTCTTGTCCGGTCCGGTCTTGTCCGGTCCGGTCTTGTCCGGCCCGGTCTCGTCCGGGAACGCGTCGGCCGCTTGGCGCGGGCACTCGGGCGCCGGGCCGTCCGTGACCGGTGTCATGGGCGACTCGCCGTCCGTTCCCCGGACGCCGCGTCGCCCGTCCCCGCCGTTCCGTCCATGCCGGGCACCCGGGCCCTCACTCGACGATTTGGCGGCCCTCCGGGCGGGCCGAGCAGGAGGAGCGGAAGGCGCAGTGCGCGCAGTGTGTGCCGGGGCGCGGGGCGAACCGTTCGTCCAGAACGCGTCCGGCGGCGGTGGCGAGGAGGTCGCCGATCCAGTCGGCGCCCTCCTCGCCACCGTCGGACAGCGGTTCCTGGGCCTGCACCTTGGGCAGCGCGTCGCCGCCCTCCTTCTTGGTGGCGCCCTGCCGGAGCTGGACGAGTTCCGCGCCGCCGGGGCGCGGGCGTACGCCGTCGAAGACGTCGTCGACGGCGCCGTGCCGGACCGCGAGCTGGTAGACGGCGAGCTGGGGGTGGCGGGCCACCTCGGCGGCGGTCGCCGGGGTCTTGCCGGTCTTGAAGTCGACGATGTAGGCGTGGCCGGCGGCGTCCCGCTCCACGCGGTCCATGGAGCCGCGGACACGGACGAGCCGGCCGCCCGCGGTGAGGGTCACGTCGAAGGGGTGCTCGGTGGCGACGGGGGTGCGGCCGCGTTCCATGACGTGCCAGCGAAGAAAGCGCTCCAGGGCCGCCCGCGCGTTCTCCTTCTCCTGCCGGGACTTCCAGGGCGCGTCGAAGGCGAGCGCGTCCCAGACGGTCTCCAGGCGCTCCATGAGGACGGCGAGGTCGGCCGGGGTGCGGCCGGAGGCGACCTCGTCGGCGAGGACGTGCACGACGTTGCCGAATCCCTGGGCCGTTCCCGCGGGCGCCTCGGCGCGTACCTCGCGCCCCAGGAACCACTGGAGTGAGCAGGTGTCCACGAGCTGGCCGACGGCCGAGCCGGACAGGGCGACCGGCTGGTCCTTGTCGCGGAGCGGCACCTCGCTGTGCGTCGGCTCGTACAGGCCCCACCAGCGGTCGGGGTCGGCGGCCGGGACGAGCGGCCGGTCCTCGTCGTCGCGCAGGCCGGCGAGCCGGGCGAGCCGGTCGGCGGCGGCGGCCCGGAGGGCGTCCGAGGCGGCGGGGTCCACGGTGGTGGCCCGCAGCTCGGCGACGAGCGCGGCGACGGCGAGGGGGCGGCGGGGGCGCTGGGTGACATCGACCGGTTCGACGCCGAGTTCGGTGAGGAAGCGGGACGGCTGGTCGCCGTCCTCGGCGGCGGCCTTGACGGCCGTGACGACGAGGCGCTCGCGGGCGCGGGTCGCCGCCACGTAGAACAGCCGGCGCTCCTCGGCCAGCAGCGCGCCGGGCGGGAGGGGTGCGGCGAGGCCGTCGCGGCCGATACGGTCCGCTTCCAGCAGCGAGCCGCGGCGGCGCAGGTCGGGCCAGAGGCCCTCCTGCACCCCGGCGACGACGACGAGCCGCCACTCCAGGCCCTTGGAACGGTGCGCGGTCATCAGCCGGACGGCGTCCGGGCGCACGGCCCGGCGGGTGAGCGTGTCGGCGGCGATGTCCTGGGCCTCCAGCTCGTCCAGGAAGCCGAGGACGTCGCGGCCGCCGACGCGCTCCTCGGCGCGGGCCGCCGTCTCGAACAGGGCGCAGACGGCGTCGAGGTCGCGGTCGGCGTTGCGGCCGGCGGCGCCGCCGCGGTGCGCGGCGCGGCGCAGCCGGTCCGGCCAGGGCGCGGGGTGCCGGGGCGTGCCGTTCCACAGCGTCCACAGGGCGTCCTCGGCGGTGCCGCCGGCCCGGAGCCGGTCCCGGGCGGCGCTCAGCAGCGCGGCCAGGCGCTGCGCGCCCCGCGCGTACGCCGGATCGTGCGCCACCAGCCGCTCCGGCGCGGCGAGCGCCTCGGCGATGAGCACGTCCGAGGCCCGCGGCGCGGTACGGCCGGCGGACCGCTCCTCCTCCCGCAGGGCCCGCCCCAGGCGACGCAGGTCGGCGCCGTCCATGCCGCCGAGGGGGGAGGTGAGGAGCGTCAGGGCGGTCTCGGGGGTGAGCACGCCGGCTGCGGCGGGGGCGGGCGCGGCCGGGCGCTCGTCCGCCGCGCCCTCCTGGGCCGGGCCGGGCCCCGGCCGGCCGTCGGGCTCGGGCGCTGCGCCGGGCTCGCGCTCGGGCGTGGGGGCAGTGGCGGGAGCGGCGGCGGGCTCGGGCGACACGTCGATGCCAGACCGCGTGGCCGAGCCGGGCGCCGGGGCGGAAGCGGGTTCGGCGGCCGTGCCGGGACCGGAGCCGGCCTCCGGCACGGCGCCGGGCTCGCGCGCGGGCGTGGAAGCGCGCTCGCGCCCGGTCGCGGTGGGGTCACCCTCCGGGCCCGTCCCGGTGTCTTCGGCTCCGGCGAGGCCGTCCTCGTCCGACGCGGCCGCGGGGACGCGTCCCCGTCCGCCTGCGGGGACGGGAGCGTCATCCCCGGGCTCGGCAAGGGCACTCTCGGCTCCCGGAGCTTCGCCCCCGGGCTGGCCGGGGACGTCCCCGCTCAGGCCGGGCAGGGACGTCCGCTCGGACGCGGGGGCGCTTCCCCGCTCGCCTCCGGGCCCGGGGGCGTCGTCCCCCAGCTCGCCAAGGGCGCCCCCGGGCCCGTCCGCGGCGTCCCCGCCCGGCCCCGGCGCCGTCGTCGCCCACTCCGCCACCACCCGCAGTGCCGTCAGCAGCGGCGCGACCGCCGGTTCGTGGCGGAGGGGGATGTCGTCGCCGTCGACCTCCACCGGTACGCCCGCCGAGGTGAGGGCGCGGCGGAGGGTCGGTATGGAGCGGGAGCCGGCGCGGACGAGGACGGACATGGCGCCCCAGGGGACGCCGTCCTCCAGGTGGGCGCGGCGGAGGATGTCCGCGATGTTGTCGGTCTCGGCGCCCGGCGTCGGGTAGGTGTACGTCTCCACGTGGCCGCCGGGGCGGACGGCCGTCAGGTCGCGGTGGGCGCGGACGGCGTCGGACGGGAGGCGGCCGAGGGGCATCCGGCGGGTGAGGAGGCGGGTGGCGGCGAGGAGGGCGGCGCCCGAGCGGCGGGAGGTGGTCAGGACGCGGACCGGGGCGGGCGAGCCGTCGCGGCGCGGGAAGGCCGTCGGGAAGTCGAGGATGCCGCCCACGTCGGCGCCGCGGAAGGCGTAGATGGACTGGTCGGGGTCGCCGAACGCGACCAGGGTGCGGCCGCCGCCCGCCAGCGCGCGCAGCAGCCGCGCCTGGGCGGCGTCGGTGTCCTGGTACTCGTCGACGAACACCGCGTCGTACCGTCCGGCGAGGTCCGCCGCGACCTCCGGCCGCTCGGCCAGCAGCACCGCGCGGTGCACCAGTTCCGCGTAGTCGACGACGCCGCGCGCGTCGAGTACGTCCAGGTACTCGGCGAGGAAGGCCGCCGCGGCCGACCAGTCGCCGCGTCCCGTCCGCTCGGCGAAGGCCGCCAGTGACTCCGGGCTCAGGCCCAGTTCCCGGCTGCGGGCGAGGACCGCGCGCACCTCGTCGGCGAAGCCGCGGGTGGTGAGGCAGGCGCGCAGGTCGTCCGGCCAGCGCACGGTGGCGCGGCCCGCACGCTCCAGCTCGGTCTGGCCGGCGAGCAGCTCCCGGACGGCGACGTCCTGTTCCGGGCCGGACAGCAGCCGCAGCGGCTCGGCGAACAGGCCGGCCTCCTGGTGGGCGCGGACCAGGGCGTAGCAGTAGGAGTGGAAGGTGGTGGCCTGCGGCGCCCGCGCCGCCAGCCCGTGCTCCCCCAGCCGGGCCGCCACACGGTCGCGCAGCTCCGCCGCGGCCTTGCGGCTGAAGGTCAGGACGAGCATCCGGTCGGGGTCGGCGCCGCGCCGCACGCGTTCGGCGACGGCCTCCACGAGCGTCGTGGTCTTGCCGGTCCCCGGTCCGGCGAGGACCAGCAGCGGCCCCTGCCCGTGCTCAACCACCGCGCGCTGTGCCGCGTCCAGTTCCGGGGGGACCACGCGCCCCGGAGGCGTGCGCACCAGGCGGTACGCGCCCGGCGCGGGCCGGGGTGCCCGCCGGCGCTCCGGGTCCTCCGGGCGCGCCGGGGCGAGCGGGCCGGGGGCGCCGGAAGAGCCGGGGATGCCGGAAAGGGGGGTGGAACTCACGTGAGGTGCCGGTCCTGCGGGTCGGGTACGGATCTCCGCGCGCCGTCGGGGCGCGGGGGTGGGGCGGCCCTCGACGCTACGCCAGGAGGCGGGTGGGGCGCAGGGCGTTCCCGGGGGCGTGAGGGCCGTTCGGGCACCTCACCCGTTCGGGTTGCCCGGCGGACGAGCGGATCAGGTGGCGCGTTTCACACGCCACGCGCCGCCGCGCGCGCCCTTGGCACGGGAGCGCGGAGCACCCTCGGCGACCGGCGAGCCCCCGGGCTCCTCGTCCCCGGCGCCACCCTCGTCCCCCTCTTTCACGTCTTTCACGAGCGGCAGCCCGTCCCACCGCGCCCGCGCCATCGCGATCCGCGGTACGTGCCCGTCGGCGGCGGGCCCGGCCGTCCGGAGCGGTGTGCCCTCCTCGCGGTAGTGGCCGAGCGCCGCCCGTTCGCGGCCGGGGAGGAAGACGCCGTCCGCGCGGACGACGCGCCACCACGGCACGGCGCCGCCGTACAGTGCCATCACCCGGCCGACCTGGCGCGGCCCGCCCTCGCCGAGCCACTCGGCCACGTCGCCGTAGGTCATCACCCGGCCCGGCGGGATCGTCTCGGCGACGGTCAGGACGCGCTCCGCGTACGCGGGAAGCTCGGGAGCCCCGAGGGCCTCGGGGGCGGAGTCCGCGGGATCCTCCGGAAGCCGGTGCGGCCCGGGCGGCGGCGATGCGTCGGTCACCCGGTCCATACTGCCGCAGGCGCCGCGCGCTTCGGGGGCCACCGTCCGGAGGTCCGGGTTCCGGAAGATCACCCAGAGTGCGCGATCGGACTACAGGGCGTACGATCCGAGGTCCGCGCCCCCGAAATGCACCCTGATACACCCTTGCCCGGCAGGGCCATGCCACCATCTTCCGGGCGGTGACTGGTGATACGAGAACGAGAAGACCAGGAAGACACGGACGACGAGCAGGGCGCGGGACCTCCTGAGGAGGCCGGCGCCCGCCAGGCGCTGCCCGGGAGCGGCGCGGGAGGCGGGGAAGCCGAGCGGCCGCGCCCCAGCACCCCGGCCCGCCCGGCCGGCTCGTCGTACCCGTGCGACACGAAGGACGGCGAGGTCCACATCGACAAGGTCTCCGGCGACGAGCCCCTGCTCCCCGCCCGCGTCCACCGCCCCGCCGACCTGGTGCGCATGCTGCTGGGCATCATCGGCATCGCCGTCGTCCTCGCCCTGGCCGCGTTCGCGCACGGCACCACCACCGGCCTCGCCAGCGACATCAAGGAGAGCGCCGGGCACGCCCCGCAGACGCTGGCCAACATCGCCGGTCTCACGGCCAACGTCGCGATCTTCATCGTGCCGGTGGCGTTCGCCGTCGAACGGCTGGTCAAGCGGGACGGCCTGCGCATCGCCGACGGCGTCCTCGCGGCCGTCCTCGCGCACGGCGTCTCGCTCGGCGCCGCGCTCTGGGTCGCCGAGGCCGCCCCGGAGTCCATCAGGGAGGCGCTCACCCGGATCACGCCGACCCACGAACTGACCGATCCGGTCCACGGCTACCTCGCCCCCGTGATCGCCTATATGACGGCCGTCGGGATGTCGCGGCGCCCGCGCTGGCGGGTCGCGATGTGGGCGGTACTGCTGCTCGACGCGTTCGCGGTGCTGGTCAACGGCTACTCGACGCCGTTCTCGATCGCCACCACCGTGCTCATCGGCTGGACGGTCGCCTACGGCACCCTCTACGCGGTCGGCTCCCCCAACGTCCGCCCCACCGGCCAGCACCTCCTGCACGGCCTGCGCCGCGTCGGCTTCAAGCCGGTGAGCGCGCTGCGCACGGAGGAGACCCCGGACGCCGAGCCGGCCCAGGGCACCGCGCACGACCGGGGCCGCCGGTACGTCGTCACGCTGGAGGACGGCCCGCCGTTGGACGTCACGGTCGTCGACCGCGAGCAGCAGGCGCAGGGCTTCTTCTACCGGCTGTGGCAGCGGCTCGCGCTGCGCGGCATCACGCAGCGGCGCAGCCTCCAGTCGCTCCGCCAGGCACTGGAGCAGGAGGCGCTGCTCGCCTACGCGGCCATCGCCGCCGGAGCCAACGCCCCCAAGCTGATCGCCACCAGCGAGCTCGGCCCGGACGCCGTGATGCTGGTGTACGAGCACGTCGGCGGGCGGACGCTGGACACCCTGCCGGACCAGGAGATCACCGACGAGCTGGTGGACGGCGCCTGGCGGCAGGTGCGCGCCCTGCAGTCGCGCCGGATCGCGCACCGGCGCCTGGACGGCGACGCGCTCCTGGTGGATCGTTCCGGCAATGTCGTCCTGACCGATCTGCGCGGCGGTGAGATCGCCGCCGGCGATCTGGTGCTGCGGATGGACGTCGCCCAGCTCCTCACCACCCTGGGCCTGCGGGTCGGCGCCGAACGGGCGGTGGCCTCGGCCGTCGCCGTGCTCGGCCCGGACGCGGTCGCCGACAGCCTGCCGCTGCTCCAGCCCATCGCCCTGACCCGCGCCAGCCGCGCCACCCTGCGCCGGCTCGCGCGCGAGCGCGCCCAGCGCGAACGGGACGCGGTGCTGGAGGCGTCCCGGATCGCCAAGGAGGAGCGGGCCCGGGAGCGGGCGGAGAAGGGCTCGGGCCCGGCGGACGACCGCCGGGCGCTCAAGGCCGAGAAGAAGGCGGAGAAGCAGGCGCTGGACGTCGCGGCCGAGGAGGCCCGCGAGGAGGACCTGCTGGCGCAGATCCGCCGCCAGGTGCTGCTGATCCGGCCGCAGGCGCCGATAGAGCCGGTCCGGCTGGAGCGCATCCGGCCGCGCACGCTGATCAGCTCCATCGCGGGCGCGATCGCCGCCTACTTCCTGCTCTCGCAGCTGTCGCACGTCGAGCTCGACAAGATCATCGACCATGCCAACTGGGGCTGGGTGGCGGTCGCCGCGGCCTTCTCCGCGCTCTCCTACTTCGCCGCGGCCATGCGGCTGCTGGGCTTCGTCCCGGAGAAGGTGCCGTACCTGCGGACGGTCATGGCGCAGGTGGCCGGCTCGTTCGTCAAGCTCGTGGCCCCGGCGGCGGTCGGCGGCGTGGCCCTGAACAGCCGCTTCCTGCAGCGGGCCGGGATCCGCCCGGGGCTGGCCGTGGCCAGCGTCGGCGCGTCGGAGCTGTTCGGCCTGGCCGCGCACATCCTGCTGCTGCTGACCTTCGGTTACATCACCGGCACCGAGCGGACGGAGTCGCCGCTCCCGCCGTCCCGTACGGTCATCGGCGGGCTGCTGACGGCCGCGGTGCTGGTGCTGGTCGTGACGGCCATCCCGTTCCTGCGGAAGTTCGTCTCGACGCGGGTGCGCTCGCTGTTCGCGGGCGTCGTGCCGCGCATGCTGGACCTGCTCCAGCGGCCGCGGAAGCTGGTCAACGGCATCGGCGGCATGCTGCTGCTGACCGCCGCCTTCGTGTTCTGCCTCGACACGTCGATCCGGGCGTTCGGCGGCGACATGAGCTTCGCCAGCGTCGCGGTGATCTTCCTGGCCGGCAACGCGCTGGGGTCGGCGGCGCCGACGCCCGGCGGCGTCGGGGCCGTGGAAGGCGTCCTCATCGGCGCGTTGACGCTGGCCGGGCTGCCGGCGGAGATCGCGACGCCTTCGGTGCTGCTGTACCGGCTGCTGACGTTCTGGCTGCCGGTGCTGCCGGGGTGGCTGTGCTTCAACCAGTTGACGCGGAAGGGTGCCATCTGAGGGGAGGGTACGGAAGTGGGGCGCCCTTCCGGGCCGTTGTCCCCTTCCGGACCGCTGCCCCCTTGCGGGCCGTTGTCCCCTTCCGGACCGCTGCCCCCTTCCCGTCAACGCCGCCCTTTCCCGTCACGCCGTCCGCTCCCGCCGCAGCAGCCACACCGTGAGCGCCGTCGTCAGGCACAGCAGGCCCCCGGCGGCGTACAAGCTCTCCCGCATGCCCGCGAGCGAGATGCCCGCCCCCGCGCCCCCGTCCGCTATCAGGGCGCCGGACACGGCGACGGCCAGTGCGCCGCCCGTCTGACGGACCGCGTTGAACAGGCCCGAGGCCGTACCCGCCCGGTGCCCCGGGACGGCGTCCATCAGCAGGGCCGTCAGCGCGGGGACCGCCAGCGCGCCGCCCAGACCGGTGGGCACGAGCAGGAGCAGCACCAGCCACAGCGGAGTGTCCGCCGACAGCGGCAGCAGCACGGCCATCGCCAGCGCCAGGACCGCCTGCCCCAGGACGATGACGGCGCGGCGGCCGATCCGCTCCGCCAGCCGCGGGGAGACCAGGTTGGCGGCGGTGATGACGACCGACAGCGGCACGAACATCAGCCCCGCCTCCGTCGCCGACATGCCGCGCGCTTGCTGGTAGTAGAGGCCGAGCAGGAAGACGAGGCCGTAGAAGGCCGCGTTGGCGGCGAAACCGGCCGTCAGGGAGACGGCGACCCGGCGTTCGCGCAGCATGCCCAGCGGCACCATGGGCGCGCGGTGCCGCTTCTCCACGGCGAGGAAGGCGGCGGTGGAACCGGCCGCGACGGCCAGTGCGGCGAGCACCGGCACGGACGTCCAGCCGCGGTGGCCGCCCTCGATCACCGCGTACGTCAGGCCGGCGAGGGCCAGGACGGCGGTGGCCTGCCCCGCCGGGTCGAGCGGCGCCGGCCGGCGCGCGGACGGCGCGGTACGGGCCAGCAGCGCCAGGATCACGGCGCCCACCGGGAGGTTGAGCAGGAACACGGCGCGCCAGCCCGCGTGTTCGGCGAGGATGCCGCCGAGCACCGGCCCGGCCGCCATGGACACCGAACCGCCCACCGTCCACAGCGCGATGGCCCGCGCCCGGCGCGCCGGATCGTCGTACGCCTGCCGGATCAGCGTGAGCGAGGCGGGCATCACGACGGCCGCCGCCGCGCCCTGCGCCAGCCGCGCCGCGATGAGCACGCCGATCCCGGGCGCGAGGGCGCAGCCGAGGGAGGCGAGGGTGAACAGGGCGGTCCCCCAGGCGTACGCCCGGCGCGCCCCGGACCGGTCCGCGAGCGCCCCGGCGGACATCATCAGCGCGGCGAACATCAGCGTGTACGCGTCGACGACCCACTGGAGGCCGGACATCCCGCCGTGCAGCGACGAACGGATGGCGGGCAGCGCGATGTTGACGGCCGAGACGTCGATGGTGATGACGGCGAAGCCGAGGAGGGAGGCGATCAGCGCGACAGGGGAGGCGGGGGCCGGGGACGGAGAAGCCGGGGAGGCAGGGGAGGCAGGGGCCGGGGAAAGGGCCGGGCGGGTATGGAAGACGGGTGGGCGGCGGGCGGTGATCCTGGGCATGTGAGGGGCACTTCCGGGAGGGAGGGGACGGAGGAAGGGGAGGGAAGGAGAAGGAGGACGGAACGGCGAGTGGGCGAGGGGCGTTGCGGTCGCTTCCGGGCGGGAGGGGACGGAACGGCGAGTGGGCGGGGGGTCGTCGGGGTCGCTTCCGGCGGGGCTGGACCTGCCGGGCGGGGCCGGACCTGCCGGCGTGGGGGCACCGCCGCGGGCGGTCCCCGCCGGAACGGCCGGCCGGGAGCCGCCCGGCGGCCGTCGTGCGGGCGGCTCCCACCGCGTCGGGGCACGACGTCGTACGCCTCCCCGCACCACGGCCGTCGGCCGCCCGCAACAGGACCAGCTTGGCGCGGCGTTCCGCCCGGCGGGAGGCCGCGGCGTTCCTGGCCCTGACACGGCCCCCCACCGCGCACGGCCTCCGGCGACAATGGCGGGATGACCGACAGCGGCACCGAACTGGGCAGATACCTGAAGGCGCGACGGGCGCGGATCACCCCCGAGGACGTCGGGCTGCCCCCGGGCACCGGACTGCGCCGGACGCCGGGCCTGCGCCGGGAGGAGCTGGCGACGCTCGCCGGCGTGAGCGTCGACTATTACACCCGCCTGGAGCGCGGCCGCGAGCGGAACCCCTCACCGGCCGTGGTCGACGCCCTCGCCCGCGCGCTGCGGCTGAACGGGGACGCCCACCAGCGCCTCCACGACCTGGCCGAACTCGCCTCCGGCCGGGTCCCCGAGCCGCGTACGCCCGCCGGGCCGGGGACCGGCGGGGAGACCGTGCGCGCGTCCGTCCTGCGGATGCTGGAGACCGTGCGGCCGCTGCCGGCGTACGTGGTGAGCCGGTACAGCGACATGCTGGCCGCGAACCTCCCGGGACGGCGGCTCATGCCCGGCCTCTGGGACTGGCCGCGGGAGGAGCGCAACATGAACCGGTACCTGTTCCTGCACCCGGTGGGGCGCACCCTTTACAACCCCTGGGAGGAGACCGTCGCCAAGTCCGTGGCCCACCTCCGCGCGATCGCCGGTGTCGACCCGGACTCGCCCCGCCTGGCCGCGCTGGTCGGCGAACTGCTGCTGAAGTCGCCCGAGTTCGCCAAGCTGTGGGAGCGGTACGACGTGAAGGAGCGCGTCGGCGGCACCAAGACGTTCAGTCATCCGAAGGTGGGGGCGATGACTCTCGTCTACGAGGTCATGCCGCTGTCCGGGACAGACGGTCAGCGCCTCGTCGTCTACCAGGCCGAGCCCGGCGGCGCGGACGAGGCGGCCATGCTGCTCCTGGATCCGGAGCGGGCCGCGGCATAAGGCGCTCCCCTCGCATCTGCCCGGACCGGAAGCCGTTCTCCCTTGCACTTGCCGGGTGAACGGCTCTACCGTGCCGCACATGCGCTCCTACACCATCGGCCGCGCGGCCCGGCTGCTCGGCGTCAGCCCCGACACCGTCCGCCGCTGGGCGGACGCCGGGCGCATCCCCACCCGGCGGGACGAGCACGGCAAGCGGGAGATCGACGGGGCGGACCTCGCCGCGTTCTCCGTCACGCTCGCCGCCGAGGCGAACGAGGACGGCGAGGAGGCGTACTCCAGCGCCCGCAACGCCTTCCCCGGGATCATCACCGCGGTGAAGCTCGGGGACGTCGCCGCCCAGGTGGAGGTGCAGGCCGGGCCGCACCGCCTCGTCTCCCTGCTGACGCGCGAGGCCGTGGAGGAGCTGGGGCTGGCCGTGGGCATGGAGGCCGTGGCCCGGGTCAAGGCCACCAACGTGCACGTCGACCTCGTCTGACTCCGCGTCCGATCCACCCACCCGGTACCCCCGCCCGGCACCCTACGGAGAACCCATGCGCCGTACGTCCGTCCGTCTCGCCGCCCTCGCCACCGCCCTGCTCCTGCCCCTGGCCGCCGCCTGCGGCGACGACGCCTCGGACGGCGGGTCCGCCGACGGCGGTGGCGGTGACGGCGCGAAGGGCAAGGGCACCACGCTCACCGTGCTGGCGGCCGCGTCCCTCACCGACGTCTTCAAGCGGGCCGGGGACGCCTACGAGAAGGCGCATCCGGGGACGACGGTGAAGTTCTCGTTCGCGGGCTCCCAGGAGCTGGCCTCGCAGGTCCGGCAGGGCGTTCCGGCGGACGCCCTGGTGACGGCCGACACCAAGACGATGGACGGGCTCTCGGGGGAGACGGGCAAGCCCGTCGTCATCGCGCGGAACCGGCTGACGATCGCCACCGCGCAGGGCAACCCGAAGCACGTCAAGGACCTCGCCGACCTGGCGCGGAAGGACCTCAAGGTGGTGCTGGCGGCGCCGGAGGTGCCGGTCGGCCGGTACAGCAGGAAGGTCCTGGACCAGCAGCACGTGGACGTGAAGCCCGTCTCCCAGGAGCCGAACGTGCGGGCCGTCCTGAGCAAGGTTTCCCTCGGGGAGGCGGACGCCGGGATCGTGTACGTCACGGACGCGACGGCCGCCAAGGGGAAGGTGGCCACGGTCGCCGTCCCGGACGCGCAGAACGCGGTCGCCGCCTACCCGGCCGCCACGCTCAAGGGCTCGAAGCACGCGGACGAGGCGGGCGCGTTCGTGCGCTGGCTGTCGTCCTCCGAGGCGCAGGGGCTGCTGGGCGCGGCCGGCTTCCAGCGGCCGTAAGGCGGGCGCGCCGATGAGGAAGAGTGCGGCGCGCCGGGAGCGCACGCCCCTGGCGCTCGGTGTGCCCGCCGGGCTCGCGGTGGTGTTCCTGCTGGTGCCGCTGGCGGGCGTGCTCGCCCGGACGCCGTGGGGCTCGCTCCCGTCCCGCGTCGGCTCGCACGAGGTCCGGCAGGCGCTGGCCCTCTCCCTGACCGTCTCCGGCTGGGCCCTGCTGCTCTCCCTCGTCCTCGGCGTCCCGCTGGCCTGGCTGCTCGCCCGCGTCGACTTCCCGGGCAAGGCGCTGGTGCGCTGCCTGGTGATGCTGCCGATGGTGCTGCCGCCGACGGTCGCCGGGGTGGCGCTGCTCCAGGGGTACGGGCGGCGGGGCGTCGCCGGGCCCTGGCTGGAGGAGTGGTGCGGGGTCACCCTGCCGTTCTCGACGGCGGGCGCGGTCGTCGCGTCGGCGTTCGTGGCGATGCCGTTCCTCGTCATCAGCCTGGAGGGGGCGCTCGCGGGGCTGCACCCCCGGTACGAGGAGACGGCCGTCTCGCTCGGCGCGTCCCCCCTGCGCGTCTTCCGCACCGTCACCCTGCCCATGGTCGCCCCGGGGCTGCTCGCGGGCGCGGCACTGTGCTGGGCGCGGGCGCTGGGCGAGTTCGGGGCCACGATCACGTTCGCGGGCAATCTGCCGGGCGAGACGCAGACCCTGCCGCTCCAGGTCTACCTGCTGCTCCAGGACGACCCGGAGGGCGCGACGGCCGTGTCGCTGCTGCTCCTCGCGATCGCTGCGGCCGTGCTGCTCGCGTTGCGGGGGCGGTGGACGGCCACGCCAAAGGCGGCGGGGGCACGCACGGGCGCGGGCCCCTGCCCGCCCCCCGGCGCGCGGAACCGGACCCGCGAGGAGGGGACCGGCGGGGAAGGGGCCCGTGGGCAAGCGCCCGCCGGGACGGCCCCGGCGCGTACCCCCGTCCCGTACCCGCTGCGCGCCTCCGTCACCGGCGCCACCCGCGCCGTCCTCGACGTGCCGCCCGGCACCACCGTGGCCGTCGTCGGCCCCAACGGCGCCGGCAAGACCACGCTCCTGCGTGCCCTGCTCGGACTCACCCGGCGGGCCGCGGCGAGCCCGCTCGACCTCGGCGGCGGGGACCTGTCGGCCGCGCCCGCGCACCGGCGGCGGATCGCGTGGGTGCCGCAGGACGGCGCCCTCTTCCCGCATCTGACCGCGCTCGCCAACACGGCCTACGGCCTGCGCGCCCAGGGCGTGCCCCGGGCCGAGGCCCGCCGTGAGGCCCGGGCCGGGCTGGACGAACTCGGCATCGGCCACCTGGCGCACCGCAGGCCGCACGAGCTCAGCGGCGGGCAGGCCCAGCGCGTGGCCCTGGCACGCGCCCTGGCCGCGCGCCCCCGGCTGCTGCTGATGGACGAACCACTGGCCGCGCTCGACCAGTCGGCCAAGGCGTCCGTACGGCAGGCCCTGCGCCGCCGGCTCGCCGGCTTCGGCGGCGTCTGCCTGCTGGTGACGCACGACCCGGTGGAGGCCGTGTCGCTCGCCGACCGCGTCCTGGTCCTGGAGGACGGCGAGGTGGTGCAGTACGCGGCGCCGGACGAGCTGGCCCGCCTCCCGCGCTCGCCGTGGGTCGCCCGGATGCTGGGCCACAACGCCTGGCCCGGCAAGGTCACCGCCGAGGGCACGCTGCGGCTGGACGACGGCACGGAGCTGACCGCCGCCGCTCCCCCGCCGGACGGCGCGACGGCCGCCCTGGCGGTCGCCGGCCCGGAGGCCGTCACCCTCTCCGCGTCCCGCCCGCCGGAGGGCGGACCGGAATGCGGGAACGTCTGGCCCGGCACGGTACGGGAGGTCTCCGCGCAGGGCGGGCGGCTGCGCGTCCTGGTCGCGGGCGGCGCCGACGGGCCCGACGCCGTCGCCGAACTCCCGCCGTGGGCAGCGGCGGAGCTCCGCCCGGTGGAGGGCGCCCGGGTGTGGGTGGGCGTACGGGCGGCGGCGGTCACGTTCGTCCTGCTCTGACGTCCCGCTCCGGCGGGCGCGAGACGCCCCCGCTCACACCGGGCCCGTCGGCTGTCGGACCACACCGCCTCGCCGGCCCGCCAGCCCACCAGCCCACCAGCCCACCGGCTCACCGGCCCACCGCGGCACCGCACCCGCCCGAGCCCCCGCCGGCAGCCCCCAGAAGCACTCCACGATCAGCCCCCTCCCGTACCCCTCCCCCA
Organism: Streptomyces sp. NPDC021100; assembly: GCF_044333095.1. Classification (NCBI taxonomy): domain Bacteria; kingdom Bacillati; phylum Actinomycetota; class Actinomycetes; order Kitasatosporales; family Streptomycetaceae; genus Streptomyces; species Streptomyces sp. NPDC021100. Next base: position 575,413 of record NZ_JBIRQH010000001.1, read on the forward strand.
CCCCCTCGACGCACCCCGCCGCCCGCGCGCCCCTCTTTCCACCCGTACGCCCCGCACCGCGCGCGCACTCCCGTCCACCGCCCGGACGATGAGGACTGTCCGTCCCTCCGACTCCGACCCCGGGAGCAGCGGTGTCCAGACGCATACGGGCCGGGTGCCTGCTCGCCGCCGGCATGCTGGCCGTCGCGGGGTGCACCGGCGGGGAGAAGGGGGCCGCCGCGGAGGGCGCGCCCGGGTCGGCGGGGCCGTCCCGGCCGTCCCTGGACTGGAAGTCGTGTCCCGCGCCCAGCAGCAAGGAGGGCGTGCCGGCCCGGGCGCCGGGCGACGAGTGGGAGTGCGCGACCCTGCGCGTCCCGCTCGACCACGCGCACCCGGACGGCGACACCCTGGGCATCGCCCTGATCCGGGCGCGCGCCACGGACCCCGCCCACCGCATCGGCTCGCTCGTCTTCAACTTCGGCGGCCCGGGCGGCTCGGGCGTGGCGACGCTGCCGGCGTTCGCCGAGGACTACCGGGACCTGCGCCGCCGCTACGACCTGGTGAGCTTCGACCCGCGCGGGGTCGGCCGCAGCGGCGGCGTGACCTGCCTGGACGACAAGGAGCTGGACGCGTACTACGCGGCCGGTTCGATGCCGCGTACCACCGAGGAGCAGAAGGACCTGGTCGGGCGGGTGGAGAAGTACGCGGAAGGGTGCCGGCAGCACTCCGGGAAGGTGCTGCCGTACGTGGGGACGGCCAACGCCGCCCGGGACATGGACCTGATGCGCCAGGCCCTGGGGGACGACAAGCTCCACTACTTCGGCGTCTCGTACGGCACCGAACTGGGCGGCGTGTACGCCCACTTGTTCCCGAAGAAGGTGGGACGGGCCCTGTTCGACGCCGTCGTCGACCCCACGACCGACCCGGTGGAGAGCGCCCTCGCGCAGGCCCGCGGCTTCGAACTCGCCCTCGGCAACTACCTCACCGCCTGCGCCGCCACGCACGACAACTGCCCGACCGAGCGGCAGATCGTGTCCCTGCTGGACCGCCTGGGCGAGACGCCCGTGCCCGGCGCCGAGGGCCGGCGGCTCACCCAGTCCCTCGCCACCACCGGCATCGCCCAGTCGCTGTACTCCAAAGAGTTCTGGGACTACCTCACCGAGGGACTGGAGGACGCCGAGAACGGTGACGGCAAGATCCTGATGGCGCTCGGCGACGCCATGAACGGCCGTGGCCAGGACGGGCATTACAGCTCCCTCCAGGCGTCGCTGGCGGCGATCACCTGCGCGGACTTCTCCCAGCGGTACACGGCCGCCGAGATCGCCGGGCAGGTGCCCCGGTTCCGCAAGGCGTCCCCGGTGTTCGGCGCGTTCATGGCGTGGGGGCTGACCCAGTGCACCGGCTGGCCGGTGAAGGGTGAGTGGCGGACGCCCGACGTGACCGCCAAGGGCGCGGCGCCCATCCTCGTGGTCGGCAACACCGGTGATCCGGCCACCCCTTATGAGGGAGCGCAGAGGATGGCGCGAGCGCTGGGCGACGGGGTCGGCGTCGAGATGACGTACCGGGGTCAGGGCCACGGGGCCTACGACAGTGGCAATTCCTGTGTCAAGAAGGCCGTCGACGCCTATCTCCTGGACGGTACTGTGCCGGGGCGCGGCACGGTGTGCTCATAGCACCCATAGCAGATCACACCGTACGGCGAATTCCGCTCTCTCGAATGTCAGTGGCCCGCACTACGATCGCTCGCACACGGGTCGGTTGTCGGGGTGCTGCGCCGAGGGACGGCACGGGCCGTCCGTACGGGCGGTCCGTTTCAGGGGCGAGAGGAGGGGTGAGATGCGGGACGAATCCGCAGGGCCGGGGCCGGGCTCGGGAACAGGACCGGGGCCAGGACCGGATCCGGAGTCCGGCCGGCACGCGCGGCGGTTCACCGGCGCCCTGGCCGTCACGGCCTTACTGGCCGCGCTGGTGGCGCTCTGGCAGACGCAGTCGGCCCCGATGGTCGGGCCGGACGGCACGCCCGTACCGCCGACCCCGGCGACGCCACGGCCCTCGGGGGACGCGTCGGCGCCGGCGCGGGACGGGTTCGGGCCGGGGTACGGGCCCGGCGCGGAGCGCCCGGTGCGCGCGATACCCCCGGAGGCCGCGCCCCGGAGGCCGTGAGGCGCACGGCGCGGCCCGGCGGCGTACGACGCGTGCCCGGACGCGCGCGGTACGGGCTCTCGGACGCCCCCGGAGGCCCCCGGAGGCCCGGAGCGTTCCCCCGCCGAGTGTCCGACCCCCACCGTAGAGTCGTGGCATGAGTCCATCACGGCCGAGGGCCCTCGCCCTCGCAGGCGCCGCCCTCGCGCTCGTCCTCACCGCCGCCGGCTGCGGATCCGGGGACGGGGGCGGTTCCGGCACCGACGGCGGTACCGGCGGCGGCGACAGCGGAAAGGACAGGGCGGCCCAGAAGGGAGCCCTCGGCGCCTGGAAGCCGTGTGCCGCGCCCACGGCGGCCCAGGGTGGCGGCAAGGCCCCCGGCAAGGGCTGGGAGTGCGCGACGCTGCCGGTCCCGCTGGACTACGCGAAACCGGACGGCCCGACGATCGACCTCGCCCTGATCCGCGCCCGGGCCACGGACTCCGCCCATCGCATCGGCTCGCTCGTCTTCAACTTCGGCGGCCCGGGCGGCTCGGGCGTGGCGACGCTGCCCGAGCTCGCCAAGAGCTACGCCGGGCTGCGCGCCCGCTACGACCTGGTGAGCTTCGACCCGCGCGGCGTCGGCGAGAGCGCGGGCGTGCGCTGCCTGGACGACCGCGAGCTGGACGCCGCCGAGTCGACGGACGCGACGCCCGACGACGCCGACGAGCTCACCGCCGCCGTCGCCCAGAACAAGCGCTACATCCAGGCGTGCGCCCAGCACTCCGGCAAGGTGCTCCCGCACGTCGGCACCACCGACGCCGCCCGCGACCTCGACCGGCTGCGCGCCGCGCTCGGCGACGAGAAGCTGAACTACTTCGGCATCTCGTACGGGACGGAACTGGGCGGCGTCTACGCCCACTTGTTCCCGAAGCGGGTGGGACGCGCCGTCCTGGACGCCGTCGTCGATCCCTCCCAGGACCCCGCCGAGGGCTCCCTGGCACAGGCGAAGGGCTTCCAACTGGCCCTCGGCGACTACCTCAAGGACTGCGCCAAGGGAGCGGCGGCCAACACCTGCCCCACCGAGGAGAGCATCACCACCCTCCTCAAGCGCCTGGACGCCCACCCCCTCCCCACCACCCAGAAGGACCGCCCCCTCACCCAGGACCAGGCGGTGAACGGCATCGCCGCCGCCCTCTACTCCGAGGACACCTGGAAGTACCTGACCGCTGCCCTCCGCGAGGCCGGCACCAAGGGCACCGGCACCACCCTCCAGCTCCTCTCCGACTCCCTGGCCGGCCGCTCCCCCGACGGCCACTACAGCAACCTCCAGCCCGCCAACCGCGCCATCTCCTGCGCGGACGCGGAACAGCGCTACACCCCCGACGACATCGCGTCCCGCCTCCCCGCCTTCCGCGCCGCCTCACCCGTCTTCGGCGAGTCCGCCGCCTGGGCCCTCCTCCAGTGCACCGACTGGCCCGTCAAGGGCGCCTGGAAGACCCCCGACGTCCGCGCCGACGGCTCGGCCCCCATCATCGTCATCGGCAACACCGGTGACCCCGCCACCCCCTTCGAGGGCGCCCGCACCATGACCGAACGCCTCGGCAAGGGCGTCGGCGTCGGGGTGACGTACCGGGGCGAGGGCCACGGCGCGTACAACAGCGGCAACCGCTGCATGACGCGGCTGGTCGACGCCTACCTCCTCGACGGCAAGGTCCCGAAGGAGGGCACGACCTGCTCGTAGCGCCGCCACGCGCGGCGCCCCCCCGCCCGGCGGCGAGGACCATGCCCGCCGGGTGACGCGGTCGGTCGCGAAGCCATGAGCTCCCGCACCGTCGCGTCCACGGCCTTCGCCTTCCGCGCCCTGCCGACCGCCGTGGGCGCGGGCCGGCATCCGGCCCGGGCCGGCGGCCTGGGCGGCGGCCTCCTCTCCCCGGCGATCGGCAACGGCTGCGCCGCCCACTCCAATGCCTCCGCCCGGGGCTCCGCGGCCGCCGCCCCCGGCACGGCCGACGGCAACCATGTCGGCACCCCCCTCGGCAACACCGCCTCGTTCGTCCGCAGCTGAAACAGCTGATCAGGAGGGCGTCTCGGGCATTCATTGACATGCAGGCATCTGCCTGCATAATCGAGGTGTGAGCAGTGAGATGGACCGGGTCTTCAAGGCCCTGGCCGATCCGACCAGGCGGTTCGTGCTGGACAGACTGCGCGAGAACAACGGCCGGACACTGGGCGAACTGTGCGAGAGCGTGCGGATGACCCGGCAATCCCTGACCCAGCACCTCGGCGTGCTGGAGGCCGCCCGACTCGTCCGCACCGTCCGCAAGGGCCGCGAGAAGTTGCACTACCTCGACCCCGTGCCGCTCCACGAGATCCAGGAGCGATGGATCAGCGCCTTCGACCAGCCCCGGCTGGACGCGCTGAGCGCACTGAAACAGAAAGCAGAGTCCCTCATGAGCACCGAGAACGAACCGCGCCCCGAGTTCGTCCACACCACCTACATCGCCGCCACCCCGGAAAAGGTCTGGGAGTGCCTCATGGACCCCACGGCGACCGCGGCGTACTGGCACCACCACAACGTCTCCGACTGGCAGCCCGGCTCCTCATGGGCCCACCGCCGCCTGGACGAGTCCGGCACCGACGACGTCATCGGCACCGTGGTCGAGATCGAGGCCCCGCGCCGCCTGATCCTCACCTGGACCGGCCCCGACGAGGAGCGCCCCCACGGCCCGTCCCGGGTCACCTTCGACCTCAAGCCGTACGGCGAGACCGTCCAGCTCACCGTGACCCACGTCAACCTGCGCGATGAGCAGGAGCTGCGCCAGATCTCGGGCGGCTGGAACTTCGTCCTGTCCAACCTCAAGACGTACGTCGAGACCGGCACGCCCCTGTCGGTCCCGGCCTGGCGCCCCTGATCCCGGCAGACGGTCAGCCCACCGGCAGCCGGTACTCCAGCTCGTACAGGTGCCCTGCCTTGATCATGACGGTCACCTCGATGGGCCGCCCGTGGTCCGAACGGACCACACGGAAAGTCCGCAACACCGGCACTTCGCCGGGGAGTTCGAGGGCGACGAACTCCTCGGCGGTGGGCGGCCGCACGGATACCCGGTCGGTGAACTCACGCGTCGGGTAGCCGAGCGCCGCGAGGAGCGTCGGACTGCCGCCGGGGATGCGACGCCGGTCGGTGAGCCGGGTGCCCCGCGCGAGCTCCGCCGGATAGTACGAGTGGACGAGCTCGGCGGGCTCGTCGTCCAGCAGCATGACGCGCTTGCGGACGACGGCCGTCGCACCCTCCGCGAGCCCGAGCGCTGCCGCGACGTCCTTGGGCGGCGCGACCTCCGCCACCTCCAGGATGCGTGCCGTTCCCTTCCTCGCCCGAGCGGCGGCGTGCCGCGTCCACCAGTACGGAGCCCCGGGGACGGAGGGCGGCATGGAGGTCGCGGGCTCGATGACGTGGTTCGGCTGCTCGCGGACGAACACACCCTTGCCGGGCCGGCCGACGACGATCCCCTCGGCCTTGAGCAGCTGCAGCGCCTTCTGCACGGTGGTGCCGACCACGCCGTACTCGTCCATCAGCTGCTGCGTGGACGGCAGCTTGCTCCCGGGGTCCAGGTGCCCCGACATGATCTGGTCCCGAATGCGCGCCGCGATCTGCTGATGGGCGGGGCGAGGGTCCTTCCAGCGCGCCACGGTCAGCCCATCCGCATCCGGTAACGCACGGTCCTGTCCCGCGCGTTCATGACCATCTCGCAGACTTCCATCGGCACGTCGTCATCAGCAAGCACGAGCCGCGAGACGACGAGCACGGGCTCGTTCTCGCCGAGGCGCAGCAACTCTCGCTCGTCGGCCGTGGGCATCCGACAACTGACGCCCTCCTCGACCCTCTTCGCGAGAAATCCGAGCCCGGCCAGAAAGGTGACCGCGCCACCGGGGATCTTTCCGGACTCGACCAGGGGCGTCCCCTCCGCGATACGGCCGGGGTAGTGGGACGTCACGATCTCGACGGGCGCGTCGTCCAGCAGGACGAGCCGCCGCCGGAGCACCGCGCGCTCGCCGTCGGCGAGTTCAAGGGCCCGAGTCACTTCATCAGCCGGCTCGACGACCCCGGCCTCCAGCAGCCGCTGCCCGCCCCGCCCCTTCCACCCGGCGGCCTCCTCGGCCCACGCGTCGGGCCGCCCGTGCCCCTGCGGAACCAGATACCTGGCGGACTCGCTCTCCCACTGCTGGCTTGGCACCGTCTCACCCCTCTCCCGGAGAGGCCCACGGTACCGCGCACGCTTTGATCACCCATCACCAGCCTTGCCACCTTAATGCGGTTCGCCTTAAGGTGAGCACCCTCACTTGGACCTCTCGCGTCTCGTGGACGCGGGAGCACCCACTCACGTTCCCCGCCCTCATGTCACCGCAAGGAACCCGCGGTTCGCGCGGCCAGGGTGGCGGAGCACCGAGGAAAGAGACGCGACCATGCGCATGCACCTCGCACCCACGACCGCCCACCCGACCGTGGCCGTCTACGTGTCCGGCCCTGCCGGGACCGATCTCGAACCGTTCCTCGCCGCGTGCCGCGATTACGCCTCAGAACGTGACTGGAGAGTCTCCGCAGAGCTGACCGACGAGCGAGAAGCTACCCCCCGGGCGCCCCGGCCGGGATGGCGTGCCGCCAAGCGATTCGTGGTCACCGGCCTGGCCCGAGGCATCGTCACCTACGCGCCGCCGATGGTGGTCAGCAGAGGAACCGAGAGCTACTCGGACGTCCTCGACTGGGTCGAAGGACGCGCCGCGTTCCTGGCCACGGTCTGGCGCCCTTACGAAAAGGCTGTGGTCCGCGACTCGGTCGCGGAACGGACCGGCACCGTGATCGCCGTCGACTCCGTCGGAGGCGTGGCCTGGCTGCGAGCCACCGGTGGCGGACGCTACTGGACGACGGTTCCCGAAGCACTCGAACCGGTCGGAGCGACGGGACATCCCTGACCACCGTACGCCGGTGTCGGCCGACGCCCGTATACAACGCAGGCGCTGGACGGCCGAGTCGCCCGTCCAGCGCCTGCGAGAGACTTGCGCCCGCGCTCAGTACACCGGCTTGTTCGGTTCGATCTGGTTGACCCAGCCGATGACGCCGCCGCCCACGTGGACCGCGTCCGCGAAGCCGGCCGACTTCAGGACGGCGAGGACTTCCGCTGAGCGGACACCCGTCTTGCAATGCAGGACGATGCGCTTGTTCTGGGGAAGGTCCTGGAGGGCGGTGCCCATGAGGAACTCGTTCTTGGGGACGAGGCGCGCGCCGGGGATGGAGACGATCTCGTACTCGTTGGGCTCGCGGACGTCGATGATGTCGATGTTCTCGCCGTCGTCGATCCACTCCTTGAGCTGCTTGGGAGTGATCGTGGAGCCGGCGGCGGCCTCCTGGGCCTCCTCCGAGACGACGCCGCAGAACGCCTCGTAGTCGATGAGCTCGGTGACCGTGGGGTTCTCGCCGCAGACCGCGCAGTCGGGGTCCTTGCGGACCTTGACCTGGCGGTACGACATCTCCAGGGCGTCGTAGATCATCAGGCGGCCGACCAGCGGCTCGCCGATCCCGGCCAGCAGCTTGATCGCCTCGGTGACCTGGATGGAGCCGATCGACGCGCAGAGCACGCCGAGGACGCCGCCCTCGGCGCAGGAGGGGACCATGCCGGGCGGCGGGGGCTCGGGGTAGAGGCAGCGGTAGCAGGGGCCGTGCTCGCTCCAGAAGACGGACGCCTGGCCGTCGAAGCGGTAGATCGAGCCCCAGACGTACGGCTTGTTCAGCAGCACGCAGGCGTCGTTGACCAGGTAGCGCGTGGCGAAGTTGTCCGTGCCGTCGACGATCAGGTCGTACTGGGAGAAGATCTCCTTGACGTTCTCCGCCTCCAGGCGCTCCTGGTGGAGGACGACGTTCACGTACGGGTTGATGCCGAGCACCGAGTCCCGCGCGGACTCGGCCTTCGAGCGGCCGATGTCGGACTGGCTGTGGATGATCTGCCGCTGGAGGTTGGACTCGTCGACCTCGTCGAACTCCACGATGCCGAGGGTGCCCACGCCCGCGGCGGCCAGGTACATCAGGGCGGGGGAACCGAGGCCGCCGGCGCCCACGCAGAGCACCTTCGCGTTCTTCAGGCGCTTCTGCCCGTCCATCCCGACGTCCGGGATGATCAGGTGGCGCGAGTACCGACGGACCTCGTCGACGGTGAGCTCGGCAGCCGGCTCGACCAGGGGTGGCAGCGACACGGGGTCTCCAGGGTCATCCCCACGGGAGCGGGGAACGTAGAGGCAGCGTTCTGTACTTCCCCGGTAACACTGCCACGCCCCGGCTCATTCCGAGACACCCGGTCCGATGTTCGAGATGAAGTCGTCCCAGTACCCGGGCATGGACTCCCAGGGGTCCAGTCCGTCACGGTCGGTGCGGTCGGTCATGTAGACCGTGCCGGCGCCCTGCCGGCGGGTGATGAGAAGGGCTTCCTCCAGGTGGGCGCGGGGGACGCTGTGGACGAGGTGGCAGAAGCGGCCGGGCGGATGGTCGGCCGTCCAGTCGGCGGGACGGGACCAGCGGTAGCGGTTCCAGGGGCCGGTGAAGGTCACCAACTGGTCGGCGAGCGCCGCGTATCCGGCGACCGGGTGGCTGCCGTGCAGGAGCACGAGGTACGCCCGGTCGTGGAGGGTGCGCAGGGCGCCGGTGACGCGACGGACGTCGGCGAGCGCGCCGGTGTCGGCCGGGCAGCGGGCCACCGCGAAGCCGTCCACCTTGTACCAGTTGAGGAACCGCTGCGCGTCGGAGAGGAGTTCGCCGAACGGCCTGGCCCCGAAGGCGGCGTCGAGGTGGCCGAGGACGCGGACGCCGGCCTCGCGCAGCGGCGCCGCGGCGGCCGTGCAGTACGGGTCCGGGCGGCTGCCGGGGCCGCCGGAGGCACTGCCGAGCACCGTCCAGTCCAGCGGGAGGTCCGCGCGGCACAGCCGCCCCCACTCCACGGGCGCGACGAGCGGGTGGGCGAACCCGGGGACGCCGAGCCGCAGCGGCGTCTTGGCCGCGGGGAGCGGGCGGCGGTTGCCGGACGACGTCAGATACGACACGCGGCCTCCATCCAGATGTCGGCCAGCGACTCCTCCAGGCCGATCCGGGGCCGCCAGCCGAGCCGGTCACGGGCGGTGCGCACGTCGGCCTGCTGCCAGGCGCCGCAGCCGTCCGGGTACGGGTAGACGGGCGTGGCGCCCATGTGTGGATCGTCGAGTTCGTGCAGGGCGCCCCCGAAGCCGGCCACGCGGGCGAGCAGCGAGGCGGCCTCGCGCAGCCGGGTGGCCCTGCCGGTACCGATGTTGACGGCACCCTGGGCGGCGGAGAGCGACGCGGCGTGCACGGCCCGCGCGATGTCGCGGACGTCCACGAAGTCGCGCTGGACGCCGAGCCCGGTGAGCTTGAGCTCGTTGTCGCCGTTCTGCATCGCCCGCCGCATCGCCTCCGCGAGGCGGCCCAGCGGCGAACCGGCCGGGGTGCCCGGGCCGACCGGCGAGAACACGCGCAGCACGATCGCGTCCAGGCCGGAGCCCAGGACGAGTTCGGTGGCGGCGAGCTTGCTGACGCCGTACGGGCCGCCGGGGCGCGGCACCGCGTCCTCGGCCGTGGACGAGCCGGGCTGCGAGGGCCCGTACTCCGAGGAGCAGCCCACCTGGACGAGGCGCGCCCCGCAGCCGCTGCGGCGCAGCGACTCGCAGACCGTGGCGACGGCCACGGTGTTGTGCCGGGTCAGGTCGCGGGCGCCGCCGCGGGTGGCGCCCGCGCAGTTGATGACGACGCCCGGGTGGACGGCGTTGAGGAACCGGGTGAGCGCGCCGGGGCTGCCGGTGGCCAGGTCGAAGCGGACGTCGGCGTCGTCGCCCCGGCCGAGGGCGGTGAGCTGGACGGCGGGGTCGGCGAGCAGGCGGTCGGCGACGAAGCGGCCGAGGTAGCCGTTGGCACCGAGCAACAGGACCCTCATCGTTCTCCTCCTCGCTCTCGTCCGCCGCGGCCGGCGACGTTGCCGGTCTCGCTGCCGGTTTCGATACCGGTCTCGCTGCCGATGCCGGTTTCGGCCCGACTGCCGGGGCCGGGGCCGAGGCCGGCCGGATCAACGGTCATGGTGGGTGCTCCTCTGACGGGGGTGTGCGGAGGGCTCGGCCCCGCCGGGACGGAGGGAGGGGCCGGAGAGGCCGGGCGAGGGATCGGGGCGGCCGGACGACGGGCCGGGACAGCCGGGCGGCGTGCCGGGGGTGTCGAACCGGCTGCGGTGGCCGAACGACGGGCCGGGGCGGCTGAGCGGCGTGCCGGGGTGGTCGGCCGACGGGCTGGGGGTATCGGGCGGACCGGGGGTGTCGGACGGGCCGGGGTGGCGGGACGACGCGTCGGCACGGCCCGGCGTCGGATCGAAGGCGTCGGACGGCCCGCGGAAGCCCGCCGCCGGGTCGGAGGCGTCGGACGGCCCGCGCAGACCGGCCGACAGGCCTGGGTGACCGGCCGACGGACCAGGGTGGCTCCACGACGCTTGGGCCGCCCCCGCCGCGTACGGCCCGCCGAGCCCGTGGACGGCGGCGTGCGGCAGGACCGCGAAGGCCCGGACGGCCAGGACGAGGGCCGCCCCCGCGCAGGCGACGAGGCCCGACGCGGACGGCCCGAGGGTGCCGGGCAGCCGGGTGACCGGCCAGCCCAGGGCGGCGCAACCGGGCAGCCGCGCGGCGAGCAGCAGCACCGGCGGGAGCGCCTCGGCCGCGCAGGCGGCGAGGACGGCCGCGGCGGCCGGCCGGGCCAGGCCGTGGGCGGCGCAGAGTCGGTCGAGGAAGAGCAGGAAGCCGAGGGCGAGGGCGGCGAGCGCGGGGACGGAGGTGGGGTGCCCGAGCCCGGGCAGGGCGGACCGGGCCGTCCACACGGACAGGAAGAGGGCGCCGAGGACGACGGCGAGCACCGCGGGCAGGGCGCACCGGGCCCGTACGCGGAACGCGGTCAGCGAGCGGCTGTCGGCCAGCCGCCGCCGGGCGTACCCGGCGAAGGCGTGCGCGCACCACGCGGCGGGCGCGACGGCGCAGGCCAGCCCGAGGGCGGTGGGCGCCGCCGCGGTGGCGAGGGCCCGGGGGCCGATCCGCGCGTGGCCGTGCAGCAGCGCGGACAGCAGCCGGTCGCCGACGCACCCGTAGGCGAGCAGCCAGGCCCAGGCCAGCGCACCGGCGACGGTCCGACGGGTCCGGCCGGGGCGGGCGGGGCACAGGCCGTAGGCGTCGGGGTCGTGCGAGGCGCAGGAGGCTCGCGCGACGCGGGAGCCGGCCGCGGCCTCGGGAGCTTCAGGGGCTCCGGTGGGCCGGGAAGCCCTGAACCCCCTTGGGTTTCCGGAGACTTCGGAGGCCCCCGGGGCTCCCGGGAGTCCCAAGGCTCCGATGGCGTGGACATCGCGCGGAGCACCGGGGTGATCGGCAGCGCGCGAGGATCGTCCGGCGGCGCCGGAGCCGAGGTTCACTCCCCCGCCGAGCGCCGGCGCCTCCTCCGCGCCGGAGGCGCCGGGCGTCCCGTAACGCCCCCAGTCCCGCGTCCGGAACTGCGGCCACTCGACCTCGTCGGGCCTCCGCCTCCCGTCCTCGGCCGTTCTGACGGACCCGGCAGCCCTGACGGCCCCCGCCGCCCGCAGCCCGCGCGCCCCGGCCCTCCGCACTCCGGCCGTCGCGCCCGTACCCGCCTCCGTACCGCTCCCGGATCCCCCGCCGACGCGCGCGTACAGCTCTTCCGCGAGCGAGAAGACGTCCCGGTGCCCGCAGACCGCCGCCGCGCGGTCGGTGACGCCCCGCGCCTCCAGCCGCGCGGCGAGTTCCCAGGGGTCGACGGCGTCGGCGCACACCGCGTGGTGCCGGAGCAGCAGGGCGCGGACCGGGTCGGGAGCCGGCCCGGGGCGCCCCGGAGCGGCGGGTATGCCGACGGCCGGCGCGGGCCCCGCCTGTCCCGGACCCGCCTGTGCCGGACCCGCCTGCGCGGGGATCGCGGGCCCGCCGAAGACGGGGGCGGCCGGCGCCGCGGCCCGCGTCACCGGCGGCCCGCCCAGGACGGCGAGGCGGGACGGGCGGACCAGGCGAGGCCGCGCGGGCGCCCGGCGGCCGCGGCGAGGGACGCCGCGTCGCGCGGGGCGGCGACGTCCTGCCGCGCCGGGGCGGCCGACAGCAACTCCAGATAGATGCCGCCGAAGGTGGCGATGTTCTGTTCCACGGTGAAGAGTTCCAGGGCGCGGGCCCGGGCGGCGGCGCCGAGCCGGTCCGCGCGGGCGGGGTCGTCGAGCAGCGTGAGGCAGCCCTCGGCGAGGGCGTGCGGGTCGTGCGCGGGCACCACCAGGCCGGTGCCGCCCACGACTTCGCGGGCCGTGGCCGTGTCGGGGACGACGGTGGCGCGGCCGCAGAACATGGCCTCGGCCAGCGGGACGGGGAAGCCGTCGCCGGAGGGGGCGACGACGATGACGTCCGCGTCGGCGTAGTCCTCGGGACCGCACACGGCGACCCGGGTGACGCCCTCGGGCAGCGGCCCGCCCTCCGGGACGCCGGTGACGCGCAGCCGGACGTCCGGCCGGGTCAGGGTGAGGACGGTGGTCGCCTCCCAGAGCCAGGGTTCGGGCGGGCCCCCGGCGAGGAGCAGCACCGGCCCCTCCCCGCGCCGCTCGGGCCGCGCCTCGCCGACGGCCTCGTACAGGCTCGCGTCCACCCCCGGCGGGACGGTGCGCAGCCGGCCGCGGTCGGCGCCGCAGCGCTCCTGCCAGCGGCGGACCTGCGCGTCGCCGGGGGTGATCAGCGAGGCGCGGGCGTACGTCTCGCCGGCCAGCAGCCGGTGGAAGGCGGACAGCAGGGTGCGGACGGGCACGGAGAGGCCCGTCGGCTCGGTGAGGTAGTGCTCGCGCAGCCGCACGCCGTACTCGGTGACGAGCAGGGGGGTGCCGAAGAAGCGCCGGGCGAGCAGCCCGGGCAGGGCGGCCGGGCCGGCGGACGCGGCGTGGCACAGGTCGACGCCGGCCAGGCCGAGGTCGCCGTCCGGGGCGCCGTACCAGTCGAGGGAGAGCGGGCGCAGGGCCCGTTCGAGGAGGCCGGCGACGACGAGGAGGTCGGCGACGCGGACGCCCTGCGCGCCGGGATGCGCGTCGGGGGCGCGGCAGGCCGACTCCAGGGCGCGGAGGGCGAGTTCGGAGCGGAGCGCGGCGACGAGGCCGCCCTCGTCGCGGGCGAGGCCGGCGAGGCCGTAGAGGCCCTCGGCGAAACGGTACGCCTGGTCGCCCGGTGTGGTGAGGGCGGCGGCCAGGTCGCCGAAGTGGGCGGTGAAGCGCTGCCGTTCGCGCCGGCCGTACGCGCCGTGGGCGCGCGCCGCCCCGCCGGGCGCGGGTCCGCCCCACAGCGGGGCGGCTCTGATCCGGCGGACGTTGCCGGGCAACCCGTACCAACCGCCGTCCTCCTGGCGGGCGCTGCGGCTCAGCGCGTACACCTCGAACTCGTGCCGGGGCAGTCCGCGGACGAGCCGGTCGCACCACTCCCCGCCCTCACCAGCGGCGTACGGGTACCCACCCTCGGTCAGCAGTCCCACGCGCACGAGCGCACCCCCGATCCCTCAGTCGTCCGGCAGCCGGGAGCACGCTATGGGGGCGCGGAGGTGGTGCGACGGACGGTTGTCCGTCGCACCACCGGAAGGGGTGAACGGGCGTGACCTTCCCCTTTGAGGTGCGTTATGGGCGCTTGCCCTGGCTCGGACGAATCCCGGCCGTCGGCGCGGGGGGCCGGCCCGGACACGGGCCGGCCCGGGCGCCGCCGCGTGACGCGGGCCGCCGCGCCGGACGCCCGCAGCGGGCTTTCCTGCGGAGCTGTGCCCCTGCCCCGCCCCTTCGCCGTTTCCAGCGGGGCCCCGCCCCCGCGCGCCCCCGCTTGTCGCGGCTGCGCCGCTCGGCCTCAAACGCCGGCCGGGCTGAGATCGGCCACTGCTTCCCGCGCCGCTCGGCGGCCTCAAACGCCGGCCGGGCTGGTATGGCCCACTGCCCCCACCCGCGGCACCGCCGCCAGCAGTCCGCGCGTGTACGGATGCTCCGGCCGCTCGTAGACGGCGTCCGCCGGGCCTTCCTCCACCACGCGCCCCTGCCGCATCACCACCAGCCGGTCGCTGACCTGCCGGACGACGGCGAGGTCGTGGGCGATGAAGACGAGGGCGATGCCCAGTTCGCGCTGCAGCTCGCCCAGGAGGGCGACCACCTGTGCCTGGGTGGTGACGTCCAGCGCCGAGACCGGCTCGTCGCAGACGATCAGCCGGGGCTCGGGCGCCAGCGCCCGGGCGATGCCCACGCGCTGCCGCTGGCCGCCGCTGAACTCGTGCGGGTAGCGGTGGTAGGCGTCCGGGTCGAGGCCCACCCGGTCGAGCAGGTCCCGTACCCGGGCGACGATCCGCGCGTCCGTCAGCCGGCCGGCCGCGCGCAGCGGGTCGGCGATGGACTCGCCGATGCCGCGACGGGGGTTGAGGGAGGAGACGGGGTCCTGGAAGACCATCTGGAGTTCGCTGCGGAACGGCCGCAAGGCGCGCTCCCCCAGCCGGCCGATGTCCCGCCCCTGGTAGCGGATCTCGCCGGCGGTGGGGGTGAGCAGCCGGACCAGCGCCCGGCCGAGCGTCGTCTTGCCGCTGCCGGACTCGCCGACCACGCCGACGGTCTCCCCCGGCCGGACGGTCAGCGACACGCCGTCGAGAGCGGTGACGGCCCGCCGCCCGCGCCCGAACTCCTGTCGCAGTCCGACCGCTTCGAGCAGCGCGGAGTCGTCCCCCGGCGACGCCGTGCGCAGCACCGGCGCACGCCGTGCGTCCACGCGCGGCACGGCGTCCAGCAGGGCGCGCGTGTACGGCTCGGCCGGCGCGTCGAGGACGGCGCGCACCGGCCCGTGCTCGACCGCGCGCCCGTCCTTCATCACCAGCAGTTCGTCGACGCTGCCCGCCGCCACCCCCAGGTCGTGGGTGACGAGGACGAGCCCCATGCCCGTCTCCTCGCGCAACTCCCGCAGCAGGGCGAGGATCTGCGCCTGGACGGTGACGTCGAGGGCGGTCGTCGGCTCGTCGGCGACCAGCAGCCGGGGCGCGCAGGCCACGGCCATGGCGATCAGGGCGCGCTGCCGCTGGCCGCCGCTGAACTCGTGCGGCCGGGAGCGCGCGCGGCGGGCGGCGTCGGGGATGCCCACCCGGTCGAGCACCTCCACGGCCCGCGCCCGCGCGGCCCGCCGGGAGGCGTCCCGGTGGTGGACGCGGTACACCTCGGCGATCTGGTCGCCGACGGCCTGGTAGGGGTCGAGGGAGGAGAGCGGGTCCTGGAAGACCATGGCGGCCGTGGCGCCGCGCAGCCGCCGCAGTTCCGCCTCGCCGGCCGCCGTGACGTCGTGCCCGGCGACGCGCACCGAGCCGGTGAGCCGGGCGCCCGTCCCGTGGTGCAGCCCGAGGAGGGCGTACGCGGCGGTGCTCTTGCCGGAGCCGGACTCGCCGACGATGCCCAGCGCGCCGCCGGGCGGGAGCGTGAAGGACAGCTCCCGCACGGCGCGCACGGGTCCCCGCTCGGCGGGGAACTCCACGGACAGGCGGTCCACGGACACCAGTGGTGCGGTCATCGCAGGGCCACCCTCCGGTCGGCGACGGCGTAGAGCAGGTCGGCCACGACGTTGGCCAGCGCGACGGCGGCGCCGGTGACCATCACCAGACCGACGACGACCGGCAGGTCGATCGCCTTGGTGGCGTCCACCAGCAGCTTGCCGATCCCGGGCAGCCCGAACATCGCCTCGGTCAGCATCGCGTTGCCGAACATCGAACCGAAGTCGGCGGCCGTGAGCGCGATGACGGGCGCCAGCGCGCCGCGCAGCGCGTGCCGTCCGACGATCGCCCGCTCGGCGACGCCATAGGCGCGGAAGGTGCGGACGTGGTCCTCGGCCAGCGTCTCCAGCATGGAACTCCTGGTCATCCGCGCGTACTTGGCGGACTCCAGCAGCGCCAGCGAGAACCAGGGCAGCAGCAGGTTCCAGGCCCACTGCTCGGGGTCGTCGGTCAGCGGCACGTAGGAGGGGAACGGCAGCCACTCCAGGTAGGCGCAGAACAGCATCAGCAGCCCGAGGCCGGTGATGAAGACCGGCGTCGCGGTCCCGGCCAGCGTCAGCCAGGTCAGCAGCCGTTCGACGACGCCGCCGCGGCGGACGACGGACAGCAGCCCGGTGCCGACGCCGATCAGCAGCCACAGCACCATGGCGCCGGTGGCGAGGGAGGCCGTGGCGGGCAGACCGCGGGCGATGAGGTCGGTGACCTGCTGGTCGCTCTGGTACGACAGCCCCAGGCAGGGCGCGTCGCAGTGCAGCACGCCGGTGCCGGTGGAGTAGTCGTGGCCGGTGACGAGGCCCTGGAGGAAGTGCCAGTACTGGGTGTACACGGGTGCGTCGAGCCCGAGTTGCTCCCGTACCTGCCGCACCTGCGCCGGGTCGCAGCGGGGGCCGCAGGCGAGCTGGGCGGGGTCGCCGGGCGCGAGGTAGAAGGTCGCGTAGACGACGGCGGAGAGCGCGAGGAGGACGACGAGCACGCCGAGGGCGCGCCGCAGGACGAACGCGGTCACGCGGCACCGCCCGTCCGGGTGTCCGCCTGGGAGCCCGTTTGGAATCCCGCCCGGAAGCCCGCCCGAGAGCCCGTCCGGAAGCCCGTCCGGGAGGCGCGCCCCCGCCGGCCGACGCGCAGCCGGGACGCCTCGCGCGGGTCGAGCGCGCCGCGCAGGGCGTCGCCGAGCACGGTGAACGCGAAGGTGGTGACGAAGAGCATCAGGGCCGGAAGGATCACGTAGAGGGGGTCGGCGCGGAACCAGGTCTGCGCGGAGGACAGCATCTGCCCCCACGAGGGGGTCGGCGGGGTGATGCCGACGCCGAGGAAGGACATGCCCGCTTCCAGGATCATGTTGGCCGGCAGCAGGATCGCCGCGTAGGTGATGACGGGCGCGGCCAGCGCGGGCAGCAGTTCCCGCCGGGCGATCCGCCACTCCGACGCACCGGTCAGCCGGGCGGCGGCGACGTGGTCGAGCTTCTTCAGGGCCAGCGCCTGGGCGCGGACGACCCGGGCCAGCCCGCCCCAGGCGATCAGCCCGATGACGACGACGAGCAGCGCGGGCCGGGGGAAGCCGGCCGGGACGACGGCCGTCAGCGCGATGGCGAACACCAGCATCGGCAACGCGACCATCACGTCGGTGAGGTGGCCGAGGATCCCGTCGACGACGCGGTTGCCGAGCGCGGCCGTCAGCCCGACGGCGACGCCGACGAGGATCTGCACCAGCGTGGCGCCGACGGCGACGGCCAGCGAGACGCGGGCGCCGTAGAGGATCCGGACGAACAGGTCGCGGCCGGTGCCGGGTTCGACGCCGAGCCAGTGGTCGGCGCTGATGCCGCCGAAAGAACCGAGCGGCACACCGCCGCGCGCGGAGTCGACGAGGCCGTCGTGGTACGTGGTGGCGTCCTGGCCCTCCAGCGCGGCGAACAGCGGCGCGCCGAGGGCGAGGAGGACGAGCAGGCCGAGCACGGCGGCGGCGGGCAGCGCGGCCCGGCGGGCCCGCAGCCGCCGCCGGACCCGGTGGGCGCCGGCCGGTGGGGCGGTGGTGAGGAGCTCGGTCACTTGACCGCGACCTGGGAGATGTCGAGGACGCCGGTCCAGTCGCTGATGACGACGTTCTTCACGTCCTTGCCGTAGAGGCGCTTGTAGACGGGGTGGAACAGCGGGACGGTGAGGGCCCGTTCGCCGATCGTCCGGTCCAGGGCGCCCCAGCGCGCGGCGGCGGCGGAGTGGTCCGTGATCTTGTTGATGGCGTCGATCTCGTCGTTGACCTTGGCGTCGTCCAGGCGGCCGGAGTTGAAGTTGTAGCCGTCCTTGACGATCTGCCGGCCGTCGAAGACCGGCGCGAGGAACGGTCCGCCGGACGGCCAGTCGGCTCCCCAGTGGCCGAGGAAGAGGGCGGGCTGCTTGTCGACGCTGTGGGTGCGGTCCTCGTAGTCGTTGTCCTCCAGGCCCTCCAGCTTGACCTTGATGCCGGCCTTGCCCAGGGCCTCCTGGACGGCCGTGGCGATCTCCGGGCCGCTCTCGCCGCCCTGGGCGGTGGAGTGGGTGAGGGTGATCTCCAGGCCGTCCTCGTGCCCGGCCTCCTTGAGCAGGGCCTTCGCCTTCTCGGGAGCACCGGTGGCGCCGGCCGGGAAGGGGTCGCTCGGGGTGTACCCGAAGGACTTCTGGTTCGGCAGGAAGGTGGTGGCCGGCTCAGCGAGCGAGGAGCCGCCCGCCGCGTTGACGACGCTCGTCCGGTTGACGGCGTACGCGACGGCCTGGCGCACCTTGGGGTCGTCGAAGGGCTTGGCCTCGGGGTTGAAGGCCAGGTAGTTCGTGTAGCCGAAGTGGCCGGTGCCGACCCGGCCGGCGAGCGCCTTGTCGCCGCTCACCCGGGCGAGTTCGGCCGGGCCGAGGTTGGTGTCGGTGGTGACGGCGGCGGAGTCGGCGCCCGAGCCGGTCGCCAGCCGCTGGTTGATCACCGCAGGGGCGAGCCCGGCCTGGACGTCGATGGCGTCCGGGTAGGCGTGCCGCTCCTTGTCGGTGGCCTCGGACCAGTGGGGGTTGCGCTCCAGCCGCAGCCGCTGCCCGTCGTTGGTGTTGCTCACGACCTTGTACGGGCCGGAGGAGACGGGGTGTTCGGCGTACTTGGTGCCGGTGTCCTTGGCCTTGGGGACGGGTGCGAACTGGGTGGAGGTGGCCAGGTAGGGGAAGTCGCCCTCGGACTTGCGGAGGTGGAAGACGATCGTCCTGGCGTCGGGCGTCTCGATGGAGTCGAGGCCCGCCCCCTTCTTTCCATCCGGCGCAGCCTTGTACGGGCCCTGGTAGCGGTCGCCGCCGACCAGCCAGTCGCGCAAGTACGGTCCGCCGCCGGAGAGTTCGGCGGCGAACGAGCGCTCGACGCCGTACTTGACGTCGGCGCTGGTGATCGGCGTGCCGTCCTCGTACGTCAGCCCGTCCTTCAGCGTGAACGTCCACACCTTGGCGTCGTCGCTGGGCTTGCCGGTGTCGGTGGCGAGGTCGGGGACGACCTTGGTGCCCTCGGCGCCGTCGGCCCGGTGGCGGGTGGTGAGGGTGCGGAAGACGAGGGACGGGACGTTGCCGCCGCCGGAGGTGTAGAGCCGGGCCGGGTCGAACTGCTTCTGCGGCTGCCGGTTGAGGACGGTGAGCGTGCCGCCCTTGCGCGGCGCGCCGTCGGCGCCCCCGGCCTCGTCCTTCTTCTCGGGGCCGCAGGCCGCCGCCCCGGTGACGACGGCCACGACGAGGGCGGCCACGGCGGCGCGGCGGCGGGGTACGGAGGATGGGCGCATGGCAGACGGGGCCTTTCACGGGGACGATCGGAAAGAGGCCGATCGGGAAAAAGGGGAAAAGGGCGGAACCCAGGACCGGAGGCACCCGTGGAAGGCGGTGGTGAACGACGCGCGGCGACGCGGAACCGCCCCCGGCGGGCGCGACGCGGCCTGCGTCGCGCGGAATGCGCGGGGAGAGGGGGACGGTGTCAGCGACAGCTGATGTCGGCGACCGCGTGCACGGCCACACCGATCAGCGCCAGCTCGAAAGCGGCGCTCGCGGAGGTGTGGTGGTGCGGCATGCGCAGAAGACTGGACGAATTTTCGACTACGGGCAAAGGTGTCTCACCAGCAGAGACGGAACGTCCCGGATGCCGAGAAGTCGATCATTAGGGGAACGGCCAGGCGTTGGGCTTGCAGGTCACCCCGTCCGTGGTGAGGAACTTGGTCTGCTGCATCATCACCGGCGCCGGCGCGCCCGCCTTGCCGCAGGACGCGTGGTTGTGGCCGAGCCGGTGGCCGACCTCGTGGTTGATGAGCATCTGCCGGTACTCGTACATCCGGTCGCCGTAGGTCTCGGCACCCTGCGCCCACCGGTAGGCGTTGATCATCACGCGGTCGGTGGCGGCGGAGTCGCAGGAGACGTTGTCCACGGTGATGTCCAGATCCGACTTGGCACACCACTTGGCGGTGGTCGCCGGGCCGGCCAGGGTCACCACGAAGTCGGCGTGCCCGGAGGAGACCCGCTCGAAGGTGCGGGTGCCGCCGTGGCCCCAGCTGCGGTCGTCGTTGAGGGTCCGGTGCACGGCCGTGGCGAAGAGGCCGCCGTCAAGCGGCAGCCCCTTCTCGACGTCAACGCGGTAACGGAGAACTTCACCCTTACCGGGGGCTTTGTCGTGCCCGCCGACGGTCATGAATTCACCCGAGGCCGGCATCCGCTGGTCCAGGGGGTACTTCTTCGCCATCTTCTGCTCGTACGTCACCGGCGCCACGGGGGGCCGGGGTGTCGGCCGGCTGTCGGACCGCGAGGCGGCACCCGCGCCGTTCCGCGCGTCCGGGGTCTGCGCCTGCGCCCGGCTCTCCGTACCGTCCTCGACCTGCCCCGCTACGAAGACGGCCAGCACCGCCGTCACCACCGCCGCGGCCACCCCGGTGACCGCGCGGCCCCTGCCGCCGACGGCCCGGTGCGCGCCGCCGCCGGGCGCGTCCCCGCGTCCGCCGCTCCCCCGGCGCGGTTCCGGCACCCGCGCCGCCTTCGGCCGCGTGCCGTCCGGCCGGGGCCGCCCGGACGAGCGGGAGGAAGCCGCGGGGCCGCCCTGCCGCCCGATGACACCCCAGCCGATGGCCGGGCCCCGCGGAGCGGACCGCACGACCGGCTCCGGCCGGCCGGACGGCCCGTCGTCCTCCGCGCCGAGCGGCCGCTCGGCGGTCCGGACGGCCTCCCGGGCGGCGGGGGCCTCCGGCGTCTCCTCCGTACGCCCCCCGGGGGCGGCCTGAGGGGCCTGGGGGGCACGTGCGCTGTGTTTACCCACGGGGCGTGGCGCTCCGTTCCGACGTCGTGAGGGTGTCCGTGAGGAGTTCGCGGAAGGCACGGGCCACCGCGTCCGGATCCTCCATCATCGCCACATGGCCGGTGCCCAGCAGCGTCAGCAGCCGCGCGTCGCGGAACGCCTTGCTCGCCCGGCGGGCCATGCGGTACGAGACGAGCCGGTCGCTCGTTCCGTACACCAGCAGGGTAGGGGCAAGGACGCGCTCGGCCTGACGCCACAGCGAATGCTGTCCGCCGAGGGTGTACGCGTCCACGACGCCACGGGTCGACCGCGCCATCACGTCCCAGAAGTAGGGGAGCTCCAGTCGGCGCTCGAACTCCTCGACCGCCATGGCGAACCCCTCCGGCGACACCCGCCCGGGATCCCCGTAACAGAGGGCGAGCATCCCGCGCGTACGGTCCTCCGCGGTCCAGTCCCTGGTCAGGCGGGAGAAGAGGGAGACGGCACCCGGCACGGCCAGCAGCCCGGTGGGCAGCGCGGTGCGCTGCGGACGCAGCTCCGGCAGGGCGGGCGAGACGAGCGTCAGGGTCCGGACGAGGTCGGGGCGGACCGCCGCGACGCGGGTGACGATCGCGCCGCCCAGCGAGTTGCCGAACAGGTGCACGGGGCCGCGGGCGCGGGTGTCGAGGTAGCGGATCACCACCCGGGCGCAGGCCGTGACCGAGTGGTCGCCGTCGTCGGGCGGCGGCGAGTCGCCGAAGCCGGGGAGGTCCAGCGCCTCCCCGTCGACGGCGTCCGCGAGCAGGGCCATCAGCGGGGACCAGTTCCGCGACGAGCCGCCGAGGCCGTGCACGAAGAGGGCGGGTGGCGGAGCAGGCCCGTCCGAGGCGGCGGGCGGCCGGGAACGCACCGTCAGCGTCGCTCCGGGCAGGGTCACCGTGCGCAGCCGCTCCCCCGCGCCGAACGGCGGAAGGGGCGAGGGCGGCACCACGGGAACGGCGGGGGCACCCGGTGCCACCGGCGACTCGGTCTCCGACATGCGGGCAATGTTACGAGAGCATCACGCCGGAAACGTCTGTGGCAGCCGTCACAGATCGCCTGGCGGCGGGCGGCCGCGTCTCCTACGCTCGGAGGAAGGGACTTGCGACGGCTCCCACGGGAAGGAGTTCCGGTACACCGGCGAGGGCCGGGCCCGGGCGGACCGCCCGGAGGACGAGGACGAAGGAGACCTTCCGCATGCCTGTCGACCCGACGAACCCGGACACCTTCGAGGACTTCGACGACACCGAGGACGGCTCGGCCGTGGCGACCGAGATCGGCGTCGAGGCCCCGGAGGCGGACGCCGCCGAGCAGCTCGCCGACCTCGCCCCCGCGCACGACGACCCGCTGACCGAGATCGACCCGGGCGCCGCGAACGAGGCGGACCGCGCGGAGCAGGCCCGCGTCGTGGAGCTGGACGAGGACGACTACCGGTGAGCCGAGGACGAGCACCGGCGAGCCCGGGGCCGGTCCGCGGGACCCCGCGCGGCCCCGGCCGCACCGCGAGACGGACGCGCACCACGGCCGCAACACATGATTTGTCGGACATTTGTGGGCTTCCCACAGCGTCCGTCCGGTGAAATTCTCCCCTCCGGCCACGCACGGCGCGGTTACCCAAAAGTACGATGGCGGGCGCGGTGCACACCGTGCAGGAACAACCATGGGAGGCGGCGTGACAGCCATCGAGCAGACCGAGGCGCGCCCGCGAGGCACGCGCCTGCCGCGCCGAGCCCGACGCAACCAGCTCCTGGGCGCCGCCCAGGAGGTCTTCGTGGCCCAGGGCTACCACGCCGCGGCCATGGACGACATCGCCGAGCGCGCGGGCGTCAGCAAGCCGGTGCTCTACCAGCACTTCCCCGGCAAGCTGGACCTCTACCTGGCCCTGCTGGACCAGCACTGCGACAACCTGCACCAGGCGGTGCGCACGGCGCTGGCGTCCACGTCCGACAACAAGCAGCGGGTGGCGGCCACCATGGACGCCTACTTCGCCTACGTCGAGGACGAGGGCGGCGCCTTCCGGCTGGTCTTCGAGTCCGACCTCACCAACGAGCCCGCGGTGCGCGAGCGCGTCGACCGGGTCTCGCTGGCCTGCGCCGAGGCCATCAGCGAGGTCATCGCCGAGGACACCGGCCTCGCCAAGGAGGAGGCGATGCTGCTGGCCGTCGGCCTCGGCGGCGTCTCCCAGGTGGTCGCCCGCTACTGGCTCTCCAGCGGCAGCACGGTCCCGCGCGGTACGGCGGTCCAGCTGCTGACCTCGCTGGCGTGGCGCGGCATCGCCGGATTCCCCAAGAACGAGCACTGACCTCCGCGTCGTCGCCGGGGCGCGTGTTCGCTGCCAGCGTGCGGGCGCGGGCCCGGCGCGCCCCCGGGCCGGGCTAATGTGTGGACCGTACGGCGCGGCGCGTCCGCGCACCCCTCCCCTGGGGCTACGCCGTGGGGGAAGCACACCTTCGGAGGGACAGTAGCCGTGGAGGTCAAGATCGGCGTGCAGCACGCGCCCCGCGAGATCGTTCTGGAGAGCGGTCAGTCCGCCGAGGAGGTCGAGCGCGCGGTGGCCGACGCGCTGGCCGGAAAGGCACAGCTGCTCAGCCTGACGGACGAGCACGGCCGCAAGGTCCTGATTCCGTCCGACCGGCTGGCCTACGTGGAGATCGGTCAGCCCGCCACCCGGCGGGTCGGCTTCACCACCATCTGATTCACCGGACGCGGGCGGGGTCCCGGTGCGCGGGCACCGGGGTCCCGCCCGTCGTCGTACCCGCGGTCCCGCCCGTGTCGTACCCGGCGGCCCGCCGCTTTCGAGGCGTGTCGGGAACCGCTTCGCGCGCTCCGGGGGAGAACCATGGGAGATCCGCCCCGAGGGTTGCCGCGGGCGGCCCCGGGGTAGGACCGCTACGACCGATTTGCACCTGCCGCCCCGCGGCACGGGAGGGGTAACGACGATGATCCTCTGGGAAGCGCTCGGCTCGGTCCTCATCGGCCTCGCCGTCTCCCTCGGGGCCCTGCGCTGGCTGCCCGCCCGCTTCGGGCGGTTCCGCTCGCGCACCCTGACGCTGGGCACCGGACCGGTGGCCGGCCTGTTCGGCGGGCTGCTGGCCCGTTCGGTGCTGGGCCCCGGTCACGCCCTCGCGATCCTGGCGGCCTCGCTCGTCGTGGCGGTCGCGCTGCTGTCCCTGCTGCTGCGTCCCGCCGGGCCGCCCCGCCGGTCAGCCACGGCCTGAGCCGGGCCGCCGGACGGAGCCCCCGGTGTCACGGGACGGTGGGCCGTGTACCGGCCCGGCCGGCCGTACCGGCCGCCTCGCCTAGGCGGCCAGCCCCAGCGCGGCCATCCGCTTGGTGTGCGCCTCGGTGATCCGGGAGAACATCTTCCCGACCTCCGCGAGGTCGAAGCCGTCGGCCACCCCGCCGACCAGCATCGTCGACAGGGCGTCACGGTCGGCGACGACCCGCTGCGCCTGCGACAGCGCCTCGCCCATCAGCCGCCGCGCCCACAGCGCCAGCCGGCCGCCGACCCGCGGCTCGGCCTCGATCGCGGCCCGCACCTTCTCGACCGCGAACGTGGCGTGCCCGGTGTCGTCGAGGACGGTCAGCACCAGCGCCCGGGTGTCGGAGTCAAGACGGGCCGCGACCTCCCGGTAGAAGTCACTGGCGATCGAGTCGCCCACATACGCCTTGACCAGGCCCTCCAGCCAGTCCGAGGGGGCCGTCTGGCCATGGAACTCGTCCAGCGCCGCGGCGAAGGGTTCCATCGCCGCGGTCGGCTCGACGTCGATCGCCGCGAGCCGGTCGCGCAGCCGCTGGAAGTGCTGGAACTCGGCGGCGGCCATCTTGGCCAGTTCCGCCTTGTCACCCAGCGTGGGCGCCAGCTTGGCGTCCTCCGCCAGCCGCTCGAAGGCGGCCAGCTCGCCGTAGGCGAGCGCGCCGAGCAGGTCCACGACCGCGGCGCGGTAACGGGGGTCGGCGGACGCCTGGGCCCAGTCCTGGGCGGCGATTCCGGTGAGTTCCTCGGCGGGGCCCGTGGCCGCCGCTGCCTTGTCGGACGTCTCCATGAACGGAACCTTAGCCCGCTCCGCCGAAGACGGAAGCCCCTGGTCAGCCAGGCGTCCACGAGGTCAGGGACGAATGGCCCGGGCGCGTATGCGCGGTTCCGGGGTAGAGTGCTATACGGCCCGCCGAGTACGCCGAGCATGGTGTGCGTTCGACTGGCCGTCTCCATGCAGGTTCCTCCGGGAGTGAGTCCCCGGAGCGCCAGCGGATGCCCGGTCGGTGGCCCGATCGGCTTCCACCCGACCGACCGCCCTCCGCGCGGTGCGAACGAGTCGTCCGCACACCAGGAGGGATCCGCTCGCAGCACGTGTGCTCGCGCGAAGGCAGTGGTCCCGCGCCATCCGGCTCCCGCCGGAACGAGTACGACGGCGCGGTACGTACGGACTCCTCGTACGACCCCCTTCGCCGCCGCGTGCCGCGTCTCACAGAAGAGGCAGCACCCTGAATACCCCTGACACCCAGAAGACCACGTTCCGAGAACTCGGGATCCTCCCCGAGACCGCCGAGGCGCTCGAGGCCGTCGGCATCCTCCACCCCTTCCCGATCCAGGAGATGACGCTCCCGGTCGCCCTCTCCGGCTCCGACGTCATCGGCCAGGCCAAGACCGGCACGGGCAAGACCCTCGGTTTCGGCCTCCCCCTGCTGGAGCGCGTCATCGTCCCCGCCGACGTCGAGGCGGGCCGGGCCAAGCCCGAGCAGCTGACCGACGCGCCGCAGGCCCTCATCGTCGTCCCCACCCGTGAGCTCTGCCAGCAGGTCACCAACGACCTGCTCACCGCCGGCAAGGTGCGCAACGTGCGCGTCCAGGCGATCTACGGCGGCCGGGCGTACGAGCCGCAGGTCGAGGCGCTCAAGGCCGGCTGCGACGTCGTCGTCGGCACCCCCGGCCGGCTGCTCGACCTCGCCGGCCAGAAGAAGCTGGACCTGAGCAACGTCAAGGCGCTGGTGCTGGACGAGGCCGACGAGATGCTCGACCTGGGCTTCCTGCCCGACGTCGAGCGCATCATCACCCTGCTGCCGGCCAAGCGGCAGACCATGCTGTTCTCGGCGACCATGCCGGGCGCGGTCATCTCGCTGGCTCGCCGCTACATGTCGCAGCCGACGCACATCCGCGCCACCTCGCCGGACGGCGAGGGCCAGACGGTCGCCAACATCGCGCAGCACGTCTTCCGCGCCCACAACATGGACAAGCCGGAGATGGTCGCCCGCATCCTCCAGGCGGAGGGCCGCGACCGCGCGATGATCTTCTGCCGGACCAAGCGGACCGCCGCCGACATCTCCGAGCAGCTCATCCGCCGCGGCTTCGCCGCCGGCGCGGTCCACGGCGACCTCGGCCAGGGCGCCCGCGAGCAGGCGCTGCGCGCGTTCCGCAACGGCAAGGTCGACGTGCTGGTCTGCACCGACGTCGCCGCGCGCGGCATCGACGTCGACAACGTCACCCACGTCGTCAACTACCAGACGCCCGAGGACGAGAAGACCTACCTGCACCGCATCGGCCGCACCGGCCGGGCGGGCAAGTCCGGTACGGCCGTGACGCTGGTCGACTGGGACGACGTCCCGCGCTGGAAGCTCATCAACAAGGCGCTGGAACTGGCCTTCGACGACCCGGAGGAGACGTACTCCACCTCCGCGCACCTCTACGAGGCGCTGGGCATCCCCGCCGGCACCAAGGGCATCCTGCCCCGGTCGCAGCGGACCCTGGCCGGTCTGGAGGCCGAGGAGATCGAGGACCTCGGCGAGACCGGCGGCCGCGGGGCGGGCCGGGGCCGCGGCTCCAAGGACGCCCGGGGCGACCGTGACGGCCGCAGCGGCCGGGACGGTCGTGGCGAGCGGAGCGACCGTGGCGAGCGGGAGGCCGCCGGCGAGCGCGCGGAGCGCACCCGTACGCCGCGGCAGCGCCGGCGGACGCGCTCGGGCGCGGCGCTGGAGGCCGCGGCGACGACCGCCGCGCCGACGTTCGTCGCTCCGGAGGCCGCAGAGACTGCCGTGACGGCCGCAGCGGCCGAGGCGGCCGTGACGGAGAGCGCCGCCCCCGCGGCGGCTCCGGCCACGACGGCTCCCGAGACGCCCGCCCGTCCGCGCCGCCGTCGCCGTACGCGCGGCACGGCCCCGTCGGCGGCGGTGCCGGCGGCGCAGGCCGCCCAGCCGGAGGCTCCCGCCGCGTCGCCCGCCGCCGCTCCGGCGGCCGAGGCGACCGCGACGTCCACGGCGCCCGCGGCGTCCGCGGACAGGACCGCCCGGGCCGCCACGGCCCCGAAGACGTCCGTGGTCACGGCGCAGGCCCCCGAGCCGGAGGCCCCGGCCCGTCCGCGCCGCCGCGCCCGGACCGCCGCGCCCCGGCAGGGGAGCACGTCGCTGCCGTCGCAGGCCGTGTCGGCGGGTAGCGGCCGTACCGCGCGTCCGCGGTACGCGGCTCCGGCCACGGCCGTGCCGGAAGGCGAGTTCGAGACCGTCGAGACCGCTCTCCTGCGCGTGCAGGCGGCCGCCCGGGCCGCCGCCGAGGCGAAGGCCGCGGCCGCGGCTTCCGCGGCCCCGGCCGAGGTGCCGGTGGCTCCGGCCGCCGATGCCGAGACCGCTCCGGTGAAGCGGGCGCGTCGGGCCGCCACGCGTACGGTGACCTCGCTCGGCGCGGACACCGCGCCGACGGCCGAGCCGGCCGCCGAGGCACCGGCCGCGCCGGCGAAGCGGACGCGACGCGTCGCCACGCGTACGGTCACTTCTCTGGGCGCGGACACCGCGCCGACGGCCGAGCCCGCTGCCGAGCCGATCGCCGAGGCACCTGCCGAGCCCGCCGCCCCGGCGAAGCGGACCCGACGCGTCGCCACGCGAGCCGTCACCACGCTCGGTGCGGACGCCGCCCCGGCGGCGCCCGTCGTCGAGACGGCGCCGGCCGAGCCGGTGGCCGCCGAGCCGGTGAAGCGCACCCGACGGGTCGCCAAGCGGACCGTCACCACCCTGGGAACGGACACGCCGGAGGCACCGGCCGCCGAGGCGGCCGAGGTCGCCGAAGCCGCCACGCCCGTGAAGCGGACCCGCCGGACGGTCAAGCGTGCGGAGGCGGCTCCGGCCGCTGAGGCTGTGGAGACCGCTGAGGCTGTCGAGGCCGCCGAGCCCGTGAAGCGCACGCGTCGGACCGTCAAGCGCGCCGAAGCGGCTCCGGCCGTCGAGGCCGCCGAGACTGCCGAGGCCCCCGCGCCCGCGAAGCGCACGCGCGCGGCCAAGAAGACCGCCGCCGCGCCGGTGGAGGACGAGGCGACCGCCACGCCGGTCAAGCGGACGCGCAAGCGCGTGACCAAGGCTGCCGACACCGCGGCCGCCGAGCCGGAGCAGGCCGCCGTGGCGGAGGAACCGGCCAAGCCGAAGCGGACGCGGGTGGCCAAGAAGGCCGCTGCCGCGCCGGTCGCCGAGGGCGAGGCCTCCGAGGCGAAGCCGAAGCGGGCTCGGGCGGCCAAGAAGGCTGCTGGGACGCCGGTTGCCGAGGGCGAGACCGAGGTCAAGCCGAAGCGGGTTCGCGCGACCAAGAAGGTTGCCGACGCGTCCGTGGCGGAGGAACCGGCCAAGCCGAAGCGCACCCGGGCGGCCAAGAAGGCCGTCGCCGAGGCGGAGGTCGTGGCCTAAGGGGGTTGAGCCCCGGCCCCACCCTTTCACCGTTTCCCGGGGCTTCGCCCCGGACCCCGCAAGCGGCTTCGCCGCTTGTCCTCAAACGCCGGACGGGCTGGTTTTCCAGCCCGTCCGGCGTTTGAGCACAACCGCGCGGAGCGCGGTTTCGGGGTCCGGGGCGTCAGCCCCGGGAATCGGCGAAGGGGTGGGGCCGGGGCACCCTCCCCCTACGCGGCCAGCCCCCCGTCCACGGCCACCGAAGCCCCCGTCACATACCCGGCGGCGGGCGCCGCCAGATGCGCCACCATCCCCGCGACCTCCTCCGGCCGCGCGTACCGCCCGACCGCCGTCGCCCCCGCCTGTGCCTCCGCGAACGGCCCGTCCGCCGGGTTCATGTCCGTGTCGACGGGACCGGGGTGGACGATGTTGACGGTGACCCCGGCAGGGCCGAGCTCACGGGCGAGGGACTTGGTGAGGCCGATGAGAGCCGCCTTGCTGGTGGCGTAGAGCGTGCCGCCGGCGAACGGCACGTGCTGGGTCATACAACTGCCGATCATGATGATGCGCCCGTCCGCGCCGAGGTGCCGCACGGCCGCCTGGGTGGCCAGGTAGACCCCGCGGACGTTCACGGCCAGGACCCGGTCGACGTCCTCCTCGGTCAGCTCGCCGATCGGGCCGAGAGCGCCCACGCCCGCGTTGTTGACGAGGACGTCGAGGCGTCCGAACTCCGAGACGGCCGCGTCCACCGCGCCGCGTACGGCCGTGGCGTCCGCCGCGTCGGCGCGGAGGGCGAGGGCGCGCCGGCCGAGTGCCTTCACCTCGGCGACGACGTCCGCCGCGGCCCGCTCGTCGGACCGGTAGGTGAAGGCGACGTCCGCGCCACCCGCCGCGAGGCGGAGGACGACGGCGCGGCCGATGCCCCGGCTGCCGCCGGTGACGAGGGCGGCGCGGCCGTCGAACTCGGCGGGGACCACTGCGTTGTTCACTGTGTTCTGCATGCTTCGATCTTCTTCGTCCGGGATGCCCGGGACCGGCGGCCATCGGACGTCGCGTTAGCCTCGGACCATGAGCAGGCCGCCGTTCCTCACCTTGCCCTCCTGTGCCCGCGCGTACCGGCTCGCCACCGCGCGCGGGGAGTTCGCCGTCCACGACGCCCGGCCGGTGGGCGCGCACCGCGGCACGGTGCTGCTGGTGCCGGGGTTCACGGGCAGCAAGGAGGACTTCATCGCCCTGCTGGAGCCCCTGGCCGAGGGCGGGTTCCGGGCCGTGGCGGTGGACGGGCGGGGGCAGTTCGAGACGCCCGGGTCCGACGACGCGTCGGCGTACGGGCGGGAGGAGCTGGCCCTCGACGTGCTGGCGCAGGCCGCCGCGCTCGGCGACGGCCCGGTGCATCTGCTCGGCCACTCCCTCGGCGGGCTGATCGCCCGGGCGGCCGCGCTGCGCGACCCGCGCCCGTTCCGGTCGCTCACGCTGATGAGCAGCGGGCGGGGGCCGGTCTCCGCCGGGCAGCAGGAGCGCATCCGGCTGCTGATCCACGCCCTTGAGGTGGTGCGGATGAGCATGGAGGAGGTGTGGCGGGAGATGCGGCGGCTGGACGCCGAGCAGGACGGCGGTCCGGAGGAGAGCATCCTGCCGACGGAGCACAGCGCGTTCCTGCACCGTCGCTGGCTGGCCACCCACCCCGTACAACTCATCACGACCGCGCGGCAGTTGGCAGCGGAGCCGGACAGGGTGGCGGAGCTGGCGCGGCTGCCGCTCCCGCTGTGCGTGGTCTCCGGCGCGGAGGACTACGCCTGGCCGCGGCCGGAACTGGACGCCATGGCGGAGGAGCTGTCCGCGCGGCGCGTGCTGATCGCGGGCGCGGGGCACTCGCCCAATGCCGAGGAGCCGGTGGCCACGGCCGCCCGGCTCCTGGAGTTCTGGTCCTCCCTGTCGGCGGCCGGCCCATCGACCGGCTCCCCCTCGTCGGTCAGCAGCCCCGCGCCGCCTCGGTGACCGTGAAGATGCCGCCCTCGGGGTCGCAGAGGGTCGCCTCCTGGCCGACCCGGGAGGTGCCCGGCTCCGCGACGACCGAGCCGCCGGCCGCCTGGGCGGCCTCGACGGCCTTCTCCACGTTGTCCACCCGGAAGTAGACGTGCCAGCGCGGCCGGACCTTGGGGTCGGGGGCCGCCTCGACGGCGCCGCCGCGCAGGCAGGCCACCGTCTGGCCGGCCACCCGCACCATGACCACGTCGTCCTCGTAGCGCACGTCCGTCTCCTGGCCGTCCCACTGGAAGACGCCGCCGTAGAAGAGGGCGGCGTCGAAGCAGTCGCGGGTGCGCAGTTCCAGCCAGGCGGGGGCGGCGCCGCTGCCGATGCTCCAGTCGCGCAGCACCCGCCCCTCCCAGAACCCGAAGACCGCGCCGTCCGGGTCAGCGGCCAGGACGGCGCGGCCGCCGCCGAAGGCGAGCGGGCCGACGGCGACGGTGCCGCCACGCTCGCGGACCCGCGCGGCGGCCGTGTCCGCGTCGTCCACGGCGAAGTAGCTGCTCCAGTGGACGGCGACGCCCATCCGGCGGGCGACGTTGCCCAGTCCGGCGACCGGCCGGCCGCCGGAGAGCGCCACGCAGAAGTCCTCGCCCAGCGACCCCTGCCGGAAGGTCCAGCCGAGCACCGCGCCATAGAACCGCTGCGCCGCGCCGAGGTCGCCGGTCAACAGGCTCACCCAGCAGGGCGTCCCCGGCCCCACGCGCTCGGAAGCCGACATGGCCGATCGCCTCGTTTCTCTTGTCCGGTACTCCAGCGGTGACGGGCGGCCGGCGCGCGTCGGGCCGCGACCCACCCGTAGCAAGGGTTCCACTCGGTCCTCCGGTGCGCATTCCGGCACGCGCGTCCCGCGCGCAGTTCTTCCCCTCGGCGTATGCCCCCGTTCCGTCACTCCATCCCCGTTCGCTTCACCGGTACCTCAGAACCTCATCCGGAGGTGGTCCCAGAAGCCGTCGCGCAGCGCCCGGCGCAGGTCCGCGTGGCCCCGGAGGGACAGGCCGAGCAGCGCCTCGGCGGCGACGAGCAGCTCCTGGTCGACGGCGCCGGGGAGGTAGGGGTGGCCGGGGAGGAGCTCGGCCAGGGCGTCCGGGCCCCGGGCGCCGAGCCACTCGGTGGCGACCCGGGCGCCGACGAACCGCACCTCGTCGCGGTCCGGGACCGCCCCCCGGTGCGCCGGCGCCTCGACGGGCGGCTCGGGGGCGGCCCGCCGGGTCACATAGGGCTCGCAGAACTCCCGGTCGAAGGTGCGCCGGCTGTCGACCTCCCAGAGCAGCGGGTCCGCCTGGTTGCGCCCGCCCGGGGCCTCGATGCCCCAGAGGTGGACGCGGGCGCCGTAGCCCTGCGCGGCCTCGACGGCGGAGACCAGGTCCTCGTCGCCGCCGACGAGCACGGCGTCGCTGATCGCCCGGTGCCGGGCCAGGGTCTCCAGGTCGGTGCGGATCAGGGAGTCGACGCCCTTCTGCTGGTTGTGGGCGTTGAGGTTGCCGAGCCGGACCTTGACGTCGGGGAGCTCGGCGATGGCCTGCTGCTCGGTGGTGTGGATGCGGCGGCGGGCGCCGTCGTACCAGTAGACGCGCAGCAGCCGGCTGTCGGGGAAGATCGTCCGCGCCTTGTCGATGAACGCCTCGATCAGGCCCTCGGCGTCGAGCTCGATGGCCCGGCGGTCCTCGCTGCCGACGACGAGGCGGCCGGCGGCGGCGTAGGCGTAGCCGGCGTCCACGAAGACGGCGTGGGTGGCGGGGGTGGTCGCGACCTCGGCGAGGACGCGGGTGAGCAGTTCGTTGGTGTGCTCGATGCCGGCGACGACCTCGGCCAGGCCGGGCGTTTCCGGGTGTTCTTCGGTCATGTGGGGGGCTCGCTCGCTCAAAAACACTACCGGTCAGTAATTAGTCATGATAAAAATTTCTTTAGCGTAGGGAATGTTTGCAGACAGCACCTCGTTGGACAGATTCGGAACGCGCCGCAGAGTGGCGGCGCCGTTTCCTGTTCTCGCGAAGTTCTCCTCAGGAGGATCAGACGAAGGGAGAAGCCTGTGCGCTTCGAGATCATGCGACTGGACGACGTCGACGGCACCGCCCTCGACAGCACCGTCGTGGACGCCGCCTCCGTCAACCGGATCGTGCAGCAGGCCGCCTCGATCGGCCAGCGCATCTACATCCGCCCGGCCGACACCGCGAACCGGTGACAGGCTGAAGAGTACGCACGTCCGGCAGCCGTCGGACGCGGAACGCCCCCGCACGGACCGTCCGTACGGGGGCGCTTCGCGTTCACGGAGGCGTACTCGGGCCGCCGGCGCGGGGGTTC
Source organism: Streptomyces sp. NPDC021100 (assembly GCF_044333095.1). Lineage (NCBI taxonomy): Bacteria > Bacillati > Actinomycetota > Actinomycetes > Kitasatosporales > Streptomycetaceae > Streptomyces > Streptomyces sp. NPDC021100. Next base: position 608,379 of record NZ_JBIRQH010000001.1, read on the forward strand.
ACCAGTTGTGGATCACCTGGGAGACGCCGTTGATGATCTGCTGCACGGCGAGGGCGGAGAGCATCATGCCCGCGAGCCGGGTGACGAGCACCACACCGCCGTCCTTGATCACCTTGATGATCAGCAGCGAGTAGCGCATCACCAGCCACAGCACCACGTGCATGGCGGCGATGGCGGTCCACACCGAGACCTGGGCGGCGACCGAGTCCGCGTGCTGCACGGCGAGGATCACCGAGACGATCGCACCGGGCCCGGCCAGCAGCGGCATGCCCAGCGGCACCAGCGCGACGTTGACGTCCTTCGTCTGCGTGGGCTCCTCCGACTTGCCGGTGAGCAGGTCCAGCGCGATGAGCAGCAGGAGCAGACCGCCCGCGATCATCAGGGCCGGGGTGGTGATGTGCAGGTAGTCCAGGATCTGCTGGCCGCAGACGCCGAAGACGGTGATGACGCCGAAGGCCACCGCCGCCGCCTGCCAGGCCATCCGCCGCTGGACCTTGGCGGGCCGGCCCGAGGACAGGGCGAGGAAGATCGGCGTGATCCCGGGCGGGTCCATGATCACGAACAGGGTGAGGAAGAGCGAGCCGAAGACAGCGAAGTCGAACACAGTGAGGGCCTTGCGGTGTGGTGCCGGTCGGAGGACGGGGAGGGCGACGCGCGGAGCGGCTGTCGCGGGCTGAAGAGGGGCGAAGAGCGATGAAGAGGGATGCAGAGGGGCGTCGCAGAAGCGAAGGAGGCGAAAGGGGGCGCGTGGAAGGGAGGGTGGTGGCGCGCCGATGTCGTACGGCGCACGGAGGCGCGCGGAAGCCCGGACGCCGTCAGGAGCGCCCGGCCCGCGCGGAGGGCCTTCCGGGGTGGTGTGGGCTCAGCCGCCCGCGCCCGGGACGGGGAACGCGCCCGTCGCGCGGCGCGTGATCTCGCCGTAGATCTCGGGGTCGGTGGTGAACTCGCCGAGTTCACAGGTCTTGTTGCGGCCGTGGTAGTCGCTGGACCCCGTGGTCAGCAGGGAGAGGTCGGCGGCGAGGCCGCGCAGCCGGGCGCGGGTCGGCGCGTCGTGGTCCATGTGATCGACCTCGATGCCGTCGAGTCCGGCCGCGGCCAGCTCGGCTATCGCGCCCTCGGGCACGCACACGCCCCGCTTGACGGCCATCGGGTGGGCGAGGACGGTGACCCCGCCGGCGGCCTTGACCAGGCGGACCGCATCGAACGGGTCGAACTCGTGCTTGTCGGCGTAGGCGCGCCCGCCGTTGCCGATCCACTCGGGCGTGAACGCGTCCGAGACGGTGTCGATCACCCCGAGCTCGACCATGGCCGTCGCCACGTGCGGCCGGCCCACGGCTCCCTTGGCCAGCTCCGCGACCCGCTCCCAGGTGATCGGCACGCCGAGTTCGCGCAGCCGGGCCACCATGGCGCGGGCGCGGGGCTCGCGCCCGTCGCGGACGAGCTCGCGCGCGGCGGCGAACTCCGGCTCCGCCGGGTCGAAGAGGTACGCCAGCATGTGCACGCCGACGCCGTCGGAGCCGCCCAGCCGGCAGGAGAGCTCCGCTCCGGTGACGAGGGTGAGGCCCGGCGGCAGCGCCGCGACGGCCTCCGCGTGCCCGCCGACGCCGTCGTGGTCGGTCAGCGCCACGACGTCCAGGCCCGCCGCGGCGGCGTTGCGGACCAGCTCGGCGGGGGTGTCCGTGCCGTCGGAGGCCGTCGAGTGGGTGTGCAGGTCGATGCGCACGACTCGGGCCTCCCAGCGAACGGACGAGAGCTGAACGGAACAGAACGGAACGGACCGGTCAGCGACAAGCTACGGACGAACCGGTTCAGGATAACGGTCGTCCGCTCGCTCACCGGCCGGTCCGGTCCGGCACCCCGGGCGTGGTGGACGCGACGGTTTGTACAGTCCGGCTCGGACGGCGCGCCGCGGGGCCCAGCCGGCCTCAGGGGGAGACGATCCAGGGCGAGAGCGCCCCGCAGGGCAGCAGGTCCACCTCCGCGCCGGCGTCCCGCAGGTCGGTGAGGACCAGTTCGTCGTACATCAGCAGCCCCGACCTCTCGGGCCAGACGATGGCCCACAGCCAGAGCCCGCACGCCTCGCCGGCGAAGACCGCCCGGTCGCCGGGGACGCCGGAGACGTGCCAGAGCGGGGTGGGGCGGCCCGCCGCGAGGACCTTGGCGTCCGGGGAGCGGTCGACGCTCAGCCGCGTACCGGGGTCGGGGCCGTCGATGCCCGCGTACCGGGCGCCCAGCCCGACGCCCAGTTCCTCCGCGACCAGCAGCAGCTCGCCGGGGCCGCCCAGCGGGCCGGGGCCGGAGCAGGCGACGGCGGTGGCCCGGCCGCCGCTGCGGTCGTCACCGGCGCAGACGACGCCGGTGAACAGCCAGCCCACCGGCAGCGGCCAGGGCATCCAGACGGGGACCCGCGCCCGGCCGACGACGACGGCCAGCGCCTCGACGCTCGGCGGGACCACGGGTTGCAGAGGGTGCACACTGCCGTGCACTGCGCATTGCCAGGAGTCGGCGAAGAGACCGGGCGCACGCACCCGGCCACCGCACTTCGGGCAACTGGGTTCGCCCCTCATAGGTTCCAACGGTCCTCCGAGGGCGCCGTCGCGTCAAGGACGATCACCCTTCCGGAGTGCCGCCCGCCGGCGCCCGCGTCCGGCCCGCGCGTCAGTCGAGCGGAACGCCCTTGCGCAGCGGGTCCCGGAGGTCCGTGCCGTGCCGCAGCCAGCGCTCCTGGAGGGCCGCCGCGCCGTGGACGCGCTTCCAGGCGGCCTCGTTGGGGGTCATCGGCAGCAGCGGGAGGAAGCGGACGGGATCCATCGGCTCGTCGAGCGCCAAGTCCTCGACGAGTCCGCCGGGCTCGCCGACGAGGACGGCGGTGAAGGAGGCGCCCGGCCACAGCGGCTCGCCGGTGTCCAGGGACGCGCCCGGGGCCACGACCAGGCCCTCCACCTGCGGGGAGGCGGCGAGGACGGCGAGCGGGCGGAGCACCTTGTCGGTGTCGGCGCGGCCGGGGCGGACGGTGAGGAGCAGTTCGGCGCGCGGGCCGCGCACCGGGTCGGCCAGCGGGGACGTCGGGTCGGCCATGGGGTGCGCGGACATGCCGAGGGTGGCGTACCGGACGGCGTCCCCGCCGGCGGCGTCGCCGGCGGCCGTGCCGGCGGCCGTGCCGGCGGCGGCGGAGACCGGGAAGCGGAGGACCTCGATGCGGTCGGTGCCGAGGAAGGTCACCGCGGCGCGGGCGTCCGGTTCCCCGAAGGCGGAGCGGAGTCCGGCCTCGACCCGGGCGAGAACGTCTGACATGCGCCGAGCATAGAACGCGTATCGAACAGGCAAAGCGGGGGCTTGACGTCCCGGGCGGCTGCTAGCCTTGGCCTCTGGTCAGGGAGTCACGTCCGTCCCTCAGCGGGGACCGGCCGGAGGAGGTGGGGCTGCGGTGGATCCTAGTCGACCGTGCAGTACCGACAGTTCTCCCGTCTCTCCGCTCCGGACGCGCGTCCCGCGATCCCTGTGATCTGACGCCTTCCCCCACCGGCCCCCTGTGCCGGCTCCGGGAAGTCCCTTCGCGCCCGCGGCTCTTGGCGGAAGAACGCTGCCTCACGCCCCCCCTGCAAGTCTTCAGCGAAGTTCTCCGCGAACTGCCGCCGTTCTCGCGCGGCGCACGAAGCGCGGCCCGCTTCGTGGACGTACGCCTGTGGCCGTACCCCGTTCTCCACAGGCCCGCACGTCCCCGTTCCGGGCTGTGTTGCCCCCGCGCCCCCGACCGGCGGCCGGCCCGTGAATGGAGCCAGCCATGTCGATGATCCGTGACCTGCGCGCCGCCGTCCGTCCCGCCCTGCGCCGCGGCGGCGCCCCGTACGAGTACGACGCCACCCGGGACGCGTCCGCCAGCACCGCCGTGGTGGACTGCGCCGTCTACCGCGAGGGGATGCGGGCCAGCGCCCCCTGCGGCCCCGCCGAGGCCATGCGGCGCGTGCGCGCCGATGGCGGCTTCGTCTGGATCGGCCTGCACGAGCCGACGGAGCAGGAGTTCGCGGGCATCGCGCGCGAGTTCAACCTGCACCCGCTCGCCGTGGAGGACGCCGTCCACGCCCACCAGCGGCCCAAGCTGGAGCGGTACGACGACACCCTGTTCACCGTCTTCAAGACCATCCACTACGTCGAGCACGCCGAACTCACCGCGACCAGCGAGGTGGTGGAGACCGGTGAGGTGATGTGCTTCACCGGCGAGGACTTCGTCATCACCGTCCGGCACGGCGGCCAGGGCTCGCTGCGCGCCCTGCGGCACCGGCTGGAGCAGGACCCGCCGCTGCTGGCCAAGGGCCCCTCCGCCGTGCTGCACGCCATCGCCGACCAGGTCGTGGACGGCTACATAGCGGTCGCCGACGCGGTGCAGGACGACATCGACGAGGTCGAGATCGATGTCTTCTCCGCTCCCGGCAAGGGGTCCTCGCGGGGCGGCGACGCGGGGCGGATCTACCAGCTGAAGCGGGAGGTGCTGGAGTTCAAGCGGGCGGTGACGCCGCTGATGCGGCCGATGCAACTGCTGAGCGAGCGGCCGATGCGGCTGGTCGACCCGGACATCCAGAAGTACTTCCGGGACGTCGCCGACCACCTCGCCCGGGTGCACGAGCAGGTGGTGGCCTTCGACGACCTGCTCAACTCGATCCTCCAGGCCAACCTCGCGCAGGCGTCCGTCGCCCAGAACGAGGACATGCGCAAGATCACGTCGTGGGCGGCGATCTTCGCGGTGCCGACGATGATCGCGGGCATCTACGGGATGAACTTCGACCACATGCCGGAACTGCACTGGAAGTACGGCTATCCCGCCGTCATGGTCGTCACCGTCGCGATCTGTGTGACGATCCACCGCGGCTTCAAGCGGAACGGCTGGCTCTAGCGGTCCCCCGCCCCCCTCTCTGCCCGCGCTCCGCGGCGATCACCAGGGCCAGGCCCGCCAGGATCACCGCGAGCGCCGGGTAGGACGCGGCCGGCGGCAGCTGCCCCAGCCAGAGCGCCGCGATCAGCGCCGCGCCCGGGGTCTCCAGCAGGATCGCGGTCGAGGTGACGGACGGGCCGAGGCTCTTCACCACCCGGTTGACCAGCGAGTGGCCGAGCAGCTGCGCGGTGGCCGTCAGCAGCACCAGCTGCGTCCAGGCGCCGCCGTCGTAGGGGCCGAGGGAGGCGCCGGATATCAGGCAGGCAGCCAGCAGGGCGGCGGTCGTCGTCGCGTAGCAGACGAGGGTGTACGGGACGGTGGCCACCGTCCGCCGCACCTCCGCGCCCAGCAGGACGTACCCCGCCGCCGCCATGCCGCCCGCCAGCGCGAGACCGTCCCCGGCCAGGGCGCGCGGCGAACTGGAGAGGTCCACGCCGGTGAGGATGACCACGCCGAGGAAGGCCAGGGCCGTGCCCGCCCAGGCCACGGCGGGCTGCCGCCGGCCGCGCAGCCGGAGCAGGATCATCGTCCATATCGGGGTGGTGGTGACCAGCGCGGTCGAGGAGGCCACCGAGGTCATGCCGAGGCTCGGCAGCCACACGCCGAAGTGCAGCGCGAGCAGGGCCCCGGCGGCGACGGACAGCAGCACCGCCCGGCGGTTCATGGCCCGCAGCGCGGCACGGTGCCGCAGCAGTGCGACCGGGGTGAGCACGCCCACCGCCATGGCGTTGCGCCAGAACGCGATGGCGAGCGCGGGGACGGCCGTGATGTGGGCGATGAGCGGCGCGGACAGGGCGAGCCCGGAGACGGCGACCAACAGGAGGACGAGGTCGAGGGACACCAGGGACGCTGCCGCCCGCGCGGTGGCCGGCTTGGCGTCGAGGTGCGGTGCGGACGACGCGGCGATCGCCGGCCGCTCGGTACAGGAATCGCTCACGCCCCAAGCCTAGGCCGCAACATCGCGCAGGGTAACCGGAATCATCGGCGCACGGAGGGACGAACCGGCGCGTGGCCCTAGAGTTGGGCGCATGACGGAGACGCGGGCGCTGATCGAAGAGGCTGCCAAGAAGTCGGGCCTGATCTGGGTCCAGGGCCCCACCGGGCCCAGCCGGGCCCTCTGGCACGTCTGGCACGAGGGCGCGGTCCTCGTCGTCGGCGGCCCCGGCGAACAGCCGGTGGACGACCTCGGCCTCGTCGACGGCGGCACCGCCTCGGTGACGGTCCGCAGCAAGGACAAGGGCGGCCGGCTCGTCGAATGGACCGCCACGGTCGCCGAACTCGCCCCCGGTGGCGAGGAGTGGGGGGCGGCGGTCGCCGAACTCAAGGCCAAGCGGCTGAACGCTCCCGACGCGGAGACGATCGCCGAGCGGTGGGCGCGGGAGTGCCGCGTCCTCCGGCTCGCCCCCACCGGGGCGACCGCTTCCCTCCCCGACGGATCGCTCGCGGCCGTGCCGCTGCCCACTCCCGCCACGACGCGGCGGGCGATGCCGGCGGGGTTGCCGCGGCTGCTGCGGCGGGGGCGCCGCGGCTGAGGCCCCTGCGGGGGGCTGTGCCCCGGTCCCACCCCTTCGCCGATTCCTGGGGCTGCGCCCCAGACCCCCTTGTCCTCAAACGCCGGACGGGCTGGATAGTCAGCCCGTCCGGCGTTTGAGGACAGCGCGCGCAGCGCGCTTCAAGGGGTGCGGGGCCCGCCCCCGCAAGAAACGGTGAAAGGGCGGGACCGGGGCACATCACCCCCCGGCAGGGAGCCGCTTCCCGTAGTCGAGCATCTGCCCCTTCTCCGGCACGCGCAGCGGAAACCCCTTCCCCCACTCCGCGAAGTCCACCTCACCCGCACCCCCCGCCCGCTGAAGCCGCAGCGGATACGGAGTCCCGTCGAGGGACACGTCCAGAACCCCACCCGACCCCCGCGCATCACCCGCCGTGAGCCGGATGGAGCGAGCGCCCCCCACCGTTCCGTGGTCCCCACGGAAAAGCTTGCCGTGCAGCCCCAGAAGACCATCAAGCAGCGTGTTCTTGTCGGTGAAGCCGCGCAGCCGCTGATAAGCGGGGTCGCCGGAAGGCACCTTCACGTACTTGCCGTTGAGCTTCTGGGCCGCCGTGGCGAGGTCGCCTTCGCCCTTCTTGGCGGAGGTCCCGGCGCCCGGCGCCGGGACCGGGTTCGGGCCGCCGCCCGGGCGGGCACCCGCGCCGCCGCGGGCCCAGAACGCCGCGTCCCCCTTGACGAACAGCTCGTCGCCGACGCGCAGCAGCTCGAAGGCGACGTCCCCGGAGGTGACCTTGCCGCTGCCGCCGTCCTGCTTCAGCCGGACGGCGATCCGATAGGTGCGGCCCTGGCTGACGACGCTGCCGGACAGGTGGACGGCGTCGGCGCCGCGGGCGGCCTCCCGAGCCCGTTCCTGGATCGCCGCGGCCTTGAGTTTGCCCACGCCGTTGGTGCCCGCGTCCGGGTCCTCCTTACCGCCGCAGGCCACCAGGCCCGTGGACAGCCCCACGCACAGGGCCCCCACGAGAGCCGCGTTCCGGGTTCGCACCTGCTCCTGCCTCCTGTCAGCACTGGATACGGCAGCGTACTCGCGCGCTCTTCCCCCGCGGACCGCCCCCGGTACCTCAGAGCGGCACGGCGCGGCCGGTCACGTTAGCCTGAACCGGACAGCGGCCGGGGGCGGCCGGCGGAGGAGGTGTGCGGCGTGGCGGCGAGCGTCCGCGTGTTCGTGTCGCACCTGTCCGGTGTGGCCGTATTCGACCCGAACGGCGACCGGGTCGGCCGGGTCCGCGACGTGGTGGCGATGCTCCGGGTCGGCGCCCGGCCGCCGCGCGTGCTGGGGCTGGTCGTCGAGGTCGTCAGCCGGCGCGTCATCTTCCTGCCGATGACCCGGGTGACGGGCGTGGAGTCCGGCCAGGTCGTCACCACCGGCGTCGTCAACATGCGGCGCTTCGAACAGCGTCCCACCGAGACGCTGGTCCTGGGCGAGCTGCTGGACCGCCGGGTGCGGCTCGTCGCCACCGGGGACGAGGCCACCGTCCTCGACGTGTCGATCACCCAGCTCCACGCCCGCCGCGAGTGGGAGATCGACAAGGTCTTCGTCCGCCGCGGCAAGGGCGGGGCGCTGCGCCGGAAGGGGGAGACGCTGACCGTCGAGTGGTCGGCCGTCACCGGCTTCTCCCTGGAGGAGCACGGGCAGGGCGCCGCCAGCCTGCTGGCCACCTTCGAGCAGCTGCGCCCCGCCGACCTCGCCAGCGTCCTGCACCACCTGTCCCCCAAACGGCGTGCCGAGGTGGCCGCCGCCCTCGACGACGACCGGCTCGCGGACGTCCTGGAGGAGCTGCCGGAGGACGACCAGATCGAGATCCTCGGCAAGCTCAAGGAGGAGCGCGCGGCCGACGTCCTGGAGGCGATGGACCCCGACGACGCGGCCGACCTGCTCTCCGAGCTGCCCGAGGAGGACAAGGAGCGGCTGCTCACCCTGATGCAGCCGGGGGACGCGGCGGACGTGCGCCGGCTGCTGGCGTACGAGGAGCGGACGGCGGGCGGTCTGATGACGACCGAACCGATCGTGCTGCGGCCCGACGCCACCGTCGCGGACGCCCTCGCACGGGTCCGCAACCCCGACCTCTCCCCCGCGCTCGCCGCCCAGGTGTACGTCTGCCGGCCGCCCGACGAGACACCGACCGGCAAGTACCTGGGGACCGTCCACTTCCAGCGGCTGCTGCGCGACCCGCCGTTCACGCTCGTCGGCTCGATCACCGACACGGACCTGCGGCCGCTGCCCCCGGACACCCCGCTGCCCGCCGTGACCAGCTACCTGGCGACGTACAACATGGTGGCGGCGCCGGTGGTGGACGCCGGCGGCTCGCTGCTGGGCGCGGTCACCGTGGACGACGTGCTGGACCACCTGCTGCCGGACGACTGGCGGGAGACGGAACTGCATCAAGGGGCGCTGGGTATGAGCGCGATGGAGGCGACGGACGGCCCGGGCGGAACGAACGAGTCGGGGGAGGCGAGGGATGGGCGCTGACCGGGGCCGTGACCACGGTCCGTCGCGCGAGCGGGCGAAGGAACGATCCGCCGCCGCTCCCGCTGCCCAGCGCGTCCGGCTGGACCAGCCGCAGCAGAAGCGGCGCCGCTGGCTGCCGGAGTACGACCCGGAGGCGTTCGGCCGGACCTCGGAGGAGATCGCCCGCTTCCTGGGCACCGGCCGGTTCATCGTCTGGATGACGGTCGTCATCGTGCTGTGGGTGGTGTGGAACTGCACCGCCCCCGGTCATCTGCGCTTCGACCGCTATCCGTTCATCTTCCTCACCTTGATGCTCTCCCTCCAGGCGTCCTACGCCGCCCCGCTGATCCTGCTGGCGCAGAACCGGCAGGACGACCGGGACCGCGTCAACCTGGAGCAGGACCGGGAGCAGAACGAGCGGTCCATCGCCGACACCGAGTACCTGACGCGGGAGATCGCGGCGCTGCGGATGGGGCTCGGCGAGGTGGCGACGCGGGACTGGATCCGCTCCGAGTTCCAGGACCTGATCAAGGAACTGGAACAGCGCCGGGTATTCCCGGAGGAGAGTGAGGAACGCGACCGCTGACGGCCTTACCCCGCTGTCGGTGGTCCGCCGTACCATCAGGGCATGGCTACCGAGACCCCTGTCACCGTCCCCGCCGAAGAGGCGGTGCGCGCCGCGCTCGCGACGGTGAACGACCCCGAGATCCACCGGCCCATCACCGACCTGGGCATGGTGAAATCCGTCGACATCGCGGCGGACGGCTCGGTCGCGGTGGCGGTCTACCTGACGGTGGCCGGCTGCCCGATGCGGGAGACGATCACGGAGAACGTGCGGACGGCGGTCGCGGGTGTGGCGGGCGTCACCGGTGTGACGGTCGAGCTGGACGTGATGGGCGACGAACAGCGGCGCGAGCTGGCCGCCACGCTGCGCGGCGGGGTCGCGGAGCGCGAGGTCCCGTTCGCCAAGCCCGGTTCGCTGACCCGGGTCTACGCGGTGGCGTCCGGCAAGGGGGGCGTCGGCAAGTCCTCCGTGACGGTCAACCTGGCGGCGGCGATGGCGGCCGACGGGCTGAAGGTCGGCGTCGTGGACGCGGACATCTACGGCCACTCGGTGCCGCGGATGCTGGGCGCCGAGGGCCGTCCCACCCAGGTCGAGAACATGATCATGCCGCCGTCGGCGAACGGTGTGAAGGTCATCTCCATCGGCATGTTCACACCCGGAAACGCGCCGGTCGTCTGGCGCGGGCCGATGCTGCACCGCGCGCTCCAGCAGTTCCTCGCCGACGTCTACTGGGGCGATCTCGACGTCCTCCTCCTCGACCTGCCGCCGGGCACCGGCGACATCGCCATCTCGGTCGCCCAGCTGGTGCCCAACGCGGAGATCCTGGTGGTGACGACGCCTCAGCAGGCCGCCGCCGAGGTCGCCGAGCGGGCCGGCTCCATCGCCGTGCAGACGCACCAGAAGATCGTCGGCGTGGTGGAGAACATGTCCGGGCTGCCCTGCCCGCACTGCGACGAGATGGTCGACGTCTTCGGCACCGGCGGCGGGAAGCTCGTCGCCGACGGCCTCACCCGCACCACCGGCGCCACCGTCCCCGTCCTGGGCTCGATCCCGATCGACGTCCGGCTGCGCGAGGGCGGCGACGAGGGCAAGCCCGTCGTGCTGACCGACCCCGACTCGCCGGCCGGCAGCGCGCTGCGCGCCATCGCGGGCAAGCTGGGCGGGCGGCAGCGGGGGCTGTCGGGGCTGTCGCTGGGGATCACGCCGCGCAACAAGTTCTGAGCCCGGCCCCTTCGGGGGCGGGTCGGTCGGCGGCGGCCGGGCGGGGCGAGGCCGGCAGCCCACGCGTCCGTCCGCGCCGCGCGTCAGTCCGTGTACGACGCGATGTCCTCGATGACCGCGAAGCCCATGCCATAGGCGCTCATCCCCCGCCCGTACGCGCCGATGTGCACCCCGCCGGCGCAGCCCCCGGTCCCGCAGGAGCCGCCGTCGCCGCCGTGGCCGCAGGCGTGCGGGGCGGAGCCGGCGAGGACCCAGCCGTACTCGGACTCGCGGTAGCGGAAGTCCGCGGAGACGCCGTCGACCGGCAGAGAGAGAGTGGTCCAGGGGGCCTCGTCCAGGTGGTCGGCCAGCTCCCAGGCGAGGGCCGTCTGCTGGTCGAGCCAGTTCTGCCGCAGGGCCCGCTCCATGCGGGCGGGCCAGGTGCAGGCGAGAAGGCCGGCGCCGGCGAGCCAGGCCGCCGAGGAGACGGAGGTGGCCTCCAGCACGCCCGTGCCGTCGGCGCTGCGGCGCACCGGGCGGCTGGCGACGGTCACGACGACCGAGAAGCGCTGCCCGTCGGAGAGGGTGCCGGCCTTGTCGAACCGGTCGGGTTTGGGGGAACGGCCACCCCTGCCAGGGCGGCCCGAGCGCAGTGTGGGCTCCGCACCGTGGCCCGTCGCGCCGTGCTCCACCGTGCCGTCGGCGGCCGTGCCGACCTGCAGCAGCCAGCGCCGTCCGGTGAACGTGCCGTCCAGCCCGTACCAGGGGAACGCCGCCTGGAGGTAGCCATCGAGTGGTCGCCGGTCGCCGGGTGCCCGCTCCGGCTCGTCCGGTCCCCCGGGGAGGGCCTCCCCGGCGGGCGCTCCGGCCGTCACTGCCCGACTGGTGGTCTCCATCTGCGCGGCGCCTCCTCGTTGCCCCGTCGTGCCCGGCCTGCCGTTCCGGCGAGCGCCGTCGACCCGGACAAGGGGAGGATAGCCACCCGCGTCAATGGGGCAGCGCAGGCGTGGCTCAGGTGGCGTCGGAGTCGAACGGAGGTCGCTCGCCCGGCTGGACGGGCCCCTTCTTCAGCAGATCCGGCTTCTTGACCAGGTCCGGGCCGCCGGAGGACGGCGGGCCGGCCGGCTCGGGGTCGCGGCCGTGCACCACGTCGGCCACGTCGGCCATCTCCGAGCGGAAGTCGAAGCCGTTGCGGATCTCCTTCAGCCCGAGCTCGTCCTTGTCGAGGACGTGCTTGCGGACGAAGGTGCGCGGGTTGAGGTCCTCGAACTCGAAGTCCTTGAACTCGGGACCCAGCTCGGACCGGATGTCCTCCTTGGCGCTCTCCGAGAACTGCCGCAGCTTGCGCAGGGTGCGCGACACGTCCTGGATCATCTTCGGCAGCTTGTCCGGACCGAAAATGAGCAGAGCGAGGACGACGAGCGCGATCAGCTCGGGAAGTCCTATGTCGAGCACCTGCAGCTCCTTGATGCGTGGGCGGCCCAGGGGTTCAGGCCGCCTCTCACGGTACCTGGCCCGGAGGGCACCGCGGGAGACGGCCGGGCCAACATCGGGCCAAGGGTCAGCTCGAACTGGCCGTCCCGAGGGTCATCCGGACCGTCCGCTCCTTGCCGTCGCGCTCGACGGTGAGGGTGAGGCGGTCGCCCGGACGGTGGCTGCGGATCTTGACGATGAGCTCCTGACCACTGCGGACGGGCACGTCGTCGACTTTTTTGATGACGTCGCCGGGGGCGATGCCCGCCTTCTCGGCCGGCCCGCCCGGGGTGACGGGCGTGCCGCTGCCGCCTTTGGGATTCACCCGGGCGCCCTCGCCCTGGTACTCCATGTCGAGTGACACACCTATCACCGGATGGGTGGCCCGGCCGGTGTTGATCAGCTCCTCGGCAACCCGCTTGGCCTGGTTGATCGGGATGGCGAAGCCGAGCCCTATGCTTCCGCCCTGGCCGCCCGACTCCGAGGAGCCGCCGGCCGAGCGGATGGCGCTGTTGATGCCGATGACCCGGCCGCGGGAGTCCACGAGGGGGCCGCCGGAGTTGCCCGGGTTGATCGGGGCGTCCGTCTGGAGGGCGTCGACGTAACTGACGTCACTGCCGTCCCCCTTCTTGCCGCCTGCGGTGATCGGGCGGGCCTTGGCGCTGATGATGCCCGTGGTGACGGTGCCGGCGAGGTCGAAGGGGGCGCCGATGGCGACGACCGAGTCGCCGACGTGCACGGAGTCCGAGTTGCCCAGCGGCAGCGGGGTGAGCCCGGAGACGCCCTTGACCTTGACGACGGCCAGGTCGTAGCCGCTGTCCCGGCCGATGACGGTGGCCTTGGCGGTCTGGCCGCCGTTGAACGTGACCTGTATCTCGCCGCCGTTGCCGGCCGGCTCGACGACGTGGTTGTTGGTGAGGATGTGGCCCTTGTTGTCCAGGACGAAGCCGGTGCCGGTGCCCTGGCCGCCGCTGCCGCGCACGTGCAGGGTGACGACGCCGGGCAGGGCGCGGGCCGCGATGCCCGCGATGCTTCCCGGGTCGCGGTCGGCCTTGTCGGCGGGCGCCTGGGGCAGCGTCACCCGGTGCCCCGGCCCGCCGTCCCGCTCCAGCCACGCCCCGATCCCACCACCGAGCCCACCGGCCACCAGGGCCACCACGAGCGCACCGGTGACCAGCCGGGACCGGCTGACCGGCTTCCCGGCGGCCTTCCCCTCCGGCGGCCGGCTCCCGGCCGCGCCCCCGGCCCAGGGGTCGTACTGCCAGGGCCCGGCGGGCCCTGCCGGCGCCCCGGGCCCGTACCCGGCGGGGACGGGGGCGGCACCGGCCGGGTAGCCGTAGCCGACGGGGGCGGGGACGGGCACGGGGGCGTACGGGTGCGGTGCGGCGGGGGCAGCCGGCACGGGCTGCTGCCCGGCCGCCGGCGCGACGGAAGGCCCGGCGCCGTCCGGGGTGTACGGGCGCGGGTGCCGCGCCTCCCCGCCGGCCTGCGGCCCGGCACCCGGCGCGCCCGGAACGGACGGGGGCTGGACGGCCGTCACCTGCTCGCCCGGCCCGGGCGGGCCCGCCGGCGCGGGGGCGCCCGCGTACGAGAGCCGCCCGTCGGCCGGCTCACCGCCGCCGGTGGAGTCCTGCGCGGCGGGGACGGACGGGGGCCGGGGCGCGGGCGTGGACGAGCCCCGCGCGTCGGCGTCGGCCCGCGCGTCCGCGCCCGGCACGGGCGCGGCGGGCGGCTCCAGGGCGTACGAATCCGGCGCACCGGGCGTGGTTTCGGTCACGCGGCCCTCCGGGGCGGTCGTCTGCGGGCCGTCGCCCGCCGGCGCGGAGGAGGCGGGGACGGCTGGTGCGGGCCGGGAGGGCGGTGCGGCGGCCGGGGACGGTTCCGGCGTGCCCGGCGCGGTTCCGGCCGGGCCGGTGGCCGTCGGGGCGGACGCGGCCGGCTCGGCCGGGATGCGCGGGAGGTGAGTGGTGGCGGCCGGCCGGTCGTCCCCGCCGGGCGTCGTGACGGCGGCGGGCTCGGGCCCGGACGGGTCCTCAGCGGCCGAGGCGGCGGCCGGCGCGGGCCGGTGCCGCGCGTCGGGCCCGGGCACGCCCGCGGCCCGCTCGGGCGCGGCGGGTGGCCTCAGGGCGTACGAGTCCGGCGCGTCGGGGCCAGACTCGGACGGACGGTCCGCCGGAGCGGCGGAGTCCGGGCCGTCGCCCGGCGACGCCGTGGCGGCCGGGCGGGGGCCGGGCCCGGGGGCCGCCGGAGAGTGGGAGGCGTCCTGGCTCGGGGCGGGGGCGGCCGAGGACGGCTGCGAAGCGGGCCGTGGGGGCTGCGGGACGGGCTGGGGCGCGGCGTACCCCGGGGGCACGGCGTCCTGCGGCGGGTTCGCCGAGTGGGCCGCCGGGACCGCGGTGTCCTGCGGGGCGGCCGCCGGGTGGTTCGCGGGCGGTACCGCGTCCTGCGGCGCGGCCGTCGGGTACGCCGGGGGCGTGCCGGGCGCCTGGGAGTGGCCGTCGAGGGCCGAGTACGGCCATGCGGCCGTGGCCGGGGGCGGGGTGGCGGTCGTGGGGTGCTGGACCGGAGGGGCCGGGGCCCAGGGGCCCGGGCGGCCGTAGGGGGGTGTGCCGTACGGGTCCGGGTCGTGCAGCGGCTTCCCGCCCTGCGCCGGGTGCCCGGCCGCGTCCGACGGGGAGCCGTCCCGGCCGGTCGGCGGCACCGGTGCCTTGCCCTCGTTCATCTCTGCTCCCCCCACGATGCGTCCACGAGCCGTGGCATCCAGCGGGATGCCCGGCCCACCGGCGATTCAACCAGGTGCCGATGGGCGCGGAGCAGGGTACCCAGCCTGTCAGGTGCGCATCAGCGGACGTATCAGCGTGTGCCGACCGCCTGGCGGGGCATCCGGAAGGGGACGGCGACCGGCAGGGCGGGCGGTATGACCAGCGCGGCCCGGGTGACGGACGGCCGGGCGGGCCGCCCGGTGCCCGGCGCGGGGGTGCGGCTGCCGCCCGAGCGGCTCCGGTCCGGCCGGCGGCCCTCACCGGTGCCGCCGCCGGGAGCGGACAGGGCGAGCGGGTTGAGCGGGTGGGACACTCTGGGGTTCTCCGGGCGGGCCCGCGGCGCCTCCACGGCGGTCCGCAGCGGCTCGGCACCGACCAGGGCGAACGCCGCTATCGTGACGGCCCCCGCCGCCGCGAAGGCGATCCGCCGGCCGCGCGACGGGCTCCGTCCCACCTCGTGGACGCGGAAGCCGCGGTCACGGGCCGTCAGGGCGCCCACCGGCAGGAGGGCGAAGGCGTCCGCCCGCGGGCCGAAGCCGTCGCCGCGCTCGGTGCCGCCCGGGCCGCCGGGACCGTCGTCGGTCACCGACCCCGGCCCCGCGGGGCCGTCCGGGCCCATGGCCGGCAGGCTCTGGAGCCGGGCCAGCAGCCCTTCCGAGAGCTGCGGCGGCGCCGCCTCCGCGAACACGCTCTTGAGCCGGCGCTGTGCGTCGGCCTCCGCCTTGCAGGTCCAGCAGGTGGCCAGGTGGGCGAGCACCCGCTCCCGCGCATCGTGTCCCAACTCCCCGTCGACCAGGGCCGCGAGGCGGTCGCCGAGATGAATCTCGGCGGGGGACTGACCGCCTGAACCGGTCACGCGATCCCGACCTCCCCACTCAGCCGGGCGCCGGGGGCCGCCCCGGCCAGGGCCCGCTGCTCGGCGCGGGCGGAGGGCGAGCGGTGCCGCAGCGCCTTGCGCAGATGGGAACGGCCGCGGTGGATGCGGCTGCGGACGGTGCCCAGCTTCACGCCGAGGGTCGCCGCGATCTCCTCGTAGGAGAGGCCCTCGATGTCGCAGAGGACCACCGCGGCGCGGAACTCGGGCGCCAGCGTGTCCAGCGCCTGCTGCACGTCCGCGTCGAAGTGCGTGTCGTTGAAGTGCTGCTGCGGGGAGGGCTCGCGGCTGGGGAGCCGCTCGGCCGCGTCGTCGCCCAGCGCGTCGAAGCGGATGCGCTGGCGGCGGCGGACCATGTCGAGGAACAGGTTGGTGGTGATGCGGTGCAGCCAGCCCTCGAACGTCCCCGGCGTGTACGTGGACAGCGAACGGAAGACCCGGACGAAGACCTCCTGCGTCAGGTCCTCGGCGTCGTGCTGATTCCCCGTCAGGCGGTAGGCGAGGCGGTAGACCCGTGCGCTGTGCGTGCTGACGATCTCCTCCCAGGTGGGAGGAGTCCACGCCGGCGCGTCCGCGTCGGTGGCGAACGTCGCGGTCGCGGTCTTGCGGGCGGCGGAACGGTCAGCGGTGTCGGTCACGGATTTCGGCTCCGCGGCGGACCGGCGGAAGCGCCTCAGCACTCCCCGGCGGTCACCGTTCGAAGCCGCACCTCCCCTGTCGGCTCTGGTGGTGTCCAGTGGAGCCCCTACCATATCCACCTCGCCCGTTAGCTCCGGATAAGGAATTTTGACCTGCTTTTGGGATTGGTCCGCGGTCCGGCCCCCCTCAGGGCCGACGAGCCTCCGCCCCACTCTCCCCACGCTCCCTCACACCCCGTCAACGCATGGTCCCATCTGCGGGTTCCCGACAGCAGCGGATACAGTCACCGTTGCGTCGACACATGGGGACAGGAGAGGGCCATTACCGGCAACCGGCAGACGAGCTGGGCGTTCGCCGATGCGTACGGCGTCGAGCACATCGAGGACCCGGCGCTGCTCTGGGCACGCGACCGGGCCCACGAGGCAGGGCTCCGCTCGGTGTCGTCCGGCACCGGCTCCGCGCTGCGCCTGCTGGCCGCCGCCGTGGACGCCAAGGCCGTCGCGGAGATCGGCACCGGCACCGGCGTCTCCGGCCTGCACCTCCTGCACGGCATGCGGCCGGACGGCGTCCTCACCACCGTGGACAGCGACCCCGAGTGCCAGCAGTTCGCCCGGCAGGCGTTCCGCGCGGCCGGCTTCGCCGGCAACCGCGCCCGGTTCATCCCCGGCCGCGCCCTGGAGGTGCTGCCGCGGCTGGCGGACGGCGGGTACGACCTGGTGTTCTGCGACGGTGACCGGCTGGAGTACCTTGACTACCTAGCGGAATCGTTGCGCCTGCTGCGCCCCGGCGGGGTGGTCTGCTTCGAGGGCGTCTTCGCGGACGGCCGGACGGTGGACTCGGCCGCCCAGCCGGCGGAGGTGCTGCGACTGCGCGAACTGCTGAGGGTGGTCCGGGAGTCGGCGGTGCTGCTGCCGTCGCTGCTGCCGGTGGGCGACGGGCTGCTGTGCGCGGCGCGGCGGGGCTGACAGGGCCGGGGCCCTCGGGGCGGCCGCCGGTTTCCGGCCGGCGGCGGCCGGCCGGAGCGCGGCCCTTCCGGGACGCGCCCGGAAACCGTCCGGAACATGAGAAGACCCTGCCCCGGCGGCCGGGAGTACCGGCCGCCGGGGCAGGGCAGGGAAAGTCAGCGAAAGACCCGCGGTCCGGGTGTCAGACGACGACGTTCTTCAGGGCGTCGGCAAGAGCCGCCGCCTCGTCCGGGGTCAGCTCGACGACGAGACGACCGCCGCCTTCGAGCGGAACCCGCATGACGATGCCCCGCCCCTCCTTGGTCACCTCGAGCGGGCCGTCGCCCGTCCGCGGCTTCATGGCCGCCATGCTCGTTCCCCTTCCTGAAACCAGCTCATCGTCAGCCGACGACCCCTCCGAAGGGCACGTGTCACCGGCATCGAACACATTGCTTCCAGGCCATTATCCCGCATCGCGCGACCCAATGACCAACATCGGTCGGCATCCCTTCGGCAACACGCTCCGGCAAAACCACCCAATTCGGCGATTGCCCCGTGCCTGCTCGGCAACTGCGCACCCGTACAGAGGAACGATTCTTTGTCTTCTTTGACGCAGGTCACATGCCGGCCCCCTGTGCTTCACGGCCGTCTGAGGCAAGCTGACCGCTGACCGCAGTCATTCCGAGGGAGGGACGCACCATGGCCGACACCGTGCTGTACGAGGTGGCCGACGGGCTCGCGACGATCACCGTGAACCGGCCCGACGCCATGAACGCGCTGGACACCGCCACCAAGGCGGCCCTCCGCGACGCCGTCCTGCGGGCCGCGGAGGACGACGCCGTCCGCGCCGTCCTCCTCACCGGCTCCGGCCGCGCCTTCTGCGTGGGCCAGGACCTCAAGGAGCACACCACCTCGCTGGCCGCCGACCGGGAGCACGGCACCACGCGGACCTGGGAGACGGTCAAGGAGCACTACTCCCCCATCACCCTCGCCCTCGCCGAGATGCCCAAGCCGGTCGTCGCCGGGGTGAACGGGGTCGCCGCCGGGGCCGGCGCGGGCTTCGCCTTCGCCTCCGACTACCGGATCGTCGCCGACACGGCATCCTTCAACACCGCCTTCGCCGGGGTCGCCCTCACCGGGGACTCCGGGGTCTCCTGGACCCTGCCGCGGCTGGTGGGGCACAGCCGGGCCATGGATCTGCTCCTCTTCCCGCGGAACGTGTCCGCCGCGGAGGCGCTCGATCTTGGGATCGCGCACAAGGTCGTGCCCGCTGCCGAGTTGCTCGGCGAGGCGACGGCCGTCGCCCGGCGGCTCGCGGAGGGGCC
This sequence comes from Streptomyces sp. NPDC021100, assembly GCF_044333095.1. Taxonomy (NCBI): domain Bacteria; kingdom Bacillati; phylum Actinomycetota; class Actinomycetes; order Kitasatosporales; family Streptomycetaceae; genus Streptomyces; species Streptomyces sp. NPDC021100. The sequence continues at coordinate 627,089 of NZ_JBIRQH010000001.1, forward strand.
GACTCTGACGTTCGCCGCGATCAAGCAGGCGTTGGCGTTCGGGGCGGATCACTCGCTCGCCGAGACGTTGGCGGTGGAGGAGGTCCTCCAGACCCGGGTGGGTGGGTCGGAGGATCACCGGGCCGCGGTGGAGGCGTTCTTGCGGAAGGAGCGGCCGCGGTTCGTCGGCCGGTGAGGTTTGCCCCGGTCCCACCCTTTCGCCGTTTCCTGGGGCTGCGCCCCAGACCCCCTTTTCGCGGCTCCGCCGCTCGTCCTCAAACGCCGGACGGGCTGAATATCAGCCCGTCCGGCGTTTGAGGACAACCGCGCGGAGCGCGGTTTCGGGGGTGCGGGGGCAACCCCCCTCACCCCCGCACGTGGCACCCCGCCAAGTGATCGTTCACCACCCCACACGCCTGCATCAGCGCATAAGCCGTCGTCGGCCCCACAAACCGGAAACCCCGCCTCTTCAGCTCCTTCGACAGCGCCGTCGACTCCGGCGTCAGCGGTGGCACGTCCGCCGCCGTGCGCGGCACCGGGCGGGCCCCGGCGGCCGGGGCGAAGGACCAGACCAGTGAGGTGAGCTCGCCGGGGGCCCACTCCGCGGCCACCTTCGCGTTCGCCAGCGCCGCGCTGATCTTGGCGCGGTTGCGGATGATCCCCGGGTCGGCGAGCAGCCGCTCCTCGTCCGCCTCCGTGAAGGCCGCGACCTTGGCGATGGAGAAGCCGGCGAAGGCGGCGCGGAAGCCCTCGCGGCGGCGGAGGATCGTCAGCCAGGAGAGGCCGGACTGGAACGCTTCCAGGCATATCCGTTCGAACAGGGCGTCGTCCCCGCGAACTGGAACACCCCATTCCGTGTCGTGGTAGCGGCGGTAGTCCTCCCGGGACGCGTCCTCCAGCCCCCACGGGCACCGCGCCAGGCCGTCCGGCCCGATCACCACTCCGTCGGTCACCGCTGCTCCCCCTCGTCGTTCCCGGTCTTCGTCCGGCCCTCCACCGCGTCCGTGACCGCGCCCCGCGCCTCCGCGCGGGCCCCCGCCAGGGCCGCCTCCAGTTCGGCGATGCGCGCGTCCCGCTCGGCCAGTTCGGCGGCGAGGCGGTCCAGGACGTCGTCGGTGTCGGTCATGCGGTAGCCGCGTACGGCCACCGGGAGCCGCAGGCCGTCGACGTCCGCGCGGGCCAGCGGCCGGTCCGGGGGCAGCGACCAGGCCGTGCGGTCCGGCTCCGCCTCGGGCAGTACGCCGTCGCGGCCGCTCAGCACGGCGAGCGTGACCGCGGCGACCACCACGACCAGCGCGATGAGCAAGAACCAGAACACGAGCGTCTCCCCGGGATGCCGGCGGACGGATTCCACCGGTCGATCCGTCCTCCCCGATCGTGCCATGTCCCTCAGGGCCCCACTGACAGTTAAGGTCGCTCACGGACCACGACAAGGGAGTGCGGGAAGAATGCTGCGGCTGGGACGACGCGAGTTCGGGCCCCACGAGCCGGTGATCATGGCGATCGTCAACCGGACGCCGGACTCGTTCTACGACCGGGGGGCCACCTTCCAGGACGAGCCCGCGCTGGCCCGGGTCGAGCAGGCGGTGGCCGAGGGCGCCGCGATCATCGACATCGGCGGGGTGAAGGCCGGTCCCGGCGAGGAGGTGACGGCCGAGGAGGAGGCCCGGCGGACCGTCGGCTTCGTCGCCGAGGTGCGCCGCCGCCACCCGGACGTCGTGATCAGCGTGGACACCTGGCGGCACGAGGTCGGCGAGGCGGTCTGCGCGGCCGGCGCGGACCTGCTGAACGACGCGTGGGGCGGGTTCGACCCCCGGCTGGCCGAGGTCGCCGCCCGGCACGGCGCCGGACTGGTCTGCACCCACGCGGGCGGCGTCGCGCCGCGCACCCGGCCGCACCGGACCGCGTACGAGGACGTGATGGCGGACATCCTGCGGGTCACCGTGGGACTGGCCGAACGGGCCGTCGCGCTCGGCGTGCGGCGCGACGGGATCATGATCGACCCCGGGCACGACTTCGGGAAGAACACCCGGCACTCGCTGGAGGCCACCCGGCGGCTCGGCGAGATGGCGGAGACCGGCTGGCCGGTGCTGGTCTCGCTGTCCAACAAGGACTTCGTGGGCGAGACCCTGGACCGCCCGGTCAAGGAGCGGCTCCTGGGGACGCTGGCCACGACCGCGGTGTCGGCCTGGCTGGGCGCCCGGGTGTACCGGGTGCACGAGGTGGCCGAGACCCGGCAGGTGCTGGACATGGTGGCGTCCATCGCCGGCCACCGGGAGCCGGCGGTCGCCCGGCGCGGACTGGCGTAGCCGGGGGCGCCAAGGGCGGGGGCGCGGGAAGTGCGGCGCGCCCCCTTCCTCATGCCCCTACGCCCCCGCCTCCTTCGTCACCAGCGCGATGGCCTCCTCCACGTCGTCCGTCACATGGAACAGCTGGAGGTCCTGCGCCCCCACCTTGCCCTCCGCCACCAGCGTGTCCTCGATCCAGCGCACCAGCCCGCCCCAGTACTCCACACCGAAGAGGACGATCGGGAACCGCGTCACCTTCTTCGTCTGCACCAGGGTGAGCGCCTCGAACAGCTCGTCCAGCGTCCCCAGGCCGCCCGGCAGCACCACGAAGCCGCTCGCGTACTTCACGAACATCGTCTTGCGGACGAAGAAGTAGCGGAAGTCGACCCCCAGGTTCACATAGGGGTTGATGCCCTGTTCGAAGGGCAGCTCGATGCCGAGGCCGACGGAGACGCCGCCCGCCTCCATCGCGCCCTTGTTCGCCGCCTCCATCGCGCCGGGCCCGCCGCCGGTGATCACGGCGAAGCCGGCCTCGACCAGGCCCCGGCCGATCGCGGTCGCGGCCTCGTACTCCGGCGAGTCCCGCCGGGTCCGGGCGGAACCGAACACACTGATCGCCGGGGGCAGTTCGGCGAGGGCGCCGAAGCCCTCGACGAACTCGGACTGGATGCGCAGTACCCGGAACGGGTCCTCGTGCACCCAGTCCGCCGTCCCCCGGGTGTCCAGCAGATGCTGGTCCGTGGTGCCCTGCTGCATCTGCCCATGGCGTCGCAGCACCGGCCCCCGGCGCTGCTCCCGCCGCGTGCGCGCCCCGTCGGAATTGACCATTCCGTACTCCCTCCGCTGCCGTTGGTGCAGTTCAGCGTAGGCCCAACGGGCGAAAACGGGGGTCCCCGGGCGGTGTGGGATCAGGCCGTCAGCCAGGCCCGCAGCCGCTCTTCGCACTGGTGGATCCGTGCCGTGACCACATGTTCGTCGCGCTTGTGCGCGTACAGCGGGTCTCCGGGCCCGTAGTTGACGGCGGGCACCCCGAGGGCGGAGAAGCGGGCCACGTCGGTCCAGCCGAACTTGGGCCGCGCGGTGCCGCCGACGGCTGCCATGAAGGCCGCCGCGGCCGGGTGCGAGAGGCCGGGGAGGGCGCCGCCGGAGTGGTCGTCGACGGTCATCTCCGTGACGCCGCAGCCCTCGAACACCTCGCGGACGTGGGCCAGCGCGTCCTCCGCCGAGCGGTCCGGCGCGTAGCGGAAGTTCACCGTCAGGGTGCACTCGTCGGGGATCACGTTGTTGGCCACCCCGCCGCCGACGCGGACGGCGTTGAGGCCCTCGTGGTACTGGAGGCCGTCGATGACGGGCCGGCGCGGCTCGTAGGCGGCCAGCCGGGCGAGGGCCGGCGCGACGGCGTGGATCGCGTTGGAGCCCATCCAGCTCCGGGCGGAGTGGGCGCGTTCGCCCTCGAAGCGGAGGATCACCCGCAGGGTGCCCTGGCAGCCGCCCTCCACCTCGGCATCGGAGGGTTCGAGGAGGATCGCGAAGTCGCCCGCCAGCCAGTCGGGGTGGGCCTCCGCGACGTGCCCTAGGCCGTTGAGGTGGGCGGAGACCTCCTCGTTGTCGTAGAAGACGAAGGTCAGGTCGCGGTTGGGCGCGGGGACGGTCGCGGCGACGCGGAGCTGGACCGCGACGCCGGCCTTCATGTCGCTGGTGCCGCAGCCCCAGAGCACGCCGTTGTCGTCGAGCCGCGAGGGGACGTTGTCGGCGATGGGCACGGTGTCGATGTGCCCGGCGAGGACGACGCGTTCGGCACGGCCGAGGTGGGTGCGGGCGACGACGTTGTTGCCGTGCCGGTCCACCGTCAGGTGCGGGAGCTCGCTCAGGGCCCGCTCGATGGCGTCGGCGAGCGGCCCCTCCGTACCGCTGACCGACGGGAAGTCGACGAGGCGCGCGGTGAGCGCGGCGGCGTCGAGGGACAGGTCGAGTGCGGCGGCATGGTCCATGCAGGCGACTCTAACCCGGAGCCGCGGGGACCGGCCCGGTCCGGGCGGCCCGCCCGTCCGGGACCCGCCACCACCGGAATCGTCCCCTCCGTCCGCGGCCCGCCCGCGCTGACACCGCGTCCGGACGAAGCGGCCCGCCACCCGCCCCGTCAAGTAACGTGGGCCGCATGCCCCCGATCTTCGCTGTCCGCCGCGGCCGACTGCTGCGCGTCGGGGCCGCCTGCGGAGTCCTGCTGGCGCTGGCCGGATACCTGGTGGCGCACTATCTGACGGCCGGCCCGGGCGCCCCGCGCTGCACCGTGTTCGTGGACGGGGAGTCGTACTCGCTCGATCCCGAGCAGGCGGGGAACGCCTCGGCCATCGCCGCCGTGGGGACGTCGCGCGGACTGCCGGAGCGGGCCGTGACGATCGCCCTGGCCACCGCGATGCAGGAGTCGGGGCTGCGCAACATCCACCACGGCGACCGGGATTCGCAGGGTTTGTTCCAGCAGCGGCCGACGCAGGGCTGGGGCACGGCCCGTCAGATCACCGATCCGGTGTACGCGTCGGGCTCGTTCTACGAGCACCTCGTCCAGGTGCCGGGCTACTCGCGGCTGCCGCTGACGGTGGCGGCGCAGAAGGTGCAGCGCAGCGGGTTCCCGCAGGCGTACGCGAAGCACGAGCCGGGGGCGTCGCTGCTGGCCGCGGCGCTGACCGGGCGGGCCCCGGCCGCGTTCAGCTGCGCGACCAGCCCCAGCGACGGGAAGCCGGGCGACCCGGCGGCGCTGCGGGCGAAGCTGCGGCGGGACTTCGGCGCGGAGGTGCTGCCGGCCGCGGAGACCGCCGGGCGGCAGGGCGCCGCGGCGTCCCGGACGGTGACCGTCCCGGCCCGCCCGGTGCGGACGGCGGCGACGGACGACGGACCGCGGCGGCGCGGCTGGGAGCTGGCGTCCTGGGCGGTGGCGAACGCGGCCGAGCTGCGCGTCACCCGGGTGGCGTTCGACGGCCGGGTGTGGACCGCCGAGGAGTCCCGGGCCGGCTGGCGTACGGAGACGGGCCGCGCCGGCGAGGGCACGGCGGCCGTCCGGATCACCACCGCCCAGTAGACCGCTCAGCAGTACGAGCATGCCCCCGTCGGGGGCATCCACCGGAACGGAAGGTTGCCGCCCGGGAGGGCGGGGTATACGCCGCCGCCCGATACGGCGGTTCCGTGTCGCGCCGCTGGTGAACAGAGGATTGCCGGCCTTTTCCCTCCCCCGGACGCCCGACGGGTTTGCCCGATTGTTCACAGAACTGATAATGCGACGCATTACCAACTCTTTACACAAGGCCACCGCAACCTTCGGAGGGCTCGGGCGGTAGTCACTGCGTCCGCACGCCGGACAGCGAACGACAGTCAGACCCGTCGAAGCACACCCCGTCGAAGGAGCAACATGTCCCTCCCCCTCACGCGTCGGATCGCCCAGGTCGCCCTGCTCGTCGCGGCGGGCACCGCCCCCGTCGTCGGCGCGGCCGGCGCGGCGAGCGCGGACGCGCTCAAGGCCCCCGAGCTGGGCGGTCTGACCGCGGTGGACGCCACCCAGGTGGGCAACCACGTCGAGACGGTCTCCAAGACGGCCGACGCGGTGACGACGGACGCGGGCAACAAGGTCGTGCACACCGCCCTTCCCGCCGCCAAGAAGGCGCTGGGCACCACCAGCACCACCGGCAAGGCCACCCTGCAGTCCGGCCAGAAGACCGCGGGCCACCTGGCGGGCACCGCCGGTTCGACGGTCGGCGGCGCGGCCAAGACCGTGGGCAAGGGCGGCGCGATGGGCAAGGGCCTGCCCACCGACCAGCTCGGCGGCGGCGTGACCAAGTCCCTGCCGCTCGGCGGCTGAACCTGCCGGACCGCACGCGGCGGCCTGAGCGCCGCTCCGGTCCGGGGCCGCGTCCACCGGCCCGCGGACCGGACGGCACCACCGCCGGCGGCTCGTCCGGCACGTGAAGGGCCCGGGACGTCCCGGGCCCTTCACGCGTGCGCGGAGACCGGCGGCTCAGCCCGCCAGGCGGCGGACGGCCTCCTCCACCCGCTCGTCGGTCGCGGTGAAGGCGATCCGCACGAAGCGCTCGCCCGCCGCGCCGTAGAACTCGCCGGGCGCGACGAGGATGCCGAGCTTCGACAGCTCCCCGACGGTGTCCCAGCACGGCTCGTCCCGTGTGGCCCACAGGTACAGCGACGCCTCGCTGTGCTCGATGCGGAACCCGGCGCCCTCGAAGGCGGCCCGCAGGGCGGCCCGGCGGCGGGCGTAGCGCGCCCGCTGCTCGGTGACGTGCGCGGTGTCGCCGAGCGCGGCCACCGTGGCGGCCTGCACCGGGGCGGCGACCATCATCCCGCCGTGCTTGCGGATCCGCAGCAGCTCGCCGAGGACGGCCGCGTCACCGGCGAGGAACGCGGCCCGGTAGCCGGCCAGGTTGGAGCGCTTGGACAGCGAGTGGACGGCGACGATCCCGTCGTACGAACCCCCGCAGACGTCCGGGTGGAGGACGGAGACCGGCTCGGTCTCCCAGCCCAGCTCCAGGTAGCACTCGTCGCTGACGAGCAGGACGCCGTGCTCGCGGGCCCAGGCGACCGCGCGGCGCAGCTCGTCCACCGACATGACACGGCCGGTGGGGTTCGAGGGCGAGTTCAGCCAGAGGAGCCTGAGCCCGGCCGGGTCGAGTGCCGCCATGGCGGCGTCGGACGTGAAGGTCTCCGCGTCGTAGACGACCGGCTCGGCGCCCGCCAGCCGCGCGCCCACCTCGTACGTCGGGTAGGCGAGCCGCGGGTAGGCGACCTTGTCGCCCGCCCCGAGGCCGAGCTGGGTGGGCAGCCAGGCGACCAGTTCCTTGGAGCCGACCACCGGCAGCACGTTCTCGTGCGCCATCCCGCGGGCGCCCAGCCGGCGCTCCGTCCAGCCGGTGAGCGCGTCGCGCAGCGCGGCCGTGCCCCAGACCGTCGGATAGCCGGGGCTGTCCGCCGCCTCGGCGAGGGCCCGGCGGACCAGCGCGGGCACCGGGTCCACGGGCGTGCCCACGGAGAGGTCCACGATGCCGTCGGGGTGGGCGGCGGCCGTGGCCTTGTAGGGCTCGAGGCGGTCCCAGGGGAAGACGGGGAGGCGGGAGGAGACTGCGGTCACGCTGGGCTGCTCGCTCTCTTGGGCTGGGAGTGGTCCATGAAACGGGAATGCCGCGGCCCCGTACGGCGGTGGGCTGTACGGGGCCGGGTGCGGTGCCTAGGGGCAGCTCACTGGTTCTGCGGCGGCAGCGCGGCGATGAACGGGTGGTCCCGCTCGATCAGCCCCAGCTTGGAGGCGCCACCCGGCGAGCCGAGCTCGTCGAAGAACTCGACGTTCGCCTTGTAGTAGTCCTTCCACTCGTCCGGGGTGTCGTCCTCGTAGAAGATCGCCTCCACCGGGCAGACGGGCTCACAGGCGCCACAGTCGACACATTCGTCCGGGTGGATGTACAAGGACCGGGAGCCCTCGTAGATGCAGTCGACGGGGCACTCCTCGATGCACGCCTTGTCCTTCACGTCGACACAAGGCTGCGCGATGACGTAGGTCACGCTGTCGTTCCTCCTCGGTAGGGGTCATCTCGCGCGGGAGCGCGGCGTCGTCGATGCCCACACCTAGTATCTCCGTTCCGGGGCTCATCACGAACAGGAGGGGCTGGGAGAGCTGTGGAATTCACCACGGGCGGACGGCTGGAAATACGGATCAGTTCCGAAGATGTGGGAAAAAGGGTGTCGGTGCGGGCACTGAACGACCGCACCCGCTCCCCGGAACGGTTCGCCGACGCCGTCGGAGTGCTCACCTCCTGGACGGGCGGTGTGCTGCGGATCACACGTCGCGACGGGCGGACGGTCGAGGTCGCGGAGGACGCGCTCGTCGCGGGCAAGGTCGTCCCCGCCGCCCCGGCACGGCGGCGCGGCCCGGCGGCGACGCTGCGGGAGCTCCAGGACGTCGCCGCGCGCGGCTGGCCGGCCACCGAGACCGGACGGCTGGGCGACTGGACGCTCCGCGCCGCCGGCGGCTTCACCGCCCGCGCCAACTCGGCGCTGCCTCTCGGCCGTTCCGGACTGCCGCTGCCGGAGGCGGTGGACCGGGTCACCGCCTGGTACCACGAGCGGGGGCTCCCGGCGCGCGTCCAGATAACCACCGGCGACCCGGCGGAGGACGAGCGGCTCGACGCCGAGCTGGCCGCCCGCGGCTGGACCGCCGAGCGGTACGCCCTGATGCGGACGGCCGCCCTGGCGCCGCTCGCGGACGCGGCCGAGGACACCGGCCGGGTGCTGCTGAGCCGTGCGCCCGACGAGGCGTGGCTGGACGCGTACGGTCGCACCGAGAACACCGCGAACCCCGGCGCGGCCCGCGCGGTGCTGGCCGGCGGGCCGTCCGTGTGGTGCGCGAGCGTTCCCGGCGCCGCCATCGGGCGCTGTGTGGTCGACGGCCGGTGGGCGGGGTTCGCCGCCCTGGAGGTCTCCCCGGAGCACCGGCGGAAGGGGCTGGCGACGCTGGTCATGGCCGCGCTGGCGCGGCGGGCGCTGGACGAGGGCGCCTCGGCCGCGTACCTCCAGGTCGAGACCGGCAACGCGGGCGCGCTGGCGTTCTACGACCGGCTCGGCTTCACGACGCACCACGCCTACCACTACCGTCGCGAGCCGGAGCACTGAGCGGCGGGCGTGCGGGGATCGCCGCGGGGGGATCACCATGGGAAGCGTGGAGGGCGACAGGCGGCGCGCGGAGACCGCGCGGCCGGCCCTCATGACCTGGGGAAGGCCGGAATGACCGAGACCAGCGGCCGGCGGCGGTTCGCCGAAGCGGCCCGCGACGAGCGGCCCGACCTGGCGCTGCTGTGCCTGCTCATCGCCGCCGAGGCCGACCCCGGGCTCGGCGAACGGGAGCTCGACGCGGCCCAGATGGAGCTCGACCGCCTCGCCGGGATGCTGCCGGCGCTCGGCCGGCACGCCGAGCCGGAGCGCTGGGCCGCGGCCCTCGCGGAGCTGCTCGGCGAGCGCTGCGGTTTTCACGGGACCCCCGCCGACTACCGGCGGCTGGAGTCCTCCCTCCTCACCTCGGTGCTGGAGCGGCGCCGGGGGCTGCCGATCCTGCTGTCCGTGGTGTGGCTGGAGGTGGCCCGGCGGGCCGGGGCGCCGGTGTACGGGGTGGCGCTGCCCGGCCACTTCGTCGTCGGCTTCGGCGCTCCCGACGGGCGGCATGTGCTCGCCGACCCGTTCGAGGGCGGGCGGACGCTGTCCGAGGAGGAGGCGGGGCTGCTCGTCGCCGGCGCCACCGGCACCCCGGTGCCGCCCGCCGCGTTCTCGCCCGCCGAACCCCTGGAGATCGTCCTCCGCATCCTCAACAACATCCGCGCCTGGGCGGCGGCCCGCCCCGAGCGCGGCGGCGTCCGGCTCTGGGCCGTGGAACTCTCCCTGCTCCTCCCGAGCCACCCGGCGCGGCTCCGCCACGAGCACGCCGAACTCCTCGTGGAACGCGGGGAATTCGCGCGCGGGGCGCGGGAACTGGAGGAGTACGCCGAGGTGATCGCCCCGGTGGAGCCGGAGACGGCGGAGGCGGTGCGCCGGCAGGCGCTGGCGGCGCGGGCGCTGCTCAACTGACGGCCGGGGCGGTGCGTGCGCGGGTGCGCGTCACGCGCGCACGCTCAGAGCCACCCCTTCTCCCGGGCGATGCGCACCGCGTCGGCCCGGTTCCGCGCCCCCGTCTTCTGGATCGCCGTCGACAGGTAGTTGCGGACGGTCCCGTGCGACAGGTGGAGCCTCTTCGCCAGTTCGGCGTTGGTCGACCCGTCGGCCGAGGCGCGCAGCACCGACCGTTCGCGCTCGGTCAGCGGGTCCGCCCCCGCGGCGAGGGCCGCCGCCGCGAGCGCCGGGTCGATGACCCGCTCGCCGCGCAGCACCCGGCGTACGGCGTCCGCCAGCTGGGCCGCCGGGGCGTCCTTGACCAGGAAGGCGGACGCGCCCGCCTCCATCGCCCGGCGCAGATAGCCGGGGCGGCCGAACGTCGTGAGGATGACGATCCGTACCTCCGGCGCCTCCCGTCCCAGCAGCGCCGCCGCCTCCAGGCCGGTCAGCCCGGGCATCTCGATGTCCAGCAGCGCCACGTCGGGCCGCGCCCGCCGCGCCGCCTCCACCACCTCGTCCCCCCGCGCCACCTGCGCCACGACCTCGATGTCCGCCTCCAGGTCCAGCAGCGCCGCGAGCGCCTCGCGGACCATGGACTGGTCCTCGGCGAGGAGGACGCGGACCGGTGGGGAGGACGGCTCGGCGGAGGTTTCGCTCATGCCGTCAGGGTAGGGGGCGGCGGCCGGCGCGCGGTGCGTCGGTGCAGTTGAGAAGGGAGGTGAGGGGCCCGCGGTTCAGGAGGCGCGTTCCGGCGCGGCCGGCGGGGCCGGTGCCTCCGGTGCCGCGCGGACCAGGGGGACGCAGGCGCGGAGGCGGAAGCCGCCGCGGGGGCCGCTGCCGGTTTCGAGGCGGCCGTCGGCGAGGGCGAGGCGTTCGGCGAGGCCGGTGAGGCCGTTGCCGTGCGGGCACTGGGGGCCCTGGCCGTCGTCGGTGACGGTGAGGCGGAGTTCGTCGCCGCTCTCGGCGAGGGAGACCTCGCAGCGGCGGGCGCCGCTGTGCCGGACGGTGTTGGTGACGGCCTCGCGGAGGGCCCAGGCGAGGGCGCCCTCGGCGTCGGGGGCGAGGTCGGGGTGGCCGGTGCCGGCCCGGGTGAGGTCGGCGGTGATGCCGGCGGCGGCGAGGGCCGTACGGGCGCCGGCGAGTTCGCCCTCCAGGGTGGGGCGGCGGAAGCCGGTGACGGCCTCGCGGACGTCGACGAGGGCCTGCCGGCTGACGCGTTCGATGTCGGCGACCTGCTGGGCGGCCTGCTCGGGGCGGTCCGGCAGCATCCGGCCGGCGAGCTCGCTCTTGAGGGTGATGAGCGAGAGGGAGTGGCCGAGCAGGTCGTGCAGGTCGCGGGCGAGGCGGAGGCGCTCCTCGTTGGCGGCGAGCTGGGCGACGGCGGCCCGCGCCTCGCGGAGTTCGCACATGGTGCGGCCCATCTGGACGACGGCCGTCATCGCCCCGCCGCCGAGCAGCGTGGCCGTCAGCACCATGAACAGGCCGCTGTCCGCGTGGCCGCTGAGCAGGCCGAGGGCCAGGACGGTGGCGCCGATCGCGGCGATGGCCCGCGCCGCCAGGCGGACCGGCAGCAGGACGGCGCTGGAGATGGAGACGTAGACGAGCAAGGTGAGCCAGGCCCCGCCGAGCGTCGCCACCATGAGCAGGGACAGGACGTACAGCCCGGCCAGGACGCCCAGCCGCCTCCGGTTGGCGGCGTCGCCCGACCGGGGGCCGAAGAGCAGGTAGAGGTAGCCGGCGAGGAAGGCGGAGAGCCCGCACCAGCCGAACGCGGTGGCGGTCGGCGAGTGCCGGCCGCCGGTGAGGTCGGCGACCGCGTACACCAGATAGGTGAGGTACAGGACGGTCCAGCAGGACTTGACCAGGACCTGCCGCCGGGTCTCCGGGGCCCTGCCGATCATCATGTCACCGTTTCCGTCCATGTCCCCGAGTCTCCCTCAGGGCCCCCGGGAGCCGGGGGCCGCGCAGCTCACGCCTTGTGGGTGTCCTTGCGGTACAGCCAGGCCGCGGCGCCGCTGAACAGCGCCAGGTAGCCGACGAGCAGCAGGACGTCCCGGGCGCCCGGCGCGTCACCGCGCTCGATGGCCTGGCCGAGGGCGGCGTAGGCGTGGGTGGGAACGTACTCGGCGATCGTCTGGAGCCAGTGCGGGAAGGTCGCGGAGGGCATCCACAGACCGCCGAGGGCGGCCAGGCCGAAGTAGACGATCATCACGATGGGACGGACGGCGTCACCGGTGGCCAGGTAGCCGATGGCCACGCCGAGCGCCGCGAAGACGCAGCTGCCGGCCCAGATGGAACCGGTCAGGGCCAGCCACTGCCACGCCTCCAGGCGGACGCCCTTGGCCACGGCCGCGATCAGGAACACCACGAGGATGCCCGGCAGGGAGACCACGGCGGCCGAGGCGATCTTCGCGGTCACATAGCCGCGGCCCGGCAGCGAGGTCAGCCGCAGCTGGCGCACCCAGCCCTTCTCGCGCTCCTTGGCGATGCGCTCGGCGTTGCCGATCAGGACGGCCGTGATGGCGCCGAAGGTGGCCATGGAGACCATGTACAGCACCGGGAAGGTCAGCCCGGTGTCGCCCAGCTTCTCGTCGCTCTTCGCCCCGGACGCGATCAGGAGGTAGAGCGCCGCCGGGTAGAGCACCGAGAAGAACATGAACTTCTTGTTGCGCAGGGTGCGCGTGACTTCCAGCCGGATCAGGGTGTTCATGAGGAGACCGCCTCCCCGGCGGTGGCGGCGTCGGTGATGGCGATGAAGGCCTGCTCCAGGCCGAGGCCCGCGACCTCCAGGTTGCGCGGGTAGAGCCCGAGCCCGTACAGCGCGTGCACGGTGGCGTCGGCGTCGTGGGACTGGATCCGGACGGTGCGGCCGGAGACCTCCAGGGCGGCCAGCATCGGCAGGGAGCGCAGGGCGTCCTGGGGGATCTGCCCGTCCAGGTCGAAGACGATCCGGCGGGCGCCGGCCTTGGCCTTGATCTCGGCCGCGGAGCCGTCCGCGAGGATCCGGCCGCGGTGGAGGACGATGACGCGGTCGGCGATCGCGTCGGCCTCCTCCAGGTAGTGGGTGGCGAAGAGGACGGCCCGGCCCTCGTCGGCCTGGCGGCGCATGGCGCCCCAAAACGTCTGGCGGGACGTGACGTCCATGCCCGTCGTCGGCTCGTCGAGGACGATCAGGTCGTTCGCGCCGGCCGTCGCGAGCGCGAAGCGCACCCGCTGCTCCTGGCCGCCGGAGAGCTTGTTGACCAGCCGGTCCGCGATCTCGGTGATGCCCGCCTGCTCCATGACCCGGTCGACCGGGTACGCGCGCGGGTGCAGGTCGCAGGCGAGGCGCACCAGTTCGCGGACGCGGACGTCCTCCATCAGGCCGCCGCTCTGCAGCATCGCGCCGACCATGCCCTGTTCGAGCGCGCGCTGCGGGGTGGTGCCGAAGAGCTCGACCGTGCCGGAGTCGGGGTGGCTCAGGCCGAGGAGAAGGTCGAGGGTGGTGGACTTTCCGGCGCCGTTGGGGCCGAGGAGGGCGACGGTCTCGCCCGGGTAGAGCTGGAGATCGAGATCGGCCACGGCCCGTACGGTGCCGTAGCTCTTGTTGACGTTCGCGAAGCTGACGGCGGGAACGGCTCCCGCGCGCCGGCTGTCCCCCGTGAACGTCCCTGCGGTGATGGTCATACGGCCATCCTGGCCGGACGGCGGCGCGCGGGGCAGTGTCGGGCGTCGTGTGCTCGGCATGACAGATGTCATGTCCCCGCCTCGCCCGGGTGATGCGGGGAGGTCCCCGTTCCGGTGACCGGAACGGGGACCTCCGCACGCCGTGCGTGCCGGGTGTCAGCCGACGTTCGTCTTGATGACGACCAGCCGCTCGGCCGGCGTCTTGCCGCGCAGCGCCTTGCCCAGCGCCCCGGCGACGTCCTGCGGGGTGACCGGCGTCCTGCTGCCGTTGCCCCGGGTGATCAGCACGCCGTCGAAGCTCTTGCCGTACAGCGACTTGATCGCCTCGAGGTTGTAGCTCTCGACCAGCTTGCCGCCGACCTCCTTGACCGTGAGGATCTTCGGCAGCGAGAAGGCCGGGCCGAACTGGACGCGGTGCGCCAGGTCGGTCTGGATCGTGACCCGGTCGGACATCGCCGGCTTGGCGAACTCCTCCATCATCCGGTCGACCTCGGCGTTGGACACCTTCGGCTGCCGGCTGGTGGTCGGCAACGTCACGGGGGCGTCCTCGCCGGTCTCGACGCGCCGGCGGTAGGCGTCGGCCACGGCCTGGACGCCCTTGTCGACGTCCACGCCCTGGTACGGCTTGCCGTACACCGGGACGGCCTTGCCGGGGACGAAGCGGATCGTTCCGTCCTTGGCACCGCCGGTCTCGCCCGCGAGGGACTTGAGCGCGGCGGCGACCTTCTCCTCGTCGACGGTCACCGTCGGCCGGGCCGTCTTGCCGCTGCCCACGAGGGAGCCGACGACGGTGACGGGGTTGTAGTCCCGGCCGGAGACCGAGCGGACGGTCTCCTGGGTGTCGATGGACAGCCCGGCCACGGACGGCTTCAGGTCCGCCTTCTTGTCGCCGATGGTCACCTTCAGCGGCGCGGTGGCGCGGCTGCCGACCTTGGCGTCGAGCTTCTGCACGGCCTGCTCCTTGGAGCTGCCGCCGATGTCGACACCGAGCACGGTGGTGCCCTGGGGGACGTCGGAGTGGTTCATCACCAGGCCGGCGCCGTAGGCGACACCGGCGAGGACGACCACGCCGCCGGCCAGCAGGACGAGCTTGTTGCGGCCCTTCTTCTTGGGCTTCTTGGACGCGCCCTTCGCGGCGGCCTTGGCCGGGGGCTTCGGGGCGCTCGGCGGAGTGCCCTGGACCACGCCCGGCGGCTTGGGGACCGACGGACCGCCGGGCTTGGGCACGGCGGGGCCGGCGCCGGGACCGGGCACCGACGGGGCGCCCTGGCCGGCCGCCGCGCCCGTCTTGGGCTTCGGCACGGCGATGCGCGGGGCACCGCTGTCGACGGGCGGCTTGGGCACGGCGACGCGGGGCGCGCCGCTGTCGAGCGGCGGCTTCGGGCCGCCGGGGGCCTGGGGACCGCCCTGGGCCTTCGGCCCGGCCGGGGCCTTGGGGCCGCCCGGGGCCTGCTGCCCGGTCTTCTGGCCGCCCGGTGCGCTGTGCCCACCGGGTGCCTTGGGTCCGCCCGGCGCCTTGTGCCCGCCCGGCGCGGGGACCGGCGGCATGCCGCTGACCAGCGTCTCGGCGGCCGGGTTCGGGCGCATGGCGCCGGGGGGCGGCGGGACGGAGCCCGGGACGCCGGGCGGCGGCACCTGCGGGCCCGGCCGCTGCCGACCGCCGTGCTGTTGACCGAACTGCTGCTGGCCGGTCTGCGGAGCGCCCTTGGCGCCCTTCTTCTTCTTGCCCTGCTTCTTCTGCTGCTGCGCGGGGCCGGGCGGGGGCGGCGGCACGACCGGGGACTGCCCCACGGGCGGCGGCACCACGGGGAAACCGTCGTGCGGGGTGTCCGTCCGGTTGCCGACGGGGAACGGCAGGCGGGGGCCCTGCCCCTGACCGCCCTGGCTCCCCGGACCGGCCTGGCCGCCCTGACCGGGGACCTGGCCCTGGCCCGGGAACGGAGGCGCCGGGAACTGCTGGGTGGTCTCCGGGGCGCCCGGCCCGTTCGCCGTTCCGGCGCCGGGCCCGCTCCACGGCGCGCCGCCGGGAGCCTGGGGGCCGCCGGGGCGCGGCGGGGCGCTACCCGTCAGCGCGTCGGCGGTCCAGGGCGCTCCCCCGGCCGCCGGAGTGGTGTCGAAGGGGTCCTTGGGCAGCGGCGTGGCGCCGGTGACGGACGGGTCGCCGGGGACGGGCATGGCCCCCGTGGTCTCCGGGCCGCCGGGCCACGGCGCACCGCCCTGGCCGGGGAACTGCCCGTGGGTCTGCGGGCCGCCGCCCAGGCCCGGGTGCGCTCCCTGGCCGGGGGCCGGGCTCGCGAACGGGTCGCCGGGAAGGGATCCGGCGCCGGTCGTCGCGGGGTCGCCCGGCCAGGAGGCGTTGCCGCCCCCCGGCAGCTGCTGCATCTGCTGCGTCGGGTGCGACTGCTGGTACGGCGTCTGCGCGCCGCCGAACGGGTCGCCGGACGGGCCGGGGCCGCCGGGCCACGCGCCGCTGCCCTGCCCGGCCTGGCCGCGCTGTCCCGCCTGGCCGCTCTGCCCACCGTGGGCGCCAGGGGCACCCGGGGCGCCCACGCGCGGCACCGCGCCCGTCGTCGACGGGTCGCCGGGCAGCGGCGGGTGCGGGGCGGCACCGCCGCCGGCGAGGTCGCGCGGTATGCCGGGCACCGCGCCCGTACCGGCGTCGGCGCCCGTACCGGGCACCGGGCCGCGCGGCGCCGGGGTGCGGCGGGGCAGGCCGTCGGCGCCGGCCGCGGGGGAGCCGGCGGGCGGCGTGGAGCCGGCGGCCGACTTGCGGGGCGCGAACCAGTCGCTGGTCTTCTCGGCCGGGCGCTCCGGCTCGGGGGCCGGGGCGGCGGCGGGCGGCTCGGGCCGCCGGGCGGACGCGGCGGCCTGCGGACGCTGGTCCGCCTCGCGCTGCCGCGCCGCGCCCTGAGGGGCCTCGGAGGCCGCGGCGGCCTCGCCGGCCTGCGCCTCGTCGCCCACGGGCGTCCGCATGACGACCGGCGGGATGGGACGCGAACCCGGGATGTTGATGCGGATCCGCGTGGTCAGCGTGGTCTCGGTCTTCGGCGCGTCCGGCTTGCGTCCGGTGGTCGGCCGGCCGTCGCCCGCGGATCCGTAGGGCTGAGTCCCCGACGGATACGCGGCGCCACCGCGGCCCTGGGGCCCGGAGGACGGACTGTCAGATTCTCGGCTCAAAGCAGGTTCTCCCGGTTATTCTCCGCCGCCCTCCGACCTCTCCGGGGTCGCCCATGCCCAAGGTCAGGGGGGCTCGGCGGCGCCACCACCATACTGGGCACCGCGGGCGCGCACTTGACGAGCGCCGGATACCCAGGCCGCCCACCGGCGATACGCGCCGTCGCGGCCCGCACGGGGGCGGGCGACATCAAGGAAAAGTCAGGCGAAACGCCGGACAAAACAGTCGCCTCACGAGCCAAGTCGGCTGTCGCGCCCGTTCGGTTGCGGATTTCGGACCAGCGTGGCACAGATCACAACGACGACCATCCCGCCCAGCATGAAGACGTTCGCCCCGAGTCCGGCCTCGAACAGGAAGTCCCCCTCGGGCCGGTTGAGGGCGAGCAGCAGCACCGCGAGCAGCCAGCCGACGCCGCCCACGGCGGCCCCCGTCCGGCCGCCCGTCAGCGCCCGTCCGCCGTAGCAGAGACCGCCGACGGCGAGCAGGGCGAGCAGCAATCCGCCGGGGAACCAGGCGCCTTGCACCAGCGCGCCCGCGACGCCGACCAGGAAGCCGAGGACGAGCAGGCCCAGGTGGGAGACGACCTTCCCGGCCGTCAGGGTGCCGGTCAGCATGCCGCACCCGGCCCTTCGGCCTCGACCCCGGCGAACAGGTCGTCCTCCCGGACGGCGGCCGCCCTTCCGCGCACGAGGCGGTAGTACTCGTCGGCGAGGAGCGGCTGGCCCAGCTCGTTGGAGAGGGCGAAGAAGTGACCGTCCACCACGATCTGAGTGGCGTGCGCCCGCATGGCCGCCGCCTTCGCGGAGAGATAAGGGGCCGTGTGCGGGGCCGCCGTCACCTCGTCGTCCGGGACGACACCCGGCACGTCGTCGAGCGCGGCGACGCCGGGGAACGGCCGGGGCTCCCCCGCCGCCGCGGCCTCGCGCAGCCGCGCGAAGCCCGCCTCGACGACCGAGCGCGGGACGCAGTTCCAGTACACCTTCGCCACCCGGTGCGGCTCCCCGAGGTCCCGGCGGAACGCGGGCTCGGCCGCCAGATCCACCGCGCGCATGGCCACCCGGTGCGCCTGGATGTGGTCGGGGTGGCCGTAGCCGCCGTGCGGGTCGTAGGTGACCAGCACCTGCGGACGCACCTCGCGCATCACCTCAACGAGGGACGCGGCGGCCTCGTCGACGTCCGCTCTCCAGAAGCTCCCGGGACGGTCGTTCTGCGGTGCGCCCATCATCCCGGAGTCCCGGTAGCGCCCCCGGCCGCCCAGGAAGCGGTGGTCGGTGACGCCGAGCTCCTTCATCGCGGCGGCCAGTTCGCCCGCGCGGTGGGCACCGAGGGCGTCCTCCCGGTCGGCCGTGAGGTGGGCGAGGCCCGGCGGGATCACCTCGCCCTCCTCGCCGAGGGTGCAGGTCACCAGGGTGACGTGGGCACCCTCGGCCGCGTACTTGGCCATGGTCGCGCCGTTGTTGATCGATTCGTCGTCCGGGTGCGCGTGCACCAGGAGCAGCCGGCGGCCGGGAAGGTCGGTCATGGGAACAGCCTACGAGCCGGACGGCGCGGCACGGGAGCCGACCACGGCGCCGCGCGGACGCCCGGGCCCCGCCGGCGCGGTCAGAACTTGATACCGCCGATCATCGCGGTGACGCTCTTCGTCAGCTGGTGGAGGGTGGGGGCGACGGTCGAGCTCGCGAGGTAGAACCCCAGCAGCACGCAGATCGCGGCGTGGCCCGCCTTCAGCCCCGACTTCCGGCACAGCAGGATCACGATGATCGCCAGCAGCACCACCGCCGAAATCGAGAGTGCCACAGCGGTTCACCTCCAGATACGCGGTCGGACGGACGGCAGACGGACGGCAGGTCGAACGGCGCGCACGGGCCCGTGGGGGCACGCGGCGGAAAAGCGGGGGCGTCCCCCCTCTGCGTGAAGGATCATAACTATCCGCACAGCTCTCGTGACTCGGTGCACAGGAGCGCGCCCGGGGCGCACGGTGACTTCTCGCCGCGCGGCACCGGCCGGCCCTAGGCTCGGCCGCATGACCGGACAGCTCTCGTTCCCCCGCCAGTACGCCCGGACGCAGCACTTCACCCTGGGCGCTCCCCGTGCGTTCACCGTGGCACCGGACGGTTCACGCGTCGTCTTCCTGCGCTCCCGTTCGGGCACCGACCGCTCTCATGTGCTGTGGGTGCTCGACCTCGACGACGGCCGCGAGTACCCGGCGGGCGATCCGGCGGCGCTGCTGGGCGGCGCGGAGGAGGAGTTGACGCCCGAGGAGCGCGCGCGGCGCGAGCGGGCGCGCGAGGGCTCGGCGGGCATCGTGGGCTACGCGGTGGACGGTGCGGCCGAGTTGGCGGCCTTCGCCCTGTCGGGGCGGCTGTTCGTCGCCGAGCTCCAGGGCGGGAGCGCCGTCGAACTCCCCGTGCCGGGACCGGTCGCGGACCCGCGGCCGTCGCCCGACGGCCGGCACGTCGCGTACGTCGCGGGCGGGGCGCTGCGCGTGGTGGAGGCGGACGGCGGCCAGGACCGGCCGCTGGCGGAGCCGGAGTCGGCGGATGTCACGTGGGGGCTGGCGGAGTTCATCGCGGCGGAGGAGATGGACCGCTCGCGCGGCTTCTGGTGGTCGCCGGACGGTACGGCCCTGCTGGCGGCCCGGGTGGACGAGGCGCCCGTGCGCCGCTGGTGGATCGCCGACCCCGCGCGGCCCGCCGAGGTCCCGGCCGAGATCGCCTATCCGGCCGCCGGGACCCCGAACGCGGAGGTCTCGCTGGCCCTCCTGGGCCTGGACGGCTCCCGTACGGACGTGGTGTGGGACCGCACCCGCTTCCCGTACCTGGCCCGGGTGCACTGGTCCGCGGGCGGCCCGCCGCTGCTGCTGGTGCAGGCTCGCGACCAGCGCACGCAGACCGTCCTGGAGGTGAACACCGCCACCGGCGCCACGCGTACGCTCCTCACCGAGGAGGACCCGGCGAATTGGCTGGATCTGTTCCCCGGTGTGCCCGCGTGGACGCCCGACGGCCGGCTGGTGCGGATCGCGGACACGGACGGGGCGCGCGCCCTGGTCGTCGGCGAACAGGTGCTCACCGGGCCCGAGTTGTTCGTCCACGACGTGCTCGACATCGCCGATGAATCGGTGCTGGTCAGGGCGTCCGCCGGGGCCGCCGCGGACGATCCGGAGCCGGGCGCGGCGCACGTCTGGCGGATCGGCGAGGGGGGCGCGGAACGGCTCTCCGACCGGCGCGGGCGGCACTCCGCCGTACGCTCCGGGGCGGTCACCGTCCTGGTCTCGGCCGTACCGGACCGGCCCGGGAGCGAGGCCGTCGTCCTGCGCGACGGCAAGCCGGTGGCCACCGTGGCGTCGCTCGCCGAGACCCCCGTGCTCTCCGCGCGCCCCCGGTTCACCCGGTCGGGGGATCGCGGGATCCCGTGCGCCGTGCTGCTGCCGACCGGTTACCGGGAGGGCGACGGCCCGCTGCCCGTCCTGATGGACCCCTACGGGGGACCCCATGGCCCCCGGGTGGTCGCCGCGCACAACGCGCACCTCACGTCCCAGTGGTTCGCCGACCAGGGCTTCGCGGTGGTCGTCGCCGACGGCCGGGGCACCCCGCACACCTCCCCCGCCTGGGAGAAGGCGGTCCGCGACGACTTCGCCGGCGTCACCCTCGACGACCAGGTCGACGCCCTCCACGGCCTCGCCGATCGCTTCCCCCTCGACCTCGGCCGCGTCGCCATCCGCGGCTGGTCCTACGGCGGCTACCTCGCCGCCCTCGCCGTCCTCCGCCGCCCCGACGTCTTCCACGCGGGCATCGCGGGCGCCCCGGTCACCGACTGGCGGCTGTACGACACGCACTACACCGAGCGGTACCTCGGACTGCCGGAGGACCGGCCGGAGGTGTACGAGCGGAACTCCCTCGTGGGCGAGCGGGGGTTGTCGGGCGCCGCTCCGGAGCGGCGCCCGCTGATGATCATCCACGGGCTGGCGGACGACAACGTGGTGGTCGCGCACGCGCTGCGGCTGTCGTCCGCGCTGCTCGCGGACGGGCGGCCGCACGAGGTGCTGCCGCTGTCCGGGGTGACGCACATGACCCCGCAGGAGCAGGTGGCCGAGAACCTGCTGCTGCTCCAGGTGGACTTCCTGCGACGGTCGCTGGGCGGGTGAGGGGCCCCAGTCCCGCCCTTCCGCCGTTTCCCGGGGTCAGCCCCCGGACCCCCGGCATCGCGGCTTCGCGCGGTTTCGGGGGTGCGGGGGCCCGCCCCCGCAAGAAACGGGAAGGGGCGGGGCGGGGACACAACTCCACACCAGCTCCCGCAGCCCTCTTGACTGCGCGGTAACCCCGGCGCCACAGTCCCGTGCATCCGACACCACACAGCGGGGGGCCGCGCGATGACGAGTCCTACCCTGTCGCTTCCCGCCCCGGAGCTGACGGGCCGCTCGCCCGGCCGCCTCATGTGGCTGCGCTTCCGGCGCGACCGCGCCGGCGTCGTCTCGGCCTGCGTCGTGGTCTTCTTCTTCGCCGTCGCGGCGGCGGCACCGCTGATCTCGAAGGTGTACGGGAAGACCCCGACGGCGACGTACGGGCTGGACGAGACCGGTCTGCTCAACGAGTACGGCTACCCGATCGCCCCCAACGGGGGGATGTCGGGCCGGTTCTGGTTCGGCATCGAGCCGACGCTCGGCCGGGACGTGCTGACGCAGCTCGTCTACGGCATCCGTACCTCGCTCCTGATCGCCGCGGCGGCCACCGTCCTGTGCGTGGTGACGGGTGTGCTGATCGGGGTGACGGCCGGCTACGTGGGCGGGCGGACGGACTACTTCCTGGGGCGGTTCATCGACCTGCTGCTGGCGTTCCCGCAGCAGTTGTCGTTCGTCGCGTTCACCCCGGTCGTCTACGCGCTGTTCGTCAGCCCGGAGAAGGAGACCCCGACCTATCTCAGGGTGGTGACCCTGATCGTGGTGCTGTGGGCGCTGGGCTGGATGGGGTTGGCGCGGCTGCTGCGCGGGCAGGTACTGAGCCTGCGGGAGCGGGAGTTCGTGGAGGCGGCCAAGGTGACGGGCGCGTCGCCGTGGCGGATCATCACCCGCGAACTGCTGCCCAACCTGTGGACGCCGATCCTCGTCCAGTCCACGCTGATGCTCCCCGCCCTGGTCACCGCGGAGGCGGGGCTGTCCTTCATCGGCGTCGGCATCGTGGAGCCCACCCCGGACTGGGGGCGGATGTTCGCCAACGGCGCCAAGTACTACGAGAGCGACATCACGTACATCTTCTTCCCCGGGATAGCGATGATCCTCTTCGTGGTGGCCTTCAACCTCCTCGGGGACTCCGTCCGGGACGCGTTCGACCCCCGGACCCAGCGCTGAACGGGCGCCCAAGGCAAGACAACGGCACGGCACAGCACGGCACGTCAACGTCACCACACGGACAGGCAGGTGCACCCATGAGGAGACACGACCGCAGGGCCCCTTACGCCGTGGCCCTGGCCGCCGGGGCATTGGTGGTCTCCGCGTGCAGCAGCGGCGGGGGCGGGGGCGGCGGGGGTGACGCGAAGAGCGAGGGTCCCGGCGAGGACAAGACCGTCTCCGCCAACTACTCGATCGGCACCGCCGCCGACGCGGCCGGTCCGGCCCCCGAGGTCGCGGGCGCCAAGAAGGGCGGCACGGTCACCGTCCTCCAGCGGGACGCCTTCAACCACTTGGATCCCGGCCAGATCTACTTCTCCGACGTCCTGACCGACCAGATGCTCTACAACCGCTCCCTCACCTCGTACAAGATCGACGACAAGGGGCGGGTGAAGGTCGTCGGCGACCTCGCGACCGACTCCGGCACCTCGTCGGACGGCGGGAAGACCTGGAAGTTCACCCTCAAGGACGGACTGAAGTTCGAGGACGGGTCCCCGATCACGTCCAAGGACGTCCGGTGGGGCATCGAGCGGCTCTACGCCCCGTTCGAGACCGACGGGCCGCTGTACGTCCCGCAGTGGCTCAGCGGGGACGGCAACGCCTTCCGCAAGGCGCTGCCCGACGGCCCGTACCAGGGCAAGCACCTGCCGTCGTCCGTCCTGGACACCCCCGACGACAAGACGATCGTCTTCCACTTCCAGGCGCCGCACGCGGACACCCCGTACGCGACGGCCATGCCCAACATCGGCGCGGTGAAGGCGGACAAGGACGGGCAGCGCAAGTACGACAACGCGCCCTTCTCCTCCGGGCCGTACAAGGTGGGCAGTTACAAGGTCGGGAAGTCGCTGACCCTGGTGCGGAACGAGCACTGGGACCCGAAGACCGACCCGATCCGGCACCAGTACGCCGACCGGTTCGAGATCAGCTTCGGCCACCAGTTCGCCGACTCCACCCGGCGCTTCCTCGCCGACCAGGGCGGGGACAAGAACGCGCTCTCCTTCAGCAACGGCGTGGCCCCCGAGATGACCGAGAAGGTCCTCGGCCAGCAGGACACCAAGGCGCGCCGGCTGCTGGAGATCCAGCCGTACGTCGACTACATCTCCTTCAACACCACCCGGCTCAAGGACGTCAAGGTCCGCAAGGCCCTCGCGTACGCCATGCCCAACGGGCAGATCCTCCAGCAGAACGGCGGGGCGACGGCCGGTGTCGTGGCCACCAACTACCTCTCCCCCGCCATGGACGGCTACCGGCCGACCGACCCCTACGGGAAGAAGGACAAACCCGCGGGCGACCCTGAGAAGGCCCGGGCCCTGCTGAAGGAGGCGGGCAAGGAGGGTCAGGAGATCGTCTACGCGTACGCCAACACGGACGTACAGCAGAAGATCGCCGTCGTCGTCACCCAGGCCCTGGAACGGGCGGGCTTCAAGGTGCAGAAGAAGGAGATCGACTCCAACACCTGGCGGACCGCCATCTCCGAGGTGGGCAACAAGTTCGACATCTACCGCACCTCCTGGGGCGCCGACTGGCCCGTCTCCTCGACCGTCGTCCCGCCGCTGTACGACGGCCGGCAGATCGCCGACGGCGCGCAGAACTACGGCCACCTCGACGACCCCAAGGTCAACGCGGAGGTCGACCGCATCACGAGGATCACGGACGTGAAGCAGGCGGGCGCCGAATGGCAGAAGCTGGCCGACCGGATCCTCACCGACGACGCGCCGGGCGTGCCCACGTTCTACAACCGGCTGTTCTCGCTGTGGGGTTCGGGGCTCGGCGGGGTCAAGTACCACCCGGTGTACGGGACGGTCGACCCGACCGGCGTGTTCGTGAAGTGACACCCGCCGTACGGGCGGGGGGCGCCCGTTCCGCTCCCCGCCCCGCTCCCCGTCTCCAGGCCGGACACCGACCCGTGAAGAGCCCGCAGCCATGCTGAGATTCCTCCTCCGCCGGTTCCTCGGCGCGATCGTCATCGTCCTGCTGATCAGCGCGATCACCTTCTTCCTCTTCTTCGCGCTGCCCTCCGAGCCCGCCCTGATGTCGTGCGGCAAGAACTGCACGCCCGACGCGCTGGCCGTCATCAACAAGAACCTGGGCCTGAACGAGCCGGTGCCCGTCCAGTACTGGCACTACATGACCGGCATCTTCACCGGCCGCGACTTCTCGGTGGGCCACTGCCCGGCGCCCTGCCTCGGCTACTCCTTCTCCAACCAGCAACCGGTCTGGGACACCATCGTGGACCGCTTCCCGACCACCCTGTCGATCGCCCTGGGCGGGGCCGTCGTCTTCCTCGTCGTGGGCGTCGGCATCGGGATGATCGCCGCCGCCTTCCGGGGCACCTGGATCGACAAGTTCTTCAGCTCGCTGTCGCTGATCGGCAACTCGCTCCAGATCTACTTCGTGGGCGTGGTCGCGCTCGCCGTGTTCGTCAGCGGGCTGCACTGGTTCGACAACCCGGCGTACTACCCGATCACCGAGGACCCCGTGAAGTGGTTCACCGGGATGATCATTCCCTGGCTGGTGCTGTCGATCATCTTCATCGCCAACTACAGCCGCATGACGCGCTCCCAGATGATCGAGCAGCTCGCCGAGGACCACGTCCGCACCGCCCGCGCCAAGGGCCTCGGCCGTCGCACGGTCTTCTTCCGCTACGCCTGGCGGGGGGCGATGACGCCGATCGTCACCCTCTTCGGCATCGACCTGGGGTCGCTGTTCGGCGGGGCGATCGTCACCGAGTTCACGTTCAGCCTGCACGGGCTCGGCCGGCTCGCCGTCTCCTCGGTCAGCGAGACCGATCTGCCCACGCTGATGGCCGTAATGCTCGTCGCCTGTACGGCGATCGTCGTCGCCAACATCGTCGTGGACGCGGCGTACGCGGTGATCGACCCGCGGGTGCGGCTCGGCTGAGGCTCCCCCGGACTCGGCCGAGGCTCCCCGGGACTCGGTTGAGGCTCCCCAGGACACGCAAGGAGTTCCCCCCGATGAACGACATCCCGCCGCCCGGCCCCACGGAAGCGGAGCCGCCGCCCTCCCCCTCTCCCTTCCTGTCCATCCGCGACCTGCGCGTCCGCTTCCGCACCGAGGACGGCGTCGTCAAGGCCGTCGACGGCCTCTCCCTCGACCTGGAGCGCGGGCGCACGCTCGGCATCGTCGGGGAGTCCGGCTCGGGCAAGTCCGTCACCGCCCTCACCGTGCTCGGCCTGCACGACCCGCGCACCACCGACGTCACCGGGCAGGTGCTGCTGGACGGGCGGGAGGTGACGGGCGCGTCCGAGCCGGTGCTGGAACGGCTGCGCGGCGCCAAGGCGGCGATGGTCTTCCAGGACTCGCTGACCGCCCTCTCCCCCTACTACACGGTCGGCCGGCAGATCGCCGAGCCGTACCGCAAGCACACCGGCGCCTCCCGGCAGGCCGCCCGGCGGCGGGCGGTCGAGATGCTGGACCGGGTCGGCATCCCGCACGCGGCGCGGCGCGTCGACGACTACCCGCACCAGTTCTCCGGCGGCATGCGCCAACGCGCCATGATCGCCATGGCGTTGGTCTGCGACCCCGAGCTGCTGATCGCCGACGAACCGACCACCGCCCTCGACGTCACCGTCCAGGCACAGATCCTCGACCTGCTCAAGGAGCTCCAGCGGGAGACCGGTTCGGCGATCGTCCTCATCACCCACGACCTGGGCGTGGTGGCCCGCACCGCGGACGACCTGCTGGTGATGTACGCGGGACGGGCCGTGGAGCGCGGCACCGTCCGCGAGGTGCTGAGCGACCCGCGCCACCCTTACACCTGGGGCCTGCTGGGCTCGATGCCCCGGCTGACCACCGACCCGGAGGCACCGCTGGTGCCCGTCCCGGGCACGCCGCCCAGCCTGCTGGCGCCGCCGCCCGGCTGCCCGTTCCACCCGCGCTGCGCCTGGACCGGGGAGGTGCCGGGCGACCGCTGCGCCACCGAGCGCCCGGAGCTGCCCGCCGGCCGCGGCGCGGCCTGCCACCTGCCGCCCGGCCGGCGGCACCCCCTCTTCGTCGATCCGCCGGCGGATCCGAGGAGCGTCGATCCGCCGGCGGGCCCGAAGATCATCGACCCGCCGGCAGGCCCGAGGAGCGAGGCATGACCGACGACATCCTGGTCGCCGAGGGGCTGACCAAGCACTTCCCGGTCCTGGGCGGCTTCCCCGTCCGGCGCCGGGTGGGCGCGGTACGGGCCGTGGACGGCGTCGACCTGGCCGTCCGGGCCGGGGAGGGCTTCGGGCTGGTCGGCGAGTCCGGCTGCGGCAAGTCCACCACCGGCCGGCTGCTCACCCGCCTGCTGGAACCGACCGCCGGGCGGATCACCTATCAGGGGGAGGACATCACCCACGCGGGCCGCCGGCAGCTCGCGCCCGTCCGCTCCCAGATCCAGATGATCTTCCAGGACCCGTACTCCTCGCTCAACCCCCGGCAGACGGTCGGCCGGATCATCGCCGGCCCGATGGAGGTCAACGGCATCCGCCCGCCCGGCGGCCGGGAGGCCCGGGTGCGCGAACTGCTGGACACCGTGGGCCTCAACCCCGAGCACTACAACCGCTTCCCGCACGAGTTCAGCGGCGGCCAGCGGCAGCGCGTCGGCATCGCCCGCGCGCTCGCCCTCGACCCCAAGGTCATCATCGCGGACGAGCCGGTCTCCGCCCTGGACGTCTCCATCCAGGCCCAGGTGGTCAACCTGCTGAAGACGCTGCGGCGGGAACTGGGCATCGCCTTCCTCTTCATCGCCCACGACCTCGCCGTCGTCCGGCACTTCTCGCAGCGCGTGGCGGTGATGTACCTGGGACGGATCGTGGAGGTCGGCCCGCGGGACGCCATCTACGGCCGGCCCCGGCACCCGTACACCCACGCGCTGCTCTCCGCCGTCCCCGAGGTCCCCCGGCCGGGCACCCCGGCGGAGGCGGCGCCCCAGGAGCGCATCCGCCTCACCGGCGACGTCCCCTCCCCGGTCTCCCCGCCCTCCGGCTGCCGCTTCCGCACCCGCTGCTGGAAGGCGGCGGAGAAGTGCGCGACGGAGGAGCCGCCGCTGGTGCGGGCGGAGGGGAGCGGGGAGGGGCATCTGTCGGCTTGCCATTTCCCGGAGCCGGTGGCGGTCGGCTGAGGCCGGGACCGAGCGGCCGGCCGTCAACTTCTCGCCGGCGTCCGCCCCGGCCGCGGGGTCCCCGGCGACCCGGACGGCTGCGGCGGGAGCTCCGGGGGCTTCTTCCACAGAGGTTGCGACACCAGGTACGTGGAACGGATGAGCGGGGCTCCCGCCTTAAGGCCGGCCCAGAACCTGTCATCCGCAGGCGCGTCATTCACCAGCGTCTGCGCCGTCTCCAGCGCACGGTGGGTGCGCGGATCGAGAATGACCCGGAATCGCTCGTTCCCACTGATGTAGTCGATGCCCGTGCCGGTCCGCCCCTTACTGTCCTTCACCGTACCGGCCGACCGTATACCGGGCGTGCTCGCCAACAGCTCGCCGAAGGCGGCCCGGAGCCGGGACGGAGCGGGGGACCGGGCGAGGATCTCCTCGATGTTGAAGTAGTAGGTGCCGAGTGCCATGCCGTCCGTGCTGGACCCCTTGTAGCCGAACTTCCCCTTGAGCGCCTTCGGGTCGGCGGGCAGCTTCGCGAAGTCGTCCCAGGGGATGTCCACGCCGTTCACGGTGAACCCGGTACCCGAGTGCCCGCTTCCGCCCTCCTGGCGCAGGGTCCCGTCGGCCGACCGGATCCAGACCGCGTCCCGGCTGTACCAGGTGGTCTGGCGGGTCACGCTCCTGTCGGGGAACCCCTTGGCCTGGTACAGGAAGTCGGTCTGCGCCTCCCAGTACGGAGCGACCCCCTCCGACGGATCCGACGGGTCCTCCGCCGTGTCCGCCACGCCGACCCGCCCCCCGCCGAACCCCGGCCCGGCCCAGACCGCCGCCCCCACGGCGACCGCCATCACCGCCGCGGCGGAGACGAGGGCCGGCGCGCGGCGGCGCCACCGGGCGCGGAGCGGCACGGCGCCGCCGGTGTCCGGCACACGCGTACCGGACACCGGAGTGGCCTCCTCCGGGGCGCGCCCCCCCTCGGCGCACGCCGCCGCCCGTACCGCCTCCAGCGCCGCCGCGACGACGTCCGCGGGCGGCGGCTCGACGCGCCCGGCGGCACGCAGCCGAGCGCTGCCCGGGAAGTCGAGGAACTCCTTGCCCTTGCCGTCCATGCCGTCCTCGCGTCCGTTCCCGCTCATGTGAGGTCTCCTGTCAGGGGCAGCGTGCCGGAGGGGGCGAGGGCCGCGCGCAGCCTGGCGCGCGCCCGGTGCAGCCGGGAACGGGCCGTGCCGGCCGGGACGCCGACCACGGCGGCGGCCTCGGCCGGGGACAGCTGCTCCCAGGCGACGAGGAGGATCAACTCTCTTTCCACGTGCGGCAGCTCCGCCATCGTCTCGCGGATCAGCGGCGCGACCGCGGCCGCGTCCAGCCGCCGGTCGACCGCGTACCAGGGGTCGCTGCTCGGCTCGTCCGCCCGTATCTCCCGGCGCTGCCGGGCCTCCCCGCGCCAGTGCGCCGCCAGGACGTTCCGGGCCACCCCGAACAGCCAGGCGCGCGCCGTGCCGCGCGCCGGGTCGTACGTACCCCGCGCCGTGAACGCCTGGAGCCACGCCTCCGCCAGCAGGTCGTCGGCCGCCCCGGGCGCCCGGCGCGCGAAGTAGCCGTGCAGCGCGGTCGCGTGCCGCCCGACCAGCGGCTCGAAGGCCCGCGCCTCCCCTGCCGAGCGCACCAGCAGCTCATCGTCGGTTTCCACCGGCCACCCTCCCCCGGCCGCCTGGTCAGCGGCCCTCGGACCGTACTTGTCGGCCTACGGGGAGAGCGTTCGCGGGAGACCGATCGCGGAGACCGTTCGCGGGAGACCGGGCCCCTCGGCTCAGGCGTCCGCCCGTCCCGTCACTCCCCCGCCGTCGGCACCACCCGCCGCTCCCCCGCGTAGTGGCAGGCGGACACGTGCGCCGCCGGTCCGCCGCTCTCCCGGAACGCCTCCGGGACCTCCAGCGGCGGCACCACCTCGGCGCAGCGGCGGCGCGCCTTCCAGCAGCGGGTGCGGAAGCGGCAGCCGGACGGCGGGTTGGCGGGCGAGGGGACGTCGCCCATCAGCAGGATGCGGTCGCGGCGGGTGCGGACGGACGGGTCGGGCACCGGCACGGCCGACAGCAGCGCCTGGGTGTAGGGGTGGGTGGGGTGCTCGTAGATCTGGGCGTCGGTGCCCGCCTCCACCAGCCGGCCGAGGTACATGACGGCCACCCGGTCGGAGATGTGCCGGACGACGGACAGGTCGTGGGCGATGAAGACGTACGACAGCTCGAACTCGTCCTGGAGCCGTTCCAGCAGGTTGACGACCTGGGCCTGCACGGAGACGTCGAGCGCCGAGACGGGCTCGTCGGCGACGATGATCTCGGGGCGCAGGGCGAGCCCGCGCGCGATGCCGATGCGCTGCCGCTGCCCGCCCGAGAACTGGTGCGGGTAGCGGTTGACGTGCTCGGGGCTGAGGCCGACGACGTCCAGCAACTCCCGTACCCGGCGCCGCCGGTCGCCCTTCGGGGCGACCTCCGGGTGGATGTCGAAGGGCTCGCCGACGATGTCGCCGACGGTCATGCGGGGGTTCAGCGAGGTGTACGGGTCCTGGAACACCATCTGGATGTTGCGGCGAACGGCCTTCAGCGCCCGCCCCGAGAGCCGGGTGATGTCCTCGCCCTTGTACAGGATCCGCCCGGCGGTGGGGCGTTCGAGGTTGACGAGGAGCCGGGCCAGGGTGGACTTGCCGCAGCCGGACTCGCCGACCACGCCGAGGGTCTCGCCGCGCCGCAGGTCGAAGGAGACGCCGTCGACGGCCCGGACGGCGCCGACCTGCCGGCGGACGAGGACGCCGCGGGTCAGCGGGTAGTGCTTGACCAGGTCGCGTACCTCCAGGACCGCCCCGCCGTCGGCGCGCATCAGGAGGCCCCCCGGCTCTCGTCGAGGGTCTCCTGCCAGAAGTGGCAGGCGCTGCTGCGGCCGGGGGCCACGGGGAAGAGGGGCGGCCGGTCGGTGCGGCAGACGTCCCGGGCCCTGGGGCAGCGGGGGTGGAAGGGGCAGCCGGGCGGGATGTCGACGAGGCTGGGCGGCAGGCCCTTGATCGCGTGCAGCTCCCTGCCCTTGCGGTCCAGGCGCGGGACGGACTCCAGCAGGCCCTGGGTGTAGGGGTGGGCGGGGGCGGCGTAGAGGTCGCGGACGGGGGCGTTCTCGACGACGCGTCCCGCGTACATCACCGCGATCCGGTCGGCGACGTCCGCGACGACGCCCAGGTCGTGGGTGATGAGGATGAGGCCCATGGTGAACTCCCGCTGCAACTCCGCGAGCAGGTCCATCACCTGGGCCTGCACGGTCACGTCCAGCGCGGTCGTCGGCTCGTCCGCGATGATCAGGTCCGGTTCCAGCGCGAGCGCCATCGCGATCATGATGCGCTGCCGCATACCGCCCGAGAACTGGTGCGGGTAGTCGCCGACCCGGTCCTTCGCGGCCGGGATCCGTACCCGGTCCATCAGCGTGACCGCGCGGGCCCGCGCGTCCCTGCGGGTCATGCCCTGGTGGACCTCGTACATCTCGGCGAGCTGGGCGCCGACGGTGAGCACCGGGTTGAGCGCCGAGAGGGCGTCCTGGAAGATCATCGCCAGCCGGTCGCCCCGCAGCCGGCGCCGGTGCTCGGCGCCCATGGTGAGCAGGTCCTGGCCGCGGAAGAGGACCTGGCCGCCGGTGACGCGGCCGGGCGGCGAGTCCAGGATGCCCATGACGGCCTGCGCCGTCACCGACTTGCCCGACCCGGACTCGCCGAGCACGGCCAGCGTCTCCCCGGCGTCCACCGAGCAGCTGACGCCGTTGACGGCCTTGGCCACGCCGTCCCGGGTGCGGAACTCGACGTGCAGGTCGCGGACTTCCAGCAGGGCGTCGCTCACGGCCGTCTCCTCAGCGCAGTTTGGGGTCGAGGGCGTCGCGCACCGCGTCGCCGAGCATGATGAACGCGAGCACCGTCACGCTGAGGAACCCGGCCGGCCAGAGCAGCATGTGGGGGGCGTTGCGGATCTGGTTGGAGGCGTTGGAGATGTCGATCCCCCAGGAGACGGTGGGCGGTTTGAGGCCGACGCCGATGAACGACAGTGTGGCCTCCAGGGCGATGTAGGTGCCGAGCGCGATGGTGGCGACGACGATGACGGGGGCCACCGCGTTGGGCGCGATGTGCCGCAGCAGCAGCCGCCGGTCGCCGGCGCCGAGGGCACGGGCGGCGTGGACGTAGTCGTGCTGCTTGGCGGCGACGACGGCGCCGCGGGCGATCCGGGAGATCTGCGGCCAGCCCAGCAGCACGATGAAGCCGACCACCGGCCAGACGGAGCCACCGGTGACGACGGAGAGGAAGACGAGGCCGCCGAGGATGATGGGAATGCCGAAGAAGACGTCGGCGAGCCGCGAGAGCAGCCCGTCCCACCAGCCCCCGTAGTACCCGGCGAGCCCGCCGAGGACGCTGCCGAGCAGCGCGGATCCGGCGGTGGCGCAGACGCCGACGGTGATGGAGGCGCGGGCGCCGTGGATGGTGCGGGTGAAGACGTCGCAGCCCTGGGCGTCGAAGCCGAAGGGGTGGCCGGGCTGCGACCCCTCCTGGGACTTGGCGAGGTCGCACTGGAGCGGATTGCCGCCCGCGACCAGTCCCGGCCAGACGGCGATCAGCAGCAGGAAGGCGATGACCAGCGCGGAGAGCAGGAAGACGGGGTTGCGGCGCAGATCGTGCCAGGCGTCCGACCACAGGCTGCGCGTCTTCTCGGTGGCGCGCGGGGCGGGTCCGGAGGGAACCTTCGCCGCCGGCCGTTCGAGGGTCTCCGCCTCACGGGACGCCAGCCGCGCGGCGCCGCCGTCGCCCGGGCTGACGGCGGCCGGTCCCTCCGGGGGCTGGGGGTACGGGGGCTCAGACATGGCGGATCCTCGGGTCGAGCACGGCGTAGAGGAGGTCGACGATCAGGTTGGCGAGGAGGAAGACGAGGACGAGGACGGTCACGAAGCCGACCACGGTGGGCGAGTTCTGCCGGAGGATGCCCTGGTAGAGCTGGTAGCCGACGCCGTGGATGTTGAAGATCCGCTCGGTGACGATGGCGCCGCCCATCAGCGCGCCGATGTCCGCGCCGATGAAGGTGATCACGGGGATCAGCGAGTTGCGCAGCAGGTGCCGGACGACGATGCGGTGGCGCGGGAGGCCCTTGGCGACGGCGGTGCGGATGTAGTCGGCGCGGGCGTTCTCGGCGAGCGAGGTGCGGGTCAGCCGGGTGACGTAGGCGAGCGACACCAGGCCCAGGACGGCGCCGGGCAGCAGCAGTTCGGCGAAGGTCGCCTCGGGCGAGACGGACGGCGAGACGACCGCCCACTTCACGCCGAAGAGGTACTGGAGGAGGTAGCCGCTGACGAAGGTGGGGACGGAGACGACGATCAGGGTCACCATCAGCACGGAGGTGTCGGCCGGCCGGCCGCGCCGCAGCCCGCTGACGACACCGAGGGCGATGCCGACGACGACCTCGAAGGCCACGGCGACGATCGTCAGCCGCAGCGTCACCGGGAAGGCGTCCCCCATCAGCTCCAGCACGGGCTGCCCGGTGAAGGCGGTGCCGAAGTCCCCGGTGAGGATCTGGCCCATGTAGTGCAGGTACTGCTTCCACAGCGGCTGGTCGAGGTAGAGCTCGGCGCGGATGCGGGCGGCGACGGCCGGGTCGGGCGCCTTGTCGCCGAAGAGGGCGGCGACGGGGTCGCCGAGGGCGTAGACCATGAAGAAGATGAGGAACGTGCTGCCGATGAACACCGGGATCATCTGGAGCAGCCGGCGGATCACATACCGTCCCATGGGACCCCTCCTCGTGGTGCGGTGGAGACGGGGATCACTTGGCCTTGATCCGCTCGTACACGGGCACGCTGAACTGGTTGAGCGTCACGTCGGAGATCTCGGCGGTGTAGCCGGCGTTCCCGTTCTGGTACCAGAGCGGGATCGCCGGCATCAGCTCGGTGAGGATTCGCTCGGCGTCCTGGAACCTGGCGACCGCCTTCCCGGTGTCGGACTCGGCGTTGGCCTCGTCGACGAGCCGGTCGAAGCGGGCGTCGCTGAACTTGCCGTAGTTGGACGAGGCGTCGGTGTAGTAGGTGGGCTGGAGGAAGTTCTGGATGAGCGGGTAGTCCATCTGCCAGCCGGAGCGGAACAGGCCGGTCAACCGCTGCTGGGTGATCTTGTTGCGGAAGTCGGCGAAGGTGCCGACGGGGTTGACGGTGCACGCCCGGTCGTCGCCGAGGGCGTTGTTGACGCTGTTGCACACGGCGTCCATCCACACCCGGTGGGAACCGGTGTCGACGTTCGAGGTGAGGGTGACCCGCCCGCCGGGCAGTCCGCCGCCCTCCCGGATCAACTGCCTGGCGCGGCCCGGGTCGTAGGTGCAGACCTCGCCGCACAGCCCGGCCTTGTAGCCGCCCTTGTCACCGAGCACGGGTGAGGTCCAGTCGCCCGCGGGGGTCCGGGTGCCGCGGTAGATGCGCCGGGTGATCTGCTCCCGGTCGATCGCCATGGACAGCCCCCGCCGGACCTTCTCCATCCCGGCCTTCGTCCACCGCTCGTCGTACAGCGGGAAGACGAGCGTCTGCAGGATGCCGGCCGGCTGGTTGATGTAGCGGTTCCCGAGGTCCTTGCGGACGTTTCTCAGCTGGGTGCTGGGAATGTCGTCGACAAGGTCGATGTTCCCGGCCTGGAGATCGGTGTACGCGGTGTTGTTGTCGGTGTAGACGCGGAGTTCCACGCCGGTGTTCTCCGCCTTGTCCGGGCCCGGATAGCCGTCCCATCGGCTGAGCCGCATGACGGACCCCCGGGTGTACGCGTCGATCGCGTACGGCCCGTTCCCGACGGGCTTCCGCAGCCACCCCGCGTGGTCCTCGAAGAAGGCCCGGGGCAGCGGGGCGAAGGCCGGGTAGCCGAGGGTGTCGGGCCAGGTGGAGAACTTGGTGCGGAGTTTGACGGTGAAGGTCCTGGGGTCCTTGACGGCGAGCCCGGAAAGGGTCTTGGCGGTCGCCTCCCCCCGAAGCGGATGCACTTTGTCATAACCGTCGACGTAGGCGAAGAAAGCGGCGTTCTTCTGCCGGTTGTCGACCAGTGCCGCATAATTCCACGCGTCCACGAAGGACTGCGCGGTGATCTTCTCCCCGTTGCTGAACGTCCAGCCGTCCTTGAGGCGGACGGTGAAATTCTGGGCGTCGTCCGACTCGATCTTCTCGGCCAGCATGTTCTCGGCGGCGCCGGTCTTGGGGTCGTACCGCTTGAGCCCCCGGAAGATCAGGTCCAGCACCTTCCCGCCCTGCACCTCGTTGGTGTTGGCCGGCTCCAGCGCGTTCTGCGGATCCCCCCACGACGCCCGCACCACCCCCACCGTCCGGCCGTCCACCCCGCCTCCGCACCCGGCGGCGGCCACCGCGGCGAGTCCGACGACGCACAGGGCCGCCCCGGCCCGGCTCCGCACGCCTCCTCGCATGGACTGCCTCCTCGGGGCCGGGGACCGGGTCGGGGCCGGGGTACGGCGGGACGCCGACGCACGGACACATGCGGGACGCCGACGCAGGGACAAATATCACCAATCGGATCACTTGGTGCACTCCCACAGGCGCTGAACGTGCGCCTCGGCGGGGAGAAACCGCCCGGATGCGGGAGTGACAGCCGCCGGCGGGGGCGAGCCGCACCAGGGCACGCCAAGGCGGGGGCGGCGGACCGCCGGCGGCCCTCGTCCGCCGGAAACCCTCCGGAGCGGAAGCCCCCGCGGACGGCGCGGCACGGAGGTGACACAGAATCCCCTGGGACCCGGACGCTCCGGTTCTGTTTCCCTTTCTTTACCGTCCCGCATCCTCCCGTCATGACGCTGTGCATTCCGCCGGGCGCCCTGCGTGGCGCGTCACGCGGGACATCGCAGACGAATACACGGCGGGCGCGACAAGGCGGACACCCGCTTCCGGAACCGATGCACGGCCATCCCTTGATCGCCGCTATTCACCGTGCCTAAAGTCACCGGCAAGTTCGCGAACTCGAATTCCGACTCGCGGGGCTTCACCGCCGCGCGACGAAACGTCAGGGGATTTCTATGCCGAACATGGACTCCGTCGACGCCGCCCAGGATTACCTGGACGTCACCGACCTCGACTTCGACGTGAATGTCCCGGAGACGGACTTCACCGCCACCAAATACGTCGGTGGCACCAGCACGTGCAACAGCTGGGGGGGCCACGTCACCCGCTGTTGGAACTGCAACTGACGACCGGCTCTCACCGGTACCCGGGGGCGGCTTCGGCCGCCCCCGGCTCGCGTCCCGGCCGCGGTCGGCCGCTCACGAGGGGGCAAGACTTGCCGTTCGACCACTACGAAACCGCCGGACCGCTGTTCGTCCGCATGGCCGGTGCACCCCGTACCCGGTACCTCCCCACCGGGGAGACGGACCCCTTGGCGCACATCCGGCGGCTCGCGGCCGACCCGCTGCTGCGCGAGGCGGTGGGAGTCGCCAGCGGCAGCCTCGCCGACGCGCTCGACCGGCTCGACGCCGGCGACGAGCCCGGCCCCAGGGACCTGGCGCGCACCGCCCTCTCCCTGACCCGGTACGCGCTGCGGCACAGCGGCCGGCCCACCCCGTTCGGCCTGTTCGCCGGGGTGGCCGTCGCCCATATCGGACCCGCACGCGTGAAGTTCACCGGGCCGGGCCGGAAGTCCGCCCGGGTGGACGGCGCCTGGCTGGCGGAACGCGTCCGGCGGTGGCTCGCGGTGCCGGAGGTCCGGTGCCGGATCTCCGTGGCCGTCAACGACCTCTGCCGGGTACGCGGCGACCGCCTGCTGCTGCCCGCCGAGCGCGGGGAGGTCTCCGTACGCCGGAACGCCCTGGTCGACTGGGCCCGCGAGACCGCCGCCGCCCCGGTCCCGTACGGCGAACTGCTGGCGAAGGCGGCCGCGACGTTCCCGGACGTGCCGGCCGAACGCGTCGACGGCGCCCTGGCCCAGCTGCTCCGGCACGGCTTCCTGCTCGGTTCGCTCGGCGAACCGGACGTCGACGGGCGGACGCTCGACCGTGTGGCGGAGGCCGTCGCTCCACTGCCGGACGCCGTCGCCGAACTGCGCGGCGTCCGGGCGGCCCTGGCGGCGTACGAACGGACGGACCCGGGGGCCGGTGGCCCGGCCTGGCGCGCCGCCGTGGCGGCCGTCGCCCCCGGCGGCCCGGCGGGGCCCCCGCCCGTCCAGGTCGACCTGGGAGCGGCCGCCGACGTCCGCCTGCCCGAGGCCGTCGCCGAGGAGGTCCGGCGGTACGCCTCCGTGATGTGGACGCTCTCGCCCCGCTGGGCGGCCCTGCCGCACCTGCGGGACTACCAGGACGCGTTCGTCGACCACTACGGCACGAACGGCCTGGTCCCGCTCGGCGAGCTCGTGGACCCGCACCGCGGCCTCGGCCTGCCCGCCGCCTACCAGGACCCCGCCGCCGCACCGCCCGCGCACGACCCCCGGGACGACACCGCCCGCCGGCGCCGCCTGCTGCTGGCCGAGCTGGTGCAGGAGGCCCTGTCCGCGCACGGCGGCGAGCTCCGGCTCGACTCCGGGGTGCTGGCCCTGCTGACGCAGGAGGAACCGTCCGACGCCGAGCGGCGGACGACGCCCCCGCAGTCGCTGGAGCTCTGCTTCCAGCTGCTCGCCGACGACCTCCCGGCCCTGGACCGGGGCGAGTTCCGGCTGGTCGCGGGACCGCACACGGGCTCCTGGACCGCGGGCGCCACCGTCGCGCGGTTCGCCGGGCTCCTCGGCGCCACCGAGGACCTGGCCCGGCTCCTCGGCCGGCTCGACGACGGCCGGGCCCTGCCCGCCCAGGTCGTGTTCCGCCCGAACGACCCGCGCGTCCTCAACCCGATGCGCGTCCCCGCGCTGGTGCCGCACCGCATCCCGGTGGGGGTGTACGCCGATCCCGGCCGGCCGGGCCACCTCGACTGGCGCCGGCTGCTCGTGGGCGTCGACGCGTCGGGGCTGCGGCTGACGGACCCGGCGACCGGCCGCACGGTCCTGCCGGTCGTCCCTCATATGGTCAACCCGCACAAGCTGGCCCCCGGCCCGGCCCGGCTGCTGGTCGACATCGGCCACGGCCGGGGGCGGCCGTGGACGGGCTGGGACTGGTACGGGCTGGAGGACCTGCCGGTCCTCCCCCGGGTGACCCTCGGCAGGATCACCCTCTGCCCGCGCCGCTGGAAGCCGGACCGGCACCTGCGCGCGGCGGCCGCCGATCCCACGCGCTGGGACGCCGCGGTGGCCGCCTGGCGGGACCGCCACGGGGTGCCGGACCTCGTCCAGCTCGTCGTCGACGACCGGGGCCACGGCCTCGACCTCACCGACCCGTGGCACCGCCGGGTGCTGCGGCACGAGGTCCGCGCCGGCGCCCCCTTCGTCGTCACCGAGGACCCGTCGGCCGACGGCACCGGACTGGGCTGGGCCCACGGCCACCGGACCGAGGTGGTGGTCCCGCTGGTCCACCGCCCCGAGCCCGCCGGGCCGGCACCCGCCGCCGCTCCCCGGGCCGCCGCGCCCCTGACCGTCACGCCGTCCCCCCGCACCGGACGGCACCTCCCCGGAGAGGACTGGCTCTACGCGAAGCTGTACGCCGCGGAGGACGCCCACGCCGAGCTCCTCGGCCGGTGGCTGCCCGACCTCGTGCGGGAGGCCGGTGAGGACGCCGACCGGTGGTTCTTCCTCCGCTACCGGGACCCGGACCCGCACCTGCGGCTCCGGTTCCACGGCGAGCCCGGGCCGCTGCACGGCCGCGTCCTGCCCGTTCTCGCCCGGCACGCCCGGTCCTGGCAGGACGCCGGGCTGCTCCGCCGACTGGTCCTGGACACCTACGAGCCGGAGACGGGACGCTACGGCGGCCCCGACGCGCTGCCGCACGCCGAACGCCTCTTCCACCTCGACAGCCGCTCGGCACTCGGCCAGCTCGCCCTGCGCGCCCGGGGCGGACCCAGGCCGCCGGACGAGGTCCTGGCCGCCGCCAACCACGCCGCTCTGCTGGAATCGCTGGGCGACTGGGACTGGTGCGCCTGGGTCGACGCCGTCTTCCCCAAGAGCGCGGAGCACACCGCGTTCCAGCGGCACCGCGCGGCGGCCAGGGAAGCCGTTCTGCCGGGCCGGGCGGCCGCCGGCCTCGCCGCCCTCCTGGGCGCGCCCCACCTGGCGGAGCTGTGGACCGGCGTCCCGGCGGGCCGGGCCTACGGGCCGCTGGTGGTGCCGCACGACACCGCCGCCCTCCTCGGTCTGCTCCACATGCAGCACAACCGGCTGTTCGGCATCGACCGGGACGGCGAGGAGCGGGGCTACGCCGTGCTCCGCGGCATCGCGCGCGACCACCTGGGACGCCGCCGCCACGCCGGGACCGGCACCGGCCCCGGCACGGACCAGGGAAAGGACGCCTGACGTGCGGGCACCCCGCCATGCCGACGAGGCCCGTGCCGTGGCGGCACAGGTGCTCGGCCGGCTCACCGACCCGGAGGCCGTCGAGGCCGGGGCGGGCTATCCGGACCTTCCGGCCGGTCCCGGCGCGGATGCCGACGACCTCTGGGTCGCCCTGTCCCTGACCAACGGCTTCCCCGCCGTCTCGGTCGCCTTCAGCGGCGCCACCGAGCGCCACCCCGCCCACGTCGCGCACGCCCACGCCCACCTGCGGCGGTCGCTCGCGGCGGTGGCCGAGGGCGGCCACCCGCCCGGCGGCCTCTACGCGACGACGAGCGCCGCCGCCTACGCCCTGTTGATCGCGCACCGCGCCACCGGTGGCTACCGCGACGCGCTCGCCCGGCTGGACGTCTACCACCGCGAGCTCGTCCGGCGGGCGCTGCCCCGCGTACCGGCCGAACCCGTCGCCTCCAACGCCGAGTTCGAGGTGATCCGCGGCATGAGCGGCGTGGGGCGGCACCTCCTCGCCCGAGGCGAGAGCGCCGCGGAGGAGACCCGCGCGGTGCTGGAGTACCTGACCGCCATGGCGCTGGGCGGGATCACTCTGCGAGAGCAGGCGGTCCCGCACTGGTGGACGTGGGCCGCGCCCAGGGCGGGCCAGGAGGCCGAACTCCCGGACGGCCACCTCAACCTCGGTCTCTCACACGGCGTGAGCGGACCGCTCGCCCTGCTCTCGCTGGCCTGGCGGTCCGGCGTGGCCGTCGACGGACAGCGGGAGGCCGTCGAGGCCCTCGTCGGACTGCTGGAGACGTGGGCCGTGCCCGACGGCGAGGGGCTGCGGTGGCCGCCGTACCTCACCCTGGACGACTGGGCCGCCGGGCCCGGCGCGCCGGCCGCGCCCTGGCAGCGGCCCTCCTGGTGCTACGGCTCCCCCGGCGTCTCCCGCGCCGTCCAGCTCGCCGCCCTCGCGCTGGACCGCCCCGACTGGCACGACCTCGCCCACCGCTCCCTCCTGCCCCTCCTCTCCCGTCCGGTGGCGGACTGGGGCCTGGAGGACGCCGGCCTCTGCCACGGCTCGGGCGGCGCGCTGCACGTCCTGGGGCTGCTGCGGCGGCACATCGACGACGAGCGTCTCGACGCCGTCGTCGACGAGCTCGCGGCCCTGACCATCGGCCACTTCCGCGAGGAGCACCGCTTCGGCTTCCGCGCCTCCGTCATGAACGCCCCGGAGGGCGCCGACCTCCCCGGCTTCCTCGACGGCGCCGCCGGCACCGCCCTGGCCCTCGACGCCTACGCGCACGGCGGGCGGGTGCACGCGGGGTGGGACATGGCGCTGCTGGTCGACTGAGGCCGGACGGGAGCGGATTACCGCAAGGCGTCCTCGGAGGCACGGGAAGCGGAAATCCGAGGACCGCCCTCCGATTCCCTTCCGGCTCCCTTCCGTCCTTTCCCTGTCCCCGGGCCCCACCCCCTCAGTACGATGCGTCGTCTCGCATTCAATTACCAACCCCCGTCGGTTGCAGCGCAGTTCGGCGGTCGCGGACGACGAGGAGGAACGCGGATGAGCGAGCCGGAACCACGGCATCCGGGGACGGGACGGATGTGTACCAGGGAATCCCCCGTGTCCGGGAATTCCGCCGGGTCGCGATCACCCGCCGGCGCGCTTTTCGACCCGCTTTCCCCGGCTTTTCTCCAGGACCCCTATAAGGTCTATACCAAGTTGCGGCAAGAGGACCCGGTGCACCGCCATCCCGAATCCGGGCTCTGGGTGATATCCCGCTACGAGGACTGCCTGACGGTGCTCCGCGACGACGCGCTGTTCACCGCCGACCCGCGCCGGCTGCGGGATGCCGGAGCACTCGGGCCGGAGCGGGCCGGCACGCTCGCGCCGGAGGACCGGGCGCCGGTGCGGGAGCTGCTGACCGACGCCTTCCGGGCCCAGGACTTCGGCCAGCTGGCGGCGGACGTACGGGAGTTCACCCGGCGGCTCCTCGCGGAACCGGGGACGCGGACGGAGACGGACTTCGTGACCGACCTCGCGATGCCCGTCGCCTCCTACGCGGCCGGGGCGCTGTTCGGCGGCGGACTCGCCCGGCGGGACGGCTTCCTCGACACCTGCCGGGACGCCGCCCGCGGCATGACGGCCGGGGCCACACCCGAGGAGATCGAGGCCGGACTGCGCGCCCGGGCCCTGCTCGGCCAGATGCTGCGCGCCGAGTACCGGTACGCGCACGGCGGCAGCGACCGCCGCGGCGGCGTCCTGCGCTACCTGCGGCTGCACGAGGCCGAGCGGGCGGTCGCCCTCGAAGCGCTGACCGGAGCGCTGTGCGCGCTGCTGTTCGCCGCGCTCAACTCGGGCCCGCGCCTGCTCGGCAACGCCCTGAACGCCCTCGTCCGCACCCCCGGAAGCCTCCACCGCCTCGCCGCCGCGAGCGGCCCCCGGCTGACGACCGCCCTCGACGAGCTCGTCCGCTACGACAGCCCGTTCCAGGCCCAGGACCGGGCGGTGACCGCCGCGACGACGCTCGGCGGACGCCGCCTGGCCGCCGGCGACCGGGTCCGGGTGCTGCTGGGCTCGGCCCACCGGGACCCCGAGGTGTTCCCCCACCCCGACCGGCTGGACCTCACCCGCACCCCGAACCCGCACTTCGCCTTCGGCCTCGGCCCCCACGCCTGCCTCGGCGTCCCCCTGGCCCTCCTCGAAGCACGCGTACTCCTCACCGAGTTCGCCACCGCCCACCCCCACGCCACCCCCGCCGCCCCGGGCCGCCACGAACCCCACCCCACCCTCCGCGGCTTCCTCACCCTCCCGATCGCCCTCGGCCGCTGACACGCGTCAGGGGCTCCCCGGACCGGCCGGGGAGCCCCTGAACGAACGCGACGGGCGGACAACGCGGTTACGCGGCGCCCACCACCTGCTTCTCCTCCGCGAAGTGGCAGGCCGACTCGTGGGCCGCCGGGATCTCCTTGCCCG
Source organism: Streptomyces sp. NPDC021100 (assembly GCF_044333095.1). Classification (NCBI taxonomy): domain Bacteria; kingdom Bacillati; phylum Actinomycetota; class Actinomycetes; order Kitasatosporales; family Streptomycetaceae; genus Streptomyces; species Streptomyces sp. NPDC021100. The sequence continues at coordinate 668,658 of NZ_JBIRQH010000001.1, forward strand.
CGAAGACCTCCGGCACCGCCAGCAGCGGCACCTCCTCGGCGCACTTGTCCTGCGCCTTCCAGCAGCGGGTGCGGAACCGGCAGCCGGACGGCGGGTTGGCCGGCGACGGGACGTCACCGGTCAGGATGATCCGCTCGCGGCCCTCGCGGGCGTCCGGGTCGGGCACCGGCACGGCCGACAGCAGCGCCTGCGTGTACGGGTGGGTCGGGTGGTCGTAGATCTGGACGTCCGTCCCGATCTCGGCCATCTTCCCCAGGTACATCACGCCGACGCGGTCGGAGATGTGCCGGACGATCGACAGGTCGTGGGCGATGAAGATGTAGGAGAGGTTGAACTCGTCCTGCAGTTTCTCCATCAGGTTGACGACCTGCGCCTGCACGGACACGTCCAGCGCGGACACCGGCTCGTCGCAGATGATGATCTCGGGGTTCAGCGCCAGCCCGCGCGCGATGCCGATGCGCTGCCGCTGGCCGCCCGAGAACTGGTGCGGGTACCGGTTGATGTACTCCGGGTTGAGGCCGACGACGTCCAGCAGCTCCCGGACCCGCTTCCGGCGGTCGCCCTTGGGGGCCACCTCCGGGTGGATGTCGAAGGGCTCGCCGATGATGTCGCCGACGGTCATCCGCGGGTTCAGGGACGTGTACGGGTCCTGGAACACCATCTGGATGTTGCGGCGCACGGCCTTCAGGGCGCGCCCGGACAGCTTGGTGATGTCCTGGCCCTTGTAGAAGACCTCGCCCGCGGTGGCCTGCTCCAGCGTCATCAGCAGCTTGGCGACCGTGGACTTGCCGCAGCCGGACTCGCCGACGATGCCCAGGGTCTCGCCCTGGTAGAGGTCGAAGGAGACCCCGTCCACCGCCTTGACCGCGCCGACCTGCTTCTTGAACAGGATGCCCTGCGTCAACGGGAAGTGCTTGACGAGGTTCCGCACCTGGAGGATCGGCTCGCCGCGCTCGACGGGCGCGTCGAGGACGGCCTCCACCTCGGCGGTGGTGCTCGCGTCGGCCACGTGCACGTCGGAGACGTTGGGCGTCGCGTCCACGGTCGCGTCCTCGGTGGACTTCCCGGCAGGCTTCTTGCCGGTCTCAGCCATGGATCGTCTCCTTCCAGAAGTGGCAGGCGCTGGACCGGCCCGGCAGCGCCGCGCCGTCCGCCTCCGCCACGTCGTGCAGCGCCGGGATCTCCGTACGGCAGATGTCCTGCGCCTTGGGGCAGCGCGGGCTGAAGGCGCAGCCCGCGGGGATGTGCAGCAGGTTAGGCGGCAGGCCCTTGATCGCGTAGAGCTCCTGGCCCTTCTGGTCCAGGCGCGGGATCGAGTCGAGCAGGCCCCGGGTGTACGGGTGGGCCGGGCGCTTGTAGAGCTCGTGGACGGGCGCGGTCTCGACGATCCGGCCCGCGTACATCACCGCGATCTTGTCGGCGACGTCGGCGACGACGCCCAGGTCGTGGGTGATGAGGATGAGCCCCATGTTGAACTCCCGCTGGAGTTCGGCCAGGAGGTCCATCACCTGCGCCTGGACGGTGACGTCCAGGGCCGTGGTCGGCTCGTCCGCGATGATCAGGTCCGGCTCCAGGGCCAGCGCCATCGCGATCATGATGCGCTGCCGCATGCCGCCGGAGAACTGGTGCGGGTAGTCCCCGACCCGGTCCTTGGCCGCCGGGATCCGGACGTGGTCCATCAGCTCGATGGCCTTGGCCTTGGCGTCCTTCTTGGACATCCCCTGGTGGATGCGGAACATCTCGCCGAGCTGGTAGCCCACGGAGAGCACCGGGTTCAGGGAGGACAGCGCGTCCTGGAAGATCATGGCGATCTTCGCGCCCCGGAGCTTGCGGCGCTCCTCGCCGGACATCTTCAGCATGTCCTGGCCGCGGAAGAGGATCTCCCCCTTGGGGATCTTCGCGGGCGGCATGTCGAGGATGCCCATGATGGCCTGCGCCGTCACGGACTTGCCGGAGCCGGACTCGCCCAGCACGGCGAGCGTCTCACCCGCGCTGACCGAGTAGTTGACGCCGTTGACGGCCTTGGCCACGCCGTCCCGGGTGTGGAACTCGACGTGCAGGTCGCGGACTTCCAGCAGGGGCCCGGCGTCCGGGCCCTTCCGCTCGGGGGCGTCCGCCGTCTTTTCGATGGTGGTCACGTACGCCTCCCTCAGCGCAGCTTGGGGTCGAGGGCGTCGCGCACCGCGTCGCCGAGCAGGATGAACGCGAGCACGGTGAGGCTCAGGAAGCCGGCCGGCATGAGCAGGGCGTGGGGACCGTCGCGCAGGTCCTTCTGGCTGGCGGAAATGTCCACACCCCAGGAGACCGTCGGGTCCTTCAGACCGATGCCCAGGTAGGACAGGGTCGCCTCGGTGGCGATGTAGCCACCGAGCGCGATGGTGGCGACGACGATCACCGGGCCGAGCACGTTCGGCAGGATGTGCCGGAAGAGGATCCGGCCGGTGCCCGCACCGAGTGCCCGGGCGGCGGTGACGAAGTCCGCCTGCTTCTGCGTGATGACGGCACCGCGCATCACACGGGCGATCTGCATCCAGCCGAAGGCGGTCAGGGCGAAGGTCACCGTCCACACCGTGCGGTTGGTGAACGCCTGGAGCAGCACCAGACCGCCGAGGAGCAGCGGAATACCGAAGAAGATGTCGGTGATGCGGGAGAGCACGGTGTCGATCCACCCGCCGAAGTACCCGGCGAGCATCCCGATGATGCCGCCGACGACGGTGACCGCGAGGGTCACGCAGACGCCGACGATGATCGAGGCCCGGGCGCCGTGGACGGTACGCGCGTAGACACTCTGCCCTTGGACGTTGTAGCCGAACCAGTCCGCCTGGAAGAAGTGCGACCAGTTCGGCCCGGTGAGGTAGTGGTTGCGCAGGTCGGCCTGGCGCGGGTCCACGTCGGTGAAGAGCGTGGGCCACGCCGCCATGAGGATCAGCAGGACCAGCAGGATGCCGGACGCCCAGAAGAGCCAGCTGCGGCGCAGCTCGCGCCAGGCGTCCTGGCCGAGGCTGCGGGCCTTTTCGGAGGACGTCTGCTGGCCGGCCATGGTGGTGAGCTCGGCGGCGGCCGCCACGGTCGCGGCAGAGGTGTCCGCGAAGCCGCCGGACAGGCTGGGGCCGGTACCCATGACCTCGCTGGGGGTCACCTGGGGGGTCTTCTTGTCAGGCATAGCGGATCCTCGGGTCCAGGACTGCGTAGAGCAGGTCGACGACCAGGCTGCTCACGAGGTAGACGAGCACCAGGACCGTCACGACCCCAACCACGGTGGGGCCTTCGCTGGTGATGACGGCCTGATAGAGCGTGTTGCCCACGCCGGGCACGTTGAAGATGCCCTCGGTGACGATCGCGCCGCCCATGAGCACGCCGAGGTCGGTGCCGAGGAACGTGACGACAGGAATGAGGGAGTTGCGCATCAGGTGCACCCCGACGACCCGGCGCCGGGGCAGGCCCTTGGCCACCGCGGTGCGGACGTAGTCGGCGCGGAGGTTCTCCGCCACGGTCGTCCGCGTCAGCCGGGTGACGTACGCCAGCGAGAGCAGGGCCAGCACGACCGCCGGGAGGATCAGCTGGGTGATGTCCTCCGAGTCCCGGACGGTCGGTGCCACCAGCTTCCACTTCACACCGATCAGGAACTGGGCCATGTTGCCCAGCACGAAGACCGGGATGGACACCACGATCAGCGTGAAGATCAGGACCGCCTGGTCCAGGAACTTGCCGCGCCGCAATCCCGTGAGCACACCGAGGCCGATGCCGAAGACCAGCTCGATGACGAACGCGAACAGCGCCAGCCGGATGGTCACCGGGAAGGCGTCCGCCAGCAGGTCGGAGACGGGCCGGCCGGTGAAGCTCTGCCCGAAGTCGCCCTGCAGGAGACCGCTGAGGTAGTCCCAGTACTGCTGGATCAGGGGTTTGTCCAGCCCGTAGTCATGGCGCAGTTTCGCAACTGTCGCCGGATCGGCCGCCTTCGCGCCGAACATCGCCTTGACGGGGTCGCCCGGCAGCGAATACACCATCAAGAAAATAAGCAGCGTGGTCCCGATGAACACCGGGATCATCTGGAGCAGTCGCCTCGCGACAAAGCGCCCCATCGTTCCTCCTGTCGCCGACGGGCCCAGCGGCCGCCGCCTGTTCCTCGTGGGAGGCGGACGGCCACTGGGCCTGCGTCACTGCAAACGTCCCGGTTACTTCTTGACCTCGACCTCGGTCCAGACGGCCTGGCGCTGGTAGTCGATCTTCACGTTCTGCACGCGCTTCGAGTAGCCGGCGACGGTGTGGTCGGTGAACAGCGGGATCGCCGGCATGTCCTCCATGAGCTTCTTCTCGGCCTCGAAGTAGCCCTTGTTGGCCTCTTCGGGCGTCTTGGCCTCGTCCGCCTTGTTCATCAGGGCGTCGACGTCCTTGTTGCTGTAGCCCATGTCGTTCGCGCCGGCACCGGTACGGAACTGCTCGGTGACGAAGTTGGCGATGTTCGGGAAGTCCATCACCCAGGCCATACGGAACGGGTTGCTGAGCTTCTTCTCGGTGATCAGGTCACGCGACTCCTGGAAGGTGGACTTCGCGTCGGTCACGCACTCGACACCGGCGTTCTGCCGGATGTCGTTGCAGACCGCGTCCACCCACTCCTTGTTGGCGCCGTCGGCGTTGTAGGTGATGGTCACCTTGTTGCCCGGGACGCCGCCGCCCTGCTTGATGAGGTCCTTGGCCTTGGCCGGGTCGAACTTGCAGTAGTCGCCACAGGCGCCGTCCTGCCAGCCCGGGATGCCCTTCGGCGTGAAGCCGGTGGCCGCGTCCTTGCTGCCCTTGAGCGCGGTCTTGGCGATGGTCTCGCGGTCGATCGCCATGGACAGGCCCTGGCGGACCTTGGCCTTCTCCGGCTTGCCCCACTCCTTGTCGTACAGCGGGAAGCCGATGTTGGTGTTGCCGCCGTACGGCTGGCTGATGGCGCGCTTGCCGAGGTCCTGCTGGAACTTGCCCACCTGCGAGTTGGGCACCTGGTACATGATGTCGATCTTGTCCGACAGCAGTTCCGCGTAGGCCGCGTCGTCCTTGCTGAAGAACCTGAAGTCGATGCCGCCGTTCTTGGGCTTGTCGTCACCCTTGTAGTCGGCGAACTTACGGACCTTCAGCTGGACCTTGTGGGCCCAGTCGCCCTCCATCTTGTACGGGCCGTTGCCGATGGGGTGCTCGCCGAAGGCCTTGGGGTCCTTGTAGAACGCCTCGGGCAGCGGGAAGAAGGCGTCGTAGTACAGCCGCTGCTTGAAGGTGGACACCGGACGCGTGAGCTCGATGGTGAACTCGTTGTCATTGACGACCTTCAGGCCCGACATCGCGTCGGCCTTGGGGTCGCCCTTCTCCGGGTGGACGTCCTCGTAGCCCTTGATGGCCTCGTACCAGGAGGAGTTGAGCTGCGCGTTCTTGGCGTTCGCGGCCCAGTTCCACGCCTTGACGAAGGAGTTCGCGGTGACCGTCTCGCCGTTGTGGAACTTCCAGCCCGGCTTGAGCTTGACGGTGTAGTGCTGGTTGTCAGTGGTGTCGACGCTCTGCGCCTGCGCCATCTGCAGCTTGTTGTCGATGTCGAAGGTCACCAGGCCGCGGAACATGTTGGCCATCATGTAATGGCCGCCGACCTCATTGGTGTTGGTCGGGATGAGCCCGCGCTGCGGCTCGGTGTTGTAGTACGTGAAGACGCCGTTGGGGTCAACGGCCGCACTGCCCTCGTCATCGTCCTTGTTGCCGCCGCCACAGGCAGTCGCCGCCATCGCGACGACTATCGCACCCACGACCCACTTGGCGCTCTTGGCACCGCGCATGGGTATCCCTCCTCAGGAGTCCACTGTCACCAGATAGGAGGAACCGGCCCCTACGCGCTGACACCCCTGACAGCGCTCACAGGAACCGGAACCCCCGAATGTGCTCGTGAGCCCCCGCACTCCCCACAGCGCGTGACCCATTGACCCGAGCTAATGGCCCCACTATTGAGCACTGCCGCTCCTTAAACCACACTTACTGGGTCTCGCTTTGGTCACATCGATCACTGCCACATGCCCGAAATACGGACAAAGACGGCCCAGACAGACACGTACGAAACGGGCTGTTGACGCCACATCGGGAGGGGAGCGTCCGTTATCCGGACGACTCGTGCGCCGTGGCGCGAAAACGCCGAGAGGCCCGGCACCCCTCGCGGGGTACCGGGCCTCTGCGTCACCGGGCCGGGTCAAAGGCGAACTGACGCCAAGTCAGCCCGCCTTGACGCGACTCGGCGGCGCTTGACGCGACTCGGCCGTGCTCAGCGCGACTCAGCCGTGCTTGGCGCGCGACGCGGAGCGGCCGCGCTCCTTCTGGTCGAGGACGACCTTGCGGATGCGGACCGCCTCCGGGGTGACCTCGACGCACTCGTCGTCGCGGCAGAACTCCAGGGACTGCTCCAGCGACAGCTTGCGCGGCGGGACGATCGCCTCGAAGGAGTCGGCGGAGGAGGAGCGCATGTTGGTGAGCTTCTTCTCCTTGGTGATGTTGACGTCCATGTCGTCGGAGCGGGAGTTCTCACCGACGATCATGCCCTCGTACACCTCGGTGCCCGGCTCGGTGAAGAGCACGCCGCGCTCCTGGAGGTTCGTCATCGCGAACGCGGTGACGGCACCGGCGCGGTCGGCGACCAGGGAACCGTTGTTACGGGTCTTCAGCTCGCCGAACCACGGCTCGTGGCCCTCGTGGATGGAGTGGGCGATGCCCGTGCCACGGGTGTTGGTCAGGAACTCCGTACGGAAGCCGATCAGGCCGCGGGACGGCACGACGAACTCCATGCGGACCCAGCCGGAGCCGTGGTTGGACATGTTGTCCATCCGGCCCTTGCGGGTGCCCATGAGCTGCGTGACCGCGCCCATGTGCTCCTCGGGCACGTCGATGGTGATGCGCTCGACCGGCTCGTACGTCTTGCCGTCGACCTGCTTGGTGACGACCTGCGGCTTGCCGATGGTCATCTCGAAGCCCTCGCGGCGCATCTGCTCCACGAGGATGGCCAGCGCCAGCTCGCCGCGGCCCTGGACCTCCCAGGCGTCGGGACGCTCGGTGTCGAGCACCCGGAGGCTGACGTTACCGATCAGCTCGCGGTCCAGCCGGTCCTTGACCTGGCGGGCGGTGACCTTGCGGTCCTTGACGGCGGCCTTGGCGTCCGCGCCCTTGCCCGTGCCGCCACGGCCGACCAGCGGCGAGGTGTTCGTACCGATGGTCATGGAGATCGCCGGCTCGTCCACCGTGATCAGCGGCAGCGCGACCGGGTTCTCCGGGTCGGCCAGGGTCTCGCCGATCATGATGTTCGGGATGCCGGCGACGGCGCAGATGTCACCGGGGCCGGCCACCTCGGCCGGCTTGCGGGTGAGCGCCTCGGTCATCATCAGCTCGGTGATGCGGACGTTCTGCACGGTGCCGTCGCGCTTGATCCACGCGACCGTCTGGCCCTTGCGCAGTTCGCCCTGCTCGACGCGGAGCAGCGCGATACGGCCGAGGAAGTTGTCGGCGTCGAGGTTGGTGACGTGGGCCTGGAGCGGCGCGTCCTCCTCGTACGTCGGGGCCGGGACGTGCTCCAGGATGGTGGAGAAGAACGGCTCCAGGTTGGTGCTGTCCGCCGGGACGGTGCCGTCCTCCGGCTTGGTCAGCGAGGCGATGCCGTCGCGGCCGCAGGCGTAGACGATCGGGAACTCGATCTGGTCCTCGTCCGCGTCCAGGTCCAGGAAGAGGTCGTACGTCTCGTTGACGACCTCGTCGATGCGGGAGTCCGGCCGGTCCGTCTTGTTGATGCAGAGGATGACCGGCTTGCGCTGCTGGAGCGCCTTGCGGAGCACGAAGCGGGTCTGCGGCAGCGGGCCCTCGGAGGCGTCGACCAGCAGCACGACCGCGTCCACCATCGACAGACCGCGCTCGACCTCACCACCGAAGTCGGCGTGGCCGGGGGTGTCGATGATGTTGATGGTGATCGGGGCCCCGCCGTCCTTGGGGTGATACTTCACCGCCGTGTTCTTGGCGAGGATCGTGATGCCCTTCTCACGCTCCAGGTCGTTCGAGTCCATGACGCGGTCGTCAACGGAGTCGAGCTGGTGGGCGGCGAAGGCGCCGGCCTGCTTGAGCATGGCGTCGACGATGGTCGTCTTGCCGTGGTCGACGTGGGCGACGATGGCGACGTTACGGATGTCGTGGCGCGTGGGCATACTTGCGGCGCTTCTCCCGGGATCGTGGATGCCCGCGCGTCCGGTCCGGTACGCGGGCCTGCCGGGCGATCGAGCCACGGCCTTTACTCCATGGTACGGGGAGTTCGGGCCGGAGGCCGCGCGGGGAGCAGTGCGGGGCCCCTGACCTGCGGTGTCATGCCCCGGACCCGCCCCTTCACCGTTTCTTTCAGGGCTCCGCCCCGGACCCCGGGCACCGCGGCTCCGCCGCGAGGTCCTCAAGCGCCGGACGGGCTGATTCAGCCCGTCCGGCGCTTGAGGACAACCACGCGGAGCGCGCTGCCGGGACCGGGGGCACCCCTACCGCAGGAACCCCATGTCCTGATACCGCGGGCTGGCCAGCCCGAAAGCTCCGACATTCGCCAGCGCCCGCCGCGAGGCGACCAGCTCCGGCCGCTGATACAGCGGCACGGACCCCGCCGCCGCCCAGATCCGGGCATCCGCCCGCACCACCAGATCCCGCGAGGCCTCCGCGTCCAGTTCCGTCGACGCCTGTTCGAAGAGCCGGTCGATCTGGTCGGTGCCGACCCGCGTGTAGTTCTGCTCCACCTGGAGCGACCCGTCCGCCGCCGGCCGCGGCTTGGCGAAGATGGGCCGGGCGTCGGTGGCGGGGAAGGCACTGGCGGGCCAGGAGTAGAGGGCGAGGTCGAAGTCGCCGGAGGCGATGTGGTCGCGGAAGAAGCCCGCGTCGTCGACGGTGACGAGGTCCGTGTGGATGCCGACGGCGTCGAGCTGCCGGGCGATCCGCTCCCCGACCTGCCGCAGCGGCTCCGCGCCCGTGCCCTTGGGGAGGACGAACCGGAGGGCCAGCCGCTTGCCGTCCTTGAACCGTACGGGCACGGTCTTCGCCGCGCTCCCCTTGCCGCCTCCGGCGTCCCCGGCGTCCCGGGCGCTCTTGTCGTCACCGCCGGCCCCCGCACCGCCTCCAGGCCCGTCCTCCTCCCCCGCGTCCGCCGGCTCCGGCAGATTCTCGGGCTTGTCGGCCGGCACTCCGGCCGCCGGCTCCGGCGCCGATCCGGGGGCCGGTGACGCCGGGATTCCCGGGGATGCCGGGTCGGGAGCCCCATGCGGCTCCGCCTTGTCGTCCCGCCCATGCCGCGCCCCCGCCCCGTCGGCCTGAGCCGGCCCGCGCCCGGCCGGCCCGCCCCGGCCCTCCTTCCAGCCGGCGTCGGCGAGCAGGTCCCGGGCCGCGCCCGGGTCGGCGGGCCCGACGGCGTCGCTGTTGTCCTCGTAGCCGAGCTGCCCGGCGACGAGGACGTGGCTGCCCAGCGGGTCGGCCGGCAGTCCGAGGGTGCCGAGGACGTACCGGGCGAGCTCCTTGCGGTCGACGGCCCGGACGACGGCCCGCCGCACCCGCTCGTCGGCCAGCGCCCCGGAGGTGCCGTTGAGGGCGAGCTGCGTCCACACCGGTTCCAGGGCGCGGTGGACGACGAGGTCGTGCAGCCCGGTCGCCGCCTCCGGCTTGTTGGCGTCGTCGGCCTTCTTCGCCGGGGCGTTGGCCCGGTCGATCCGCTCGGCCGCGGCCGGGGTGATGTCGGCGAGGTCGACGCCGCCGTTGGCCAGCGCGTCGGCCCGTTCGCCGCGCGGCACCGCGCGGAGCACCAGCCGGTCCAGCTTGGCCCGGTCGCCCCACCAGCGGGGGTTGCGGACGAGCGTCAGCGTGCCCTGCCCGTCGTTGCGCTCGCCCACCTGGAACGGTCCGGCCGCGAACTTGAGCTCCTTGCGCATCGAGTCGTTGAACGCGTTGCCGCTGGCCATCGCCGCCCGGGGGTAGAGCGGGGTGAAGAGGGAGGCCCAGTCCACGTACGGCTTCGCAAAAGTGATCTTCACTTCGCGGGCGTCCGCACCGCGTTCGACTTTGTCGATCCGGTCGTAGCCGGCGTTGCCCGTCGACCAGAACGCGCTGTCCTTGCCGCGCAGCGCCTTCCACTGGGCCTCGAAGTCGGCAGCGGTGATCGGCGTGCCGTCGCTCCAGACCGCGCCGGGGTGCAGCCGGTAGACGACGACCTGCCGCGGCTCGCGCGCCACCACCTCGGCGGAGAGCAGGTAGTCGGGGTTGCGCTGGGGGCGCCCGCGGCCGTCGAGGGTGAAGAGGGCGGGCAGCACCGCGCCCGCCACCTGCCGGGTGGCCGCGTCGGCGTCCGACTGGAAGGCGTTGTAGGTGGCCGGCAGCGCGTCGACGGCCCAGGTCAGCGTGCCCTTGTCGGCGATCTTCGCGCGCGGCGCGGCGGCCACGTCCTGGATGCCGGCCGGCGGTTCCGCGCTCTCCCCGGAGCCCCCGCAGCCGGCCAGCGCGGGCAGCGGCAGGAGCGCGCCCGCGGCGAGCAGGGCGGCGGAACGGCGGGTGCGGCGGAGGCGGCGGACGCGGGGCCGCTCGCTCGTCGAGAGGGGGGACATGGGCGACAACCTCCGCCGTACGGGGTCCGGATCCACGATCAGGGGGTCGGTCAGGGGCCGGTCAGCCGGTCCAATGAACCGCTGATCGGATCTACTGGCGACCACTGAAAGCGACGGCCCGCGCGAACGGGGTGCCGACACGGCGCCTCCCCGGCGCACGCCACCCGCCTGGACGAACGTTTGGGCAGCGGCAGGGCTCGCGAGGAATGCGCTCCCGCGAAGGTGCAATCGGGGCCGCTATCTTCCCCTGAAGGGGTGTGACGCGCGACACTCTCTGTCGCATCGCAGTCGCCACCCGCAACCGCCCGTTCCGCGGAAGTGAGGGCAGATCCGTGTCCCTGAACGACGACCTGACAGCGGTTCAGCGCTGCCTCGGCGAACTCGACCGCGCCCTCGGCCGGCTGGAGCGCCGGCTGGGCAGCGGAGGCCCGGAGCTGCGGCGGATGCGTTCCGACGCCGGCCACCTGCGCGAGAGCCTGACGCTCCTGTGCGAGGCCCAGCCCCCGGAGCGCCCCCGCCCGGCCATGGTGCAGATCCCCGACACCCCGTACGACCCCGCGCTCTGGCGGGACGCCGACGAGGAGGGCATCGGCTCCCGCGCCCCGTAGCGCCGCCGGCGGCCTCCCTGACCCCCGCGCCCGGCATCCCCACACCCCCGCTCCTCGACGGAGTCCCTTTGTCCACTGGCACCGACCCCAGACCGTCCGCCGCCGCCGGCTCCCCGGCGCGCGGCGGCGTCCACCACTCCTCACGGGCCTCGATCGCCCCCCGCCACCTGCGCCGCGACCGCTGGTGGCTGCCGCCCGCGGCCACGGCGGCCGGGCTGCTGGCGTTCGTCGTCTACTCCACCTGGCGGGCGTTCGCCGACGAGCGCTACTACGCCGCGCCCTACGTCTCGCCGTTCTACTCGCCCTGCCTCGCCGAGCGCTGCGTCCCCATGAAGGACGGCGCCGACTGGGGGCTCTTCGGCTCCTGGTGGGCCCTGTCGCCCGCGCTGCTGGTCCTGATCTTCCCGCTGGGCTTCCGGCTCACCTGCTACTACTACCGCAAGGCGTACTACCGCGGGTTCTGGGCCTCTCCCCCGGCCTGCGCGGTCGCCGAGCCGCACGCGAAGTACACCGGGGAGAGCCGCTTCCCGCTGGTGCTGCAGAACATCCACCGGTACTTCTTCTACTTCGCGGTGATCGTCGCGGGCATCCTCACCTACGACGCCGTCCTGGCCTTCCGCGACGAGCACGGCGCCTGGGGGCACATGGGTCTCGGCACCCTCGTCATGCTCGCCAACATCGGCCTGATCTGGGCGTACACGCTCTCGTGCCACTCGTGCCGGCACATCGTCGGCGGGCGGCTGCGCACCTTCTCCAAGCACCCGGTGCGCTACCGCATGTGGGGCCTGGTGAGCCGGTTGAACGCCCGTCACATGCTGCTCGCCTGGGCGTCCCTGATCAGCGTCGCGCTGGCCGACCTGTACGTGTACCTGGTCGCCGGCGGCGTGTTCGACGATCCGCGCTTCTTCTAGGAGAGACCTACTGATGACTCGGGTGGACCGGCAGTCCTGGGACGTGGTCGTGGTGGGCGCGGGGGGCGCCGGGCTGCGTGCCGCGATCGAGGCCCGCGAGCAGGGACTGCGCTGCGCGGTGATCTGCAAATCGCTGTTCGGCAAGGCGCACACGGTGATGGCCGAGGGCGGCATCGCCGCCTGCATGGGCAACGTGAACGCGAACGACAACTGGCAGGTGCACTTCCGCGACACGCTGCGCGGCGGCAAGTTCCTCAACGACTGGCGGATGGCCGAACTGCTGGCGCAGGAGGCCCCGGACCGGGTGTGGGAGCTGGAGACCTGGGGGGCGGTCTTCGACCGGACGCCGGACGGGCGGATCTCGCAGCGGAACTTCGGCGGGCACGAGTACCCGCGGCTGGCGCACGTCGGCGACCGGACCGGCCTGGAGCTGATCCGCACGCTCCAGCAGAAGGTCGTCGCCCTCCAGCAGGAGGACTTCCGGCGGCACGGGGACCACGAGGCCCGGCTGAAGGTGTTCCAGGAGTGCACGGTCACCCGGGTGCTCCGCGACCGCGACGTCGCCTCCGGCGCCTCCCGGGTCTCCGGCGTCTTCGGCTACGAGCGCGAGTCCGGGCGGTTCCTCGTCCTGGAGGCGCCGGCCGTGGTGCTGGCCACCGGCGGCATCGGCAAGTCCTTCAAGGTGACCTCCAACTCCTGGGAGTACACCGGCGACGGGCACGCCCTGGCGCTGCTCGCCGGGGCCCGGCTGGTGAACATGGAGTTCGTCCAGTTCCATCCGACGGGCATGGTCTGGCCGCCGTCCGTGAAGGGCATCCTCGTCACCGAGTCGGTGCGCGGCGACGGCGGGGTGCTGCGCAACAGCGACGGCAAGCGGTTCATGTTCGACTACATCCCCGACGTCTTCAAGGAGAAGTACGCGGAGACGGAGGACGAGGGCGACCGCTGGTACACCGACCCCGACCACAACCGCCGGCCGCCGGAGCTGCTGCCGCGCGACGAGGTGGCGCGGGCGATCAACTCCGAGGTGAAGGCGGGCCGCGGCTCGCCGCACGGCGGGGTGTTCCTGGACGTCTCCACGCGGATGCCGGCCGACGTCATCCGCCGCAAACTGCCGTCCATGCACCACCAGTTCAAGGAGCTGGCGGACGTGGACATCACCGCGGAGGCCATGGAGGTCGGCCCCACCTGCCACTACGTGATGGGCGGCGTCGAGGTCGACCCGGACACCGCGGCGGCGGTCGGGGTGCCGGGTCTTTTCGCGGCCGGCGAGGTGGCGGGCGGGCTGCACGGCTCCAACCGGCTCGGCGGCAACTCCCTCTCCGACCTGCTGGTGTTCGGGCGGCGCGCGGGCCTGTACGCGGCCCGGTACGCGGCCGGTCTGGACGCGGCGGGGCGGCCGGCGGTCTCCGACGCGGACGTGGCATCGGCGGAGGCGGAGGCGCTGCGGCCGTTCGGCGCCGAGGAGAGCACCGGCGGGGCCGCCGAGAACCCGTACGCCCTGCACCAGGAGCTCCAGCAGTCGATGAACGACCTGGTGGGGATCATCCGGAAGGCGCCCGAGATGGAGGAGGCGCTGCGCCGGCTGTCCGGGCTGCGGGCCCGCGCCCGGCGGGCCGGGGTCGAGGGGCACCGGCAGTTCAACCCGGGCTGGCACCTGGCGCTGGACCTGCGGAACATGCTGCTGGTCAGCGAGTGCGTGGCGCGGGCGGCGCTGGAGCGGACCGAGAGCCGGGGCGGGCACACCCGCGACGACCACCCGGGCATGGACCGGCGCTGGCGGAAGGCGCGGCTGGTCTGCCGGCTGGCCGACGACAGCACCGAACCGGCCGCCGAGGACCCGGCGCTGGGCCGCATCCGGCTGGAGCGGCAGGAGCCCCCGGCGATCCGCCCCGACCTGCTGGAGCTGTTCGAGAAGGACGAGCTGAAGAAGTACCTGACGGACGAGGAGCTCACCCGATGAGTTATCAGGCCCGCTTCAAGGTGTGGCGGGGCGACGCCGGCGGTGGCGGCCTCACCGACTACGAGGTCGCCGTCAACGAGGGTGAGGTCGTCCTCGACATCATCCACCGGCTGCAGGCCACCGCCGCGCCGGACCTCGCGGTCCGCTGGAACTGCAAGGCGGGCAAGTGCGGTTCGTGCAGCGCGGAGATCAACGGCCGGCCGCGGCTGATGTGCATGACGCGGATGTCGGTGTTCGACCCGGCGGAGACGGTCACGGTGACGCCGATGCGGGCGTTCCCGGTCGTCCGCGACCTGGTGACGGACGTGTCGTACAACTACGCGAAGGCGCGGGACGTGGCCTCGTTCGCCCCGCCGCCGGACCTCAAGCCGGGCGAGTACCGGATGCGGCAGCAGGACGTGGACCGGCTCCAGGAGTTCCGCAAGTGCATCGAGTGCTTCCTGTGTCAGAACACCTGCCATGTGGTGCGTGACCACGAGGAGAACAAGCCGGCGTTCGCCGGGCCGCGCTTCCTGATGCGCGTCGCCGAGCTGGACATGCATCCGCTGGACGCCGCCGCCGAGGCGGGCGTCGACCGGAAGGCGGCGGCCCGCGAGGACTACGGGCTCGGCTACTGCAACATCACCAAATGCTGCACGGAGGTCTGCCCGGAGCACATCAAAATCACCGACAACGCGCTGATCCCGCTGAAGGAGCGGGTCGTCGACCGCTCCTACGACCCGCTGGTCTGGCTGGGCAGCAAGATCCGCCGCCGGGGCGCCGGGCACGGAACGTAATACCACACACCCTCCCGGTAGCGGCTCCGGCAAACCGGTCATACCCTCCGAAGTGTGACGCGGCTTTTGAGGCGGTACGGGCCCGGGGCGCCGGGCCCGGCCATCGTCGGCGCCCTCTTCGCGCTGTGCGTCCTCCTCCTCCCGGCGCCGTCCGTCGCCCGTGCCGAGACCCCGCTCGACCTGGACGCGACCGGGCACGTCACCGACACGGTCGGCGCGCTCGGCCGCCGCCGGCCCCAGGTCGAGGCCGCCCTCGCCCGGCTGGCCGGCCGGGACGTCCAGCTCTACGTCACCTACGTGCACGACTTCTCCGGCCGCACCGGCCGCGAGTGGGCCGACGCCACCGCCGACCGCAACGGCCTCGGCCCCCACGACGTCCTGCTCGCCGTCGCCACCTCACCCCGGCAGTTCGCCGTCTCCGCCGCCCAGGACTCCGGCTTCCGCGCCGAGCAGCTCCAGCAGGTCGCCACCGTCGCCATCAGCCCCGCCCTGAAGGCCCACGACTGGGCCGGGGCCGCGATCGGGGCCGCCGACGGCTACCGGTCCGTCCTGGCCGGCCAGGCCGTCCGGCCGCCCGTCATCGTCCCCGGCCGCAGCGACCCCGGCAGCAGCGGGCTGCTCCCGGGCGACCGGCGGTTCTGGGCGCCGGTGGCGGCCGGGGCGCTGCTCTGCCTGGCCGGGCTGCTGCTGCGCCGGCAGCGGCGCCGCCGGGCCCGCCGGCGGGTCACCGTCGTCCCGTTCCGCGCGCCCGTCACCGTCTCCGCCTCCACCGAGCCCGGCCTCGCCCGGATGGCCCAGCCGCTCACTCCGCTGCCCGACCTGGAGACGGAGGCGTCGCTCAACCTCGTCGCCACCGACGACGCGGTCCGCACCAGCGCCGAGGAGCTGTCCTTCGCCGTCGCCCAGCTCGGCGAGGCGGCGACGCTGCCGTTCGCCGAGGCCGTCGGCTACGCGCGGAGCGAGCTGGCCGCCGCCTTCCGGCTGCGGCAGCGGCTCGACGACGCGCCCGCCCACGACGACGACTTCCGCCGGCACGCCCTCGACGAGATCTGCTCCCGCTGCACCAGCGCCAACCGGCGGCTGGACGCCGAGGCGGCCGCCTTCGACCGGCTGCGCGCGCTGAAGGCCAACGCGGCGGTCGTCCTCGACCGCACGGAGGACGCCGCCCGGGCCCTGGAACCGCGCATCGACGCCGCCGAGAACGCCCTGTTCGCCCTCCGCCGCCGGTGCACCGAGGACGCGCTCGCCCCCGTCTGGCGGTACCCGGCCGAGGCCCGCGACCGGCTCGCCTTCGCGGGCGCCGCCCTGGAGGAGGCGCACACCGCGCTCGCCGAGGGCGACCGGGACCGGGCCGCGGTCTCGGTCCGCGCGGCCGAGGCCGCGCTCTCCCAGGCCCGCACCCTGGCCGCCGCCGCCCTGCGGCACGCCCACGAACTCAACGGCGCCACCCGGCGGCTGGCCGCGGCCCTCGCGGACGCGGAGGCCGCCGCGGCGGGCCGCGCCGAGGGCGCCGCCTTCGACCTGCTCACCGCCGTCCGCCGGGAGGCCGCCTGCGAACGGACCGACCCGCGGGCCGTCCTCCGCCGCATCGACGAGGCCGCCGCCGCCTTCGACGACCTCCTGCCCCCCGACGACCCCGGCCGCGCCGCCCGGACCCGCACCCGGACCGGCCGCGCCGTCCTCGCCGCCCGCGCCCGGGTCGCGGGCGCCCGCGACTTCATCGCCACCCACCGGGGCGCCGTCGGCGCCCGCGCCCGCACACGGCTCGCGGAGGCCGAGCGGCACCTGGCACTGACCCGCGGGGACCCGACCGAGGCCGACCGCGCGGAGACCCTCGCCCTCCAGGCGCGTACGGCGGCGGAACGGGACGTGGGCGTGTACGGCGTCGCCCACGCCATGCCCGACACGGCACGGCCGGCGCGGGCGTTGGGGGGCGCGCTGCTCGGGGGCATCGTCCTCGCGGGGCTGCTGCCGGCGACGTTCGGCGGCGGCGCGACGCGGGGGCGCCTGGCGGCGCCGGAGCGGTGAGGGTGCCCCGGCCCCGCCCTTTCACCGTTTCTTGCGGGGCAAGCCCCCGCACCCCCGAAACCGCGCTCCGCGCGAGCGGCGAAGCCGCGAAAAAGGGGGTCTGGGGCGCAGCCCCAGGAAACGGCGAAAGGGCGGGACCGGGGCACCCTCCCCCGAGCCTCAATAGAGGCTCATCAGAGCCTCCACCGCATCCGGCGCCCCCGCCTCCCCATCCGGCAACGTGAGTTCGAACCACACGGTCTTCCCCTGCGGAGGAATCCGCCGACTCCCCCAAGCCGCACTCAGCAACCCCACCAACTGCAGGCCCCGCCCCCCCTCATCCGTATCCCGAGCCCGCCGCCGCCGAGGCTGCACCGACCCCGCGTCCCACACCTCGCACACCAGCGTCCGGTCCAGCAGCAGCCGCAGCCGGATGTCCCCCTCCCCGTACCGCAGCGCGTTGGTGACCAGCTCGCTCACCAGCAGCTCCGTCGTGTCGACCAGACTCTCCAGCCCCCACTGCGGCAGCATCTCCCGGGCCAGCTCCCGGGCCCGCGCGACGGACCGCGGCTCGGGAGGCAGCGTCCAGTCGCCGACGTGCCCGGGCGGCAGCCCCCGCAGCCGGGCCATCAGCAGAGCGATGTCGTCCTCGCCGTGGTGGGTGTCCAGAGCGGACAGGACGTGATCGCAGACGTCCTCCAGCGGCCGGGCCGGATCGGTGAGGGCGTCGCGGAACGCCTGGAGCCCCTCGTCCAGCGGATGGTCACGGGACTCGACCAGACCATCGGTGTACAAGGCGAGCAACGCCCCGTCGGGCAGTTCGAGGACGGTCTCCTCGAACAGCTCGCCGCCCACCCCGAGCGGCATCCCCGGCTGCACCTCCAGCAGCCGCGCCGGCTTGCCCTCCTCGACCAGGACGGGCGGCAGGTGCCCGGCGTTGGCGACCGTGCAGCGCCGGGTGACCGGGTCGTACACCGCGTAGACGCACGTCGCCAGGTAGACCTCGGACAGATCGGCGGGGCGGACGCTCCCCCGCACCCCGCGCGAGGCGGACTGCTTGCCGCCGGGCCGGCCGAGGCCGTGGGCGATCTCGTCGAGGGCGGACAGCACCTCGGCCGGTTCCATGTCCAGCATGGCCAGGGTCCGTACGGCGGTGCGGAGTTCGCCCATGGCGACGGCGGCCCGCAGGCCGCGGCCCATCACGTCGCCGACGACCAGAGCCGTACGGTGGCCGGGCAGCTCGATGACGTCGAACCAGTCGCCGCCCACCTCGGTCGCCGCGTTGCCGGGCAGATAGCGGCAGGCGATCTCCAGCCCGGCTGCCTCGGGGTCGACCGGGGGCAGCAGGCTGCGCTGGAGGATGAGGGCCCGCTCGTGCTCGCGCCGGTAGAGGCGGGCGTTGTCGATGCAGACCGCCGCCCGCGAGGCCAGTTCCACGGCGACGGCCGTCTCCCGCTCGCCGAACGGCTCGCTGCCCTTGGTGCGGGTGAACTGGACCAGCCCCATCACCGTGTCCCGGGCGACCATCGGCACGGCCAGCGTGCACTGCGCCGACATGCCCGGCTCGGGCGGTTCGGCGCCCTCCCGCCCGCCGCCGGGGACGGCCTGCACCTGGGCGGTGCGCAGGGCGCCGGCGCACGGCGAGTGGAAGGGGTACCGGTGCACCTCGCCGACCTGGATGGCCTTCTCGTCGGGCTCGTCGGAGGCGACGGGCGCGCCCGACACGGCGCTGGCGAAGGCGACGCGGCGCAGCTCGGCGCTGCCGTCGGCCAGGCCGGGCGGCGCCTCGTCGCCGGCGAGCAGCCCCTGGTAGAGGTCGACGGAGGCCAGGTCGCAGAACTGCGGGACGGCGACGTCCAGCAGTTCGCGGGCGGTGGTCTCCAGGTCGAGGGAGGTGCCGATGCGGGCGCTCGCCTCGTTGAGCAGCGCCAGGTTGCGCCGGACACCGGCGGCCTCCCGTTCGGCGCGGCGGCGGCCGGTGACGTCGGTGGCGATGGCGGCCACACCGATGGGCCGCCCGCTGCCGCCGTGCAGCCGGTAGAGCGACACCGACCAGCGGCGGCGTTCGGCCTTGCCGGGGATCGGCCCCATCAGTTGGAGATCGGCCACCGGCCGGCCCGTGTCGAGGACCTGGCGGAGGGCGAGCGTCAGCCGTTCGGCCTCGGTGCGGGGCAGGAACTCATGCGGCCTGCGGCCCCGGTGCCAGGCCACCGGACGGCCGAGGGCCTGGGCGAAGCTCTCGTTGACGCGAAGCAGCCGCAGGTCCGTGCCGAAGAAGAAGAACCCGAGGGGAGATTGGCCGAAAACGGCTTCCGACGCCGCGATGTCGGTCTCTATTCCCTGGAGCGCCCGGACGTCGACGGCCACGCAGAGCGCGGCGCGCTCGCCGCGCTCGTTCCGGCTGGGCATCACGTAGACCTCGGCGAGGCCCTGCTGCCGCCCGTCGCGCTGGTACGGGACGAGGCCGGTCCGGGCGCGGGCGTCCCGCTCGTCACCGAGCGGCAGGTCGCCCGGGCCTCCGGGGTCGCCGGGGTCGCCCGAAAAGAGGACCCCTTGCTGCGCGGCGGCGAACACGTCCTGGGGATCCCGGCCGACCGCCTGACCCGGAGTTATTCCGAAGAGCTCGGTGGCGCGCTCGCTCCACTGCTCGATCCGGCCGTCGGGCCCCAGCGAGAACGACGCCACGCGGATGTAGTCGTAGAGGGATCCGGGCGGGCTGTTCTGCCACATCGAGGTCGTGTCCTTACCCTCTGGGCCGCCCGCCTCGGCGCCCGCTGGCTTTTCGCTCACGTGCCCGTCCCCTCCGGCTCATGTGCTCGCACCGGCATCAGAAGGCCGAGTATCCAGCACGGGAGGCCCTCGGAACACGGACTTCACGATCACAGCACGGTCTCGACCCGCAATGGGTCTTCCCCGGGTTCCTAACCTGGCAAGCTCAGTTCGAACCACACCGTCTTGCCGTTGTCACCCCGGCGGGTACCCCAGCTGCGGGATGCCAGTGCGACGAGCTGCAGTCCGCGCCCGCCCTCGTCGTCGGCTTCGGCCACACGTTCGCGGGGCGGATCGGGCAGCGGATCGGAGACCTCGACCTGCAGCACACGGCCGGCGCGGGAGTACATCCGGACGCCGATGGGGCCGGTGGCGTGCCGCAGGGAGTTGGTGACGAGCTCGCTCACGAGGAGGACGGTGACGTCGGTGACGTCCGCCAGGCCCCAGGCGAGCAGGGTGTCGCGGACGAGCGTACGGGCGGTGCGCACCGCACCGGCCTCGGCGGGGAAGCTCCATTCGGCGAAACCCGGAGTCGATGCCAGTGCGCTGTCGCTCACGCCGACCACTTCCCAGACCGCTCTGATGCGACCCAGCCGGAATGCCCGGCTTGGGACCAATAATCAGCACATACCCGGTATGAGGGTCGGTGTATCGCTTCGGCCCGCAGTCGGGTTACGCCCGGTTACGACGCGCCGGCGGGGCAGGCGGGACGGATGTGAGGTACAGGCACGGCGCGATCGGACGTGACGAGAGGGGCCGGGCTCCGGAAACGGCCACGGGTGGCCCCCCGGTCAGGGGGCCACCCGTACGCGTTCGACTATGTAGAGCTGTCGGCGGCCCCTCTTGTCCGGGGCCTTGTCCGGCGTCTCCAGGCTCTCGTCCAGGCGGTCGGCCACGCGCTCGGCCTCCAGCCTGGTGGCGTACCGCCCGACGCGGTAGCGATTGCCGTTGTCGTCCTGGCGGATCACCAGCCAGGGCAGGACCGGTTCGCTCTCACTCATCGCCCCTGCCCCTCCGCCGTCGCACCCTTCGGGAAGAAACCGCAGTCCGCATATGCCCGAGCGTACGCCCGACCTTTACGCAGCGGATACGGGTTTTCACGAAGAGGTGCGCATTCGGCCATGCGTACGCGCGCCGTCCGGCACACGTACGCGCGCCGTCACGCCTTGGAGGCCGACGGGACCGCGTCCACGGGCTCGCCCGCCGCCTCGGCGCGCTCGATCTCCGCGATCTCCTCCTCGGCGGCGACCAGGGAGGGGTTGCGCCAGGCGCTCCGCACGCCCCACGCGTAGAAGACCAGGCCGATCAGGGCGACGACCAGCAGGTCCCAGCCCTCGCCCAGGTAGCCCTTGCCGTTGTAGTCCTTGCCGCCGGCCCACGAGACGAAGGCCATGACCAGCAGGTACGCCACCATCCAGGCGCCGGCCTTGAGGTGCGGCTTGAGCTCGGCCCACGGCTTGCGCAGCTCGTACCAGGCCCAGATCGGCAGACCGACCGCCATGATCAGGATGACCTTGCCGGTGAGCGGCCACTTGCCCCAGTAGAGGACCAGCGAGCCGAAGACCATCGCGATGGGCGCGATGACGGGCATGGCGCGCAGCTTCACCGGACGGTTGATGCCCGGGGCGATGCGGCGCAGCGACATCACGGCGACGGGGCCGGTGATGTACGAGATGACGGTCGCGATCGAGACGATCTCGGCCAGCGAGCCCCAGCCGCGGAAGACCGCGAGGAAGAGGAAGGCGATGACCAGGTTGAGCAGCAGGGCCGGACGCGGCACGCCGGTCTTCGGGTCGACCTTGCCGAAGATGCCCGGCAGGTGGCCGTTCTCCTGGACGCCGTGGATCATGCGCGAGGTGGTCGCGGCGTAGATCATGCCGGTGCCGGACGGGGAGATGAAGGCGTCCGCGTAGAGGACGATCGCCAGCCAGTTCAGGCCCCAGGCGATGGCCAGGTCGGCCAGCGGGGACTTGTAGGTGAGGGCGCTCCAGCCGTCGCCGAGGTCGGCGGCGGGGACGGCCATCAGGAAGGCGACCTGCAGCGCGATGTAGATGACCAACGCGATCAGGATCGAGCCGATGACGGCCTTCGGCAGCGACTTGCCCGGGTTGCGGGCCTCCCCGGCCATGTTCAGCGGGGACTGGAAGCCGTTGTAGGCCCAGACGATGCCGGAGGTCGCCACCGCGGTGAAGACGGCGCTCCAGCCGTTGGGCGTGAAGCCGCCCGCCACCTTGATGTTGTGGGTGTCGAAGTGCGACCACATCAGGGCGCCGGCGGTCAGGACCGGGACGACGACCTTGAAGACGGTGATCGCGTTGTTGGTCTTCGCGAACAGGGTGATCGCGAACCAGTTCAGGAAGAAGTAGAAGACCAGCAGGACGCTGGCGAGGGCCACACCGGAGCCGGTGAGCTCCTTGCCGTCGTACAGCTCCTTGGCCCAGCTCCACTTCCAGGAGCTCATGTACTGGACGGAGGCGGTCGCCTCACCGGGGATGACGGAGACGATCGCGATCCAGTTGGCCCAGGCGGCGAGGTAGCCGGCGAGCGAGCCGTGCGAGTACTGGCCGTAGCGGACCATGCCGCCGGCCTTGGGGAACATCGCACCCAGCTCGCTGTAGGTCAGGGCGATGGTCAGCGCCACGACGGCGCCGATGACCCAGGCGAGGATCGCCGCCGGCCCGGCGATGCCGGCGGCCCGCTGGGCGCCGAAGAGCCAGCCGGAGCCGATGATCGACCCGAGGCCGACGGCCGTCAGGGCCACCGGACCGAGGGTCCGGCGGTAATTGGAGTGGGAACCCTGTTCGGTACTCAAGCCCCGGCTCTCCTTTTCTTTCTTACTCCCCCACAGCAGGACACAAACCGCGCCATCGTACGAGCGATTTGGCCGGGCCGGTTCTGCCAAAAGCCCCTGAGCTGGGGCTATGTGAGTTTTGCAACACAAGAAACCGGGGCTTTATATGGGTGAATACCGGGGCACACCGCACAGTTCCTACCCTCGGGTAAGGAGTGCGAGTAAGGGGCTCTTTCCGGCCACGCTCCTGACTGGCGAGTCAGTTCCACCGGACGTCGGAAGCGTTCACGAGGACGACATGCCGCCTTCACCGTCAGGTGGTACGCGAAACGGCGGCCGAGCGGTTCCGCCGGCGCGCTGTGAGCCGGACTACTCCGGCCGGACTACTTCACCGGAAGCCGGGCTACCGCACCGGGAGGTGGGCTACTTCACCGGGAGGTGGTACGCGACACGGTGCCGCTCGGCCAGCATCACCACGTCCGCCGTCTCCACCGCCCGCCCGCCCGCGAAGTACGTCCGCGAGACGACCAGCACGCAGTGGCCCGGCACCCCGCCCAGCGCCAGCGTCTCCTGCGCCAGGCCCGGGCGGGCGCTGATCTCCTCGGTGACGTTGTCCACGACGAGGTCGATGGCCGCCATCCGCTCGACCACCCCGCGGCCGGCCAGCGGGCCCTCCTCGGGCAGCATCACCGGCGTCCGGCCGGTGACGGCGAGCGGCTCCCAGGAGGTGGAGAGCATCGCCGGCTCGCCTGCGCAGCGGAACAGGTAGTCGGTGCGCATCACCCGGTCACCGGGCGCGATCCGCAGCCGCTCGGCGACCGCGGGCGAGGCGGACAACTGCTCGCTGCGCGCTTCCCAGGTGCCCTTGACCCGGGGGTCGGCCTGCTCCTGGCGGAACGACGAGGACTCCCCCACCCCCCGGTAGCCGGTGCGCACCACGGCGCGCCGCTCGGGCCGTTCCCGGACGTAGGTGCCCGACCCGGACCGGCCCTCCACCAGCCCCTCGGCCATCAGGACCTTGCGGGCCTCCAGGGCGACCGTGTCCGAGACGCCGTACTGCTCGCGGATGCGGGCCTGGGAGGGGAGGCGGGTGTGCGGCGGCAGCTCGCCGGCGACGATCTTCTGACGGAGATCGCCGGCGACGCGGAGATATGCGGGCTGGTCACCGAATGCCACGTCCACTCCCAAGGTTGACTTTCCGCAACAGCTTCGCAACTCACCGTTGCGATCCGCAACTAAGGGCCAAGGAATCACTAGATGTGGTGAATTGCAGCTCAGAAGGGTGTGAGCGCCACCCTGACGCACGTGCAATACGCACTCTCCGGCGGCACATCTGCGACGATGCGGACGATCCCAGTGATCTTCAGAAGGACCGGCCGGCAGGGGGCGATCCGGGCCCTTCGGGAGATCCGGGGAGCCGGTGACCCTAAGGAGCCCCCGTGCGCCGCCGCCCCCTGCTCTGTCTCCTGCTGTGCGCCCTCCTGCCGGCCTGCGCCCCCGCGGGAACGACCGTCCGCCCGGCGGACCCCGCGACGGCCGGCGCCAAGGGCGTGGGCGACCCCTTGTTCCCCACCATGGGCAACGGCGGCTACGAGGTGGAGCACTACGGCCTCTCCCTCTCCTACGAACCGAAGGACGGAAGCATCACCGCCACCGCGGAGATCAGCGCCCGCACCGACCGGGCCCTGTCGTCGTTCAGCCTCGACTTCCACGGCCTCCAGGTGGACCGGGCGACGGTCGACGGCACCCCGGCCACCGCCACCCGCACCGGCGACGCTCTCCGTCTCACCCCCGCCGAGGAACTGGCCTCCGACAGCGCCTTCACCGCCACCATCACCTACCACGGCGTCCCCGAGGCGCTCACCGATCCCGACGGCTCGCAAGAAGGCTGGCTGAAGACCCCCGACGGCGCCGTGGCCCTCGGCGAGCCCAACGGCTCCATGACCTGGTTCCCCGGCAACCACCACCCCTCCGACAAGGCCGCCTACGACCTGACCGTCAGCGTCCCCGAGGGCGTGACAGCCGTTTCCAACGGCGAACTGAGCAAACAGGAAACGGCGAACGGCCGGACCTCCTTCACCTGGCACACCGCCGAACCCATGGCCAGCTACCTGGCGACCGTCGCCATCGGCTCCTTCACCCTCGACCGCACGGCCGCCGGCACGGTCCCGCAGACCGTGGCCATCCACACCGCCCAGGCGAACCGGGCCACGGACGTCCCCTCCTGGGTCGGCTCCATCACCGACTGGGGCACCGGCCTCTTCGGCCCCTACCCCTTCTCCTCCACCGGCGCCACGATCGGCTCGGGCCCGTCCATCGACTACGCCCTGGAGACCCAGACCCGCCCCTACTTCAACCACGCCCCCGACGAGATCTCCCTCGTCCACGAGATCGCCCACCAGTGGGTCGGCGACTCCGTCACCCCCGCCTCCTGGCAGGACATGTGGCTCAACGAGGGCTTCGCCACCTACGCCGAGTGGCTCTGGCAGGAACAGCACGCGGGCCCCACAGCGGCGGACACCTTCGCCGAGTACTACGCCCGCCCGAAAACGGACGACCTCTGGGCATTCCCACCCGCGAATCCCCCCTCGGCCGAGGACATCTCCGGCGACCCGGTCTACTACCGAGGCGCGATGACCCTCCACCAACTCCGCGAAACGGTGGGCGACACCACCTTCTCCTCGATCCTCCACACCTGGACCACGGACCACCGCCACGCCAACGCCCGCACCACGGACTTCACGGACCTCTGCACCAAGCTGGCGGGCAAGGACCTCACCCCCCTCTTCCAGAAATGGCTGTACACCGCCGGCAAACCGGCGACGCCCTAGCCTCGGTCACACGCCGCCCCGAACGCGCGAGGGGCCGGGCTCCAAGAGCCCGGCCCCTCGCGCGTCAGCGGTGAGGCGTTCCGTCCGGTCAGACGTTGAAGCGGAATGCCTGCAAGCTGCTCCTGACCTGCGGCGAAGCCTTGTAAAGCGCCCTGACCAGGCGTTTCTCCGTTGGCGAGCGTTGGGGTCCGACAGTCTCTTACGAGTGTCCTGCGGACTGTCTGCGGACTGTCCTACTGGGTCTCGAAGGCGTCGACGTGCCTGCGCAACTCCGCCGTGACGCCTTCGTCGCCGCCCTCGACTGGGCAGCGGCCATGGTTCCTGTTCGACGTTTCGCTACAGCGAGGCTACTCCCGAACCAGACGAGGTGCTGGGCGGGAACGAAGGCGTCCTGGAAGCACCCGGCGATGGCAGCGGCTTCGCCGGCGGTCAGGTCAGTCGCACCAGGGACCGGAGCAATGGATCAGTCCAGCCTTTTTGGCCTGCCGCGCGCTGACCCGCCCATTGCAGTGCTCTGGGGCCAGCCACAGCTGGATCCTGTAAGAGCTAGACGGTATGAACGAAGGCTCGGTACTCCTTGGCCACCAGCTCCACCTCGCGGGAATGCCTGTTGAGGTACTGCCCGATCGAGACGATCTCGCCATCAGCCGCAATGCTTGCGTACGCCTGTGCGTACCCGCGAGGGTCCGTGTCCGAGGAGTAGACGCGAGCACCCTGATCTTGATGTACCCAGATGCGGTGCTCGTCGGCCATGGTCGCCTCGGCCCAAACGGGTCCGACCTTCTCCAGGAGCACATAGTGCAGCCCCAGGAGGTCCAAGAGCTCTCGATCACGTTCCCACACTGTCCCCGCGTACATGTTGCTCATAAGGAACAGCGGGTCTCGGTACACGAGCCGCACGGCATCGGGGAAGGACATGCCTCGGCCGTTCCAGCACAGGGCGCCACGTACCGAGTGCCGCAGCCCTTGGCAGGGTACGGCTTCGCCCACCACCACGGGCAGGAGGTTCTCCATGCGGTCCGGCCACCCATGGATGATTGCTTGCAGGAGGTCGCAGGGGTTGTAGACGTGCAATCCGACGTCTCCCTCACCAACCTTCGGGCCCACTTCGTCGAGCCAGCCGTCCACGAGTGACTCCCACTCATAGTTGCCGGCCAGGCTCTGCCGAGTCTCCTGCCTGAACGCCTTCCAGCGGCTGGCTACCTGCGGGCTGGCGGTGCCCGTGTAGAGGATCTGGCTGTCTCCTCGTTCGTCCCCGGCAAGGAAGCGGAACAGGTCCTGCTGTTCGAAGGCGGCTGTGTCGTCGTAGGCGCCGGTGCCTCGGAAGCCTTGGATGGCCCAGTTGGGGTTCTCGGCGAGATTCTTCAAGAGCCCTGGCCGGGCAGATTCCATGTTCATTCCACGCAGCTTGCTGCGGGCAAGGCGGTTGCAGATCTCGGAAAGGGCCAGGTACTCAGCCTGGTGCTCGGCGGCGAATGGCTCGGGCCCGTCGTAACCACCCAGGAGATCCGCCGAGGCTAGTTCCTCGTTCACCCGGCCTACCGCCAGGTACAAGCCGAAAGGCGCAGGGATGTAGTGCTTCTCCGCTACCCGGTCCAGATCCGCCGCCAGCAGGTCGAGCGCCCCCAGCTCGTCCGCGACCTTGCTGATGATCCTCCAGCCCTGCTCACGCTGTTCCTCCGTGGTGAAGAAGAACAGGTTGTGGATGGGGGTGACGCGGGGCTCGAATGCCCGGGGCAGAAGCTCCACCCGCTCGGCCCCGATGGGGGTACCGCTGCTGTCCAGGAGCAGTCGGTACCCGCGAAGATCATGACTCCAGTCGCGCGCGGCGTGACTGACCGCGATCAGGAGTTCTTCCCAATCATCCGGCATGGCAACGATCACTGCACGGATGCGGTCCGGCGCAAGGTTCTTCTCCCGGCAGAGAAGCTCGGTGTACTTGTTGACCTCGTGCAGGGCTTGCCGTGCGCTGGACCGGGACCGCTTTAGCTCGATGACCACCCACATGTGATGGCGGTCACGGGCCAGGATGTCGATGCTCCCCCTGGTGCCGTGTGCGTTGGGCAGCGGGTACTCCTCGAACTGAACCGGCCGGAGCCCTGGCTCGATCAACTGCAGGTTCTGTACGAGCGCGTCGCGCAGAACGTTTTCAAGAGGCGGTCGCATGGCCGAAGGCTAAACCGGAGGACTGACAACGACACTACGGTGGAACACAGTTGGCGAGTCTTCTGTACTTCATCCGCCATCCTGGCGAGCACAACCGCCTCTCGGGCTACCCATGCTCCTCATGAGCTCCGGGATCCCATCGAGGAACTTGCCCTTCCTGCCAGGATCCCCCTACACCCGATAGCCGGTTGCGGCGCTGGCAGCACGTACTACCTGTGTGGTGAGGCTGGGGCCGAGGAGAGACCCGTCCTGTACGCCGACTCGGAGGGCCAGGCCACATTGATCGGCGCCGACCTCGTCGAGGCCATCACACTCATCGCCGTACTGCCCTTCTGGCGCGACCTGGCAAAGAGCTTCGCGATCAGCGAGCTTGGCTCGGACCTTCGGGCCGACCACCCGGACTTCGACGCCGAGCGCGACCACCTTCTGCACGCCCTCGGGCTTGCCTCCGTCTCCGAGGAGGAGGCTGCCGCTTGCCTGCTGGCTGTGGCTGCACGCACGGCCCCGGACTACGTGCCGCGCGTACCGGACGGCGATCACCTGCCATACGAGCTTCTGTTTCCGAGCAGCCCTGCATAGCGAAGCCAGCGCTTGACGTCAGTACCGGGCGATGACCTGTCGCAGGTCCGTGCCCAGGAGGTCCTCCAGCGCCTGGATGCTGGCTGGTGGTAGTGGCAGCTCGCATTCTGGGTCTGTGGTGACGAGGCTGTACCTGGCGAAACCCGCAGCTTCGACGTAGTCGAGGGCGTTCAAGTCCGTCTGGGCAGAGCAACAGGGCATCGTCACGGCAAGCGCGTCGAAATAGCCGTCCAGAAGGGCTGCCGTGTCCATCGCGTCGCCCCACCAGTCTTCGATGTCGGAGCCGCATACGGGGCACCGGACACCACACCAGTTCTCCCCGGGATCAATGAAGGCTGTGCTGGGGATGTCCCAGACGTCGTAACCGCCCAACGCCTCAGGAACCAGTTGTCGTAACTGGGCTTGCGCAGCCTCGCTCGCAGCGGGCGCAGGCGCAAAGTGCGGGTCCTTGGGTATGAGGTGGAGCAGTGTGATGCTCACGCTGCCGACCAGCCGTCCAGCGAGACCTCCGAGCCGTCATTCAGGTAATGGTGGAGGGCGCTGGCGGTGGTGTCGACGAAGGCTTCGGGGATGGCGTTGGCGTCGACCCAGCGGACCTGGGAGTGCTTGCGGGGTTCGCGGTTTTCGGGTTCGCCGGTCCAGTCGTGGGCGGCGAAGACGACCGTGAGGAAGCCGTTAGGGGCTTCGACGCCCCAGGCGCCGTGGATGATGTGGGCGATCTTGAGAGACTCGGGCTTCACGGTGAGTCCCGTTTCCTCGTAGAGCTCGCGCACGGCAGTTTCGGTGATGGGTTCGCCCGGCTCGCTCTTGCCGACGGGGAGGTCCCACTGGCCCTGGGCGAACTTGGCGTTTTCGCTGCGCTGAAGGAGGACGACGCGGTTGGTGGCCTTGTCGTGGACGATGACGGCCGCGACCAGCAGGGTCATCGATTCGAGCGCCGGCTTGAGGGCCTTCGGCTGGTCGTCGGTCTGCTGGGTCACGGTGTTCCCTTCATCGGGCGGGTTGTTGGGCATGTTAGGCGAGGGCCTCTCGGGCGCGGCGGGCGAGATCGGCGGCGCCGGGGACGCGGCGGCGCTGGTAGACCGCGAGGGTGGAGCGGATTGAGGTGATCGCCTTCCGGGTCCGGTCGGAGGTCATGCCCTCCATGAGGGCCAGGGCCTGGGTCCAGGCGGCGACGGCTTCGTCTGCGCGGGCCTGGGCAGCGAGGCTGTCGCCGAGGTCGGCGTGGGTGAGGGCGTGGACGCGCTTGTACTTCGCGGGGTCCCAGCGGGTGAGGGCGTCCCGGTGCTGTTGTTCGGTGCCGATGTGGTCGGCGAGGTCGGTCAGGGTGCGGGCGGTGTGGCTGGCTACGGTGCCCGCGGCGGGGCCGCTGACGCGGGAGTAGGTGGGTTGGGGTCCGTCGTCGCGGAGGAGGGCGTCTTCTGCGGCGAGCAGGGCGCGCGCGGCCAATGGGTTCTCGTTGACTGCGGCGTAGGCGCGGGCGTGGGTGATGTGGAGGAGGGCCTCGGTCTGGCCGTCGACGTGGCCGAGACCTGCGCCTAAGGCGCCTTCAACGAGGTCGACACAGTAGTGGGGCTGCTTGAGGCTCAGGGCCTGGTGGGCGAGAGCGCGCATCATCCAGGCGGCGTGGCCGTGGGGGTCGGCTTCGCAGGCGAGCTTGTAGCCGACCTGGTAGTAGCGCTGGGCGGCGCCTTCCTGGCCGAGGTCGTGGTGCTTCCATCCGGCGAGGTAGGCGAGTTCGGCGACGGCGCCGAAGGCGGCCCTGCGTAAGGCTTCGCTGGGGAAGCGTCCGCGCAGCATGGGTGCAGCGGTGTCGGCGAGGTACGCGGCGACGGTGGTTAGGCCGTGCCCGCCGCCGAGGCGCTCGTCGGCCGCACTGAAGGCCGCGGTGATCTGGCGTACGACGTCCACGTCCTCCGCCCCGACCAGGGACGTGCCGGTACGGGCGCGGAGCATGCGGGCAGTGGCTTCGTGGTCGTAACCGAGCGGCATGGCGACCCCGGCGGTGGTGAAGGCCGCGATGGCGAAGCGGCGGCGCTCGACATCGGCCCGACCCAGGTCGGTAGCCGCGAGGACGGGGTCGGATTCCGTCGGCGCATCGGCATCACCGGCCTGGAGGCCGATCTCGGTCTGGGTGACCGTGCGCCCTGCTCGGCGGGACAACGCCTCGGCCAGGTACTGACCTACCCGGCCCGACGGAGCACGGGTGCCGTTCGCCCAGTGCGAGACGGCCGACTTGTTGGTCTGGAGGATCTCGCCGTTCTCTGCGGCGATGCGCCGCACGTCTCTGGCGAGGGCCTCGTAGGTGCAGCCGACCACGTCGATGACATCGCGCAGACGGGCGTTGGGTTCTCGCTGCGCCGCCACGATCGCCTCCGCCCTGGAGCTGTAAACCGCGTATACCGCTTCAACTGCCTTCCACCGTACCCACTGAGCGTGACCACCGGTTCACTTATCAGCAGCCGCCCGGAACGGCGCGACCGTGATCCAGACTTCCCCTTGGTCCGGGCGGCACCCCGAAGTTCCGTACGCCCACACCAGGCTCGGGCATTCCTGTGCCCGCGTCTGGACGATCAGAGACGGAGACACGGTGACCACCATCGACACCACGGCCATCACGGTCGAGCTGCCCAAGGCGTTCGACCCGCGCTGGAGCCGCCTGCCCGGCATTCAGGTCGACGGCCAGCGCATCACGATCGACCCGGCCGAGTACTTCTTCCGCTTCGAGTCGAACACTTGGCTCGTCGCCGACTGGGAGCTGGTCAAGTCCCAGCTCCTGGACGTGGACGAGACGACCGAGAGCGCGGTCGAGCAGCTCGCGCTCGACTTCATCAAGCAGCACAGCGAGTCCACGTCCGACGCGGCCCGCGTCGTGGCCACTGCGTACGAGGTGTACGCGTACCTCTTCCGCGACGAGCACCTGGCCGGCCTCGGCCTGCCGCAGATCACCGCCGACCACCTGCGGATGCTCCGCGAGGCGGCCACACTCATGGCGCTCAACAAGGTCGAGCTGGACGGGCACATCTCCAACGTCGGCCCGTGCTGGTTCTTCCCCGCCGCCACCTCCGTCGTCTTCGACCTGGACGACGAGGTGGGCGGGATGCTCGACGAGGTCTACCACGGCGGCTGGTTCAACGAGCACCGCCGGATCGAGTCCATCAAGGCCCACGCCGCGCTCGGTGGTCGGCTCGTGCACGGCTGCCAGTCCGTGCCGGACCAGTCCGGCGGCGTGGTCGCGCCCTACGGTGCCTCGATGGCGAACTTCCGCGACGACCTCGCGGCCTTCAAGGCGGGCTGGATCGAGCAGGTCTACGCCCACCGTGTGAACCCCGCCGCGTAACCCACCCGATCAGGCTCCGGGGCGGGCCGGCATCCCTCGCCCGCCCCGGACGCCACCACCCCTCCCCGGAGCCCTCCCGTGACCACGAACCCCAGCGCCGAACTCCTCGACAGCCTGATCACCGCGACCGGCCAGACCACCGCCGCACGGAAGGAGGTACGCGTGTGGTCCATGTCCGGCGTCGAGCGCGTGACCTTCCCGGACGGCACCACGGCCATCTTCAAGTACGCCAAGAAGCCCTTCGACAGCGAGGACCAGGCCCTCCGCCTGGCCCACACACTCGGCGTACCCGTCCCCCAGGTCCACGCCTCCGTCGTCCTGGACGGCTGGCTCGGCATGCTCATCGAGGACCTCGGACCGTCCGTACGCGAGGCCGACGACCTCGACGGCGTCGCCGCGGCCGTGATCCTGCACGGCACCCGTGCGGCTCCGCCCTTGCCCGTCCTTGACCAGGAGCGGCTGCGCACGCTCCCGGCCCGGGCACTGGAGCACCTCGAACACCTGCGCAAAGCCGACCGGTGGCAGGATGCTGACGACGTCGCGGACGCGCTCAACCGGATCGCCCAGGCCGCCGAGGCCCGCTCGGCCGGAGCGACGCTGGAACCGTTCGGCTGGGTGCACTCCGAGTTCCACCCCACCAGCCTCCACATCGGCAAGCACGGGTGGCGACTACTCGACTTCGCCCGCGCCTTCACCGGCCCCGGCCTGCTCGACCTCGCCAGCTGGCACGGCACCATCGAGCCCCCACACCCCGTGCGCCTGCGCGTCTTCCTGGAGCAGTACGTCACCGCCGACGGCACACCCGACGCCCTCGCCCCGCGCGGCGGGCTCACCGCCGAACACTGGGCCCTGGGCTGGCACCGCATGTGGGCCGTCGAGTGGTTCATGGAGCAGTCCATCCGCTGGATCAACGACCCGACAACCGACCCCGCCTACATCAAGGCCGTCCGCCGCCACCTCACCGACGTCCTCCACCTCCTGGAGATCTGACGTGCTCGCCCAGGCATCCCCCTGGCACGCCCACGCCGCTCAGCGCACCGCCGCCGGACTCGCCGAACCCCTGTCCGTACCCGCCCGGATGGAATGGACCACGAGACCCGGCCAGGGGCCCGGGGCTGACGTCCTCGGCCACGGCCTGCGCGGCAAGCGACTCCTGGAACTCGGCTGCGGCCCCGGCCACAACGCCGCCCACCTCGCCACCCGTCACGGCGCCCACGTCACCGGCGTCGACCTGGTCGGCCTCCAGGTCCGCCGCGCCCGCTCCCACTACGGCCGACTGAACAATCTCACCTTCATTGCCGGACACGCCCTGGACTACCTGCACGCCTCTGACGAGCAGTTCGACGCGATCTACTCCGTCTTCGGCGCTGTCGGCCTCGTCGCCCCCGAGCTCCTGCTCCCGGCCATCGCCCAGCGCCTCACGCCCGGCCGGGTGCTCGCCTTCTCCGTCCCGCACCCGCAGCGTGGCGGCCGCAGCCCTTCGGGGGACGACCGGCCTCGCCGCGACTTCGTCACCCTGCCCGACCGCACCCGGCTCCCCATCGCCCGCTGGGAGTTCTCCACGGACCGCTGGGAGAAGCACCTTAGCCAGGCCGGCTTCTGGCTCACCTCAGCCCAGGAGTTCCACGACCCCCGCATGGGCCACTGGCCCACCGCCCTGCTGATCCGCGCCCGCAAGCTCTGACAGCTGCGCTCATCCGGCCTATGGAGGACCGATGCGCCCGCCCTACCTGCTCCTCGACATCGACGGCGTCCTCATACCCTTCCCCAACACGGACGGCTCGACCCCGGCCACTCACGCCCGCCACGACGTCGTCCCCGCTGGCCGCAGCGCCGACAACCCGGTCACCGTCTGGCTCAACCCCGACCACGGACGCCTTCTCATGGACGTCATCCGAACCGGCCTGCTCACCCCCGTCTGGTGCACCAGCTGGCGCCAGGACGCCACCACCCTCATCGGGCCCCTTCTCGACCTCCCGGCCCTGCCGCACGTCGACCTGCCACGTCCCCAGATCACCACCAGCCACCCCAACGGCTACCTCTGGAAGCGCGACCACGTCGACGCCTGGCTGGGCGACGCCTGCGCCGTCTGGATCGACGACGACTTCACCAGCCTCGACCACGCCTGGGCGGCGGAGCGCACCGCCAAGGGAACACCGACTCTCCTCGTTCAACCCGACCCGCACCTCGGGCTGCAGCCCGAGCACCTGACTGAGGGCACGACGTGGGTCGCGCAGTTACCCGTAGCCCGAGCCGCCTGACGACTGTTGCCCTCGCTGCCACGGACAGCGAGGGCAACAGGGTGCGTAACGGGCGGCCCGAACGCGACCTCGACTGATGGGCTGGCGTATTCGGGCTTCCTCGTCATGAGTCACGCCACGTCAGGCCGTCGACTCGTTGAGGCGGTACTCCTCGGAGGGCATCGAGTCCCATTCGGTATTCGCGCCGTCGCGCGTCACCATGAACAACGGGCGCGATCGGAGGACCGGCCCGACTAGTTGCCCGCGCATGACGACCCCGGGATCATCCGGTCCTGCGTAGCCCTCGGGCGTGTAACGGAAGTACACGTCCATTGCCTCGGCATACGCGATTGCGTCGCTCTCCAGCTCCGACAGGTCTCGCCCGACCAGCGGGATTCCGTCGTATGCGACCTGGGGACCGTACACGGCGTCGACAGCAATGCAGAAGAGGCCCACAGCTTGACTCACATAGGTTGTGACGGCAGACGGAGAAGGAGTCGCCCCGTGACGGCGGACCTCGACCTTCCAGGTCGGCGAGAAAATCGCGTGGTGCGGTGCACAATCGCTGACCTTCGTCTGGCCGAGTGTCTCGGCCGCCTCGACCACTTCGTCGACGGTCATACCGAACCGGAACGGTCCCACTCCGACAGCCGGCGCATAGGACCACTCATCCCGTCCGGCGACTCCGAAATCGGCTTCGGCCTTGAACGCCATAGTCGCCCCTCTAGAGACACCTGAGAACTCACCGGCGCCCATCATGTCAATCACCGACCAGCAGACTGCCGGGTGCGGCCGGGCGCGAAAGGCTGTGGACTCAGCGATCGCCTCCGGCGACGGCTTCCGATGTCCACGCGAGGGCTGGATAACGGGCCCCGCTGATCGTCTACGAGGTCGCCGTCCTGGCGGCCGACGACTGCGGAGTGGGCCACGGCTGGTCGTCAGGTGTCGTTGCGGGGCGGCCGGCCAGTACGTAGTCGCGGTACTCATCGCCCGCCATGGACTGGTTCACCCAGCGTTCGAGTGCGGCTCCCGTTTGGCTTTCGGCGGCCTGCATGGCAGCAAGCGGCTCGCTTGTGGTTGCCAAGAGCAGGCCGAAGTCCTCTTCCTCGTCGTCGAACAACGGCGGCAGCGAATCCAAGTCGCCCGTCAGGGGTTCGCAGTCGAGAGCGGCGTGGAGGTAGACCTCGTAGGAACCTCGGGCCGGTCGTATTTCGACCCAGCGGACCCCCGGCCTCTGGGGGTCCCGGCCGGTCCGAGGAACTGCTCGACGGAACGCCCCCGCTTGAGGGCGCCGAGGATGAATGGTTCTGCGAGATAGCGCACGCCGGAAGGCTACGGCGTGATGAGGATGCGCGTCCGCAGAAGGGAATCTGATCGGGGCGTCAGCGGTGTCGACTGCACTCTCCCGGCCTCGTAGCCACTGGTGTGGCCGGAGGGCGCGGCGTGGCAGACATGGACGACGTGCCGCTGATGAAGCCTCGGTTGCGAGCCGCTTGCGCCCGCCGGTTCGGCTCAGCGGTGATGCGCCAGTTGAGGACCTCGGCGGGGCGTTCCGCGCTGTCGAGTTCCCGCTGGGTGCCCACCTCGGCCAGGAGGCGTCGGGGGTTGTGGCCGGCGGTCTCGGCTTGGGCGAGGGTTGTGGTCAGGGCGGTCCAAGTGGGGTCGGCGAGGATCCGGTCGGCATGGTCGGGGAGGGCCGCGCGAACGTCTTGCTCGTAGCGGCGGGCGGTTGCGGCTCGTGGTGCGCGGCGGGTCAGGTCCGCCAGGACGGTTGGGGCGGCCTGCTGGTAGCCCGCCTGGAGGCGGCTGAGGGCTTCCTCGGCCGCAGCGGCCTGCTGTTCGTGGCCGCGCTGTTCGTGCCACTTGGCGGCGGCGCGGGCCAGGTGCACGGTGGCGAAGAGCAGGGCGATGGCGAGCCCGCCCGGCTCGTTGGAGGCGTAGGCGAGTTCCTTGGCGGCCTTGCGCAGGGCGGTGGCGGCCTGGTGGTCGGCGCGGGTGGCGGAGCGGCGGGCGCGGTTGAACGCCATCGCCGCCGCCCGCAGTTCCGCCCGGTGAGGGCCGGTCATGGCGCTGGCGATGCTGTACAGGGCGTCGCCGAAGGCGGCCAGGTGGCCCTGGGCGGTGGCATCGTCACCGGAGGCGAGGACGGTGCATGCCGCGTGTATGGCGGTAGTGGTGTGGCGCCATGGGTCGGCAGGGTCCGCCACATGCCGGGGGCGGTCGGCCATCTCCTGGTCGGGGAGGCGTTCGCGGAGGCGGTTGATGGAGAGGTCGGGGGCGAGTTTGGAGCCGCCGTACCAGACGGGTTCGTCGGCCGCGTTGGTGTCGCCGGGGGCGGCGAGGCTGTAGCCGATGACGTCGCCGGTCTCGGGGCCGAGGCGTGTCTTGACCTTGATGCCGAGGGACTGGAGCACGGTGAAGTAGTCGGCTTCGGTTTGTACGGCGGCGGCGACCGCGTACGCCTGCTCGCGCAGCCACTGCCGTGCCGTGACCGTCTGGCCCTGGCGCTCGGCCTTGGCGCGTTCGGCGCCGGTCGGGGTGCGGGGCGCGGTGAGGTCGCCGGACTTCAGGCGGCGCAGGCCGAACTCGATCTCGATCTTGCGGCATTCGGCTTGGGCGCGCTGTCCGTCGTGGTGGGTGCGGGGGCGGCGGCCGTCGGCGCGGACGGTGGTGGCCATGATGTGGATGTGGTCGTCGGCGTGGCGTACCGCGATCCACCGGCATGCCTTCTCGTCGCCTTCGGGGGCGATGCCGGTGGCGTGAACGATGCGGCGGGCGACCTCGGCCCACTCGGCGTCGGTGAGGTAGCGGTCGCCGGGCGCGGTGCGGACCGGGCAGTGCCAGACGTGCTGGGGCGGCTTCTTGCCGCCCAGCTCGCGGGTGCGTAGGTCGACGTGGGTGTCGAGGCGCTGGGCGAGCTGGGTGTAGGTGGCTGCCGGGTTGCGGCCGGGGTCGGGGGCGCCGGCCATGTCCCAGGCGGCGACGATGTGTGCGTCGGTGTGTTCGTCTCGGCGGCCGGGGCCGAAGAGGTAGGCGATCAGTCCGCGGGTGTCGGAGCCGGTGGAGACGTCAGGAACCATGCGCGGTGCCCTCCGTCAGGAGCTGGTCGATCAGTCGGTAGCTGCTCTCGGCCGCTTGCTCGACGCGGTCCAGTACCGTCTCGGCGCGCTCGGGCACTGTTCCTCGGTGGATGGCTGCGGTGATCTGGTTGAGGTTCCTGCCGATGCGGTTCAGCGCGACCGTCTGTGCCTCGACAGCCTCGATCAGAGGACGGACCGGGTCGTCCTCCGGGCTGCCGACCAGCCCCGCCTTGCCCAGGGCGACGGCCAGGGCGGCGTCCCCGACGAATCCGGCGAACTTCTGACCGCGCTGGTGAGCGGCGGCGCTGATCACACCGACCGCGGTCCGCGTGAAGCGGATGGTCTTCTCTTGGTCGCGCTTCTCCACCGTGCGCTTGCGGTTCATCAGCGCGGGCAGAACGGGGGCGTCGAGGTCCCGCCAGGAGGGCTGCTCGGCGGGCGGTTGGACATCGGTCGGCGGCTGAGTGGGAGGGGTGACGGGGGCGGCTGCGGGTGGGCAGCTGGTCTCGGCTATGCCCTCCTCCGGCTCGGGCGCCCCCTGGCGCTCGGCCTTCTCCTCCGCCACCTCTGGGGCGGGGGCAAGCGCGGACGAAGCCTCGTTAGAGGCTCGTTCGCTCCAGCTTGCTGCTGATCGGAAGGCCGGGCCGAAGAATCCCTTGCGGCGGCGGGCGGGGGCGTGGTCGGTGCTCGTTTCGGGCATGGTGGTGCTCCGGTGATTGTGTGCGGTGGGGCTTCGTCACGTCCGTCGCATCCGTCCCGTAGCTGGTCAGGACAGGTACGGAGGCGGTCGCAGGTACGGAGTGATCCGTATCGGCGAGGAACTCCGTCCCCGCGCTGACCTGCGCGGGGACGGATGCGACGGATGGATACGGAGCTGGTGTCAGCGAGTGGGCCGAGGGCCGGCAGGCCCGCCGGGCGGGCCGATGGGCAGCGTCCCGGACGGAGGGGCCGGTGGCTTGCCCTGGGCTCGCCGTGCGACCACGGCCTCGACGACTGCGGGGGCCGGTTGGGCAGGGTCGGGGCAGTAGCGGGCCCAGGCGTCGAGGAACTGGTTTCGGGCGTATGCCTTGGCCTGCCTACCGTTCTCGAAGCGGTGGTTGGCCGGGCTAATGCCGAAGTCGCGCAGCAGGTTGGCCAGGTGGTAGGCGTTCAGGCCCTTCGTCCCGCACTCGGCCCACGGCCCCTCGGCGTCCTGGATGAGCGCGGCGAGCAGGTCGTGGCTGCGCAGCGCCTCTTGGCCGCCGTGCTGCTCGAAGACTCGGCGGATGTCGCGGAGCAGCCGGGTCTTCAGCGTCGTCTGTTCGTCCTGGGCCAGCTCGGTGCGAGTCATCGCCAGGCAGGCGGCGCGGGCCCGCGAGGGCCAGTGGCCGCCGGCCAGGTCGGCGACGATGACCAGGGGCTCCCAGGTGTCGGCGGCCCGGTCTTCGACCGGCATTTGCGGAACCAAGCCCTCTGCGGTGCTCCGCAGCGGGGCCAGCCAGGCGGCCAGTCGGTCGCGCAGCGCGTTCAGTTCCGGGACGGAATACCGCGAGCGGAACGGGGCTATGCGCTCACCCGGCTTGCGCTTCTGCATGCGGAGCACGACCGCCCGGTCCATGATCGTGTCTGGCAGGTCGCCGATCCCGGCGAGCGCCGCCATGGCGAAGGTGGGAAACGCGGTCGCCTTGTGTTCCGGGCCGGAGATCCGCCAGGCGGGGCGGTTGCGCTGGTGTCCGGCGTTCAGCAGGCCGCGCAGGTCCTCTTTGTCGCCGGCTTTGGGGCCGAAGATGGTGTCGGCCTCGTCCACCAGCAGCGTCGGCGGGTCCTCGCCGATGACGCGGAAGACCACCGCCGGTGAGGTATTTACCGTCATCATCGGCTTGTGCACGGTCTCGTGGAGCACGTCCAGGACGCGGGACTTGCCGCAGCCCTTCGTTGGTCCCACCACCGCCAGGCGCGGCGCGTGCTGGAGGGCAGTCTGGATGTGGGAGGCCGCCACCCAGAGAGTGACCGCGGTCAGGGCCTCCTCGCTCGGCAGCACGACGTACCGTCCGATCGCGGCGCGCAGCTCGTCCAGTACGGCGGTCCCGTCCTGGTCCCGGTCCGCCGTGAGACCGGCGTGCTTGCGGTCCCCAGTTTCCGGTCCGGGTTCGGCCCCCGTCCCCGGATCACCGTGGTCCACCGGGACCGACGGTCCGGGTTCGTCGGCCGACTGACCGGAACTTTCCGTCCGGTCCTCGGCTTCCGGGCCGGGTCCACGGTCCGGGTTCCCGGTCCGGTTGGTCAGGCCACTGAGCTGGGAGTTCTCCGCCGGTCCGGGTTCCTGGTCCGGGTTGACCGGAACTCCGGTCCGGGTTCCAGTCGCGGACCGGTGCGGTTCCGGACCGACCAGACCAGCGGCACGGTCCGGGTGTTCGCCGGTCCCTGGAGAGGCGGACCGGCCGTCCGCTCGGTCCGGACCGTGCCACGGGATGCCCTGCCCGGGGACCGCGACCGGCGGCCAACCGCCTGCAGCGGAAGCGGTCGACGGGGTGGGGGAGGAGATGTCCTCCATAGGCGTTCCTTTCTGGCGAGGGGCGGAGCGGAGCCTGTTCCGCCTTCTCGTCGGGTGGTCGTTCAGGGATGAGTGAGGGGCCCCAGAAGCTTCGGGTCTGTGGCTACGCGGCCAGGCCCCACTCGTTCTGGCCCTCGATCAGCGTCTGCTCGTACCGCAGCAGCTCGGCCTCGGGGTACAGGACCCGCTTGCCGACCTTGATGCCGCGCGGCCCCCTCCCGATGTGGCGCCAGTAGCGGACGGTGCTCTCGGCGGTGCGGTAGCGCTCGGCGACCTCGGCGGTGGTCAGGTATCGCATGCATTCCCATTCGACTAGAGGGCGTTTCGGATCTGAATAATGTTGTACCGGACGATCCCCGGTTACTCGAATCGGGAAGCTCGTGTTTCAATCTGCATAGCGGGGATCGTTGTGATGGATGGAGGCGTGATGGCAGGCGACAGGCCCGAGGGCGGCGAGGTACCGCTGCTCTACAGCGAAGGGAACGTGGCCGCGCGCGTGGCCCTGGAGCGCGAGGTCAGAGGGTGGAGCACGACTGAGCTGGCGGAGCGGGTGACCAGGGCCGGCGTCAAGATGAACCAGACTGCGGTCTGGCGCATCGAGAACGGCACTCCTCGCCGGCGCATCAACCTCGATGAGGCCCTCGCCTTCTCACGCGTCTTCGAGCTTCCTCTCGAAGAGCTAATGTCCCCGCCCCTGGAGGGGCTCGACATCGACAGCCGGCGCCTCGTCCAGGAGGCCGTCGAGGCGTTCTACGAGGCCCGCGACGCACGCGACCGCCTCCACCACGCCGTGGTCGCCATCGCCGACCACATCAAGGCCCACCCCGACAGCCCGCGGGCCATCCACGAGCAGTGCCTCCGCCTCATGGGCGACGAGCGCGACGCTCGCACGCTCAGCAACGACATCGAGGACCGCGGCCACTACTGACAACCGACACGAAGGAGAAGCCACCTGGCCAACATCCAGAAGCGCCCCAACGGCAAATGGCGGGCCCGCTACCGCGACCTCGACGGCAAGGAGCACGCACGCCACTTCGAGCGCAAGATCGACGCCCAGCGATGGATCGACGAGGTCACGGCCAGCCTGGTCACCGGTCAGTACGTCGACCCGCGATCGGCGAAGAAGCCCTTCAAGGAGTACGCGGAGGAATGGCGGGCCATCCAGCCGCACCGGCCTTCCACGGCCAAGGCGGTGGCCCAGCACCTGCGCTGCTACGTCTACCCGGCTTGGGAGAAGCGGTCACTCGGCGCCATCAAGCCCGGCGACGTACAGAGTTGGGTCACCAGCCTGACCACCACGCACGGGCTGGCCGCCAGTACCTCACGGACGGTCTTCAACACGGTCAACGCCGTCTTCCGGGCGGCCGTCCGTGACCGGATGATCCCTCACAACCCTTGTGCCGAGGCGAAGCTGCCCTCGGTGCCCCGGAAGAAGATCGTGCCGCTGGCCGTCGAGCAGGTGCGGACGCTGTCCGAGGAGATACCCGCCCGCTACAAGGGCCTCGTCCTGCTCGGCGCGGCCACCGGGCTCCGCCCCGGCGAGCTCTTCGGCCTCCAGGTCCGCCACCTCGACCTGCTGCACGCAACCGTCTCGGTCGAGCAGCAGGTCCAGCAGACCGCCAAGCACGGTGTGTACGTCTGCCCGCCCAAGACCGATCGCTCCCACCGCACGGTCCCGCTCCCCCGCATGGCGGTGGATGCGATGAAGGCCCATCTGCGGGACTTCCCCGCCGATGGCCCCGAGGGCTGGCTCTTCACGGCGCCGCAAGGTGGGCCCGTGGTCTACACGCACTTCATGGACGCGTCCTGGCGGCCCGCCTGCGCGAAGGCCGGCATACCGAAGGGCACCGGACCCCACGCCCTCCGGCATCACTACGCCAGCCTGCTGATCAAGCACGGCGAGTCCGTGAAGACGGTCTCCGAGCGTCTCGGCCACACCAACGCGGCCATGACGCTGAACATCTACACCCACCTGTGGCCCGACTCCGAGGAACGGACCCGGGCCGCCGTCGACAAGGCGTACGCGGACTGCCCTGCGGACGGCGAGACGCTTGTCACTGAAGCGGCATAGCGGCTACCCCCGGCTGGCCGAAGCCAGCGCGCTGCCGACTCAGTGCGGACGGTGAAGGCCACCCGACCTGCTCCGCTGCAGATTCCCCGCAGCGGAGCCTGAGACTCCCAAGACTTCGGCGACTCTAGTAGTACTCCCGGATGTATCCCAGCGCCTTCCCGAAAACATCCTGGTCGCGGATCTTGAACTTGATGTAGAGCGCCTTGCGAAGTGCCTGCTGGACAAGGCGATCGCCTTCATTGGTGCCCTGCCAGCCGTCAAAGCGGACGGTACGGACAACGGAGTCGACCTCGTCGACGACCTTCTCGGCGATGATCGGGGTCTCCTCGCCCTTGAGCGACTCGAAGAGGTCGGTCAAGGCGGCCTTTCCGCGCTCCTCGCGGGGCACCTCAGCGGCGGCCTTCTCCGCTGCGACCGTGTCACGCGCCAGCGCGAAGAGCTCCTTGAGGAACTCCAGCGATGCCTGCTGAGAGTGGGTGTACTTCTCGCGCAGAGCATTCAACCGCTGACCAAGCTCGACGAAGGCCGGGTTGCCGACGTGCTTGGCAATGCGGGCGGTGATCCACTTCTCGACCTCAACGGGGTCGATGTCCTTGCGGTCGCCGGTCATCAGGTCCTCGATAACCTGCGCATCGAGGACGATGGTGTCCAGGTCGGTGCGGGGGACCTCGACGGTGACGTGCTCATTTATGAGGTCAAGGGTCTTGGCGCCCAGCGTGTGCCAAACCAGTCGGCCGGTGACGTCCGTGGGTTGCACCGACTGGTAGACGTCGGTCAGCCAGCGGTAGTCCGCTTCGTATTCGGACAGGCTCGGGTCCGGGGACAGGGTCTCCCACAGCTGGGCAACGACGCTGTACGCGGCTCCGAAGGTGTCGCGGGACTCATCGGAGTCGATCGCAGTCTGGGCCTGGATCAGGCCCTCATAGCCGCCGACGGTGCGGTCGACACCCGGGAAGAACGCCAGAGCAGCCTCGATCGCGGGGCCGAGCTGCTCGCGGAGTACAGCGATGTTGGAGATGACCTGCTGGACAGACTTGTCGTCGAACTCGAAGGCCTTGGCGACGTCGTCGAAGATGCCTAGGTAGTCCACTATCAGGCCGTGGGTCTTCGCCGGCGGATAGACCCGATTCGTGCGGCAGATTGCTTGGAGCAGGGTGTGCTCGTACAGGGGCTTGTCAATGTACTGGGCATAGAGGATCGGGGCGTCGAAGCCGGTGAGCAGCTTCGCGGTCACAATGATGATCTTCAACGGGTCCGCCGGGTCGTTGAAGCGGGCGGTGATTCGCTCCAGCTCCTCCCGACCAGGTGTCCACTGCTTCCACGCCGGCTTGTCACCTCGGCTGGTGGACATCACGATCGTGGACGCGTCCGGGCCGAGCAGGCGGTCAAGCTCTTCCTTGTACGCCACGCAGGTGGCCTTGTCGTAGACCACGACCTGCGCCTTGAACCCCTGCGGCTCGACCTTCGCGGTGAAGTGCCCGGCGATGTCGGCGGCGATTTTGCGGACCCGGTCGGGGGCCTTGATCAGCACTTCCAGGGAGGCGGCCTTCCTCGACAGGGTGGTGCGGTCTTCCTCATTGAGCCCGTGGCGGTCGGCGAGCTCGGCGAAGGCCGCGTCGATCGACTCCTCATCCAGGTGGATCTCCGAGAGGCGCGGCTCGAAGTGCAGCGGCAGGGTGGCACCGTCGCGGATGGAGTTGGAGAAGGAGTAACGCGAGAGATACCCGTGCTCGTCGGCCTCGTCCCCGAACCACATGAACGTGTTGCGGTCACGCTTGTTGATCGGCGTCCCGGTCAGCCCGAACAGGAACGCGTTGGGCAGCGCCTCGCGCATCTTGCGGCCGTAGTCGCCCTCCTGGGAGCGATGGGCCTCGTCGACCATCACGATGATGTTGTCGCGCGCGTCCAACACACCCGGGGCTTCGCCGAACTTATGGATCGTGGTGATGATGATCTTCCGCGCGCCCGCAACCAGGAGTTCCTGCAGCTCCTTGCGGGACTCCGTTGAGACGAGATTCGGTACGTCCGAGGCGTTGAACGTCGCGGTGATCTGGGTGTCCAGATCAATCCGGTCAACCACGATGATCACCGTCGGCGAGGTCA
This sequence comes from Streptomyces sp. NPDC021100, assembly GCF_044333095.1. NCBI lineage: Bacteria > Bacillati > Actinomycetota > Actinomycetes > Kitasatosporales > Streptomycetaceae > Streptomyces > Streptomyces sp. NPDC021100. The sequence continues at coordinate 712,039 of NZ_JBIRQH010000001.1, forward strand.
GCCCCGCCGTTGCGCGCAACCTCTGCGCGGTGAACACCATCAATAGCGACTTCCCCGACCCCTGGAAGTGCCAGATCAGCCCTTGCTTGATCTGCCCATGCATCACCCGCTCCACGATCAGGTTGGTCGCCTGGAGCTGCTGGTACCTCGCGATCACCTTGATCTTGCGGTGCTTCTTGTCGGTCGCGAACAGCGTGAAGAACCGCAGGAAGTCCAAGATCGCGTCCGGATCCAGAACGCCCTCGACCGCCTCCCTGACTACCGAGAGGCCTACCTTCACCGGCGTGTGGTCGTCACCTGACTCATCCGCTCGCCACGGCCCCCACAGCTCCACCGGCATCCCGACCGAGCCGTAGCGGAAGTCCTTGCCCTCGGTGGCGAAGTTGAGCACGTTCGGCACGAAGAACGCCGGCACGTTGACCTCGTAGTCCTCCTTGACCTGCGCGGCAGCGTCGATCCAGGAGTACGCTGGCCGCACCGGCGACTTCGCCTCCCCCACGACGAGGGGGAAGCCGTTGCACCAGATCACCAGGTCGAAGCGCCGCTCCAGTCTCCCGACCCCGTAGGGCACCTCGGTGGAAACGATCCAGTTGTTCGCACTGTGCTCGCCGGGGTGGTCGAAGTCGATCAGCTTGACGGTCACATGCTCGCCGTCGGGCCCGAACGGCATCGACTTCTGCCCCGTGAGCCATGCCGCGAACTCCTCGTTCGCCACCACCGGATTCGGCGTGTTGCGCGCGGAGACCAGGATCGCGCGCAGCCGGTAGATCACCTCATCGGCCAGACGCGGATCGGCCTCGATGGTCGGGTTGAGGCGAATTAACGCCTCCCGCACTTGCTGCTCCAGCAACACCTCGTCGGTGCGCCGCGGCAGATTGCTCCCCGGCACGAACCGTACATCGACCGACTCCACCAGATCCCGAACGAAGTCCCGGACGGTGTTCGCCTCGTTGAAGGTCATTTGGCACCTCCAAATATCTCAGTAGTAAGTCCACTTCGGGATCTTGCGAGTCGAGATGCCTCAACATTGGCACCTACGGTTGCGATGCGTCTTGCCCGGATGACCGCGTGCAGGGTCCTGCGATCCGCAGGCCACGGAACCTCGACCTTCATGAGATCGCTCTTGTTGAGCTTACGCACGATTGTGGTGGTCTCCCGAGCCTGCAGCGCTGCACGGCCACGTGGATGAGCCAGGATGGCCTGCAGAAGTTCAGCGTCGTCGGCCGGTAGCCCAACGATGGACGTGATCTGCTGGTTTGAGATACCTGGCTCGGTAACGACCGCGGACTTGCCGAGATCGCCACCGATACATGCGACAGCGACTGCATTCTTCGACACCATCCGACCCGATTTCGCGCCAGCGAGACTCACACGCTGCCTAGCGGACGCGATGAACTCACCATCGATCTCGGATGGCGTGTAGAAGGGAACATCCTCACTGTTCCAGTAGTCGGCGTTCGCCTTCGAAGGCGTCGAACCAGTAACACACTCGCCGATAACTCCGATGGCGAACTTGCGTTCAACCTCCCACGCATGACGAAGCACGACGGCCGCCGCATCCCAAACACGTTCAGCTCGCTCCCGGATGCTCAACCTGTACCTCTCCAGCGCCCAGAGCAGGTCAGCAAGACGCTGCTGTTCGTCGAGGGGAGGGAGGTCGAACTCATACGCGGCCAGCTCGCCCCAGTTCAGGTAAGGGTTGACCGAGCCACGTGAGTGGGCGATCGCATACGCGTGGAACCTCTCGGCCGAGAGGACGAAAGGAAGGAACTCCTGCAGGAGCAAGTTCTCGTCGAGGGTCTCCAGTACGAAGGTCTTCTCGCCTGTGATGCCCTCGAATTCCGGGACGGCGACTTTGCGAAGATACGTTCGCCTGGAGACGTAGAGGACGTGGCCTGGCTTGAACCGCTTGTAGAACATCGGCCCTATCGGGTCGCGCCCGATAACGCCCCAGTCGGCGATCGAGAGACTGCCGCTGGGAATGTGCTCGCCAGCGAGGAACCGCTCCAGACCAGAGGTCTCGGCGTCGACGCGGTCGGTGACGTGCCTGACCACATCACTAAGGGTGACGCGCTTCCAAGCGGTCTTGTCGAGGTTCAGGCTCATGCCAAGGCATCCCTTCGCATCAGGGACAGGACATCGACGACGGCCGCATCAGAGCTCTGGGCAGAACTACGCCAGGCAGCGAGGGCCTCGGTGAGGTCGAGCTGTTCTCCCTCGCCTCTGTCCATGGCCATTCCGACGTACGTCGGAATGGCCAGGCTGAAGCCCTTAGCCGCAATCTCATCGAGCGTGGCGACCGTCGCGAACTGCTTGAGGTCCGTGAAGCCACGGTAAGCATCGAGGATCTTCTGCTGGTGAGTCTCGCGCAGGAAGGCCTGCCCTTGTTCGCGGGAGACCTCATTGAGGGCGTTGATGAAGAGAACCTTGCCTTGGCGCTCGGTGGGCTTGCGTGTCCGCAGGATGACGACGACGGCCGGCATCGGGGAGTTGTAGAACAGGCCCTCGCCGAGGCCGAGCACACACTCGACCAGGTCGGACTTGACAAGCCGCTCACGCATGGCAGCCTCGTCACGGCGGAACAGGACCCCGTGGGGGAAGAGGATCGCGGAACGCCCAGTGGTGGGGTCCAGACTCTTGGCGATGTGCTGGAAGAAGGCGTAGTCGGCGCGCCCCTGGGGTGGTAGGCCCCACATGTTGCGCCCGTAGGGGTCCTTGGCGAACGCGTCGCGGTTCCATGCCTTGATGGAGTAGGGCGGGTTGGCCAGGACGACGTCGAAGGTTTGCGGGCCGCCGTGGGCGTTGAGGAAAGCAGGCCTGCCGAGGGTGTCGCCATGGGCGATGCGGCTGTCAGTGACACCGTGCAGGAACAGGTTCATACGGGCGATGGCAGAGGTGCCGTAGTTGAGCTCCTGGCCATACAGGCGCAGGTTTCGCCACTCCTTGCCTTGACGCCTGACCTCGGCTGCGGTGGAGATGAGCATGCCGCCGGTGCCGCAGGTCGGGTCGTATACAGACTCGCCGGGCTGGGGCTCAAGCATGAGCGTCATCAGGTGCACCAGGGTGCGGTTGGTGTAGAACTCCTGGGCGGTGTGGCCGGAGTCGTCGGCGAACTTTTTGATCAGGTACTCATAGCCCTGCCCGAGCTCGTCCTCGGGCAGGTTCGCCACCGACAGCGTCTTGGTCGAGAAGTGCTCGATCAGGTCCGAGAGAGTCGAGTCGGGGAGCAGGTCCTTGTTGGTCCACTCGCCGTCGCCGAAGACGCCAGGGAGGGTGTCGGGGTTGGCGGACTCGATGGCCCGCATCGCGGCCTTGAGCGTAGTGCCGACATTGCTGGTGACCTTGCGCAGGTCGGCCCAGTGGGCGCCATTAGGGATGGCGAAGCGATGGTTCTCCGGGAGGTCAGCGAGTTCCTCGTCGCCGTATGCCTCAAGGGCGGCGGCATGTTCCTCGTCGTAGACGTCGGAGAGGCGCTTGAGGAAGACCAGCGGGAAGATGTACTGCTTGTAGTCGCCGGCGTCGATCAGCCCTCTCAGCAGCACTGCGGCGCCCCACAGGTAGGACTCCAGTTCCCGCTGGGTGATCCGCTTCGGGCTCGTCGCGGTCATGCGCCCAGCCCCCATTTCACCAGCTCGGCCTCCAGCGCTGCGCGGGTCTCGCGGGCCTTCGCATGCGCGGTCTCCAGGTCGGCCAAGGCCTGCTCCAGGGTGATCTGCTCGCCGACCTCAGCCGGCTCGACGTACAACGGGATGTTCAGGTTCCAGCCGTTGGCCTTGATGTCGTCCAAGGTCGCGACCGCGGCCAAGCCGGGCTGCTCGGCGTACTCCTGATATGCCTTCAGGAGGGTCTCGGCGTGGTCGGGCTCAAGGGTGTTCTGGTTGCGGCCGCGCTTGAAGAGCGACTCTCCATTGACGAAGAGCACCTTGTCCTGCTGCTCGGCGGGGCGCTGGCGGCGCAGGATCAGCACGCAGGCGGCCAGGCCGGTGCCGTAGAACAGGTTGGGCGCCAGGCCGATGACGGCCTCCACGAAGCCGGCTTTGAGGATGTGCTCGCGGACGCGGCCCTCGGCGCCCTGGCGGAACAGCGCGCCCTGCGGGAGGACGACCGCGACCCTTCCTCCGGTGGGTGCCGCGGAAGTGAGCATGTGTTGGGCCCAGGCCCAGTCGGCGTACCCCTTCGGCGGCACCCCGCCCAACTCATTACGGCCCCACGGATCGGAGGACCACTGCTCGTGACCCCAGTTCTTCAACGAGAACGGCGGGTTGGCGATCACGCAGTCGAACCGCGCCAACCGGCCGTGGTCGAAGTAGGCCGGGGCACGCAGCGTGTCGCCGCGCTCGACGTGGAAGTCCTCCATGCCGTGCAGCAGCAGATTCATCCGGGCGATCGCGGAGGTGGTGAGCACCTTCTCCTGGCCATACAGCCTTCCGAGCACGGTCTTCGGGTCACCGCCGCGGGCCTTGATGTGCTGGATGACCTCGATCAGCATGCCGCCGGTGCCACAGGCCGGGTCGTAGACCGTCTCGCCTTCCTGGGGGTCGAGGATGTTGACCAGTAGCGTGACCACCTCGCGCGGGGTGTAGTACTCGCCGGCCTTCTTGTTGGACTGGTCGGCGAACCGCTTGATCAAGTACTCATACGCCTGCCCCAGCACGTCGGGAGCGGCCTGGGAGATCGAAAGGGTCTTGATCGAGAAGTGCTCGATCAGGTCAATCAGCTTGCTGTCCGGCAGCTTGTCCTTGTTGGTCCAGGTCGCACCGCCGAAGATGCCGTATAGCGCGCCCTGGTTGGCCTGCTCGATACCGCGGAAGGCGGTCTTGAGGGCCTCACCGACGTTCTCGGTGCGTTCGCGTACGTCTGCCCAGTGGCAACCATCGGGGATGGCGAACCGGTGGTTCTCCTCGAACGCCGCATAAGTGTGGTCACCACCGGACTCGTCCAGCGCGCGGGCGTACTCCTCGTCGTACACATCGCTGATCCGCTTGAAGAACATCAACGGGAAGATGTACGCCTTGAAGTCCGCCTGATCGATGCTGCCCCGCAGCAGATCGGCCGCCCTCGCCAGATACGACTCCAGCTCCCCCAGCGTCAGTGCCATTGGAAGCTCCTGCTCCCCCGCGCCGACCACACTCGACCCCACTCGATCACTACTCGTTTCCATACTCTGCCTGGCCGGCTCGCCGTCCCAACGACCACGTGTCGGAGCGTAACGGGATCCGCCGGGGCTGTACCGAATACGCGTCAAGCGCTGCGGACTCTATGCGGACCGCGAAGGCCGCCCGACCCGCTCCGCCACAGGTCAGACGGCCTTTCCGCAGTTCGGCTAGACGTTGAAGCGGAACTCCACCACGTCCCCGTCCGCCATCACGTACTCCTTGCCCTCCATGCGGGCCTTGCCCGCCGAGCGGGCCTCGGTGACCGAGCCGCAGGCGACGAGGTCGTCGAAGGAGATGACCTCGGCCTTGATGAAGCCCTTCTGGAAGTCCGTGTGGATGACACCGGCGGCCTCGGGGGCGGTGGCGCCCTTCTTGATGGTCCAGGCGCGGGATTCCTTGGGGCCGGCCGTCAGGTAGGTCTGGAGGCCGAGGGTGTCGAAGCCGACGCGGGCGAGGGTGGCGAGGCCGGGCTCCTCGGCGCCGACGGACTGGAGGAGCTCCATGGCGTCCTCCTCGTCGAGCTCGGCGAGGTCGGCCTCCAGCTTGGCGTTGAGGAAGATGGCCTCGGCGGGGGCGACCAGGGCGCGCTGCTCGGCCTTGAAGGCGTCGTCCGTCAGCTCGTCCTCGTCCACGTTGAAGACGTAGAGGAACGGCTTGGTGGTGAGGAGGTGCAGGTCGTGCAGGAGCTCCTCGTTGCCGGAGCCCTGGACGATGCCCGCCGAGAAGAGGGTGTCGCCCCGCTCCAGGATCGTCTTGGCCTCCTCGACGGCCTTGACCTTGGCCGCCTTGTCCTTCTGGATGCGGGACTCCTTGACCAGGCGCGGCAGCACCTTCTCGATGGTCTGGAGGTCCGCGAGGATCAGCTCGGTGTTGATGGTCTCGATGTCGTCCTTGGGCGAGACCTTGCCGTCGACGTGGACGACGTTCTCGTCCTTGAAGGCGCGGATGACCTGGCAGATCGCGTCGGACTCGCGGATGTTCGCGAGGAACTTGTTGCCCAGGCCCTCGCCCTCGGAGGCGCCGCGGACGATGCCGGCGATGTCGACGAAGTCGACGGTGGCGGGGAGGATCTTCTGCGAGCCGAAGATCTCCGCCAGCTTGGTCAGCCGGGCGTCGGGGACGCCGACGACGCCCACGTTGGGCTCGATGGTGGCGAACGGGTAGTTGGCCGCCAGCACGTCGTTCTTGGTCAGGGCGTTGAACAGCGTCGACTTGCCGACGTTGGGCAGACCGACGATTCCGATCGTGAGCGACACGTGGCGACTTCCTGATAGTGAGGGCCCAGGGCGAACAAAGGCAGCAAGGGGGCCCGGTCCGGGCCGGTCCACCAGTCTACGGGTCCGCGCCGGGCACCGGCCGGGGCGGACGGCCCCACCGGTCGAACGAACGGCCGACAGGGGGTGAAGAGCGTGTCCAACGCCGGGTTCGCGCCGGTCCTCGACCTAGTTTGGACGGGTGGAGCAACCCGGCGCACGCATCACCCAGCACAGGATCCGTCGCACGGCCCCGGTGCCCCGCCCGGCCGCCCCGGTGGGGCAGGGCAGAGCGGCGCCGGCCGGACGGGAGCGGGCGGGCCGCACCCCGCCGCCGCTGCTGCGCGCGCTCCGGCGGGACCAGCGGGACCAGCCGGTCCGGCTGACCGGCCTGGGCAGCGGGCTCCTCGCCGTGGTGGCGATGCTGGTCGCGGGGGTGCTGGTGGCCCGGCTGGCCGCCGGTTCCCCGATCGCCTACGGGGTCCTCTTCACGCTCTGCTGCGCCGTCTGCGCGCTGGGGGTGCGGCCGGCGGAGCTGGTGGCCGCGCCGGTGAGCGCGCCCATCGCGTTCGCCGCGGGCGCGTTGCCCGTCACGGCCGCCACCGCCGGTTCCGGCGGGCTCGGCGGCCGGGCGATGGCCCTGGTCGGCTTCCTGTCGCTGCAGGCCGGCTGGCTGTACGGCGGGACGCTGCTCGCCGCGCTGATCGTCCTCGGCCGGCGGGTGCGGCTGGTCAGGCGGCGGCGGGCGGACGGACGGGCGCAGGCGCGGCGGCGGCCATCGCGGCCCCCACGATCCCCGCGTCGTTCCCCAGCTCAGCGGGCACGATCTCGGCACTGACACCCTCGATCAGCGGCAGGAACCGCTCCGCCTTGCGGCTGACGCCCCCGCCGATGACGAAGAGCTCGGGCGAGAACAGCGCCTCGACGTGCCGCAGGTACTTCTGCACCCGGCGCGCCCAGTGGTGCCAGGAGAGGTCGCCTTCTTCCTTGGCCCGGCTGGAGGCCCGCGTCTCGGCGTCGTGGCCGCCGAGCTCCAGGTGGCCGAGTTCGGTGTTGGGGACGAGCCGGCCGTCGGTGAAGACCGCGCTGCCGATGCCGGTGCCGAAGGTGAGCACGATGACGGTGCCCGTGCGGCCCCGGCCGGCGCCGAAGGTCATCTCGGCGACACCGGCCGCGTCCGCGTCGTTCAGCACCGTCACGGGGGCGCCGATCCGCGCGCCGAGCAGGGCGGCGGCGTCCCGGCCGATCCAGCCCTTGTCGACGTTGGCGGCGGTCCTGGTGACGCCGCCGGTGACCACGCCGGGGAAGGTGGCGCCGACCGGGCCGCCGGACCAGCCGAAGTGGTCCAGCACCTCTTTGACGCGGTCGGCGACCGCGTCGGGGGTGGCCGGGTGCGGGGTGAGCACCTTGTGGCGCCCCGCCGCCGTCGCCCCCTTCGTCAGGTCGACCGGAGCGCCCTTGATGCCGGATCCGCCGATGTCCACACCGAATGCGTCCATGGCGACCACGCTACGGGCGGAAGCCCGCCGTCACCCCTCGGTGGACGTCCCCGAGGCGGTCCGCGGGCCCGCGACGGCCGCGGCGGCCTCGGCGCGCAGGTCGCGGCGGAGTTCCTTGGGGAGGGAGAAGGTGATGGACTCCTCGGCGGCCTTGACGGTCTCGACGTCCTCGTAGCCGCGGGCGGCGAGCCATTCGAGGACGCCTTCGACGAGGATCTCGGGGACGGAGGCGCCGGAGGTGACGCCGACCGTCGCCACGCCCTCCAGCCAGGTCTCGTCGATCTCCTCGGCGTAGTCGACCAGGTGCGCGGCGCGGGCGCCGGCGCCGAGGGCGACCTCGACCAGGCGGACGGAGTTGGAGGAGTTCTTGGAGCCGACGACGATGACGAGGTCGGCCTCGGCGCCCATCTGCTTCACCGCGGTCTGCCGGTTCTGCGTGGCGTAGCAGATGTCATCGCTGGGCGGGGAGAGCAGGTTGGGGAACTTGTTCTTCAGGGCGCCGACGGTCTCCATGGTCTCGTCGACGGAGAGGGTGGTCTGGGAGAGCCAGACGACCTTGTCGGGGTCGCGGACCTCGACGTTCGCGACGTCGTCGGGGCCGTCGACGAGCTGGATGTGGTCCGGGGCCTCGCCGGAGGTGCCGATGACCTCCTCGTGGCCCTCGTGGCCGATGAGGAGGATGTCGTAGTCCTCGCGCGCGTAGCGCACGGCCTCCTTGTGGACCTTGGTCACCAGCGGGCACGTCGCGTCGATCGTGGCGAGCTTGCCCCGCTTGGCCTCGTCGTGGACGACCGGTGCGACGCCGTGCGCCGAGAAGATCACGATGTTGCCCTCGGGCACCTCGAACGTCTCGTCGACGAAGATCGCACCCTTCTTCTCCAGGGTCTTGACCACGTATTTGTTGTGGACGATCTCGTGGCGCACGTACACCGGCGCGCCGTACTGCTCCAGGGCCTTCTCGACGGCGATCACGGCACGGTCCACGCCCGCGCAGTAGCCACGGGGGGCGGCGAGCAGGACCTTTCGAGCGCTGGTTGCAGTCATGTCGTCCATCGTACGGGCCACCACCGACATCGGCGGCGCGTCCCGGTGCCCTCCCCCGGGCCGGGCCGAATACTGGCCGGGCGGCCCCGCACCCGTTCCGACCGACCGCAGGGGAGGCACCCGTATGCCGGCACCTTCAGCACCTCCCTTCCCGGAGTCCGGCGGCGGGGACGGCGCGCTCCGCCGCACCCTGACCTACCGGGACCTCGTCGTCTACGGGCTGTTGTTCATCGCCCCGATGGCGCCCGTCGGCGTCTTCGGCACGCTGGTGGCGAAGGCGCACGGCGCGGTGGCCGCGGTGTATCTGGTGGCGACGGCCGCGATGGGGTTCACCGCGTACTCCTACGCGCGGATGGTGCGGGTGGTGCCGCGGGCCGGTTCCGTCTACGCCTACGCGCGGGTCGGGCTGGGCGAGGGGGCGGGGTTCGTCGCGGGGTGGATGGCGCTGCTCGACTACCTGCTGATCCCCGCGGTGGCCTATCTGTTCTCGGGGATCGCGATGCACGCGCTGGTGCCGGCGGTGCACCCGTGGGTGTGGACGGCGCTCGCGGTCGCGGTGACGACCGGCCTCAATCTGTCAGGAGTGCGGGTCGCGGCGCTGGCGGGGTTCGCGGTGCTGGCGGTGGAGATCGCGGTGCTGTGCGTCTTCGTCGCCGCGGCGGCCTGGGCGCTGGCGGCGGACGGGCCGCGACGCGGCTGGCTCGCGCCGCTGACCGGCGAGGGCGCCTTCGACACGGGTGCCGTGCTGACGGCGGTGTCCGTGGCGGTGCTGTCGTACCTGGGGTTCGACGCGATCGCCGCGTTCGCGGAGGAGGCGGCGGGCGGGCCAGGGCGGGTGGCCCGTGCGGTGCTCACCTGTCTGGTGGCGGCGGGTGTCCTGTTCCTCGTCCAGACGTATCTGGCGGCGCTGCTCGTGCCGCTGTCGGCGGCGGAGCTCGCTGCCGAACCGGCTCGGCAGGGGGCCGCGTTCTACGACACGGTGGATGCCTCGACGGGGCGGTGGCTGCACGATCTCGTCGCGGCGAGCAAGGCGGGCGGGGCGGCGTTCGCGGCCCTGTCCGGGCAGGCGGCCGCCGGGCGGCTGCTGTTCGCGATGGCTCGGGATCGGCGGCTGCCGGGGGCTCTGGCCGTCGTCGACCGGGGCACGGGGGTGCCGCGGCGGGCGGTGTTGTGTGCTGCCGTCGTCACGCTGGTCGCGGCGGTGTGGGCGGCCCGGCGGGGGGATGGGCTGGACCGGTTGGTGTCGGTGGTGGATGTGGGGGCGCTGGTGGCTTTTGGGTTGTTGCATTTGTCGGTTGTCGGGTGGTTCGCGGTACGGCAGCGGATGCGGTGCGGCGTCGTTCGGGACGTGCTCGCGCCGCTGGGCGGGTTGGCTGTGGTGGTCGCGGTGCTTGTTCGGGCGGCGGGGGTGGCGCAGGTGGTGGGAATGGTGTGGCTGGGGGTGGGGTTGGGGGTGCTGGCCGCGCAGGGGGCGCGCGGAGCGCGGTGAGCAGCCCCGGTCCCGCCCTTTCACCGTTTCCGCGGGAGGGCCCGCGCCCCCGCAACGCGGCTGCGCCGCGTTCGTCCTCAAACGCCGGACGGGCTGAATGCCGTGCCCGGGCGCGCACTCCAGCCCGTCCGGCGTTTGAGGACGAGCGGCGGAGCCGCGACAAGGGGGGGGCTGGGGCACAGCCCCAGGAAACGGCGAAAGGGCGGGACCGGGGCGTACCCACCCCCGATACCCTCGACCGCATGGCCCTCACCACCTCCCCCGACGCCCCCCTCCCCGTCGGCCAGGTCTCCCGCCTCATCGGGGGCTGGATCGACCGGCTCGGTGCCGTCTGGGTCGAGGGGCAGATCACGCAGTTGTCGCGGCGGCCCGGGGCGGGGGTGGTGTTTCTGACGCTGCGCGATCCGTCGCACGACATCTCCCTCTCCGTCACCTGCTACCGCGCGGTGTTCGACCAGGTCGCGGACGTCGTGTCCGAAGGTGCGCGGGTCGTGGTGCACGCGAAACCGGAGTGGTACGCGCCGCGCGGGTCGTTGTCGCTGCGGGCGGCGGAGATCCGGCCGGTGGGGGTCGGGGAACTGCTGGCGCGGCTGGAGCAGCTGAGGAAGTCACTGGCGCGGGAGGGGCTGTTCGACGCCGGGCGGAAGCGGCCGCTGCCGTTCCTGCCGCAGCTGATCGGTCTGGTCTGCGGGCGGGCGTCGGCCGCCGAGCGGGATGTGCTGGAGAACGCCCGGCACCGCTGGCCGGCCGTCCGCTTCGAGGTGCGGAATGTGCCGGTGCAGGGTGTGCACGCGGTGCCGAAGGTGGTCGAGGCGGTCCGGGAGCTGGACGCGCTCGACGAGGTGGACGTGATCATCGTCGCGCGCGGCGGCGGCAGCGTCGAGGACCTGCTGCCGTTCTCGGACGAGCAGCTGGTCCGGGCGGTTGCCGCGTGCCGGACGCCGGTGGTGTCGGCGATCGGGCACGAGCCGGACTCCCCGCTCCTCGACCTGGTCGCGGACCTGCGGGCCTCGACGCCCACCGACGCCGCCAAGCGCGTCGTCCCGGACGTGGGCGAGGAGCTGGCGCGCGTCGAGCAGTTGGGTGGCCGGGCGCTGCGCGCGGTGAGCACGCTGCTGGACCGGGAGGAGCGCGGGCTGGCGGCCGTACGGGCGCGGCCGTGCATGCAGCGTCCGCAACGGATGGTGGAGGAGCGCGAGGAGCAGGTGGAGGGGCTGCTGGGACGGGCCCGGCGGACGTTCGGGCACCTGCTGGACCGCGCCGACTCCGAGCTGACGCACACGCACGCCCGGGTGGTGGCGCTCTCCCCCGCCGCGACGCTGCGGCGCGGGTACGCCGTCCTCCAGCACGCCGACGGTTCGGTGGTCCGGGCCGCGGACGAGGTGGCGGCGGGCGAGGAGTTGCGGGCGCGGGTGGCCGAGGGCGCGTTCGCCGTACGCGTCGAGGGGCCGGCCGACTGAGCCCGCGGCGTGCCCGGCGGCAGGCCCTACGCTGGGCGGCATGGCGAAAACGGATGAGTCCGGCACCGGGACCGGCGCGGACGAGGAGCTGGGCGCGCTCGGCTACGAGCAGGCGCGGGACGAGCTGATCGAGGTCGTCCGCAGACTGGAGACCGGCGGCCAGACGCTGGAGGAGTCGCTGGCCCTGTGGGAGCGCGGCGAGGCGCTGGCCCGGGTGTGCCGGCACTGGCTGGAGGGGGCGCGGGCGCGGCTGGACGCGGCGCTCTCCGCGCCGGAGCCGGAGGCGGGGGCCGATGGGGGCCCGGCCGACGGGGGCTGAAAACCCCGGGGCCGCGCGGTCGGCGGCGCCGACCCCCGCCGCTTTAGTTTAACTTTCAGTTGAAAGTTCACATAGTTTGTTCTAGAGTGGACACCGGCCGACCCGAATACCCCAGCACAGCAAAGAAGGTCACCCCCCATGACTCTCGCCCTGGACACCGCCGCGCAGGACCTGCTCTTCCGTGAGGCGCACACGGCCAACGCGTTCACCGACGAGCCCGTCTCCGACGAGCAGATGCAGGCGCTCTACGACCTGATCAAGTACGCCCCCACGGCGTTCAACCAGTCGCCGCTGCGCATCGTCCTGGTCCGCTCCGAGGAGGCCCGCGAGCGTCTCGTCGCCCACATGTCCGAGGGCAACCAGGCCAAGACCAAGGCCGCGCCGCTGGTCGCGATCCTGGCCGCCGACAGCGAGTTCCACGAGGAGCTGCCGGCCCTGTTCCCGCACTTCCCGCAGGCCAAGGACGTCTTCTTCAGCGAGCGCCCGGTCCGTGAGAAGTCCGCCGAGCTGAACGCCGCGCTGCAGGCCGGCTACTTCATCCTGGGCGTCCGCGCCGCCGGCCTGGCCGCCGGCCCGATGACCGGCTTCGACGCCGCGGGCATCCAGAAGGAGTTCCTGGACGGCGACCACACCCCGATGCTCGTCGTCAACATCGGCAAGCCGTCGGAGGACGCCTACCGTCCGCGCTCCCCGCGCCTGGCCTACGACCAGGTCGTGTCGGTCGTCTGACCGGCGCACCGCCACAGCCTTCCAGGGGCCCCTCGTGGGCCCCTTCGGCATGTCCGGGGGCGGCGCGCGCCCCTGCGGTCAGCTCTTCGGCTTCCCGTCCGGCTTCCCGTCGGCCTTCCCGTCCCGGAGCGCGGCGGCCATCTCCGTGAGCCGGCGGTCGGACGCGGTCCCGGCGACCACCGTCGTCGCCCCGTGCTCCGTCCGTACCAGGGCGTTGTACTTCTCGCCCTCGTAGCGCTGCCAGACGGTGTCGCCCACCCGCTGCGTCCGCTTCGTCGGCTCCGCGTGCTGCGTGGAGTCCTCGATGAAGTCGCCCGCCGGGCCGTCGCTCTGCTCGATCTGGACGTACTCGGTGTCCGGGTCGACGAAGCCCAGGTGCCACACCTTGCCCCCGCCGGGCTCCTGGCGGTACCAGACCGAGGTCGCGCGCCAGTCGGCGCCGAGCCCCTCGGGGGCCACCACCGGGTACGGTGCCGCGCGCCGGGCGGAGGCGACCTCCACCTGGTAGGCGACGGTCCTCACCGGATCGCGCCCGCTGCCCTCGTGCGGGAGCAGCAGATAGCCCGTGCCCGCCACCGGAATCGTCACCGCCAGCGACAGCAGCATGTTGCGTGCCGTCTTGTTCTTCCCGTTCCTGCCTGCCACGCCCCCATCGTCCCCCATGACCTCGACGATCATCACGCCGGAGGGGGTCACGGCCGCGTCGGGGCGGGTGGCGGGGCCTTGACGCCGCTCATGCGTGGGGCGCCCTGCTCATTCTCGAAATCAGCGGATAAAGTCATGGACACCCTCACCCTCCTGGCTCACCCGGCAGGGGGGACCCACGGCCGACCGCCGTACAGAAAGGTGCGCCCGATGACCGATCACCATCTCCCGTCCCAGCTTGAGGTCAGCCCGGAGGCCCCGGACCGCAACCTCGCCCTGGAGCTGGTCAGGGTGACCGAGGCGGGCGCCATGGCCTCGGGCCGCTGGGTCGGCCGCGGAGACAAGAACGGCGCCGACGGCGCCGCCGTCCGCGCCATGCGCGCGCTCATCCACACCGTGTCGATGAACGGCGTCGTCGTCATCGGCGAGGGCGAGAAGGACAACGCCCCGATGCTCTACAACGGTGAGCGCGTCGGCGACGGGACCGGCCCGGAGTGCGACGTGGCCGTGGACCCGGTGGACGGCACCACCCTGACCGCCAAGGGCATGGCCAACGCCGTCTCCGTGCTCGCCGTCGCCGACCGCGGCTCGATGTTCGACCCGTCGGCCGTCTTCTACATGGACAAGCTGGTCACCGGTCCCGAGGCCGCGGACTACGTGGACATCAACGCCCCGGTGGCCGTGAACATCCGCCGGATCGCGAAGGCGAAGCGTTCCTCCCCCGAGGACGTCACGGTCGTCGTCCTCGACCGGCCGCGCCACGACGGCATCGTCAAGGAGATCCGCGAGGCGGGCGCCCGCATCAAGTTCATCTCCGACGGCGACGTGGCCGGCGCGATCATGGCGGCGCGCGAGGGCACCGGCGTCGACCTGCTGCTGGGCGTCGGCGGTACGCCCGAGGGCATCATCGCCGCCTGTGCCATCAAGTGCCTCGGCGGCACCATCCAGACCAAGCTGTGGCCCAAGGACGACGCCGAGCGGCAGCGGGCGATCGACGCCGGGCACGACCTGGACCGGGTGCTCTGCACCGACGACCTGGTCAGCGGAGACAACGTGTTCTTCGTCGCCACCGGCATCACCGACGGCGAGCTGCTGCGCGGGGTGCGCTACCGCGCGGAGACGGCGACCACGCAGTCGCTGGTCATGCGGTCGAAGTCGGGGACGATCCGGCAGATCGACTCGGTGCACCGGCTGTCGAAGCTCCGGGCGTACAGCGCGATCGACTTCGAGCGGCCCAGCTGAACCCGCTTCGCGCGGACCGGATCGGGTCCGGGCGGAGCGGCCGGATCGAGTCTGAGCGGAACGGCCGGATCGAGTCCGAGCGGGCCGGCCGCATCCGCTACGAGCGGACCGGCGGCGCCGAGCGACCCCGGCCGGCCGGATAGCCCGGGCGGTCGGAGCAGCCCGAGCGGTCAGGTCCGCCAAAGCGGTCCGAGCGGTCCGGCGCGGTCCGGCTGGAACTCGGCCCCGGGAAGCGGCTCGCCGCCCGTCCCCGGACGCCGGACGGGCGGAGCCGTGCGGATCAGTCACGGCCGGCCCGTCCGGCGTCCGGGAACCCCGGGGCGTCCGCTATCCCGCCGCGGCCACCCGGGTGGAGCGCTGGAGCTCCGCGTCCCGGCGCCGCCGGCGGGCGAGCACGACGCGGCGCTCGGCGGCGGTGAGGCCGCCCCACACGCCGTACGGCTCGGGCTGGAGCAGTGCGTGCTCCCGGCACTCGACCATCACGGGGCAGCGTGCGCAGACGCGTTTGGCGGCTTCCTCGCGGGACAGACGTGCCGCCGTGGGCTCCTTCGACGGTGCGAAGAAGAGACCGGCTTCGTCCCGGCGGCACACCGCCTCCGAATGCCAGGGGCCGGCCTGATCCCGCGCGGACATCCGCGGCGACGGTACGGCGGCTTCCTGCAGGGGCTGATGCGGTAGCAGCACGGTCCACTCCTGACGACGGCTTTGCTCGGCCGGTTGAGTCACCCTTGCCCGTCTCACCCTGCACGGCCTTTGTCCGACAGTCGCACCCGCAGCCGTACGAGAGACGATGCACCAAGCTTTACCCGCTGTGCGCGTGCTTATTCACACCGTTGCCATGACCGGAATCCCGTCCGTCACCCCCGCCCCGTCCTCGCCGGGCGCGGGGCGGTCAGCCGGCCGCGCGGAGGTCCTTGACCCGCTTGCCCCGACAGGCTTTGGCCGCGACCCCGCCGAACAGCGCCCAGCCGGTCACCACGACCACGGGGGCGCCCTCGTCGGACGACTCGTATCCGTCGACGTCGAAGCCGCCGAAGACACCCGTGCCGGTGCAGCGCAGCGAGACGTTCTCCGGGACCTTGATGTCGACGCCGCCGAAGAGGGCCCAGGTGCTGATGACCACCGTGCGCTGCTCGAAGAGCGCCTCGGTGAGGTCGATCTCCACACCGCCGAAGAGCGCGAACGCGTTCAGCCTGGCGCCGGCGCGCCAGCGTCCCCGGCGGCCGGCGCCGCCGAAGACGGCTATCAGGTTCTCCGCGGGGGCGGCCGGCGCGTGGGGGTCCGCCGGGAACGGGCGGTGGGCGGCGGCCGGCCGGCCGGCGCCGGCCGGCAGGTCCCGGACCAGCGGCTCCAGCTCGCCGACCGTACGGGCCCGGTAGACGGCGTCGACGCGGTCGGCGTGTTCGTCCGGGGTGAGCCGGCCCTCGGCCAGCGCCTCGCGCAGGATGTCCGCTGTCCGGTCGCGGTCCGCGTCGGACGCGCGCAGCGCCGGCCCGGCGGGTCCGGCGGGCGCGACCGGTGCCGCGGCGGGGGTCTTGGTCAGGGGCACTCGGCGCTTCTCCAGCGATGACTCGTCCACGGCCACCAGCCTAGCGACTCGCGATAGATCGCGACAGGGGCGCGGGTGCGGAGGCCCGCGGGCCACCGTTGTGAGGGCAACCTCACCGGCCCGCCGCCCTCCCGGCGGCCTACCCTGAGAGACGCCGACGGTCCCCCCGGACCCGTCCGGCACTCCCAACCCGCAGAGTGAGTGAGGAATCGCCGCGATGTCTGACCGGTCAGTCCCCCCAGGGTTCGCCTACACGGATCTGCTGCCCCTGGGCGAGGACGAGACGCCGTACCGACTGATCACCTCCGAGGGCGTGTCCACGTTCGAGGCGGACGGACGCACGTTCCTCAAGGTGGAGCCCGCGGCGCTGCGCCGGCTCGCGGAAGAGGCGATCCACGACATCCAGCACTACCTGCGCCCCGCGCACCTCGCCCAGCTGCGGAAGATCGTCGACGACCCCGAGGCGTCCTCCAACGACAAGTTCGTCGCCCTGGACCTGCTGAAGAACGCCAACATCGCCGCCGCGGGCGTGCTCCCGATGTGCCAGGACACCGGCACGGCGATCGTCATGGGCAAGCGCGGCCAGAACGTCCTCACCGAGGGCGGTGACGAGGAGGCGCTGTCCCTCGGCATCTTCGACGCCTACACCAAGCTCAATCTGCGCTACTCGCAGATGGCGCCGCTCACCATGTGGGAGGAGAAGAACACCGGCTCCAACCTCCCCGCGCAGATCGAGCTGTACGCGACGGACGGCGGCGCCTACAAGTTCCTCTTCATGGCCAAGGGCGGCGGCTCGGCCAACAAGTCCTTCCTCTACCAGGAGACGAAGGCCGTGCTCAACGAGGCGAGCATGATGAAGTTCCTGGAGGAGAAGATCCGTTCGCTGGGCACGGCCGCGTGCCCGCCGTACCACCTCGCGATCGTCGTGGGCGGCACCAGCGCCGAGTACGCGCTGAAGACCGCCAAGTACGCGTCCGCGCACTACCTCGACGAACTGCCCGAGGAGGGCTCCCCGCTCGGCCACGGCTTCCGTGACAAGGAGTTGGAGGAAAAGGTCTTCGAGCTGACGCAGAAGATCGGCATCGGCGCGCAGTTCGGCGGCAAGTACTTCTGCCACGACGTGCGTGTGGTGCGGCTGCCGCGGCACGGCGCGTCCTGCCCGGTCGCCATCGCCGTGTCCTGCTCGGCCGACCGGCAGGCCGTCGCGAAGATCACCGCCGAGGGCGTCTTCCTGGAGCAGCTGGAGACGGATCCGGCGCGGTTCCTGCCGGAGACCACCGACGAGCAGCTCGCCGAGGAGGGCGACGTCGTGCGCGTCGACCTCAACCGGCCCATGGACGAGATCCTCGCCGAGCTGACGAAGTACCCGGTCAAGACGCGGCTGTCGCTGAGCGGGCCGCTGGTCGTCGCCCGTGACATCGCGCACGCGAAGATCAAGGAGCGGCTGGACGCGGGCGAGGAGATGCCGCGGTACCTGCGCGATCACCCGGTCTACTACGCGGGCCCGGCCAAGACCCCCGAGGGGTACGCCTCGGGCTCCTTCGGGCCGACCACCGCGGGGCGCATGGACTCGTACGTCGAGCAGTTCCAGGCGGCGGGCGGGTCGAAGGTGATGCTCGCCAAGGGCAACCGGTCGAAGCAGGTCACCGACGCGTGTGCCGCCCATGGCGGCTTCTACCTCGGGTCGATCGGCGGGCCGGCGGCCCGGCTCGCGCAGGACTGCATCAAGAAGGTCGAGGTCGTCGAGTACGAGGAGCTCGGGATGGAGGCGGTCTGGCGGATCGAGGTGGAGGACTTCCCGGCGTTCATCGTGGTGGACGACAAGGGGAATGACTTCTTCCAGGATCCTGCGCCGGCGTCTCCGACGTTTACCTCGATCCCGGTGCGGGGGCCTGGGCTGTAGTTGGGTCTGCCCCGGTCCCGCCCCTTCGCCGATTCCTGGGGCTGCGCCCCAGACCTCCTTTTCGCGGCTTCGCCGCTCGTCCTCAAACGCCGGACAGGCTGATTTTTCAGCCCGTCCGGCGCTTGGGGACAACCGCGCGGAGCGCGGTTTCGGGAAGTGCGGGGCTTGCCCCCGCAGAAACGGTGAAAGGGCGGGACAGGGGCTCACCCCCCGCCGTCAGCCGAAGCTCTGGCTCCGCGAGCCGTCGCACCGCTGGAGCCGCACCGGATCCTTCGCCGACGCGAGCGTCAGGCAGAGATCGGGAGCCGCCGCGGGGCGGATCGACCCGCCGGAACGCGTGAAGCGCTGGTTGTCGCCACCGTGGCAGTTCCAGAGCGCCACCGCGACCCCGGCCGCGTACTTACCCGCCGGCACGTCCACGCACCGGTCGTGCGAAAGAGCCGTCCGCAACGACCCTCGCTGCGCGTCGTACCACCACTCCTGGTTCCGGTTCCCGGTGCAGTCCCAGCCCCCGACGGTGGTCCCGTTGCGGGACGAGGCGCCGTAGGCGTCCACACACGTGCCCGTCGCGTCGTTGCGCAGCGGCCGGTACGCGTCGTCCCAGGCGCCGCCGTACAGCTCGGGCTTCCCGGTGCTCGCCGGGTCGGCGCAGCCCGCCTCACGGCGGTCGGCGGCGTAGAACGCACTCAGGCAGGCGGCGAAGGCGGCGTGGCCGCGGGTGTTGGGGTGGAAGGACTGGCGGACGGAGTTGGAGTCCGGCGGGACGGGGTTGGAGAGGTCGATGTACAGGCCGCGGGCCCAGGCGTCGTCCATGCACACCTCGTGGCCGTGGAAGAGGCGCGAGTTGTCCAGGAAGAAGGCGCCGCTCTCGCGGGCGGCCCGGCGCATGCCGCGTTCGAAGGCGGGGACGGCGGTGTTGCGGCCCCAGGCGGCGTCCGAGGTGTAGCCGACGCAGCCGCCCGGGAGCTTGCCTGGGTAGTCCGGGTTGTCCTCGATGTCGGGGCCGATGGGGCTCGGGTAGCCCATGACGACGAGTTTGTAGTCGCCGTCGGCGTAGCCCGCGTCGCGCATCACCGTGCGCAGGTCGCGGACGGTCTGCTCGACCTTGGGGACCAGGCCGTCGACGCGGGCCTGCCAGCCGGGGTCGTACTTCGGCTCGCAGGTGCCCTGGAGGGTGAGGTAGCGGGTGACGCAGTCGGTCATGACCGGGCCGAACTGGAGGTCGTCGTTGGCGCCGGCGACGAGCAGGACCATCTTGACGCGGGTGTTGCGCGCCTTGACGGCGAGGTTGTCGCTCTGGACCGGTTCGTCCGCGTACTGCTTGGTGCCGCCGATGCGGATGTTGGCGGTGGTGGCGCCGGAGCAGGCGACGTTGTAGGTGACGTCGGCGGGGATCGTGGTGCGGTGGATGGCGGCCTCGGGCGAGCGGTGGCACCAGTTGTCCGGGCCGCTGGTGCCGGGTTCGTAGGTGCCGACGCCCTCGCCGGATATCTCGCTGTCGCCCAGGGACAGCAGGGAGGTCTTGCGTTCGGCGAGCGGGCGTTCGGCGGCGTCGCCGTAGAGCTTGACGGCCTCGGCGGCCCGCATCTTCTCCAGCTCGGGTGAGAGCGGAGTGGCGGTCGTGACGGCGGTGGCGGCGTGGGCGGTGCTACCGGTGGCCATGGTTCCGGTCATACCGCCGAATGCGGCCGCGAAGGCGGCGACGGCCGCGAGAGAACAGCGCAGGGTGGGTCTGCGTGTCATGGAGCCTCCCCGATTTCTGTTGTTACTCGCGGTATTTACTGGCTGGTAGTGGTGTTCGGGAACACGGTGAACCGGCCAAACGCTGTACTCCACAGGAGGTAAGTGACGATGACCGAGAGCGATCAGTACCGGATCGAGCACGACTCGATGGGTGAGGTGCGCGTCCCCGCACACGCCAAGTGGCGGGCGCAGACCCAGCGGGCCGTGGAGAACTTCCCGGTCAGCGGGCAGCGGCTGGAGCGGGCGCACATCGAGGCGCTGGCCCGGATCAAGGCGGCCGCCGCCAAGGTCAACGCCGAGCTGGGAGTGGTCGACAAGAAGGTGGCGGAGGCGATCGCCGACGCCGCGGCCGAGGTCGCCGAGGGGCGCTGGGACGAGCACTTCCCGGTCGACGTCTTCCAGACCGGATCCGGCACCTCCTCCAACATGAACACCAACGAGGTCGTCGCCACGCTCGCGAGCGAGCGCCTGGGCCGGGACGTGCACCCCAACGACCACGTCAACGCCAGCCAGTCGTCCAACGACGTCTTCCCGTCCTCCATCCACATCGCCGCCACGGCCGCCGTCACCCGCGAGCTGATCCCGGCGCTGGAGCACCTGGCGGCGGCGCTGGAGCGCAAGGCCGAGGAGTTCGCCGAGGTCGTCAAGTCGGGCCGGACGCACCTGATGGACGCCACGCCGGTGACGCTCGGCCAGGAGTTCGGCGGGTACGCGGCGCAGGTCCGGTACGGCGTCGAGCGGCTGCGCGCCTCGCTGCCGCGGCTGGCCGAACTCCCGCTGGGCGGCACGGCGGTGGGCACCGGCATCAACACCCCGGCGGGCTTCTCCGCCGCCGTCATCGCGGAGGTCACCCGGGCCACCGGGCTGCCGCTCACCGAGGCCCGCGACCACTTCGAGGCGCAGGGCGCGCGGGACGGGCTGGTGGAGACCAGCGGCCAGCTGCGGACCATCGCCGTCGGCCTCACGAAGATCGCCAACGATCTGCGCTGGATGTCCTCGGGGCCGCGCACGGGTCTGGCCGAGATCAGCCTTCCCGACCTCCAGCCGGGCTCCTCGATCATGCCGGGCAAGGTCAACCCGGTGATCCCGGAGGCCGTGCTGATGGTGGCCGCCCAGGTGATCGGCAACGACGCGACGGTGGCGACGGCGGGCGCCGCAGGCAACTTCGAGTTGAACGTGATGCTGCCGGTGATGGCGAAGAACCTGCTGGAGTCGGTGCGGCTGCTCGGCAACGCGGCGCGGCTGCTGGCCGACCGGACGGTCGACGGGATCACGGCGAACGTGGAGCGGGCGCGGGAGTACGCCGAGTCGTCCCCCTCGGTGGTCACGCCGCTGAACCGGTACATCGGGTACGAGGAGGCGGCGAAGGTCGCCAAGAAGTCGCTGGCGGAGCGGAAGACGATCCGTCAGGTGGTGCTCGACGGAGGGTACGTCGAGCGCGGCCTGCTGACCATGGAGCAGCTCGACGAGGCCCTGGACGTGCTGCGGATGACCCGGCCGTAACGCGGGATCCGAACGGCCGTTGCCCGTGCGGTACACATCACGGCACGGGCCCGGCCCCGCCCCCTAAGATCTGCGCATGGCAGCGGAGACAGCGGACACCAGGACCACGGCAGGCTCCGCGGGCGGTTTCTGGGCGCCCGGCGACCGGATCCTCTGGCGGTACCGCGCCAATGCCGAGGACCGTGTGCACATCTGCCGGCCGGTGACGGTCGTCCAGGACACCGCGGACCTGCTCGCCGTCTGGGTGGCGCCGGGGACGGCGTGCGTCCGGCCCGTGCTCGCCGACGGCAGACCCCCGTACCAGGAGCCCCTGGCGACCCGCTACACCAAGCCGCGCACCACCAGCGTCGACGCCTGGTCCGGGACCGGCGTGCTCAAGCTGGCCCGGCCCGGCGAGCCCTGGTCGGTCTGGCTCTTCTGGGACCTCGACTGGAGGTTCAGGAACTGGTACGTGAATCTTGAGGAACCGCTCGCGCGCTGGACCGGCGGGGTCGACTCCGAGGACCACTTCCTGGACATCGCCGTCTATCCGGACCGCAGTTGGGAGTGGAAGGACGAGGACGAGTTCGCGCAGGCGCAGCGGGTGGGCCTGATGTCAGCCGCCCGGGCCGAGGAGGTGCGGGCCGCCGGGCACGCGGCGGTCGAGCGGATCGAGGCGTGGGGCGCCCCGTTCGCCTCCGGCTGGGAGCACTGGCGGCCCGACCCCGCGTGGCCGGTGCCGGAGCTCCCGGACGACTGGGGGCGCACTCCGGCGCCCCTGCGGGCGTGAAGCGCTTGCCGTCGCCCCGCGGGGCAACCGTAGGATCGTCCTCCGCGCCCCCGTACGCGTTGCCGACCGGCAACGCACCAGGCGCGATACCGAAAATGACAGTCAGTCAGTCGTTACACAGGCAGCAGGCGGAAGGGCGGAGCGGTGAGCGGTGACCACATCCGGCGGGCCTATGACGGCTACGCCCCCGCGGGCCTGGACCGCAGCGGGCAGGCCGAGGCGTTCGACGCCATCGGCGACCGGTACGACGAGGCGTTCCCGCACAAGGAGGGCCAGCTGGCGTCCGGCGCCTGGCTCGCGGAGTCGCTGCCGGCCGGCTCCCGGATCCTCGACGTCGGCTGCGGCACCGGCCTCCCGACGGCCCGGCAGCTGGTGGAGGCGGGCCACGAGGTGGTGGGCGTCGACCTGTCCGCCGGGATGCTCGACCTGGCCCGCGCCCACGTCCCCGGGGCGGAGTTCCACCAGGCCGACCTGGCCGATCTGCGGGACGGCCGGCTCGGCGCCTTCGACGGCGTGGCGGCCTTCTTCGCGCTGCTGATGCTGCCGCGCCCGGAGATACCGCACGCGCTGCGGATGCTGCACGGGCTGCTGAGACCCGGGGGGCTGATGGCTCTCTCGATGGTGGAGGCGGACGTGGACGACTATGCGATACCGTTCCTCGGTAACACGATTCGGGTATCGGGTTACCTGCGCGACGAGTTGCGGGAGGTCGTCCGCGAGGCGGGGTTCGAGATCGTCGGGGAGAACTCGCTGGCCTACGCCCCGCTGAGCACGGACGTCCCGCCCGAGATCCAGCTCTTCCTCAATCTGCGACGCGCCGCCTGACCATGGTGCGCCCTGTGCGACCGGGCTCGACGCCCCGACGGATGGAACCCCACGCGTGACGGAGCAGACCGACTCCCACGGAGGACAGCGGAATGCCGCAGTCCGGCATAGCCCCGTGCCGACGCCCTCACCGGCCCCCGCGCCGGCGCCCGCCTCGGCCGAAGCGCCACGCCCCCGCCCCGGCGGTACCGCCGGTGACGCCCCCGGCGACCGGCCCGACGACGGGCTGCCGCTGCCGCGCGGGGCGCGGCCCGTACGGCCCGTCGTGAGCACCTCCGAGGCGGCCGGACCGCCCGGCGGCACGGGGCCCGCGGCCGGGCAGCACCCCGGCGGCAGCGGGGAGCGGCTGCGCTTCGTCGGCGCCGCCACCCGGCGGATCGCCCGCGGCATCGACCTGGACGAGATCGTGCTGGGCCTCTGCCGGGCCACCGTGCCGACCTTCGCCGACGCCATCCTCGTCTATCTGCGCGACCCGCTGCCGGTGGGCGACGAGCGGCCCGTCGGCCCCGTCGTGCTGCGGCTGCGCCGCACCGACCGGCTCCCCGAGTACGCGCGCGGCATGGGCACGGACAGCGTCTGGCCGCCGGAGGCACCCGGGTCGCCGGAGGGGACCCGGTCCGGCTCGGCCGACTCCCCCGGCCTGGGCCTGGAGCTCGCCGACGAGGCGGCCGAGCGCTGCGAGGTGCGCATAGGCGGGCCGCTCGCGGAAGTGCTGCGGGGTGTCCGGCCGGTCTTCGGGGACTCCTCGGCCGCGCGGGCGGCCCTGCCCGAACTGCTGGGCGAGGACCGGCACGTACCGCAGCGGCGCCGGACGATCCTCGCGCCGCTGCGCGGGCGCCGCCGGGTGATCGGCGCCGCGGTCTTCATCCGCCGCCCCGACCGGGCGGCGTTCGAGGGCGACGACCTGCTGGTGGCCGCGCAGCTGGCCACCCACACCGCGCTCGGCGTGGACAAGGCCGTCCTCTACGGCCGCGAGGTGTACATCGCGGACGAGCTCCAGCGCACCATGCTCCCCGACTCCCTCCCGCAGCCCACCGGTGTCCGGCTCGCCAGCCGCTACCTCCCGGCCGCGGAGACCGCCCGGGTGGGCGGCGACTGGTACGACGCGATCCCGCTGCCCGGCAACCGCATCGCGCTGGTCGTCGGCGACGTGATGGGCCACTCCATGACGTCCGCCGCGATCATGGGCCAGCTGCGCACCACCGCGCAGACCCTGGCGGGCCTGGACCTGCCGCCGCAGGAGGTGCTGCACCACCTCGACGAGCAGGCCCAGCGGCTGGGTTCGGACCGAATGGCGACCTGCCTCTACGCGGTCTACGACCCGGTCTCGCACCGCATCGTGATCGCCAACGCGGGCCACCCGCCGCCCATCATGCTGCACCGCGGCGGCCGTGCCGAGGTGCTCCGGGTGCCGCCGGGCGCACCGATCGGCGTGGGCGGGGTGGACTTCGAGGCCGTCGAGCTGGACGCGCCCGCCGGCGCCACGCTGCTCCTCTACACGGACGGGCTCGTCGAGTCGCGGATCCGGGACGTGTGGACGGGCATAGAGCAGCTCCGTGAGCGCCTCATCGACACCGCCCGCCTCACCGGCCCCAACCCGCCGCCGCTGGAGCCCCTGTGCGACGAGGTGCTGGGCATGCTCGGCCCGGGCGACCGGGACGACGACATCGCCCTGCTCGCCGCCCGCTTCGAGGGCATAGCCCCCAGCGACGTCGCGTACTGGTTCCTCGATCCGCGCCCGCAGACCGCCCGCCAGGCGCGCCGGCTGGCCCGCCGGGCGCTGGACCGCTGGGGCCTGACGGAGCTGACGGACGCGGTGGAGCTGCTGGTCAGCGAGGTGATCACCAACGCCGTCCGGTACGCGGAGCGGCCGATCACGCTGCGCCTGCTGCGGACGGACGTCCTCCGCTGCGAGGTCGGCGACGACGTGCCGCAACTGCCGCGGCTGCGGCAGGCCCGGCCGTCGGACGAGGGCGGACGCGGGCTGTACCTGGTGAACAAGCTGGCCCGGCGGTGGGGTGCGACCCGGCTGAGCACGGGCAAGGTGGTGTGGTTCGAGCTGGGGCTGCCGGGTCCGTCCGCTCAGGGGTACTGACCGCAGCGAACCGGCCAAGGTCGGGCGGGGTTCGGGGACCGTGTTGCCGAACCCGCCGCGGGCGGAGTTGACTTGCCCGGTGCGGGGGGCGGCGAGGGCGCCGCCCTCACCTCGTCCGTTGCGGGAGGCGTCTTCCATGACCGAATCGGCGCACGGTACTCCGGAAACGAGCACTCCTTACACCACGAACAACGTCGGCATCCCCGTGGAGAGCGACGAACACTCGCTCACCATCGGCGACACCGGCCCCATCCTTCTCCAGGACCACTATCTGATCGAGAAGATGGCCCAGTTCAACCGGGAGCGGGTCCCCGAGCGGGTGGTCCACGCCAAGGGCGGCGGCGCCTACGGCACGTTCCGGGTGACCAACAACGTCAGCCAGTTCACCAAGGCGGCCGTCTTCCAGCCGGGGGCCACGGCCGAGACGCTGGTGCGGTTCTCGACGGTGGCGGGTGAGCAGGGTTCGCCGGACACCTGGCGCGATCCGCGCGGCTTCGCGGTCAAGTTCTATACCGAACAGGGCAATTACGATCTGGTCGGCAACAACACGCCGGTCTTCTTCGTCCGCGACCCGCAGAAGTTCCAGGACTTCATCCGCTCGCAGAAGCGCCGCCCCGACAACGGGCTGCGCGACAACGACATGCAGTGGGACTTCTGGACGCTCTCCCCCGAGTCGGCCCACATGGTCGCCTGGCTGATGGGCGACCGCGGCGTCCCGCGCACCTGGCGGCACATGAACGGCTACGGCTCGCACACCTACCTGTGGGTCAACGGCGGCGGCGAGAAGCACTGGGTCAAGTACCACTTCAAGAGCGACCAGGGCATCGAGTGCCTCACCCAGGAGGAGGCCGACCACCTGGCCGGCGAGGACCCGGACCGGCACCGCCGCGACCTCTGGCAGGCGATCGACGGCGGGGACGCCCCCTCCTGGACCCTGCACGTCCAGGTGATGCCGTTCGACGACGCCCCGGACTACCGCTTCAACCCCTTCGACCTCACCAAGGTGTGGCCGCACGGCGACTACCCGCTGATCGAGGTGGGGCGCCTCACCCTGGACCGCAACC
Organism: Streptomyces sp. NPDC021100; assembly: GCF_044333095.1. Taxonomy (NCBI): domain Bacteria; kingdom Bacillati; phylum Actinomycetota; class Actinomycetes; order Kitasatosporales; family Streptomycetaceae; genus Streptomyces; species Streptomyces sp. NPDC021100. The sequence goes on from NZ_JBIRQH010000001.1 coordinate 738,326, forward strand.
CCGACGATTTCTTCGTCCACGTCGAGCAGGCCGCCTTCGAGCCGTCCAACCTGGTCCCCGGCATCGGCCCGTCCCCCGACAAGATGCTCCTCGGCCGCCTCTTCTCCTACCCCGACGCCCACCGCTACCGCGTCGGCCCCAACTACGCCCAGCTGCCGCCCAACCGCCCGCGCTCCGGCGTGAACTCGTATGCGAAGGACGGCCCGATGCGCTACGAGCCGTCGCGCACGGCCCGCCCGTACGCCCCCAACTCGTACGGCGGCCCGGCCGCCGACACGGCCCGGTTCGGCGAGAACGCCGGCTGGCACGCCTCGGGCGACATGGTCCGCGAGGCGTACCGGCCGCACCGCGAGGACGACGACTGGGGCCAGGCCGGCACCCTTGTCCGCCAGGTCTACGACGACGCGGCCCGCGACCGCCTCGTCGCCACGGTCTCCGGCCACCTCCTCAACGGCGTCAGCGCCCCCGTCCTCTCGCGGGCGCTCCAGTACTGGCGCAACATCGACAAGGCGACCGGGGACCGCATCGCGGCGCGGGTGAACGGGGGCTGAGGCTCCCCCGGTTCCCGGGGTATGACGAAGGGCCGTTCCCCTCACCGTCGGGTGGGGGGAACGGCCCTTGTCGTGTCAGGTCGGATTCGCAGCGCGGCTACGGCAGGTTCAGCCCGCCGTCGTCACCGCCGCCCGGGCCTCCCTGGCCACCCGGGCCACCCGGGCCGCCCGGGCCACCGGTGTCCGGCGGGGTGGGCCGGTTGGTGTGCGGCGACTTGGTCGGCGGCTTGGACGGCGGCGTGTGCTTCGTCTCCCTGTCCGACGGCGTCGTCGGCTTGGCCGGCGGCGTCTTGGACGGCGGCGGAGTGGACGGCGCGCGCGTGGCGGTCGGCTGGGTCGTCGGGGCCGTCGTCGCGGTGGGTCCCGTGGTGGCCGGCGGCGGGGCCTCCGCGGTGGCGGCGCCGTTCTTGGTGTCGAGGTCGAACTCGGCGGTCGGGTTGTCGCCGAGCGCCTCGGACATGTAGGCGTCCCAGATCTTCGCCGGGAAGCCACCGCCGTTGACGCGGTCCTCGCCGCCGACTCCGTAGAGCTTGGCGTGGTCGCCCTTGGGCTCCTCGCCGAAGACGCCGACCGTGGTGACCAGGTCCGGGGTGTAGGCCGCGAACCAGGCCGAGCGGTCCTCGTCGGAGGTACCGGTCTTGCCCGCGATCTGGTAGCGGTCGCTCCGGACAACCTTGCCCGTACCGTCCTTCTGCACCACGCTCTTCAGGATCGCCGTGACACCGTCCGCGGCGCCCCGGGAGATCGCGTCGCCGCCGACCGCGCTGTCGAGGTCGATGTTCTGGCCGTTGCGGCTGATGGACTTGACGATGGTCGGCGTGACCTTCTTGCCGTGGCTGTCCAGCGAGGCGTAGGCCGCGGCCATGTGGAGCGGGCTCTGGCTCATGGCACCGAGGGCCATGGAGGCGTGGGCGCCGAAGTCCCTGGCCTCGCCGTTCATGCCGAGGTCCGTCGCGGTCTTCTTGACCTTCTCCAGACCGACGTCCACGGCCATCTGCGCGAAGACCGAGTTGACGGACTTCATCATCGACTCTTCGACGGTCTGCGGTCCGTAGGACTGCTGGTCCTCGTTCTCCGGGTGGTAGCCCGTCGGGCCGTTGGGGCCGACCACCATGCGCTCGTTGTCGCCGTTGTAGATGGTGTTGGCGTTGATCGGCTTGCCGTCCTGGGTCGTCGACCCGTTCTCCAGGGCGGAGGCGTAGATCAGCGGCTTGAACGTGGAGCCCGGCTGGTAGTCCTCACGGGTGGCGTTGGAGATCTGGTGCGTGGCCCACTCCTTGCCGCCGTACATGGCGACGATCTGGCCGGTCTTCGGATCCACGGAGACGGCGCCCGGCTGGACGTAGTTGTCGACCTTGCGGGTCTTGGGGCTCAGCTTGTCCCAGAGCTCGGTCTTGACCGCGTTCTCGAGCTGCTTCTGCCTCTTCGGGTCGATGCTCAGGGTGATCGTGTAACCACCGGCACCGATGTCCATGCCCTTTTTCTTGAGGATCTCCGAAGCCTGGTCCTCGGCCAGCTTGTAGAGGTACCCGTCCTGGCCCTTGAGTCCGGTGACCGGCTTGGGCTTCTTCACCTCGGGGAACTTCATCGTCTGGCGCTTGTCCTTCGCCAGCCAGTTCTTCTCGACCATCTTGTCGAGGACGTAGTTCCAGCGCTGCTTGGCGAGCTTCTTGCCCGTCTCGGTCCCCGTGACGACGTCGTACTGGCTCGGCGCCTGGAGCAGGGCGGCGAGGTACGCCGACTCCTCGACGGTGAGCTTGTCGAGGTCCTTGTTGAAGTACGCGTGGGAAGCGGCCTGGATGCCATAGGAGTTGCGGCCGAAGTAGCTCGTGTTCAGATAGCCCTCAAGGATCTTCTCCTTGGACAGCTTGTTCTTGAGCTTCAGCGAGATGATGAGCTCGGTGACCTTGCGGCTGACGGTCTGTCGCTGGTCGAGGTAGTAGTTCTTGACGTACTGCTGGGTGATCGTCGAACCACCCTGCTTGCCCTCGCCCATGACCGTCTTGAGAATGCCGCGCGTGGTGCCCATCAGGTCTACACCCGAGTCGTCCCAGAAGTCCTTGTTCTCCGCCGCGATGACGGCGTTCTGGACGTTCTTCGGAATCTTCGAGAAGTCGACCATCTCGCGGTTGAACTCGCCGTCCCGCTTGATGACCCTGCCGTCGGGCATCTTGTAGACCGTGGCCTGCGCCATCGCGGCGTGCTTGCCGTCGGTCGGCACGTCCACGTACAGGTACAGCGCAACGAAGGCGCCCACGCCCAGGGCTATCAGCCCAAAGAAGTAGGCGAGCAGCTTCTTCCAGGTGAAAAAGCGGCGTATACCGGTCTTTTTGGGCTTTTTGCCCTTGGCGCTGCGGGCACTGCCCTTCTGCGCCCGTCGTGCTTCGGCTCGACCCATCTCTCCCGTAGCTCCACTCTGTCCGCCCCCAACCAGCTCACGAAGCTAACACCGCAAGTGTGACCAAAGGCCCATCGATCAAGGGTTTGGCGCACGTGACATATAGCACCCCGGGGGACGGAACCCGGGTGCGGCGCGATGCGGGAAACCGTACAGGGCGATAAACTGATATCAGATTGCTAGACACCATCCAGGGGGACAGTCATGCCCGAAGCACCGCTCGACACCACCGCCGCACTCCCGGCCGAGGCACCCGCGCCGCCCGTCCGCGAGTTCCCGGCCAAGGACATCGGGGGCGGACTCGCCCTGCTGCTGGGGCTGCTGGGACTGCTGGCCGGGGTGGGACTGATCGTCCTGGGCGCCGGGTTCGGGGCCGACGGCAACAAGGGCGCGGCCGGCGGACTCATCGCGACGGGGGTGGTCGTCGGACTCGGCGCGATCATCGCCATGTGCGGGCTGAACACCATCGCCCCCGGCGAGACCCGCGTCGTCCAGCTCTTCGGCCGCTACCGCGGCACGATCCGCACCGAGGGCCTGCGCTGGGTCAACCCGTTCACCAGCCGGGAGAAGATCTCCACCCGGGTGCGCAACCACGAGACGGCCGTCATGAAGGTCAACGACGCCTACGGCAACCCGATCGAGCTGGCGGCGGTCGTGGTGTGGCAGGTCGAGGACACCGCGCAGGCGCGGTTCGCGGTCGAGGACTTCCAGGAGTTCGTGGCCGTCCAGACCGAGGCGGCCGTCCGGCACATCGCCATCGAGTACCCCTATGACGCCCACGACGAGTCGGCGCTGTCGCTGCGCGGCAACGCCGAGGAGATCACCGAGAAGCTGGCCGTCGAGCTGCACGCCCGGGTGGCGGCGGCGGGCGTCCGGATCGTCGAGTCGCGGTTCACCCACCTCGCCTACGCTCCGGAGATCGCCTCCGCGATGCTCCAGCGGCAGCAGGCCGGCGCGGTCGTGGCCGCCCGGCAGATGATCGTCGAGGGCGCGGTCGGCATGGTCGAGCAGGCCCTGGCCCGCATCAACGAGCAGGGCATCGTGGAGCTGGACGAGGAGCGGAAGGCGGCGATGGTGAGCAACCTGATGGTGGTCCTGTGCGGGGACCGGGCCGCACAGCCCGTCCTCAACACCGGCACCCTGTACCAGTGACGGACGACCTGCCACCCCAAGGCCGGCCGCGGCAGCGCAAGCAGGTGCTGCTGCGGCTCGACCCCCTGGTCCACGACGCGCTCTCGCGCTGGGCCGCCGAGGAGCTGCGGAGCGCCAACGCGCAGATCGAGTTCCTGCTGCGCAAGGCGCTGGCCGAGGCCGGCCGGCTGCCCCGGAACGTCGGCGCGATCCGCCGGCCCGGGCGCCCGGCCGCGTCGGAGGAGGGGCGGGAGGAACCTCGGGAGAGAAGGCGGGGAACCGAAAGTGGCGGCTGAGGCGTCTGGGTCGACAGAGGCGGTAGCGGCCCTTCCGGATGGACCGGCTGTACACCACGTCTCTACACTCAAGGTATAGACCTGTTGTACAGTCGCGGCATGTCGATCGGACACACTCTGCTCGGCCTGCTGGAATCCGGCCCCCGGCACGGTTACGACCTGAAGCGGGCCTTCGACGCCCACTTCGGCCACGACCGGCCGCTGCACTACGGCCAGGTGTACGCGACGATGTCGCGGCTGCTGAAGAACGGGCTCGTCGAGGTCGACGGGATCGAGCAGGGCAGCGGCCCGGACCGCAAGCGCTACGCGATCACCGAGGCCGGCGTCGACGACGTCGGCCGGTGGCTCGCCCGGCCCGAGAGGCCCGAGCCGTACCTCCAGTCGACGCTCTACACCAAAATCGTCCTCGCCTTGCTGACCGGGCGGGACGCCACCGGACTGCTCGACGCCCAGCGGGCGGAGCACCTGCGGATGATGCGCGGCCTGACCGAGCGCAAGCGCTCCGGCGACCTGGCCGACCAGCTGATCTGCGATCACGCCCTGTTCCACCTCGAAGCCGACCTGCGGTGGCTGGACATGACCGCCACCCGGCTCGGCCGGCTCGCCGAGGCGGTGGGCGCGTGATACCCGCCGGCTCCCTGCTGAGCGCCGTCGGCCTGCGCAAGTCCTACGGCCCGACGCGCGCCCTCGACGGCGCCGACTTCTCCGTCCACCCGGGCGAGGTCGTCGCCGTCATGGGCCCCTCCGGCTCCGGCAAGTCCACGCTGCTGCACTGCCTGGCCGGCATCGTGCGGCCGGACGACGGCGTCGTCACCTACGACGGCCGGCGCCTGACGGACCTGCCGGACGCCGAGCGGAGCGCCCTGCGGCGCGGGGAGTTCGGCTTCGTCTTCCAGTTCGGCCGGCTGGTGCCGGAGCTGACGTGCGTCGAGAACGCGGCCCTGCCGCTGCGGCTGGCCGGCCTCCGACGCAAGGAGGCCGAGGCCAGGGCCCTGCACTGGCTGGAGCGGCTGGACGTCGCCGACGCCCGCGACCAGCGCCCCGGCGAGGTGTCCGGCGGCCAGGGCCAGCGCGTCGCCGTCGCCCGCGCGCTCGTCACCACACCCCGCGTGATCTTCGCGGACGAGCCGACCGGCGCCCTCGACTCCCTCAACGGCGAGCGGGTGATGGAGCTCCTCACCGCCGCCGCCCGGGAGACGCGCGCGGCCGTCGTCCTCGTCACCCACGAGCCGCGGGTCGCCGCGTACTCCGACCGCGAGGTCATCGTCCGCGACGGCAGGGTGCGGGACATGACGGGGGTGCTGTGACGGACGGTGACGTCCGCGCGGTGGACCGGGATCCGGACGACGGGGACGTCCGCACGACGGCCCGGGACACGGGCGACGAGGTGCACCCGGACGACGAGGTGCGCCCGCGCGACGTACGCCCCACGCCCCCCGGCAAGGACCGCACCTCGCCCCGCGCCTCCCGCCCCACCGGCCCCCACGGCCCCGCCCGTTGGCTCCGCGACCTGTGCTTCGGCGCCCGGTACGCCGTCGCCGGCGGCCGCGAAGGACTGCTGCGGACCGCGCTCACGGCGGTGGGCGTCGGCCTCGGCGTGGCCCTGCTGCTGCTCGTCGCGTCCGTGCCGTCGATGCTCGCCCACCGGCACGCCCGGGAGGCGGCCCGCTCGGTCGGCGTCACCGGCGAGTTCCGGGACCCGGCCGAGCGGGACGCCCGGCGCGGCCCGGACACCCTGCTCTACCAGGAGGTCGGCACCGACTTCCGCGACAAGCCCGTCACCGGCGGGCTGCTGACCGCGGACGGCCCGGACGCGCCCCGCCCGCCGGGCGTGGACCGGATCCCGGAGCCCGGCGAGATGGTGGTCTCCCCCGCGCTCGCCGCGCTGCTGGCATCGGACCGGGGAGCGCTGCTCCGCGACCGGTTCGCCGCCTACCGGACGGTCGGCACCATCGGCGACGCGGGACTCGTCGGACCCGACGAGCTCCTCTATTACGCGGGCAGCGACCGCATCGGCCCGGCGACGGGCGCCAAGCGCGTCGACCGGTTCGGGTACGACGAGCCGGACACGCCGATGAGCCCGGTCCTCATCGTCCTCACCGTCCTTACCTGCGTGGTGCTGCTGACGCCGGTCGCCGTCTTCATAGGCACCTCCGTCCGGTTCGGCGGCGCGGGGCGCGACCGCAGGCTGGCCGCGCTGCGGCTGATCGGCGCGGACCTGCGGATGGTCCGCCGGATCGCGGCGGGCGAGGCGCTGACCGGCGCGGTGCTCGGGCTGGGCGCCGGCACGGCGGTCTTCCTGTCGCTGCGCGCGTACGCCCGTGACCTCACCATCCGCGACACCGGGGTCTTCCCGTCCGACGTCCTGCCGGCGCCCTGGACGATGGCGATGATCGCCGTCGCGGTGCCGGCCTGCGCGGTCGCGGTCACCCTGTTCACCCTGCGCGGCGTCGCCGTCGAACCGCTCGGGGTCGTACGCGGCACGGCGCCCCGGCGGCGCCGGCTGTGGTGGCGGCTGCTGGTGCCGGCGCTGGGGGCCGTCCTGCTCACCCCTGCGTTCGGCCGGGCGACCGGGGAACTGCCGGGCGTGCCGATGGACGCCTGGCAGGTGGCCATCGGCGCCGCGCTGCTGCTGCTGGGCGTCACGGCACTGCTGCCGTGGGCCGTCGAGGCGTTCGTCACCCGGCTGCGCGGCGGCCCGCCGTCCTGGCAACTGGCTGTGCGAAGACTCCAGTTGAACAGCGGTCCGGCGGCCCGGGCGATCAGCGGCATCACCGTCGCGGTCGCCGGGGCCATCGCCGTACAGACGGTCTTCACGGGTGTGCGCGGCGACTTCGACACATCGCCCGAGGCGCTCGCGACCCACTCGCAGCTCGTCGGCTCGCACACGGTCGGCTCCCCGCGGCAGGTGCACGACTGGGTGGACCGGCTCCGGCGCACCCAGGGCGTACGGGCGGCGGCCGGGTACGTGGAGCGGTACATCGAGAAGGACGGCGAGCCGGACACGGTCACCAGCGTCGTCATCGGCGACTGCGCCACCCTCGCCGAGCTCGCCGACATCGGCTCCTGCCGGGACGGCGACGTCTTCCTCGGCCGTTCCGAGGAGCCCGGCCACGCCGACGCGTTCGGTCCGGGCACCAAGGTCGTCGCCGACCCGTACACCGACGCCGCGGCGCGCCCGTACCGGTGGACCGTCCCCGACTCCGCGCGCGTGGTGCGCACCCGGCCCGATCCGACGGGCGAGCACCCCGACGGCGTCCTCGCCACCCCGTCGGCCGTCGACGCGTCCGCCCTGCCCGACGCCAGGACCCGGCTGGCCGTCCGGACCGAGCCGGGCGACCCCGACGCCATCGAAAGGGTCCGCAACACGGCGGCCGGCATCGATCCCACGTTGCGCATCGAGCGGCTGGGCGGCGTGGTGAAGGACGACAACTATCCGCTGGTCCACCGCGGCCTGCTGCTGGGCGCCGCGGGCATGCTGGCCCTGATCGGCGCGAGCATGCTCGTCACCACGCTGGAACAGCTCCGCGAACGGCGGCGCATGCTGGCCGCCCTCGTGGCCGTCGGCACCCCCCGCCGCACCCTGGCCTGGTCGGTGCTGTGGCAGACGGCGATCCCGGTGCTGCTGGGCATGGCCGTCGCCGTGGCCGGCGGCCTGGGCCTGGGCTGGGCCGTCCTGCGGCTGACGGACGCGCGGGTCGCGGACTGGTGGGCGTTCCTGCCGGTGACCGGCGCGGGCGTGGGCCTCATCGCCGTCGTCACCCTCGCCACCCTGCCGGTGCTGCTGCGGGTGACGCGGCCGGAGGGGCTGCGGACGGAGTAGCGGGCGGTTTACCACAGGTCAGGTGAGGTTCCGGGGTGCTGTTCCCCCCTGCGAGTGAACACCTGTGCAAGGGATCGGAACGGCTGTACCGGCCTACGATGATGGTCTCGACACCGGACGTCAGGAGGCACCTCATGTCCGCAGCACCAGTAGAGCCTTACGGCCACCACGTCCGAAAGCCGCATTCGCTTCTGGACGCGGCCGGGGAGATCTCCGAGCGTTTCCCCGGATACCGTGTCGAGATCTTCGGGGGAGAGATCCACGTGGCACCACCCGCGGACGGGCAGCACGGCGAGGTCCTGACCGACGTCATGCTGGCCATGGCCGCGCTGCACCGCGGCGAGAGCAGGCTGATCCAGGCCCTGGGCATGTGGCTTCCCACGGGGGAGGACGACTATGTGATCCCCGACCTCGCCCTGGTGGACGCCGATTACACCGAGCACCGGCTTCGGTACAACTGCTACGACCCCGCCGTCTTCCGCTTGGTCCTGGAGGTCACCTCGTCCAACCACAGGACGGACCTGCGGGACAAGGCCGCCCTCTACGCCGAGGTGGGCGTGCCGGTCTATGTCATCGTCGACCGCCGCCACCAGCGTGTCCACGTCCTCACCGAGCCGAAGGACGGCGAGTACCGGCACACCGTCCACGCTCCGGGCAGCACCTTCACGCTTCCGGAGTCGGTGGGGGCGGAGGTGGAGCTGTCCGTGGACACGCTCCTGCGGCTGAAGCCCTCGGGGGCCGTCGACTGAGAGCCGGGGCCCGCTCAGCCCACGATGCGGACCGGCAACGAGCTCAGCGCGTCCCGCAGGGCGTCCGCGAACTCCTCGAACTCGCTCTGCCGCGCCGCGCCCGAGCGCATGGCCAGGGCGATCCGGCGGGAGGGCGGGGGCGCGGCGAAGCAGCTGGTGGCGAGGCGGTCGCTGCGGGCGGCCTCGACGCGGACGGCCGTCCGGGGCAGCAGTGTGACGCCGAGCCCGCCGCCGACGAGCTGGACCAGCGTGGACAGGCCGGACGCGCTGGTGGCCACGGGTGCGCCGGGGGCGCGGCCCGCCTCGCGGCAGACGTCGAGGGCCTGGTCGCGCAGGCAGTGGCCCTCGTCCAGGAGCAGCAGGTCGAGGTCGCGCAGCGCGCTGCGCGGGACGTCCGCGCGCCCGGCCAGTTCGTGGTCGCAGGGTGTGACCAGGACGAAGTCCTCGTCGAACAGCGGTATTTCGGTGACCCCGGGGGCGCCGAGCGGCACCGCGAGCAGCAGCAGGTCCAGCCGGCCCTGGGTGAGGCCGTCGAGGAGGGACGAGGTCTGCTCCTCGTGCACATGGAGATCGAGGTCGGGATAGACCTCGTGGACCAGCCGGAGCACGGTGGGCAGCAGGTACGGCGCCACGGTGGGGATGACGCCCAGCCGCAGCACGCCGGTGAAGGGCGCCCGGGCGGCCTCGGCCTCCTCCAGGAAGTCGCCGACGGCGTCCAGCACCGTCCGGGCCCGCGCGGCCAGCCGTTCACCCGCCGGACTGAGCAGCACTCTCCGCGTCGTACGCTCGAAGAGCTGAATTCCGAGCGACTCCTCCAGGGCCGAGACGGCGCCCGAGAGCGCCGGCTGGCTCATCGAGATGGCCGTGGCGGCGTCCCGGAAGTGCAAGTGCTCGGCGACCGCCGCGAACGCCCTGAGCTGGGCCAGGCTGGGCTGGCGGGGCCGGCCGGACGACGTCTTCGCGCCGCCCGGGCGGGTGGCCGGCTCCTGGGGCGCGGCGCCCCGGGCGGCCCGGTTCCGCGGTATGGACGACTCCATCGATAACCACCTCCGATCAACACCAATCAGTCTAACTATTTCCGCTATCAATGCCTCCTGTGGCAGGGTGGATCACGTCCAACCCCGCAGAAAGTCCGCAACCAGGGACTTTCTTCGCTGCAAGGAGAGCGCGTGCTCACTGTCGGTGACAAGTTCCCCGAGTTCGACCTGACCGCCTGTGTGGACCTCGACGCGGACAAGGCTTTCGCGCAGATCGACCACAAGACCTACGAGGGCAAGTGGAAGGTCGTCTTCTTCTGGCCGAAGGACTTCACCTTCGTCTGCCCGACCGAGATCGCCGCGTTCGGCAAGCTGAACGACGAGTTCGCCGACCGCGACGCCCAGATCCTCGGCGTCTCCGGTGACTCGGAGTTCGTCCACCACGCCTGGCGCAAGGACCACGCCGACCTGCGTGACCTGCCCTTCCCGATGCTGGCCGACGCCAAGCACGAGCTCATGCGCGCGTGCGGCGTCGAGGGCGAGGACGGCTACGCCCAGCGCGCCGTCTTCATCGTCGACCAGAACAACGAGATCCAGTTCGTCATGGTGACCGCCGGCTCCGTCGGCCGTAACCCCAAGGAGGTCCTGCGGGTCCTCGACGCCCTGCAGACCGACGAGCTGTGCCCCTGCAACTGGAGCAAGGGCGACGAGACCCTCGACCCGGTCGCGCTCCTCTCGGGCGAGTGAGCTGATTCCCCATGGCTCTCGATGAACTGAAGTCCGCCATACCGGACTACGCCAAGGACCTGAAGCTGAACCTCGGCTCGGTTATCGGCAACTCCGACCTCCCGCAGCAGCAGCTGTGGGGCACCGTCCTCGCCTGCGCGATCGCGACCCGCTCGCCGATCGTCCTGCGCGAGCTGGAGCCCGAGGCGAAGGCGAACCTGTCCCCGGAGGCGTACACCGCCGCCAAGGCCGCCGCCGCCATCATGGCGATGAACAACGTCTACTACCGCACCCGGCACCTGCTGTCGGACCCGGAGTACGGCAACCTGCGCGCCGGTCTGCGGATGAACGTCATCGGCAACCCGGGCGTGGAGAAGGTCGACTTCGAGCTGTGGTCCCTGGCCGTCTCCGCCATCAACGGCTGCGGCATGTGCCTCGACTCGCACGAGCAGGTGCTGCGCAAGGCCGGTGTGGCCCGCGAGACGATCCAGGAGGCGTTCAAGATCGCCTCCGTGCTCCAGGCCGTCGGCGCCACGCTCGACGCCGAGGCCGTTCTCAACGGCTGAGCACACCCCGTAGTACGCACGGCGGCCCGCCGACCTCCTTGGTCGGCGGGCCGCCGTCGTCATGTCCGGCCGTGGAGCCACGGCCGGCGTCGTCATGTCCGGGCCGTGGGGCCGCGGTCGGTGTCGCGTCCGGGCCGTGGAACCGTGGCCGGCGTCGCGTCCAGGCCGGTTCACTCCAGGCGTTCGCCCGGGACCTCGCCCCGGGAGTACGCCTTCAGGTAGCCGACGACCGTATTGGTCACCGCCACCAGCGGTACCGCCACCACCGCGCCGCCGATCCCGGCGATCATCGAGCCGGCCGCCACGGAGAGCACGACCGCCAGCGGATGGACACGGACCGCCCGGCCGAGGATGAACGGCTGGAGGACGTGGCCCTCTATCTGCTGCACGGCCAGCACGACCACCAGCACCATCGTCGCCGTGAAGACACCCTCCGTGACCAGCGCCACCACGACCGCCAGCGCGCCGGAGACCACGGCACCGACGAGCGGGATGAAGGCGAAGAGGAAGATGAAGACGGCCAGCGGCACGGCCATCGGCACCTTGAGGAAGTAGAGGCCGATGCCGATGCAGATCGCGTCGATCATGGCCACTATCACCGTGCCCCGCACATACGCGGTGAGGGTCGCCCACGCGCGCGGCCCCGCCCCGGCGACACCCTCGCGGGCCGCGCTCGGCACGAGCCTGAGCACCCAGCGCCAGATCCGCGGCCCGTCGTAGAGCAGGAAGAGGGTGGTGAACATCGCCAGGACGATGCCGGTCAGGGTCTCGATGATGACCTGAACGCCCTGTATGCCCGCCGAGGTGATCTCGTCCGTGTTGGACCGGAGCGCCTTGGTCAGGTTGTCGGTGATGTTGTCGATCTGGTCCTGGGTGACGTGGAACGGACTGGTCCGCAGCCATTCCTTCAGGTCGTGGAGGCCCGTCTCCAGCTTCCCGGACAGGTCGTCGGCGTTGTCCATCACCTGCCAGACCACGAACCAGCCGACCAGCCCCATGATCACAAAGCCCGAGATGAAGGTCAGGGCCGCCGCGAGTCCCCGGGGCAGGCCCCGCCGGACGAGCGTCGCGACGGTCGGCTGGAGCAGCGCCGTGATCAGCAGGCCCGCGACGAACGCCAGCACCACCAGTTCCACCGCGCTGATGACGCGCATCAGCACCCACAGCGTTCCCGCGAGCACCAGCAGTCGCCAGCCCGCCTCGGCGGCGACGCGTACGCCCCAGGGCACGGCGGCGACGGGGTCGGGGCGCGGCGGTTCGGCGAGGACGGCCGCGGCGGAGGGGGGCGGGGTCCGGTCGGCCGGGGCCGACCCTGGGGCCGGCGCCTCGTCGGGTGCGGCGGCGGGCGGTTCGGCGGATTCGACGGATTCGGCCGATCCGGTCCGGGAGGGCGCGGCGGGTCCTGCGGGTTCGGGTGCGGCGGGTTCCCCGTCCGCCCGCTCCTGGACCGGTCGCCCGGGGGTCGAACCGCCGGCCGGCGGTCGCGCCCAGGCGGGCACACCGTCCGGGTCGGTGCGCGCCTTGCGCTCCTCCAGCCGCTGGGAGAGCCGCGTCAGGCCCGAGCCGGCCCTGCCGAGCCATTGTGGCAATCTGGACATTTCTCTTCCTCTACCCCCACATCCCCCGCGGCCATCCGGCATGAACGTTACCTGGGCCCCCTGGGTCGGAGACGAAAGGTTTCCGCCCGTGGGGCCCGCGTTCCCTCCGGAAGACCCACAAAGCCCCCGACCGGTTGAGGTCGGGGGCTCGTGGAAGCGTAGCGCGGCGCGCGCCGGAGAGCCTGATACCGGCCGTGGGCCTAGTACCAGCTGTTGGCCTGCCAGAAGGACCACGCGCCACACGGGCTGTGGTACCGCTCGTTCATATAGCTGAGGCCCCACTTGATCTGGGTGGCCGGGTTGGTCCGCCAGTCGGCGCCCGCGGAGGACATCTTCTCGGCGGGGAGCGCCTGGACGAGGCCGTAGGCACCGGAGGAGGCGTTGGTGGCCGTGTAGTCCCAGCTGCTCTCGTTGTTCACGATGTTGCTGAAGCACTGGAACTGGTCGGCGGGAACGATCTGCCGGGCTATCGCCTGCACCTCGGCGGCGCTGTAGGAGCCCTTGACCGGGATGTCGACGGAATCGCGCGTCGCCGAACGGCTCGCGACCTCGTCCTTGTCCTTCTTCTCCCGGTCCTTCTCCGCCTTCTCCTTGGCCTTCTCCTCCGCCTCCTTCTTGGCGGCGGCCTCGGCGGCTTCCTTCTTGGCGCTGGCGTCCTCGGCGGCCTGCTTGCGGGCGGCCTCCTCGGCTTCCTTCTTGGCGATCGTCTGGGCCACGCCGACCTGGGTGTCCGCCTGCTCCGTCAGCGAAGCGGTCTGGACGGCGTTCTGCCCGGCGGGAAGTTCCGCGAGGAGTGTCGTGTCGGCCGCGGCGGCCTGCACTCCGCCGGTCGTCGTCTTACCCTGCTCGTCGCCCTGGGCGACGCCCACGACGGCGCCGACGGTGGTGACCGCGGTGGCGGAGGCCACGGCGAATCCCCGGACCGAGATCCGGCTCACACGCTTTCCTTCCAGCATCGTCCGCGCACATGACCCTCGCGGACGCGATCGCGCCCCTGACGCTGGCCTCTGCTGGTACGGAGCCGCGGCATCGCGGGACCGGCCGGTCACTGGAGGCACTGGCCCGGCGGGCCGTCGGTGAACTTCCCGGTGCGGGAGGTACGTACGGTGCTCGGGCGGCATACGGCGACGCTGTTCAGTTGTCGGTTCACTCGCCGGTTCAAGGGCGGTGAACCGCGCGCTCCCTGGGGAGCCCGAGGTGCAAGTGCCGTATGCGGGGCCTGACAGGAACCAGACTCTGCCCGACGCGCACGCTCGGAGGCAATTCCGCGTTGCGTGGGAAACGTCACACCATGTTCGGCGCACCGGAATTCCGGGAATGGCGGCGCGGCGGCACAACGCGCGGCTAAGCTCCCAGGCTTTGCCGCGCGTTGTCTCCGGGCGTTGCCACTCGGTCTTGTCACCGGGCGTTGCCGCTGGGCCTCGCCGGACAGACCGCGTCCGGCTGCCCGTCAGATGCGCCCGTCCTCCAGCATCTCCGTGACCAGCGCCGCGATCGGCGACCGCTCCGAACGCGTCAGGGTCACATGCGAGAACAACGGGTGCCCCTTCAGCTTCTCCACCACCGCCGCCACCCCGTCGTACCGCCCGACCCGCAGGTTGTCGCGCTGGGCCACGTCATGGGTGAGGACGACACGGGAGTTGGCGCCGATGCGGGAGAGCACGGTGAGCAGGACGTTGCGCTCCAGCGACTGTGCCTCGTCCACGACGACGAACGCGTCGTGCAGCGACCGCCCGCGGATGTGCGTCAGCGGCAGCACCTCCAGCATCCCGCGCCCCACGACCTCCTCGATCACCTCGGCCGTGGTCACCGCCGAGAGCGTGTCGAAGACCGCCTGGGCCCAGGGGCTCATCTTCTCCGACTCGCTGCCGGGCAGATAGCCCAACTCCTGGCCCCCGACCGCGTACAGCGGACGGAACACCATCACCTTCCGGTGCTGCCGACGCTCCAGCACCGCCTCCAGGCCGGCGCAGAGCGCCAGCGCCGACTTGCCCGTACCGGCCCGGCCGCCCAGCGAGACGATGCCCACCTCGGGGTCGAGCAGCAGGTCCAGCGCGACGCGCTGCTCGGCGCTGCGCCCGTGGATGCCGAACGCCTCGCGGTCGCCGCGGACCAGGCGCACCGCGCCGTCGGCCGTCACCCGGCCCAGCGCCTTGCCCCGCGGCGACTGGAGCACCAGGCCGGTGTGGACGGGCAGTTCGACCGCTTCCGGGACGTATGTCCGTTCGGCGGCGAACAGTTCGTCCACCTGCTCGGCGGTGACGGACAGCTCCGCCATCCCCGTCCAGCCCGAGTCGGTGATGGCCAGCTCCGCCCGGTACTCCTCGGCCAGCAGGCCCACCGACGACGCCTTGATGCGCAGCGGCAGGTCCTTGGAGACCACCGTGACGTCGTACCCCTCCGCCTGGAGGTTGCGGGCGACCGCGAGGATGCGCGAGTCGTTGTCGCCCAGGCGGAAGCCGACCGGGAGTATGGCCGGATCGGAGTGGTTGAGCTCGACCCGCAGGCTGCCGCCGAGCTCCCCGATGGGGATCGGCGCGTCGAGCCGGCCGAACTGCACCCGGTACTCGTCGAGTCGGCGCAGCGCCTTCCGGGCGAAGTAACCGAGCTCCGGATGGTGCCTCTTGGCCTCCAACTCCGTGACCACCACGACGGGCAGCACCACCTCGTGCTCCTCGAAGCGGCACATGGCGCCTGGATCCGCCAGCAGGACGCTGGTGTCGAGGACATAGGTGCGCCGGTCGTTCTCACGGCGCTTCTTGCTGGTCACCACGGGTGCACGAACCCCCTCGGGGAGAGGTCTGGACGCGACCTGGGTCGCGGGGAAGGGGCCGGGTCCACGCCCTTCGAGGGCCGGTCGACGGCCCTCCACGTCCTCCGCGCGGCCCGCAGGGGCGGCAGAATCCGCCTGCACCGCTCAGCCGTCGCGGGCTTCGTCCGTTGCAAAGGGCCTCCCGGGCGGGCGGCCCCATGCCGCCCGCTGGCAGAGCGACGGTCATTGGGGCGACCGCCGGCCTGTGGGGGATATTCCCGCCGAAGCGCTTGACCATGCAACGGCATATGCGACGAGCAGGTGAACGACCGATCACCGGACCGCTACGGGGGCCCGGCCGGCAACGCTGTGACATCGGGCAATCGCCCAGCGCACATGCGGGACAAGGGCCGTGACGACCCGTACGGCGAGCCCCCGGAGGCCCGCGCCCGACACGTCCGTTCAGTATCCGTAACGCCGGTGGCGCGCCGCATAATCACGCAGTGCGCGGAGGAAGTCGACCTTTCGGAAGGCCGGCCAGAAAACCTCGCAGAAGTAGTACTCGGAATGCGCGCTCTGCCAGAGCATGAAGCCGGACAGCCGCTGCTCGCCGCTGGTACGGATGATGAGGTCCGGATCGGGCTGGCCGCGCGTGTAGAGGTGCTTGGTGATGTGGTCGATGTCGACCGACTCGGCCAGTTCCTCGAAGGACGTGCCGTTGTCGGCGGCTTCCAGGATCAGGGAACGGACGGCGTCCGCGATTTCCTGCCGGCCGCCGTAGCCGACGGCCACGTTGACGAGTATTCCCTTGACGTCGAGCGTGGCCTGCTCGGCCTCTTTCAGGACGGTCTGCGTCTCGGCCGGGAGCAGGTCGAGCTGGCCCACGTGGTGGACGCGCCAGCGGCCGTCCGCCGCCAGCCCGCGAACCGTGTTCTCGATGATGCCGAGGAGCGGCTTCAGCTCCTTCGCCGGCCGGTCCAGGTTGTCGGTCGAGAGCATCCACAGGGTGACGACCTCGACGTCCGTCTCGCCGCACCAGCCCAGGAGCTCCTGGATCTTGTCCGCGCCGGCCTGGTGACCCTGCTCCGGGGTCCGCCCGTCGGCACGGGCCCAGCGGCGGTTGCCGTCCAGGATGACGCCGATGTGCTTGGGCACCTGGGCGTGATCGAGGCGGCCTTCCACCCGGTGTGCGTAGAGCCTGTACACCAGGTCGCGCAACTTCACGTTTCCAGCCCCTCCATGCCACTGCGGTTCCCCGCCACTGCGGGCACCCGAGGGCGCCACATTACTGCCAGCGTGTCGCGAGGACCCAACTCGGCCGGTCACCGGGCCGTGATAGTCAGTGGCGACATGACCGATTCGCACTACCGCGCGGCCGAAACTCGCTACGACTCCATGGAGTACCGGCGAAGCGGCCGCAGCGGGCTCAAACTGCCCGCCATCTCCCTCGGACTGTGGCACAACTTCGGGGACGACCGCACCCTGGCCTCGCAGCGCGCCATTCTCCGGCGCGCCTTCGACCTGGGCGTCACCCACTTCGATCTGGCCAACAACTACGGACCGCCGCCCGGTTCCGCCGAGCTGAACTTCGGCAAGCTCTTCGCCCAGGACTTCCGGCCCTACCGCGACGAACTGCTCATCTCCACCAAGGCCGGCTATCTGATGCACCCCGGGCCGTACGGCGAATGGGGTTCGCGGAAATACCTGCTCTCGTCCCTCGACGCGTCACTGGTCCGAATGGGTGTCGATTACGTCGATATCTTCTACTCGCACCGCTTCGACCCGCACACCCCGCTGGAGGAAACGATGGGCGCCCTCGCGTCCGCCGTCCGGCAGGGGAAGGCCCTCTACGCCGGCGTCTCCTCGTACACGGCGGAGCAGACCAGGGAGGCCGCGCGGCTGCTGCGCGAGATGGGCGTGCCCGCGCTGATCCACCAGCCCTCCTACTCCATGATCAACCGCTGGACGGAGGACGACGGGCTGCTCGACGTCCTGGAGGACGAGGGCATGGGCTGCATCTCCTTCGCGCCGCTGGCCCAGGGGCTGCTCACGGACAAGTACCTGGGCGGGAACGTGCCGGCGGGCTCGCGGGCCGCCAAGGGGACGTCGCTGGACCCGACACTGCTCACCGAGGACATGCTGCGTCGGCTGCGCGGCCTGGACGGGATCGCGCGGCGGCGCGGGCAGTCCCTGGCGCAGCTGGCGCTGCGCTGGGTGCTGCGGGACGAGCGGATGACCTCCGCGCTGATCGGCGCCTCCAGCGTGGGGCAGCTGGAGGCGAATGTGGCGGCGCTGGAGGGACCGGAATTGACCGGGGAAGAACTGGCTGAGATCGATTCCTTCGCGGTGAGCGCGGAAGGGGTCAACATCTGGGCGAATCGGGGCGGCTCGTAGCGGTCTACGGGGATCGCGGGCCTACGGATGCGCGGGTGGGGTGAGAGGAGCGTGAGGGGTACGAGGGGTGGTGGCCGGGTGCCGGGGGCCGGGCGCCGGGGGCCGTGGTGAGCGGACGGCGCCGGTCGGGGTGGGCGGCGACCTGCGGCCGCGCGGGGCCGGCCGGCGCGGCCGGCCCCGCCCATCGGCCACAGGCATCCGACAGGTGTCCCGCACGCCTCGCGTAGACGCTTCACGAATGATTTGTGCATGAATCGTGGGTGATTCCGGCGCCCTTGCGGCGGGGGAATTCCACCGGATCCGGATCACAACTGCCCGGAGTCGCACGAATCCATACGGAGAGTGACATCCGCCCATGAAAAACGGGCCGGTCCGTGGGGGGGATACGGACCGGCCCGAGGGGGGGTTTCCACCATAACCGGTCGGAGGGGGTGCATCGCGCATCGGCGGGGGTGACATAGCGTGGCGCGCTGACTTTCGGCACAGTTGTTGATCTTGTAACGCTCGGCGGTCGAGGCCGCGGAACCCCCGTTCCTCCATGTCAGCACTGGGGCTACGGTGTAGAACCAGCCAAGTGATCACCTGCCGGCAGTGCGGTCCGTCACCGTCATCGAAATGTTGCACAAACTCGTCGCCGACTTGACGGGGGTGGGCCGAATGGGGGGGCGAGGCGGCCGTCCGAGTGTCGGGGGGGGCGGATGACGGCCGCGAGGCGCTCACCCCGATCGCCGGACCACAGGCTTCCCTGGGCCCCCTTCCCCTTCGTTACCGTCTTGCGTGGCTCCGCAAGAGACCTCCGGCCTTAGGCAAGCTCCGCGAGCTGTTCGCGAACCCTCAGGCCGAGCACGGAACAGTGCTGATCGTCGCCGTCCGGCCGGCCTCGATCGGCACCCTGACGTCCTCTTCACCAGGCTCCGCGACGGAACTTCCACGGAGACCGGCCGGCCACGGCAAGCGGCGTCCAGGAGAAGCGTCACCCCCAGCCGGAAGGTGAACAGCCACGTCACGGCTGGCGATTCGTGTCATGGTCGGCGAGCCGTCACGCCGGCCTTCCTCACCCGGCTTGATGGAACAGATAGGGGCACCCCCTGCCGCCTCCGCCCCCTCAGGGCCGCGCCGACCATCCGCCCGCCAGGAGGGCCAGCCAGGCCCCGGCGAGCAGGAAGGGACCGAGGGGCATGGTCGTGCCGCGTCCCGCGCCGCGGGTGAGCATCAGCGCGATGCCGTACACCGAACCGAGCAGCAGTCCCGCCAGGCCGCCGAGTATCAGCACGCCCCAGCCGTACCAGCCCAGGGCGCAGCCCAGCCCCGCGGCGAGCTTGACGTCGCCGAACCCCATTCCGGCCGGGTGGGCCAGGAACAGCAGGAGGTAGGCGCCGCCGAGCACCAGGCCCCCGAGCAGGGCTCCGGTCCAGGTGCCGCCGGACGCCGGCAGCAGGGCGGCCACTCCGAGCAGCGCGGCCGTGCCCACCGCCAGGGGCAGCGTCAGGACGTCCGGTAACCGGTGCACGGCCCAGTCCACTCCCGTGAGCACCACACCCACCGGTATCGCCAGCAGCCACACGCCGAGTTCGGGCCGCGGGCCGACCATCGCGGCCGTCACCGCGCACACCATGGCCGTCGCTCCGGCCGGCCACACCACCCCGGGGCCGTATCTCGTCCTCCCGCACGCCGTACACCTTCCCCATCCGATTCCGCCGCCGAGCACGTGCCCGCAGGGGGCCACGGTGCGCCACGGCTCGTCCGGCTCGACCGACAACCGGTAGCGGGCGCCCGGCACCAGCGTGCCGGCCAGGGTTCCGTAGAGGGCGGCCGAAGCCACCAGCACGATCGACAACCAGTTCATGCGGCGAGATTACGGAGCGGGGCGAGGGGAGGGGGCGATCCCCGCGAAAGCTGTGGACGACCCGCCGCATGTGGATAACTTGGCTACCCGGAAGGCTGATTGGTCGAGTTCTCTCCGGGCGAAGGGACGTGCCGATGCCAGGATGGGTGGACGGCTTCACCCACCTCACCGTCGAACCCGCGGGGTGCGGGGGCACGGTGGTTCCGGTGGAGGTCGCAGCCTCCTACCGCGCCCGGACGCGCGGGCTGCTCGGACGGGACGGGATCGAGGGCGCCATGCTGCTCACCCCGGCCGGCTCGGTGCACACCTTTGGCATGCGGTTCCCGATCGACGTCGCCTACCTGAGCCGGGACATGCGGGTGCTCGCCGTGCGCACCATGCCTCCGCACCGTCTCGGCAGGCCCCGGCCGACGGCCCGCCATGTGCTGGAGTCGGCGGCCGGAGCGATGGCGCGATGGGGGCTGCGCGAAGGGGCGTGCGTGCGGATTCCGCCCGTCACGCCCGGGTGAGAGGCGGCCTGGGGGCTCACTCCTCCGGTCTGCGGGCCGCCAGGTACCAGCCGCCGAGGCCCAGGAGGAGTGCCGTTCCGGTGCCGACGCCCGCGTAGCCGACGGCCTTCAAGCGCCCGTCCGGTGCCGGGGAGGCCGCTGCGGTGCGGAAGGTGGTCCCGTCGGGGGCGCGGTGGGCGTGAGGGCCGGGCGGGCCCGGCGGCGCGCTCCGGGCCGGTGCCGTGGTGACCATGAGCGTGACGGGTACCGCCTCCGAACGCCCGTGCCCGACCTTGGTGTTCAGGCTGACCTGGAGGTAGTACCAGCCTTCGGATCCCGTGTCCCGTCCCGGCGGCGGTGCGGCGAGGGGGACGGCGACGGCGTGGCCTTGGTAGCCGTCCGTCCGGTTCGTCACATGGCCGCGGGCGGCGTCGTTCAGGCCCAGGCGGACGCCGTTGGCGACATAGGGAACGCGTCCCGGGGCGTCCCCGAACGTCGCTTTCGCGAATAGTTGGCGGCCGGTGGTGACGGGGGTGCGGTAGAAGCGGGTCTCCCCCGGGCGGATCGTGTCCTTCCAGGTGCCCGTCCGGACGTCGGCCGCGTCGTTGAACCCGCTGCCCCCGGTGACGTCCTTCGCCGGTCCGGCCGGTTCCGATGGCGGTTCCGAGCTCCATGTACCGGGTGGGTACGTCGACTTGGATGTGGTCGGTGGGTGGCGGGTGACGGCGGTGAGTTCCAGGGACACGGGGGCGGGGTCGCCGCCGTCCGCTTCGCCCCGGACCACGACGAAGTGGTAGGTGCCGGCCGCGGCGCAGGGTCCGCCCGCTCCCCCGAGACGTTCGGCGTGGTCGGCGAGGGGGTAGGCACCGCCTTCGGCGAGGAAGGAGCGG
This sequence comes from Streptomyces sp. NPDC021100, assembly GCF_044333095.1. Classification (NCBI taxonomy): domain Bacteria; kingdom Bacillati; phylum Actinomycetota; class Actinomycetes; order Kitasatosporales; family Streptomycetaceae; genus Streptomyces; species Streptomyces sp. NPDC021100. The sequence continues at coordinate 759,511 of NZ_JBIRQH010000001.1, forward strand.
TGGCGCGACGGTCCGCAAGGGGTGCCGTCGGCGCGTCGCAGCGATACGTCGATGCCGTCGCGGAGGCCCGGCGTGCCGCCCGGGCGGGGTGCGGCGACCGCGGAGACGTAGGCGTCGGAGGTGCCGTCCAGGCGGACGGCGTAGAACTTCCGCTCGCCCGGGGCGATGGTGTCCGTCGCCGTGCGGCCGCTCGGCACGAGGGGCGGGTCGGCCGTGGCGGCCCGTGCTCCGTGGATCTCCTGGGCGTCGGGGGCCGTCCGGTAGGCGGCCGGCGGTCCGACGCCGGCGGGTGCGGCGGCCGAGGGGGCCGCTGCCGTGGCGAGCGCTCCTACGGCGAGGGCCAGTCGCAGCGCGCCGGTTCCCTTCCGTGCCGACCGCCTCGTACCGCCCGTCACGTACCGCCCCCCTCATTCGCCACCAGGGCTTTCGAAAGCCCATCCTGCCGCCTGGCGAGGGTGGTTGGCGAGATACCGGTGGGGCGGTTTCAGTCGGTGAGGGAGGTGACTTCGCAGGCGCGGGCGTCGAGGCCCCAGGGGTGGGCCTCGGCCAGCACTTCCTCCGGTCCGTCGCCGAGGCGGGCGGTGAGGACGAACCGGTGGGTGTCCCCGACGCGCCGCGGTTCGAACGCGAGGTGGGCGAACCAGCCCGTCTCCGGCCCGGTCGCGGCCGTGCGCAGCCGGGCGAGCTCCGTCTCGACGCGTGCCCATTCCGCGGGTGGTACGTACTGACGCATCACGGAGTGCCAGACGACGGTGAGGGTGCCGGGGCGGAGGCCGGCGTCGGCGAGGAAGTCGGCCGCGCCCCGGGAGAGGACCCGGGCGGGCAGTCGGCCGGCCAGGTCGATGGCTCCGGAGAGCCGGACGGGGCGGGCCGGGTGGTCGGGCCAGACGTAGGCGCGGAGGGCGAGGGCGTCGGCGGGGTCGAGGGGGTCCAGCGGGTCGACGTCGCAGCCGAGGCGTTCGACGATGTCCAGGGCGGGGACGCGGGCCGCGGCGTCGGCGATCCGGGGCGGTGGGGTGCCGTCCCGCCAGGCGCCGTCGAGGACGACGGGCGAGGCGGGGTCTCCCCAGGCGAAGCGGGGTGCCGCCGGGTCGCCGGCGGTGACGCGGAAGCGGTCGGCGCGGAGGTTGAGGCCGCCGCTGGCGCCGAGTTCGAGCAGGCGGACGGGGGGTGGCCCAGGCGTTCCCAGGGCGGCGACCGTGGTGAGCAGGCCGCTGATCAGCATGTTCGCGCGGCCGACCTCGTTCGTCTGGGGCGGGCGGCGCATCCAGGCGGCGATGTGCTCGGGGTGGTCGGCGACGGCGCGCCGGAACGGCCCCCACGCCGCGTCCGGGTCGTCGGCCGTGCCGCCCGCCGTGGGGTAGTGGGCGGCCAGGTCCGGTGCTTCGCCGAGCAGGACGAGCGCGTGGACCGCGCCCATCAGCCGGAGTCCGACGGCGGCCGGGCCCGGGGCACCCTCCAGCGGGGCCACGGCGTCGGCGCAGGGTCCGCCGTCGCGGACGTCCTGGGCAGCGCGGGTGAGGAGTGTGGCGTAGAGGGGGGAGTTGAGTTCGGCGCAGGCGTGGGCCTGGGTGTCGAGGAGGTCGGCGGTGCGGGCGCGGGTCATGTGGCCTCCTCGGGAGCTGTCGGTGCTGTCCGGCGGTATCGGCCAACCTAGTGGCGGACGCGCTGGTTCCGGGGAGGTTGGGGCAGTGATCCGCACCTCAGGCGCGTCGGTCTCGGTGCGTGGGCGTGCGGAGGTGTGGTGCCAGGTGTTCAGCGGCCCTGGCGGGGGAAGCTGACCTCGACCCTGCGGTTCTTGCGGCGGCCGTCCTCCGTGGCGTTGTCCGCGATGGGGTAGTCCTCGCCGTAGCCGCGGATCTGGTAGGAGATCGAGGAGGAGCCGAGTTCTTTGGCGAGTTGGCGCTGTACGGCGTTGGCGCGTTCTTTGGACAGGGCTGTCCCGTGGTCGGCGGATCCCAGGTTGTCGGTGAATCCGAAGACGCGCAGGGTGGTGGCGTGTTGGCTGCGCGCCTCGTCGGCGATGGTCTTTATGCGTTGGGCCGCAGCGCCGTTGAGGGACGAGCTGTCCTTCTCGAAGAGGACTTCGGCCTGGAGGGCGAAGGTGACGTTGACGTTGGTGTCGACGCGGCGTTCGCTGCCGTTGCCGGTTTCGATGACGGATTTGATGTCGAGGACCCGGCCGGGGGCGAGTTTCGCGCCCTTGCGGAGTCTGAGTCCGGAGGCGTGGGCGTCGAGCTTGACGGGCGGCTCGCTGCGGGCCTGGTCTCCGGGGCCGGAGGCGTGGGCGGGGGCCGGCGCGGCGGTGACGAGGACCGCTGCCGTGAAGGCGGCCGCGGTGAGGACGGCCGTGGCGAGCGGCCCGTGGTGGCGGGCGGGCGGTGTCGGTGGGCGGCGGATCACGGGTCACCCCGAGAGCGCGATGCGGACGGTGGGCATGGTGGGGATCTGGAAGTCGACCTGGGCGACGTCGGCGGGAGGTGCGGGGAACTGGGCGAAGAGGGGCCGGGATTCCTGGGGTTTGATCCCCGTGAGGCCGGTGCTGCACAGGCATTGGCCGTCGGTGTCCCGGAGGACGAGGTAGCGCTTCTTTCCCTTGGTGTCCACGAGGGTGGCGCCGGAGACGGCGGACTGGGATCTCACGTCGGTTTCCTTGGACCGCCATTCCAGGGCGTTGAACATTTTGCTGCCGCGGTTGGTGACGGTTCCCTGGACGGTGACGAATCCGCCGTCCTCCCGGACTGCGGAGGTGATCGCGACGACGATTCCGTCGCCGTTGCGCATTTCGCCCAGCGTCGCGGACGACGAGGTTTTTCCCTGGCCTCCGGGCTCGGGTTTCCCGGTGTCCGCGGCGGTCGGGCGGCCCGACGCATTCCGCTCGTCGCCACCGCCGTCGCCGCCGTCTCCGCAGCCGGACAGGGCGAGCACCGCGGCGACGGCGAGCGACACCGGCAGCACGGCCCGGGGGTGTCGGCGCCCTGTGCTCATGGGTGGCATTCCTCCGCTCGTAGGGTCATCGGTCGGTGGCGGCGAGGCGGACGGCGAAGAGGGTGCGTGCCGTGAGCCGGGGGTCGGGGTGGGCGGGGTCGACGGTCAGCGGCCCGTCGTCACAGTCGAGCCGGGCGTACGCGGCTCCGGCGTCCCCGCCCGGTGCGGGGCGGCAGCGGGGGGTGACGACGGCACGGGAGCGGGCGGTGGGGCGGACGTCCTCGCTGCCGGGGACGACGGACGTGCCGATCCCGTCGCGGGCGGTGACGGTGACGTCGAAGGCCAGCGTCGTGGGGTCGGGCCCGGGGGCCGGGGTGCAGCCGGGGCCGGTGAGGCCGGCGGCGTTGTCGCGGGCGAGGCGTTCCGCTTCGCGGCAGGCGGTGACGGGGGTGTCGCCGCGGCCGTCGAACCAGCGCCGCCAGTCGCCGCCGGGCCGGGTGGCGAGGTCCCGGAGGAAGCCGGTGTAGGACTGCTCCCGGTAGTCCTGGGCGGCGGCGAGGGCGGCGGCGTCGGCGGCGGACCCGGTGCCGTTCCTGGCGGCTCCCGCCATGCCGACGGCGAAGACGGCAAGCGCGACGAACAGGAACCCGGCGACCGCCACGATGTACAGGGGAAACGCCTGGCCCGCGTCCCGTCGACCCGGCGGGCCGCGGAACGGCGTCGGCCCTGAGGTCACTTGGCGATTTTTTGGATCTGATCCATGATCGCTTTTGCGATCACCGTGCCGAAGTCCGTCGTCGTGAGGACGAGGACGATCGCCACCACGACGGCGATGATGCCGAGGTACTCGACCGAGGTCTGCCCCCGGTCGTCCTCCCAGAAGCGCTTCCCCATTCCCATCCCCTCCACGCGTGGCCGGGCGCTGCGGGCGGCGTCCGGAACGGCCGGTCGCCGCAGGGGAAACGTACGCCCGAACACCGGACGCGGGACAGTGCGCGTAGCTCGCATTCCCTCTTTCGCAGGGGAGTTGGGCGTTCCCTTGCGTCACACGCACCACCCCCGTCCAGCTTCGCGTACCACCGCCGAGGTCCCTTCGGGCGAAGACTGTCCCACAGCCGGTTGCAGAAGCGAAGAGGTTTCACAGAACTCCTCCGTCCGGACCGCCGCCCGCCGTGCCGGTCTCATCGGCCCGACACCGTGCCGAAGTCGACGCCCGAGCCGAGGAAGAATCCGGCGATCATCAGGGCCAGCGTGCCGGGAACCATGAAGGTGGTGATGACGACCGTGGCCTTGGGGACCGCGCGGGCCGCCCTGCGGCGGGCGTTCTGGGCGTCGGTGCGGCGCATGTCGGCGGCTATGTCCATGAGCGTGTCCACGATGGGCGAGCCGAGCTCCTCGCCCTGCTGGAGGGCCGAGACGAACTGCGCGACCTGCTCGGAGTCGTTCCGTCGGCGCAGCCCGTCGAAGGCGTCCCGACGGCTGACGCCCATGTCCATCTGCCGCAGCGCGATGCGGAGTTCGTCCACCCACGGGCCCTTGTACCGTTCGGCGACCCGGTCGAGGGCCTGCCGGAAGCTCAGCCCGGCGCTGACGACGACCGCCAGGACGTCGAGGAAATCGGGGAGCGTCCGCTCGATGGCGGTCCGCCGCTCCCGGACGGCGGCCCAGATGCCGACCTCGATCCAGAACAGGCCGAAGGCGACGAGCAGCGCCGCTATGAGCAGCCGTCCCTCGACCAGCATGACGAGGGCGCCACCGAAACCGAGGGCCCCGTACACCGCGCGGCGGGCCGCGTAGCGGTCGACGGTGAGACCGCCGGGGTTGCCCGCGCGGTCGATCCTCGTGCGGATCCGGGCCACGCGGCGCGGGCCCATCAGGCGCAGCACGAGCGGGGCCCACCGCATGCCGAGGCGGTCGACGGCCGAGCCGACGGCGGTGGTGCGGGTGGCTCCGACCTCCAGGGCGACGGCGAGGTCCGGGGGGAGTCTGGCCTCGCTGCGCCAGAGGGCGACGCCGTAGCAGACGCCGGCCACGGACGCGCCGGCCAGGAGGGCGATCAGCAGGCCCATGTCCGTCTCCTCGGATTCTGGTGGATGGGGTAGGGGGAATGGCAGGGGGTGGGGGGTGCGGGGGGGCTTCGCCGCGTGGGGCGGTTCAGATGTCGATGCGGGACATGTGGCGTATGAGGAAGAAGCCGACGCCGTAGAGCGCGAAGGCGCCTATGACGGTGAGCTGTCCGAGGGCGGTGCCCGTCATACGGTCGATGGAGCCGGGGGCGATGCGGTCCAGGAGGAAGAGGGTGCCGACGCCCATCAGGGGGACGACGTACGCCGTGGCGGTCACCTGGGACAGCTGGGTCCGGACCTCCCGTCGGGTCTCCTTCCGTTCCTCCAGCGTCTCGGTGAGGTTGCGCAGGGAGCGGACGACCGAACCGCCGGCGTGGTGGGAGAGGACCAGGGTGGTGACGAGCACGCCGAGCTCACGGGAGGGCAGCCGGTCGGCCAGTTCGGCGAGGGACTCCTCGACGGAGTGGCCGACGGCCAACCGGTCCGCCACGGCCGCCAGTTCCTCACCCGCGGGGGCGTCCATCTCCTCCGCCGCCATGCCGAGGGCCGTGCGCAGGGCGAGGCCCGCCTGGGTGGCGTTGGCGAGGATGCGGGCCAGCTCGGGGAGTTGGTTGATGAACTTCTCGATGCGTTTGCGGCGCTGCCGCCCCAGGAAGGCGAACGCCGTCCAGACGGCCACCACCGCGGCGAGCGGTCCGAAGAACGGGGCCAGGGCGAGGGCCGCCACGGCCCAGAGGGCGACGGCCGCGGCGCCGGTCCACAGCAGGAAGTCGCCCGGCGCGACGCCGAGTCCCGTGGCCGCGATGCGCAGTTCCAGCCGTCTGCCGAGGCGGGTCCCGCGCACCGCGCGGTCGAAGCGGCGTAAGGGCCGGGAGCGGGCGGTGGAGCGGGACGACTCCCCTGGGTCGGCGAGGCGCTCGGCGAGGGCGGCCTGCCGCTCCCGGCCGGTCAGGTACGTCCGTACGCCGGCGACGGCCAGCGCGCCGCACAGCAGGGTGATGCCCAGGGTCAGGAGCGCGAGGGTGTCGTTCATGTGCGGTCGCCTTTCGTGGCCTTCCTTGGCCTTCCGTGGCCTTCCGTGGCCCTCCGTGGCCGTCCATGGCCTCTGGTCCGTACGATCGTGGGGTGCCGCGGCGGCTGCCGCCGGTGCCCTGGTGGGTCTTCCCAAGAGGCGGCCCCGGGTGAACCCCGAGTCGACCCGGACACGTCCCGGATATCACCCCACTAGGGGGTCTGTTCGGCTTCCGCGGCCCCCTCGCCGTACGCGGTCACCTCGCTGTACACGGCCCTCTCGCCGTACGCCGTCATCGCTCCGTGCGCGGTCACCTCGCCGTGCGCGGTCACCTCGCCGTACGCGGTCACCTCGCCGTACGCGGTCACCTCGCCGGCCGCGGCCCGCCCGGCGTGGCGGCCCGTGGTGCGTGGCCCGGCGGCGGCGCCGGGCGGCGCGGCGACCCCGAACGCCTGCGGAACCGGCTCGTTGGCCAGGCGCAGCCGGCCGACGGCCCGCTCGGGCAGCGGGAAGTGGGCGAACGTGCCGCGGACGACGCGGTCCGGGCCCATGGGCAGCGCGTCGAAGCGGACGACGGTGGTGAGACGGTGGCCGGCGGCGGCCGGCGCCCCGGCGGCAGGCCGCTCGGCCGGAGCGCCGGGCCGCCCGTGGGGCGCGTAGGAGTCCAGCAGCGCCACTTCGCTGATGCGACGCGCCCCGTCGGCGGTGCGGGTGAGCTGGACGACGCAGTCCACGGCGCTGTCGATCTGGTCGCGCAGCGCCTCGTAGGGGATCTTGACCTCCGACATGGAGGCCAGTGTGCGCAGCCGCATCAGCGCGTCCTCGGCGCTGTTGGCGTGGACGGTGGCGAGGGAACCGTCGTGCCCGGTGGACATGGCCTGGAGCATGTCGAGGGTCTCGCCGCCCCGGACCTCACCCACGATGATGCGGTCGGGGCGCATGCGCAGGGAGTTGCGCACCAGGTCCCGAATGGTGATCCGGCCCTTGCCCTCCACGTTGGGCGGGCGGGATTCGAGGCGGATCACGTGTGTCTGCTGGAGCTGGAGTTCGGCGGCGTCCTCGATGGTGATGACGCGCTCGCCGTCCGGGATGAGGCCGGAGAGGGCGTTGAGCAGTGTGGTCTTGCCGGAGCCGGTGGGGCCGGAGATGACGATGTTGAACTTCGCCCGGACCAGGCCCGCGAGGAGCATCACCGCCGGCTCGTCCAGCGTGCCGATGCCGACGAGTTCGCGCAGCGTGTAGACGCGCGGGAAGCGGCGGATGGTGAGGGTGGCGCCGTTGAGGGCGAGGGGCGGGATGATGACGTTGACGCGTTCGCCGCTGGGGAGGCGGGCGTCGACCATGGGATTGGACTCGTCCACACGGCGGTTGACGGTGGAGACGATGCGTTCGATGGTCTGCATCAGCTGCTCGTGGGAGGCGAACCGCACGGGGACGGCCTCGACGCGGCCGGCGCGCTCGACGAAGACCTGGTCCGGTCCGTTGACCATGATCTCGGTGACGGTCGGGTCCTCCAGGAGGGGTTCGAGGATGCCCAGGCCCAGGGCCTCGTCCACGACCCGGCGGATGAGCCGGTCGCGTTCGGCGGTGGAGAGGACCGGGCCCTCGCGGCTGATGATGTGGCCCAGCACCCGCTCCAGCCGCGCCCGCCGCTCGGCGGCGGCGAGCGCGGACATCTCGGCGAGGTCGATCTCCTCCAGGAGCTTGGCGCGGTAGACGGGGACGAGGTGGTCCGACTCCCGTCCGCCGCCGGGCGGTTCGGGGCTGACGACGCGGGCCCGGAGGCTCATGGGCGGCTCTCCTGCGGAAGCGGCTTGAGCGGGACGACGGAAGGCCCGGCCGGAGCGCCGGCGGGGGCGTGCGCGTCATTCGGGCAGCGCATGGTGGCGTGCCGGGTGACGTGGAAACCGGTGCCGGGGAGGAGGCCGGGGACGGAGACGTCCACCGTGGCGGTCACTTCGGTGGTGCCGGGCGTGCAGGGGGGTGCCTGGACGGTGTCGGCGCGCCGGGCGACCCAGTCGGTCATGGCCGTCCTGGCGGCGGCTTCGGGGGTGGTGCGGGGGTCGTCGAGTGTTGCCGTACGGGCGGCGGCGCGGGCACCGGTCCCGGCCTGCTGCGCGGCGAAGGCCGCCAGGCCGAGCTGGATCGCGGCCAGACCCACGAGGAGGAGGACAGGCAGGAAACCGATGAACTCGACGGCAGCGGAACCGCGGTCGCCTGATGGCCGGCGGCGACTGCCCGTCGCTTCGGGGCGGGCGTGCGGGCGGCCTCGTACGGGCTCGGCCCGGGAACGTCGCGCCGCCCCGGCCCGGGAGCGAACGCGCTCCTCCGACTCCCCGGTCCCAGGGATCCGAACCGCCTCGGCCGGGAAGGCCGGCACCACCGCGGCCCGCGAGCGCCGGCGCTCTCGGGTGTCCTGGGCCGGAAGGAACGGCACCGCCTCGCCGGCGAGCGGCCGCGCCGCACCGGGCCCCAACGCCCACACGTCGTCCTCAGCCGCCGAAGACCGCCTCACCCCACCTCCGAGGAGCCACGTCACGCCGACCCCGATGGCCCCGATGGCCGCCGCCACCGCTCAGTCCTCCCGCGCCACGCCCGCCGTGCCGCTCACCGCCCACGGCCAGTCGACCGCGTCCGGCACCAGCACGGGCACCTTCAGCTTCACCGTCGCCTTGTAGACGTCGCCCTCCCGGCCGCAGTCGATCGAGCCGGTGCGCCACTCCCCCGGCAGGTCGGCGCGGGCCGCCTCCGCGCAGTCGCGGCCCACCGCCCCGGCACGGGCCGCGCGGTCCGCGGCGTGCCCGGCGAGGGAGTAGGTGTAACCGACCAGCACGCACTGCCAGACCACCGCCAGGGCGACGAGGATCATGGGGAAGATCCCGGCGAACTCGACGGCGACCTGGCCCCGGTCCCCGCCCCACCTGCGGAACCGGCGGAACGGCGAGGCCGCGGGGACGGGGGTGAGCCGGTCCGGGCCCGTCCCCCCGCCCGTCGCCGCCCCGGAACCGGTCACTCCTCCGGGACCGCTCGCCCCTCGGGAACCGGCCAACCCTTCGAGACCGCTCATCCCTTCGGGCCCTTCCGCCACAGAGCCCCCCGCCCCAAGCGCCCGGTGCCGGCGCGAGCCGCCCCCGGGCCGGGTGCCGGACGCCGGAGCGGCCAGTCCGAGCTCGCCGGCGAGGGCCCACAGCGCCTGCCGGACCCCCGACCGGGCGTCCAGGTCCTGCATCCGGCCGGAGTCGACGGCCGCCCGCAGCTCCTTGTACGCGGCGGGGACGACGGTACGGGCCACCCGCGTCCCCGTGGTCCGGGCGACGAGCGGCGGCTGTACCTCGGCGCCGCGGGTGTGCCGGTTGACGACGGTCATGGTGTCCTCCGCCTTGCGGATCTGGAGCCGGTCCCACAGCCGGACCATGCGTTTGGCGGCCCGCACGGAGACCACGTCGGGCGTGGTGACCAGCAGGGCGAGGTCGGCCGTCTCGATGACGGCCGCGCCCGCCGCCGTGATCTGCGTACCGCAGTCGGCGACGACGAGCGGATAGCGGCGGCGCAGCGCCGCCGTGATCTGGCGGGAGGCGGGGTCGCCTATCTCCTCGCCGCGTTCGCCCTCGGCCGGGGCGAGGAGCAGGCCGAGCCCGGTGGGGTGCGGGAAGACGGCGTCCTGGAGGACGCGGGGCGAGATGTCGCTGATGCCGGCGAGGTCGGCGACGGACCGCCGGAAGCGGACGTCCAGGTACGAGGCGACGTCGCCGGACTGGAGGTCCATGTCGACGAGGGCCACCTCGTGCCCCGCGGACCGGGCGGCGAGGGCGAGTTGGACGGCTACGACGGTCGTCCCCACGCCCCCTTTCGCGCCGACGACGGCGACGAGGCGCCCGTCGGCCGCGCCGGGCCCGCCGCCCGCCGGGCCGCCCGGGCCGGCGTCCAGGTGGCGGCGGACGCCGGTGGCCCAGTGGGCGGCCGCCTGGACGCGGGTACCGAGCTCGTCGTACGAGGGCGGGAGCGCGGCGAGGCCGCGGGCGCCGCAGTCCATGGCGGCCGCGTACAGGGCGGGTCCGGCGTCGGCGGAGAGGAGGACGACGCCGGTGGCGGGGAAGCGGAGGGCCACCTCCCGGACGACTTCGAGGGCGGGGGCGGGTCCCAGCCGTTCGTGGACGAGGACGACCTCGGGGAGGCCGGAGACCGAGGCGGCGCCCAGTACGGAGAGGGCGTCGAGGAGCGCCGTCGAGTCCCCGACGGTGCGCAGCGGTTCGACGCCGGGGAGCTGGGCGAGGAGTCCGCCGATGGTGCGGGCGGTCTCCGGGTCCGCGACGGCCGGGAGGATGCGGATGGTCACCGGGAACGTCCCCCGTCTACTTGTCGCCGTCGAGGGTGTACGTGCGGTCTGACCCGCTGACGCCGGTGTCGTCGCCCGGCGCCACCAGGGCCAGCCGCACGTGGGTCGCGAACGACTCGGCGTACGCGACGCGTTGCGCGTCCTTCGTGTCCAGGGCGAAGGTGATCGGCACGGCGTCGCCCGCCTGCCGCGCGCCGGACGTGCCGGTCCGGGCGCCGCCGCTCCGGCCGTCGAGCGGGGTGAGCCTGCCGACCTCGATGACCTGGGCGCCGCTGACGATGACCTTCGACACCGGCTGAGGGCTCGCGTCCTTCGCGTCCTTGCCGGCGCCGCCGGCAGGACCGCCGGCCGGGCCGCCCCTGCCGTCGAAGGTGGCGTAGATGTTGACCTTCGACCCCGGCGTGATCTTGCCGGCCACCCCGGTCGCCGCGTCGATCATGATGGCGATCTCCTGCTGCCCGGGCGCGAGGGCGGGCCGGTTGACGATCATGTCGCTCTGCAGCAGCGACCCCCTGCGGAGCGGAGTCACGGCGATCTTGCCGCGCACTTCGGCGAGATCCGTGACCGCCGTGGCGGGCAGCCAGCGCCTGGGCATGGACATCTTCTCGAACTGCCCCTCGTCCAGCGCCCGGTAGGCCGCGACGTCGGACCGCAGCCGGTAGGCGGTGACCTCCGGGCCGACCTTCGACTCGGCGTCGTCCACCACCGCGTACACCCCGGCGGCCGCTCCCACGGCGCAGAGGACCGACAGGAGCAGCAGGATGATCCCGCGTCGCTGACGTGAGTTCATGGTGCGGCGGACCTCACTGGGGCTCGGTTGGGATGCGGCGGCTCGGGTGGTCCCACGGAAGCGGCGACGGACGGCGGGGCGGTGGGCCGCTCACCGCCGGTCGTTCCCCGCGCGGGGATCGGCGTATACGCGCCGGCGCTCCCGTGCGGCGCCGGAGCCCGCGGCGCGGCACGTGCCCCCCGCGGGTCCGACGGGCGGGCGGCGGCCGGGGCTGCGAGGGTACGCCGATCGGCGTGCCCCCGTGGGCTGTTCCGGTATAACGCACCCCTTCGAGCGGTGTCCGGACGCACCCGGAACCGGCCCCTCACGCCGCAGCTCCCACACCTGCCGCACAGAACCCACAGCGGTCGCCGATGAGTTCGAGCCCGCACCAACGGCACTCCTCCCGCCGGACGGAGGCGATCAGCTGGTAGAGGATCGACGGGTCGGGGATGGCGGCGGCGAACTCCACGGCGCGGCGGGTGCCCCACCAGCGGACGGACTCCGCGGGCAGCGGCGACACCTCCTGGACTCCTTCGACGCGCCACTCCGGGGCGAGAACGTCCGTCACCCAGTCCTCGGCCCTGCGCGGGCCGTCCCGGGCCACGGTCAGCCGGGTCGGGTAGGCGGGGCCCGGGACGTCGTCGCCACCGGGGCGGACGAGACGGGGAGCGGGGTTGACGAGGACGCCGAAGCGGACGCCGGGGAGCAGTGAGGTGAGGTGCGGGCCGAGGCCGACCGGCACCCGGTCGAAGCGGGCGACGCTGGCCAGTTGGGCGCCGGCGTAGATGTAGTGGGCGAGGAGACGGGTGGCGGAGGCGAGGACTCCGGGGCCCAGGTCGGAGACGGACAGCTGACGTAACTGGCGGGCCAGGACGCCGACCGCCAGCGGCGGCAGGGAGACGGGCAGCAGGGCGATCCGTTCGCTCTCCAGGACCGCGCGGACGGTGTGCAGCCGGCGGACGTAGGCGGCGGGCAGCGCGTCGGAGTGGACGACGACCAGGTGGCCGCACCGGTCGAGCAGGACGGACGCCTGGGCCACCGCCGTCTCCAGCGGCTGCGCCTCGGGCGGCTGGAGGACGGCCGCGGCCGGCGCCGGGCCGTCGGGGGCGGGCAGCACCAGGTCGGGGCTGGTGACGGCTATCGCAATCGGCACGTCCGAATCCCCGTCCACTCCTGCCCCCGGAGCCCCGGCGGCCATGGATCGACCCTGCTCGGCGCCGGTGCCCCGCACGCGCCGGCGCCCCGCACTTTATCCACGAACGGAGCGGCCCGGAACCGTTCCTCCGAACCGGCTCGGTCCGGCCTCTTCCCGCCCTCTCCGGTCCGTTTCCGAGCGGCGGCCGGCTTTCGCACACAGGCCCGCACGGGGACCGCGAAGCGACCCGCCGGGCGCCATGTCCCGCCCGACCGGCCGTAGAGGAACAGCCCGGACCGATCCCGCCCACCACGGAAGCAGCTCCAGCGGCACCCCGCCGTCGAGTGCGAACGGCAGCGCCCGCGCCTCCCCTTGACGGATGGATTGGTCTGGACCATCCTCAGCGCACCGGTCGGTGACCCCCCTCTTCCGCAGCCATACCCCCCACTCACCGTTTCAACTCTCCCCCCACCGGAAGCAGTAGTGGATCGCCCGGATCACCCATGTCATGACGCACGCCCCGGTCCTACCCGCGCAGGAAGCAGAAGGAGCCACCGCCTCGGCGGCCTCCTCGCCGCCCTCGCCCTGGCCACCGCGGGCGCGGCCGCCACCGGCCCCGCGCACGCCGCACCCAACACCGCCGCACCCGCACCCGCACCCACCACCAGGGCCGACGCCCCGAAAGCCGCCCCCAACCTCCTCAAGAACGCCGGCTTCGAAAACGGACTGTCCCCCTGGTCCTGTTCCGCCGACAGCGGCACCACCGGCACCCCCGCCCACTCCGGCACCGCCGCCCTCAAAGCCGCGCCAAGCGGGCTCGACAACGCCCGCTGCGCGCAGACCGTCGCCGTCAAACCCGGCTCCGCCTACACGCTGAGCGCCTGGGTCCAGGGCTCGTACGTGTACTTGGGCGCCAGTGGCACCGGCACCACCGACGTCTCCACCTGGACGCCGGGAACGGGCACGGATTGGAAGGAGCTCACCACCTCCTTCACCACGGGACCCAACACCACCTCCGTCACCGTCTACACCCACGGCTGGTACGGCCAGAGCCCCTACCTCGCCGACGACATCACCCTCACCGGCCCGGGCGGCAGCGATCCGGGCGACCCGGGCGACCCCGTGCCCTCCGCCCCCGGCGGGCTGACGGCCGGCCGGACCACCTCCTCGTCCGTCGACCTGTCCTGGACCCCGGTCGGTGGCGCCACCGGCTACCAGGTCTACCGCGACGGGACGAAGGCGCAGTCGGTCACCGGCGCCTCGGCCACCGTCACCGGACTCACACCCTCCACCACGTACCGCTTCCAGGTCACGGCGGTCAACGCGGCCGGGGAATCCCCTCGTTCCGCCGAGATCAGCGTCACGACGGCGGCAGGCGGCCAGCCCCCCGCGTCCCAGCACGCGGTGACCGGCTACTGGCAGAACTTCGACAACGGCGCCAAGGTCCAGCGGATCAGCGACGTACAGGCGCAGTACGACATCATCGCCGTCGCGTTCGCCGACGCCACCGCCACGCCCGGCGCCGTGGACTTCACCCTCGACCCCGGCCTGCGCTACAACGAGGCGGACTTCAAGGCCGACATCGCGGCCAAACGGGCGGCCGGCAAGTCGGTGGTGATATCCGTCGGCGGCGAGCGCGGCAGCGTGCGCGTCAACGACGCCGCGTCCGCCGCCAACTTCGCGGACAGCGTCTACCGGGTGATGCAGAAGTACGGTTTCGACGGCGTCGACATCGACCTGGAGAACGGCCTCGACCCGACGTACATGACGCAGGCCCTGCGCACCCTCTCGGCGAAGGCCGGCAACAAGCTCGTGATCACCATGGCGCCGCAGACGCTCGACATGCAGTCGACGTCGGCGAGCTACTTCAAGACGGCGCTGAACGTCAAGGACATCCTGACCGTCGTCAACACGCAGTACTACAACAGCGGTTCCATGCTGGGCTGTGACGGCAAGGTGTACGCGCAGGGGTCGGTCGACTTCCTCACCGCCCTGGCCTGCATCCAGCTGGAGGGCGGGCTCGCTCCCTCGCAGGTCGGCCTGGGCCTGCCCGCCTCCCCGCGCGGCGCCGGCAGCGGCTATGTGGACCCGGCCGTGGTGAACAACGCCCTCGACTGCCTCGCCAAGGGCACCGGCTGCGGCTCGTTCAAGCCCGCGAAGACCTACCCGGGCATCCGTGGGGCGATGACCTGGTCGACGAACTGGGACGCGAGCAACGGCAACGCCTGGTCCAACGTGGTCGGCCCGCACGTCCACGGGCTGCCGTAACGGTCCCGCGCGACCGCGCGAGACCGCGCGACGAGGGCCCGCCGGATCCCCGGCGGGCCCCGCTTCACACCGCTTCCGTCGCCGCCGTCACGGCTTGGGCAGCGTGCAGCCCGGCAGGCTCAGGTCGATCCTGTTGCCGGCCGTCACGCACTTGGCGATGCCGTAGGTCTGCTCGGCGTAGTTGATGCCGCGCCGGACGGTGACGTTCCCGTTCTCGTCCACCTCGCACGGGTTGTTCTCCGTGCACCGCTCGCCGTTCTCGTTGCCGGTGTTGTTGACGGCGATCACCTTGCCGGTGTTCACGTCGATGACCGGCGAACCGGAGGTTCCCCCGATGGTGTTGCAGGAGGGCGTGTAGCGCAGCGAGTCCTTCCAGGTCCAGTCACCCTCGCGGAGCTCGTGGACGAAGCCGTCCACGTTGCAGGAGTAGATCCGCTTCCAGTAGCCCGAGACGACCTTGATCGGCGTGCCGGTGGCGGGGTGGTCGGCGGAGAGGTTGAGGGCGTTGATCCCGTAGCTCTTCTTGATCTGCGCGTAGGTGGTGGTGAGCTGGTACAGAGTGACGTCGGTGTCGGTCATGGTCGCGTAGGCGACCTTGCTCGCGCGGAGCGTGCCGGCCTTGCCCGCGGTGGAGTTGAGCAGGCTGAACGTACGGGACGACGGCTGGTCGACGATGACGTCGCCCGCGCCCGGCATGCCGGTCTCCAGGCAGTGCCCGTTGGTGAGCACGAGGGCCGGGTCGTTGTCGGCCGAGCTGGGGAGGCGTATCAGCGAACCCGAGCAGTTGCTGAGGGCGACGGTGCCGGCGAAGTCGACGGCCTTGGGTTTGGCCTTCGCCGTAGCCTCGGCCTTCGCCTCGACCTCGGCCTGCGCCGCGGACGCCCGTGGGGCGTCGGCCGTCTGTGGCGCGGCGCCCGCGGGGGCGGCGCCGATGCCGGTCGCGGCCGCGCCGCCGAGCAGCAGGGTGGTGAGTACGCCGACGAGAGGTCGTCTCATGGGGGGTGGTCCTCTCCGGACGGAATGCGTTCCGATTTGGCATGTGCATTGTTGGTGGCCTTGAGGTGACGCGCAATCAATCGGACCCGAGTGACGGCTAAGTTGGCCGGAACCCCTCGCACCGGAGTCCTTGACCTGCTCATGTCATTCTCTTGACACTGGCCTGGCCCAACCCCCCACCCGTCGCACACATCGGATCCCTCAGGAGGCCGTCATGCGACCGCGTTCCTCCGGCGGCCGGGCAGCCGCCCTCGCCACCGCCCTCTCCCTCGCCTCCCTCGCTCTGGCCGCGCCCGCCGTCTCCTCCGCGGGCGGTTCCGCACCCCGCCCCGCGACCGGGGCGTCCCACTCGTACGAGGTGACGGGCCCGCGCACCGCCGCCCAGCGCACCGCCGTCGCCGCGACCGGCGCGTCCGTCGACGCCGTCCACGGGAACACTGTGGTCATCACGGCGAACGCGGCCCAGGCCGACCGCGTCCGCGGCCTCGGCCACCGCGTGACCGAGCTGCCCGGCCCGCCGGACCGCTCGGGGGGCGAACGGCCCGTTCCGCACGACTTCCCGTCCCGCGACGCCAAGTACCACAACTACCGCGAGGCCATGGCCGAGATCGACGCGGACGTCGCGGCCCACCCCTCGCTCATGAGCAAGCGGGTCATCGGCAAGAGCCAGGAGGGCCGCGACATCGTCGCCGTCCGGATCAGCTCCGGCGTGAAGCCCGACGACGCCAAGCCGGAGGTCCTCTTCACCCACCACCAGCACGCGCGCGAACACCTGACCGTCGAGATGGCCCTCTACCTGCTGAAGGAGTTCGGCAACGGCTACGGCACCGACCCCCGGGTCACCAAGATGATCGACGAGCGGGTGATCTGGATCGTCCCCGATGTCAACCCCGACGGTGGCGAATACGACATCGCCACCGGCACCTACCGCAACTGGCGCAAGAACCGGCAGCCCAACTCCGGTTCCTCGAACGTCGGCACCGACCTCAACCGCAACTGGGGTTACAAGTGGGGCTGCTGCGGCGGCTCCTCCGGCAGCACCGGGTCGGAGACCTACCGCGGCCGGGCCGCCGAGTCGGCGCCCGAGGTCAAGGTCGTCGCCGACTTCGTCCGCGGCCGCGTCGTCAACGGGAAACAGCGGATCAAGGCCGCGATCGACTTCCACACCTACAGCGAACTGGTGATGTGGCCGTTCGGCTGGACGTACAGCGACACCGCGTCCGGCATGACCCAGGACGACCACGACGCGTTCGCCAAGGTGGGCAAGGCGATGGCGGCCAGCAACGGCTACACGGCCGAGCAGTCGAGCGACCTCTACATCACCGACGGCACCATCGACGACTGGCTGTGGGGCGAGCAGAAGGTCTTCGCCTACACCTTCGAGATGTACCCGACGGACGCGGGCGGCGGCGGCTTCTACCCGCCGGCCTCGGTGATCGACCGGGAGACGGCACGCAACCGGGACGCGGTGCTCCAGTTGCTGGAGAACGCGGACTGCATGTACCGGTCGATCGGCAAGGAACAGCAGTACTGCGCGAAGCGGTAGGAGGCCGTCGGAGAACGGGGCACGGGCGGGCGGGCCACGGCGGTCCGCCCGCCCGTGTGCTCCGATCGGCGCGCACCGTCGTCCACGAGACCCCGGTGACCGCCGTTGACCAGGCGTTCCGCCGGATGTTAGACAGCCGCGAGCGGTGCGCACGGCGGATGCCGCACCGGACGCGCAGAACGAGGAGGCTCGATGGCCGTCGCCGACGACGCCCTGGCCCGGCTCGCCCACGAGCCGGTGGACCACCGTTTCAAGGGGCTGCCCCCGGACGCGGAGGGGCTGACCGTCGGCGACCTCACGGCCCAGCGGCGCTCCTTGTTCACCGATGGCTTCACGACGCCCGTGCTGACCCTGTCGGCCGAGGCGCTGGACCACAACCTCGCGCTGATGGAGCGCTGGTCCGCGGAGCACGGCCTGGCGTTCGCGCCGCACGGCAAGACGTCCATGGCCCCGAGTCTGTTCGCCCGGCAGCTCGCGCACGGCGCCTGGGGCATCACCGCCGCCATGCCCGCCCAGGTCCGCGTCTACCGGGCCTTCGGCGTGCGGCGGATCTTCCTCGCCAACCAGGTGGTGGACGCCGCCGCGCTGCGCTGGCTGGCCGGCGAACTCGCCGCCGACCCGGGCTTCCGGATCGTCGTCTACGTGGACTCCGTGCGCGGCGTCGAGCTGATGGACGCGGCCCTGCGCGGCGCCGGAGCGGGACGGCCGCTGGACGTCGTCGTCGAACTCGGCGCCGCGGGAGGCCGGACGGGCGTGCGGACGGCGGCGGACGCCACGCTGGTCGCGGACGCGGTGGCGGGTGCGGAAACGTTGCGGCTGGTGGGTGTCGCCGGGTACGAGGCGGAGATCCCGGACGCCGACGAGGCGCGGGTCCGCTCCTGGGTGCGCGATCTGACGTCGCTGGCCGTGGAGTTCGACGCGGCCGGGCGGTTCGCCGGGGTCGAGGAGATCGTGGTCAGCGCGGGCGGCAGCTCGTGGTTCGACGCGGTGGCCGAGGTCTTCGGAGAGCTTCCGGAGCTGTCCGCGCCGGTGCTCAAGCTGCTGCGCTCCGGCGCGTACGTCACACATGACGACGGCCAGTACCGCCGCAAGACCCCCTTCGTCCGCCACCCCGCGGAGGGCGCCCTGCGGCCGGCCTTCCGGCTCTGGACCCAGTGTGTGTCCCGCCCGGAACCGGGCCGCGCCTACCTCAACGCGGGCAAGCGGGACGCCCCGTACGACCTCGGCTTCCCCGAGGCGCAGGTCGTCCGCTCGGCCCGTGACGGCGCCGAGCGCCCCGCCGGCCCCATGACGATCACGGGCCTCGCCGACCAGCACGCCTTCGTCACCCTGCCCGAGGACGATCCGCTGGAGGTCGGCGACTGGGTCGGCCTGGGCATCTCGCACCCCTGCACGGCCTTCGACAAGTGGCCGATGATCCCGGTGGTGGACGCGGGCGGGACGGTGACGGAGTACGTGCGGACGTTCTTCTGACGTCCGATCTTCTGACGTCCGACGCGGCGGACGCTCGTGGGTGGTTGAGCCTCAGGAGTCTCGGCGGCCTCGGGAGTCCCGGAAGCCGCCGGGGCCTCGCGAGTCCCGGCAGGCCGCCGTCGGGGTCTGTCGGAAGCGGGCCGGCGGACGTATCGTCCGGGTGAGCCGTGCCGAGGAGCGCCGGACGAGCGACCGACGCGCTCGGAGGACGGCGGCGTGCCCGGGCCTCCGACGCCGGCCACCGTCCCCGCCGGTCCGGCGTCGTCGAAAGGCGGTTGCCCATGGACACGGTCTTCCGGGACGTCCGGCTCGTCGACGGTGGCGGCGGCCCGTCCTTCCGCGCCGACGTCGGCGTGGAGGGCGGCCGGATCGCCGCGATCGTCCGCGAGTCCGCGGGGAGCCGCCCGTCCGGGCGGCGGACCGTCGACGCGCACGGCCTCGCTCTCTCCCCCGGCTTCGTCGACATGCACGCGCACAGCGACCTGGCCCTGCTGCGCGATCCCGGGCACGAGGCCAAGGTCGCGCAGGGCGTGACGCTGGAGGTGCTCGGGCAGGACGGGCTGTCGTACGCGCCCGTGGACGACCGGGCGCTCGCCGGGGTCCGGGCGCAGATCACCGGCTGGAACGGTGACGGGCGGGACGCCGACTTCACCTGGCGCACGACGGGCGAGTACCTGGACCGGCTCGACCACGGCTTCGGCGGCGAGGGCATCGCGGTGGACGCCGCGTACCTCGTGCCGCACGGGACGGTCCGGATACTGGCGGTCGGCTGGGAGAACCGTTCCGCCACGGACGCCGAGCTGGGGCGGATGCGGCGGCTGGTGGCGGAGGGACTGGAGCAGGGGGCCATGGGCCTGTCGGCGGGGCTCACCTACGCCCCGGGCCTGTACGCGGACGACGCCGAACTGACCGCGCTGTGCCGGGTGGTCGCGCGGTACGGCGGGTATTTCTGCCCGCACCACCGTTCGTACGGCGCGCACGCCCTGCGGGCGTACGCGGAGATGATCGAGGTCGCGCGGGACGCCGGCTGTGCGCTGCACCTCGCGCACACCGTCCTCAACTTCGCGGGGAACGAGGGGCGCGCACCGGAGTTACTGCGCCTGCTCGACGCCGCCCGCGCCGAGGGTGTGGACCTCACGCTCGACAGTTATCCCTACACCCCCGGCTGCACCACGCTCGCGTCACTGCTGCCGAGCTGGGCGGCCGAAGGGGGGCCCGAGGCGGTACTGGTCCGGCTGCGCGACGACGCGACGGCCGCCCGGATCCGGTACGCCCTGGAGGCGGCCGGCTCGGACGGGTGCCACGGTCTGCCGGTGGACTGGGCGGCGGTCGAGGTGTCGGGGGTCGCGGACGAGCGGCGGGCTCCCGGGTACGTGGGCAGGACGATCGCCGGGCTGGCCCGCGAGCGCGGCGAGGAGCCCTGGGCGACGGCCCGCCGGCTGCTGGTCGAGGACCGGCTCGGGACGACGGTCCTGCTGCACGTCGGCCACGAGGAGAACGTCCGTGCGATCATGCGCCACCCGGCGCACACCGGTGGGAGCGACGGCATCCTGCACGGCGCCAAGCCGCATCCGCGGGCGTACGGCACCTTTCCGCACTACCTCGGGCACTACGTCCGCGAGCTGGGGATCCTCTCCCTGGAGGAGTGCGTGGCGCATCTCACGTCCCGTCCCGCGGCCCGCCTCGGGCTGTCCGACCGGGGCCTCGTCCGGGTCGGGCGCCGGGCCGATCTGGTGCTCTTCGATCCGGAGACGGTCGCCGCCGGGGCCACTTTCGAAGATCCTCGGCGGCTTCCGACCGGTATTCCTTATGTCCTGATTGCCGGACGCTTTGTGATGGAAGACGGACGCCGGACGGACGTTCTGGCGGGCCGCGCCGTCCGGCGCGCTCCGGCGTCCTGAACCGCCCTGAACAGCGCCGATCGCGCGCGTCCGACGCACCCGGAAAGCCGGCGCACGGCGTGGCGCGCCCCCGTATGGTGGCCGTCATGCAGGTGATCCAGTCAACGAAACTCGCCAATGTCTGCTACGAGATCCGTGGTCCGGTGCTGGAGGAGGCGATGCGGCTGGAGGCGGCGGGCCATCGCATCCTCAAGCTCAACACCGGCAACCCGGCGATCTTCGGCTTCGAGTGCCCTCCGGAGATCCTGGAGGACATGCTGCGCAACGTCGGCGACGCGCACGGCTACGGCGACGCCAAGGGTCTGCTCTCGGCCCGGCGCGCGGTGGTGCAGCACTACGAGACCAAGGGCATCGAGCTGTCCGTCGAGGACGTGTACCTGGGCAACGGCGTCTCGGAGCTGATCCAGATGTCGATGCAGGCACTGCTCGACGACGGTGACGAGGTGCTCGTCCCGGCGCCGGACTATCCGCTGTGGACCGCGTCGGTCTCGCTGGCGGGCGGAACGGCGGTGCACTACCGCTGCGACGAGCAGTCCGACTGGATGCCGGACCTGGCCGACATCGAGCGCAAGGTCACCGACCGCACCAAGGCGCTCGTCATTATCAACCCCAACAACCCCACGGGCGCCGTCTACGACGACGAAATGCTGCGCGGCCTCACGGAGATCGCCCGCCGGCACAACCTGATCGTCTGCTCCGACGAGATCTACGACAAGATCCTCTACGACGGCGTCACCCACACCCCGACCGCCGCCATCGCCCCCGACCTGCTGACCCTCACCTTCAACGGGCTGTCCAAGGCGTACCGGGTCGCCGGCTACCGCAGCGGCTGGATGGCGGTGTGCGGCCCGAAGGCGCACGCGGACAGCTACATCGAGGGCCTGACGATCCTGGCCAACATGCGGCTGTGCGCCAACATGCCCGCCCAGTACGCGGTGGCCACCGCTCTCGGCGGCCGGCAGTCGATCAACGACCTGGTCCTGCCGGGCGGCCGGCTGCTGGAGCAGCGCGACGTGGCGCACGAGCTGCTGACCCGGATTCCCGGTGTGACGTGTGTGAAGCCGAAGGGCGCGCTGTACGCATTCCCGCGGCTCGACCCCAAGGTCTACAAGATCAAGGACGACCGGCAGATGGTGCTCGACCTGCTGCGCGCCGAGAAGATCATGGTGGTCCACGGCACGGGCTTCAACTGGCCGGAGCCGGACCACTTCCGCCTGGTCACGCTGCCGAACGCCAAGGACATGGCGGACGCGGTCACCCGGATCGGCACCTTCCTGGACGGCTACAGCCAGCCCTGACGCCTCCGCCGCCCCGGACGACCCCGGCCTCGTACAGGATATAACTTTAGACAGGATCTAAGTTAGGATGGCCTTCTAAGAAGGACAGGAGGCCATCCATGTACGAACCGATCCGCACCAAGTCGGTCCACACCATGGCCGAACCCGTGCGCGGCGGTCACGGCCCGCGCCGCTCCCGCGGCCAGGAGCTCGACATCCGGCTCGCGGGGCACCTGACCGCGCTGCTCACGGTGACCGACGAGCTGCGGGCCCTGACCCCGTCCGCCGAGCTGGACGACGCCGCCCGGCGGCTGGCCGCCCGGGTCGAGCGGCTGCGCGGCGGACACGCTCCGCTGCGTGCGGTGCCCACGGTGGCCGATGGCGGCCCGGCCCGTGTGCACGCCCTGCACCAGCGGGCGCACATGCTCGCCGGCCAGGCGCTGGTGGTCGCCGGCTCGCGCGGCGACACCGCCGGGGCGGCCCTGGCCGAGGGACGGCTGCGGGCGCACGCGGCGGCGCTGGGGATCACCGACGACATCTGAGCCGGACGGGCCCCGGCCCGGAGCACCCGGCTCGCCGTGAGAACACGGCAGGGCGGGACCGGACGACTTCCCGGCCCACGCCCCGTCACCTCAGCCCAGGCGCTTCACCAGTGCCCGGTACTCGTCCCACAGCTCCTTCGGCGTGTGCTCGCCGAAGGTGTTGAGGTGCTCCGGCACCAGCCCGGCCTCCTCGCGCCAGACGTCCTTGTCGACCGAGAGCAGCAGCTCGAGGTCGGCGTCGGCGATGTCCAGGCCGTTCGTGTCGAGCGCCTCACGCGTCGGCAGCACGCCGATCGGCGTCTCGACGCCCTCCGCGGCGCCGTCCAGGCGCTCGACGATCCACTTGAGCACCCGGCCGTTCTCGCCGAAGCCCGGCCACACGAAGCGGCCGCCCGCGTCCTTGCGGAACCAGTTGACGTAGTAGATCTTCGGCAGCTTCGCCTCGTCGCCCCGCTCGGCGGCGGCCTGGCCGATCTTGATCCAGTGCCCCATGTAGTCGCCCATGTTGTAGCCGCAGAACGGCAGCATGGCGAAGGGGTCGCGGCGCAGCTCTCCGACCTTGCCCTCGGCGGCGGCGGTCTTCTCGGAGGCGACGTTGGCGCCGATGAAGACGCCGTGCTGCCAGCTGAAGGACTCGGTGACCAGCGGCACGGCCGAGGCCCGGCGGCCGCCGAAGAGGATGGCCGAGATCGGCACGCCCTTGGGGTCCTCCCACTCGGGCGCGATGATCGGGCACTGGGCGGCGGGGACGGTGAAGCGGGCGTTGGGGTGGGCGGCCGGGGTGCCGGACTCCGGCGTCCAGTCGTTGCCCTTCCAGTCGGTGAGGTGGGCGGGCGGCTCCTCGGTCATGCCCTCCCACCACACGTCGCCGTCGTCGGTCAGGGCGACGTTGGTGAAGACCGCGTTGCCCCAGAGGGTCTTCATGGCGTTGGCGTTGGTGTGCTCGCCGGTGCCGGGCGCGACGCCGAAGAAGCCCGCCTCGGGGTTGATCGCGTAGAGCCGGCCGTCCTCGCCGAAGCGCATCCAGGCGATGTCGTCGCCGATGGTCTCCACCGTCCAGCCGGAGATGGTGGGCTCCAGCATGGCGAGGTTGGTCTTGCCGCAGGCGGACGGGAAGGCGGCGGCCACGTACTTGGCCTCGCCCTGCGGCGGGGTGAGCTTGAGGATGAGCATGTGCTCGGCGAGCCAGCCCTCGTCACGGGCCATGACGGAGGCGATGCGCAGTGCGTAGCACTTCTTGCCCAGCAGGGCGTTGCCGCCGTAGCCGGAGCCGTAGGACCAGATCTCGCGGTCCTCGGGGAAGTGCGAGATGTACTTGGTGGAGTTGCAGGGCCAGGGGACGTCGGCCTCGCCCTCGGCCAGCGGGGCGCCGAGCGTGTGGACGGCCTTGACGAAGAAGCCGTCGGTGCCGAGCTCGTCGAGGACCGGCTGTCCCATGCGGGTCATGGTGCGCATGGAGACGGCGACGTACGCGGAGTCGGTGATCTCGACGCCGATCGCGGAGAGCGGCGAGCCGAGCGGGCCCATGCAGAAGGGCACGACGTACATGGTGCGACCGCGCATGGAGCCGCGGAAGACGCCCCGCTCACCCTGGAAGATCTCCCGCATCTCGGCGGGGTCCTTCCAGTGGTTGGTCGGGCCGGCGTCCTCCTCCTTGGCGGAGCAGATGAACGTACGGTCCTCGACGCGCGCCACGTCCGTGGGGTCGGAGGCGGCGTAGTACGAGTTGGGGCGCTTGACCGGGTCGAGCTTCCGGAAGGTGCCCTTGGCGACGAGCTCCTCGCACAGGCGCTCGTACTCGGCCTCGGAGCCGTCGCACCAGACGACCCGGTCCGGCTGGGTGAGGGCGGCGATCTGATCGACCCAGGAGATCAGTTCCTGGTGGTGGGTGGGGGTGGTGGGAGCCGCATTTGCGCGCGCCACGATCGCTCCGTCCCGCCGGGGACCCAGGGGGCGCCCGGCGTCGCATCTTGAGGGTGGAACGGACCATCCGCTTGCCTGACCCGGCAGTTGGTCCGTTTCTGCACATTCGCCCCTTGGGGGCTGCGACCCAGACGCTTCGTGACCGCTCATCCGGTGCCGCCCGCACTCATTTGATCATCCGACTCCGTTTCGGTTCTGTCCAGGGGGCACTCCCGTGACCATCGCCACGTGATACCGGCCCGTAACCTACGGTGGCGTAGGTAGCATTGCGTCATGACACCCGCGTCCGACGCGGCGCCCGTCGCGCCCGCAACTCCCGCCGGTGCCGCGACCACCGCGCCTTCCACCTCCTGCCCCGAACCCCTGTCGGCAGTCGTCAAGCCGCGGCTCCGCGGCTGGCTGCACGCGGGGATGTTCCCCGCCGTCCTGATTGCCGGCGTCTTCCTGACCGCGCTCGCGGACAGCACCCGCGGCCGGGTCGCCTGCGCCGTCTACGTCCTCAGCGCATGCCTGCTGTTCGGCGTCAGCGCCCTCTACCACCGCGGCGACTGGAGCCCACGGGTCAATGCCGTGCTCCGCCGCCTCGACCACGCCAACATCTTCCTGATCATCGCCGGCACCTACACACCGCTGACCATGCTCCTGATCCCGGGCGGTCGCGGCCAGTTGCTCCTCTGGGCGGTCTGGGCCGCGGCCGCGGCCGGCATCGCCTTCCGGGTCTTCTGGGTCGGCGCGCCGCGCTGGCTCTACACCCCCTGCTACATCGCCATGGGCTGGGCGGCCGTCTTCTTCCTGCCCGACTTCTTGCGCAAGGGCGGCATCGCCGTGCTCGTCCTGGTGATCGTCGGCGGCCTCCTCTACAGCGCGGGCGGCGTGATCTACGGCATCAAGCGCCCGAATCCGTCGCCTCGTTGGTTCGGCTTCCACGAGGTGTTCCACTCACTGACGCTGGCGGCCTTCGCCGTGCACTACGTCGGCATCTCCCTGGTGGCCTATTCGCACGCCTGACCCACCCGCCTCCTCCGTTCGCCCTCTTCGCGCCCCGCTCCGCACGCCCGACGGCCCGGCCCACCGGCCGTCCGGCAGCGGCCGGGGCGCGTTCCGTTCCCGACGCGCCGTCCGTGGTGGCCGTGGCCGTGAGGTCACGGCCACGCGCCATGTCAGACC
Source organism: Streptomyces sp. NPDC021100 (assembly GCF_044333095.1). NCBI lineage: Bacteria > Bacillati > Actinomycetota > Actinomycetes > Kitasatosporales > Streptomycetaceae > Streptomyces > Streptomyces sp. NPDC021100. The sequence continues at coordinate 784,853 of NZ_JBIRQH010000001.1, forward strand.
CATGACGCCGGCCAGCACTACGGCCACCACCGCCGCCTCGCCGGCGATCAGATACGCCCCCACGCTCAGTGCCGCGATCAGCACGGCACCGGCGTTCACCACGGCACCCACCAGGGATCACCCCTCCCGTTCGGTCTCTTACCGACCGTTCCCCTTCCCTGCACACAGCGTGACACACCCCACTGACAGTCAGCGTCGCGTCAGGAGGGGGCAAGGGGTGCGTCAGGAATTGACTGTTCCCATCTTTTGAGAGTTACTATCAAAAGCACGCAACAGTCAGAGCCTGTCCCGAGGAGTGCCGTGACGACCACGCCCACCCTGTCCCCGCCCAGCGCGGACCCCCGCCCCGACCCCCGCCGCTGGTGGGCCCTGGGCGCGATCGTCGCCTGCATGCTCGTCCTGGGCTTCGACGGCACGATCCTGAACGTGGCCCTGCCGACCATGGCCACCGAACTCGACGCCGACGCGGGCACCCTGCAGTGGATAGCCGACTCGTACCTCGTCGTCTTCGCCGCGCTGATGCTCCCCGCGGGCCTGCTGGGCGACCGCTTCGGCCGCCGCCGCACCCTCGTCGCCGGCCTCGTCCTCTTCCTCGCCGGCTCGCTCGCCGGAACCTTCGCGGAGGACGCGGGCACCGCCATCGCCGCCCGCTCGGTCATGGGGATCGGCGCGGCCTTCATCATGCCGCTCGCGATGTCCGTACTCCCCGCCCTCTTCACACCCGAGGAGCGGAGCAAGGCCATCGGGGCGGTGTCCGGCGCCTCCGCGCTCGGTCTTCCCCTCGGGCCGATCATCGGCGGGTTCCTGCTCGACCACTTCTGGTGGGGCTCGGTCTTCCTGGTCAACGTGCCGCTCGTCGGCGTGGCCGTCGTCGCCTGCCGCTTCCTGCTCCCGGAGATGAAGGACCCCGCGGCCCCCGGCGTCGACGGCCTCGCCACCGTGCTCACCGTCGGCGGCCTCGGAGCGCTCGTCTACGGCGTCACCGAGGGCCCCGACCGCGGCTGGACCTCCCCGGCCGTCCTCGGCACGCTCGCCGCCGCCGTCGTCCTGCTCACCCTGCTGACCCTGCGGTCACGCCGGCGGGCACGGCCGATGCTCGACCTGACGCTGCTCCGGCACCGCGGCTTCCTGTGGAACACCATCGCCGCCTCCCTGGCGATGTTCATCTTCACCGGCCTGCTGTTCGTCCTGCCCTCCTACCTCCAGACCGTGTGCGGCAACGACGCCTTCGGCACCGGCCTGCGCATGATCCCCATGCCCGTCGGCATGCTGATCGCCTCCCGGCTCGCTCCGCCGCTGACCCGGCGCGCGGGGGCGCGCGTCGTCATCCCCGCCGGACTCGTACTGCTCGGCCTGGGCGCGCTGCTCGGCAGCCGGACCGCCGTCGGCGACGGCTACGCGTTCACCGCGGCCTGGCTGGTCCTGGCCGGTGCCGGCGTCGGAATCGCTCTGATCCCCGCCATGGACGGCGCCCTGGGCATGCTGCCCCGCGAACGGGTGGGCGTGGGTTCCGGTCTCCTCATGACGCTGCGCCAGGTCGCGGGCGCGATCGGCGTCGCGATCCTGGGCAGCCTGCTCACCGCCGCGTACCGCGCGCGCCTGGAGACGCCCCGGGTGCCGGCCGCCGCCGCGGAGGCGGCCGAGGAGTCGGTCATGGGGGCCCACCGGGTGGCGGCCGGGCTCGGCGACGCCGCCCTGACCCGCTCGGCGGACGCCGCCTACCTGCACGGCATGGACCTGACCCTGCTGACCTCCGGCGGCATCGCCTTCGCGGCGGCCCTCCTGATCGCCGCCTTCCTGCCCGGCACCCGCGCACGGGCGGCGATCACACCCACCGCTGTGGCCGCCGAAACACCGAATGCCCGACAATGACGCTCATGGCCTCCGCACGAACCTCCCCCACCGCCCAGCCGGGCCCCCGGCTCGGGCTGCGCGAACGGAAGAAGATCCAGACCCGCCAGGCGATCCGCGCCGCCGCCTACCGGCTCTTCGAGGAGCAGGGGTACGACGCGACGCCGGTGGACCAGATCGCGGAGGCCGCCGACGTCTCGCCCAGCACCGTCTTCCGGTACTTCCCGACCAAGGAGGACATCGTCCTCACGGACGAGTACGACCCCCTTCTGGAGGCGGCGCTCCGGTCCCGCCCGGCCGACGAGCCCCCGCTCCGCGCGATCCGCAACACCGTCCTGGAGGGCCTGCGGGACATCCTCGGCAGCGCCAGCCCCGAGATGCGGATGCGCAACCGGCTGATCCGGGACGTCCCCAGCCTGCGGGCGCGCGCCGGCGAGGGCGTGGGCGAGTCGGCGCGCCTCCTGCGTTCCGTCCTGGCCGAGCGCACCGGCCGCTCGGAGGACGACTTCGAACTGCGCGTCGTGACGACCGCGGTGCTGGTCGTCATGCAGGAGGCCGTGATGGTGTGGGTGGACGAGGGCCAGGCCGGCGATCCGCTCGACTACCTGCGGCGCGCGCTGGACGTGCTGGAGCGGGGCCTCACCCTCTGAGCGCCGCCCCCTCTACGAGCGGGTTCACCTCCCCCTCAGCTTCGCGGCGAGCTCCTCGGGGTCGGAGGTCGGCGCGTCGCACGTGAAGCCGCGGCACACGTACGCGGCCGGGCGGCCGGCCAGCAGCGGCCGGTCCGCCAGCAGCGGCACCTCGGCGGCCGTCGCGGAGGCCGGTTCCCCCAGGGCGACGGCCAGCCCGGGCCGCTGGGAGAGCAGGGCGGTGCGGTGCAACTCCCGCGTGGCCGGGTCGTCGTACGGCCCGACGACGGCGACCTCGTACGGCCCGTCGAGCAGCGCCTCCGCCACCGCCAGGCCCCAGCCGATGAAGCGCGGCGCCTTGGGCCCGAGCGCCCGCACCACGCCGAGCGCCCGCTCGGCCGCCTCCCGGTGCGGCGCGCTCCCCGTGAGCGCCGCGTAGGTCAGCAGGGCCCCGGCGGCCGCGGTCCAGCCCGACGGGGTGGCGTTGTCCGTCGGGTCCTGCGGGCGGCGGATGAGCGCCTCGGCGTCGTCCGCCGTGTCGAAGAGGGCTCCCTCCTCGTCGCGGAACCGGATCAGGACGGTGTCCAGCAGCAGTCCCGCGAAGTCCACCCAGACGCCCTCGCCGGTGACGGCGGACAGCGCGAGGAAGCCCTCGGCCACGTCCGCGTAGTCCTCCAGTACGCCCGCGTGGCCCCCGGCGACGCCGTCCAGGGAGGTGCGGAAGAGGCGCGCGTTCCAGTCCATGTGGGTGCGGACGAGCAGGTCGGCGGCGTCCGTCGCGGCCTGGACCAGGTCGGGGCGGTCGAAGTAGGCGCCGGTCTCGGCCAGTGCGGCGACGGCCAGGCCGTTCCACCCCGCCACGACCTTGTCGTCCCGTCCCGGCCGGGGCCGCCGGGCACGGGCCGCCAGCAGCCGCTCCCGGATCGACGCGATCCGCTCGGCGTCCACGAGCCGTTCGCTGTCCGGCAGTTGGAGGACCGAGGCCCCCTCTTCGAAGGTCCCCTCCTCGGTGACGCCGAAGTAGTCGGCGGCCAGGTCGGCGTCCGCCTCCCCCAGCACCTCCCGTAGCTGCTCGGAGGTCCAGACGTAGTAGGCGCCCTCACGGTGCCGGCCCTGCCCGTCGTCGCTGTCCGCGTCCAGCGCGGAGGCGAAACCGCCCTGGTCGGTACGCATCTCCCGGACCAGGAAGTCGGCGGTGTCCAGGGCCACCCGCCGGGCGAGGCCCGAGCCCGTGGCCCGCCACAGGTGCGCGTAGACGCGGCACAGCAGGGCATTGTCGTACAGCATCTTCTCGAAGTGCGGCACGACCCACCCGTTGTCCACGGAGTAGCGGGCGAAGCCGCCGCCCAACTGATCGTGGATCCCGCCGCGGGCCATGGCCTCACAGGTGGCCGTCACCATGTCGAGAGGGGCGGCGGACCCGGTGCGCACGTGGTGGCGGAGCAGGAACTCCAGCACCATGGACGGCGGGAACTTCGGCGCCCCGCCGAAACCACCGCGCACCGCGTCGAACTCGCGGGTCAGTGCCATCAGCGCCATGTGCAGCTCATCGGCGGCGGGCGGCTGCCCGCCGACAGCCGCGGTCAGGGGCCGCCGCGACAGATCCTCGACGATCCGCCCGGCCACCTCGCCGACCTCGTCCCGCCGGTCACGCCACGCGGCCGCCACCCCCTCCAGCACCTGCCGGAAGGAGGGCATCCCATGCCGGGGGGCGGGCGGGAAGTACGTGCCGAAGTAGAAGGGTTCGGCGTCGGGCGTCAGGAAGACGGTCATGGGCCAGCCGCCCTGCCCGGTCGCGGCCTGCACCGCCTCCATGTAGACGGCGTCGATGTCGGGCCGTTCCTCGCGGTCGACCTTGACGGAGACGAAGTGCTCGTTGAGGTAGGCGGCGGTCTCCTCGTCCTCGAAACTCTCGCCGGCCATCACATGGCACCAGTGGCACGAGGAGTAACCGACCGACAGGAGAACGGGGACGTCGCGCCGCTCTGCCTCCTCGAAGGCCTCCGCCCCCCACAACCACCAGTCAACCGGGTTCTCGGCATGCTGCTGGAGGTACGGGGAGGTGGTATCTGCAAGTCGATTTGGCATGCCCTATGGTCCCTCAAATGCAGGTGCCCCTGCCAGCCGACACGGAGGCATAGAGGCTGGGCCGGAACCCGCTGCAGCCGTCAGCCCTCCCCCGGCAACAGAAGTCAGGATGACCTGGCCAGCCCTAGGAGAATGTGCCAGCCGAAGGGTAAGTCGATCACGCGTTCGGAGCCGCCCTCAGGCCGGCAAACCACCATCCCTGCGAACGAGTTTCAGCCCCAACAGCAGGCCTAGGACGGTTTCGCTACGGCCCGCATGCACCACACTCTCAACCTCAGACCCCAAGGAAGCAGAATACGATAATCCTATTTAAAGGAAAAGGTTTACCCAGGGACATTCTTGGACATCTTGCGAAGCAACGCTATGGAGGTTGCAATGATCGCGCCACTCGTAACGGCCGGAGCCAGTATGGCAGTTGCGATCATGGCGTACTGGTTGAACCATCGAGGGGAAGTTCGCAGGTCCCTCAGGGAGGCGCGGATCGACTGGGTCAGAAGTCAATTGAAAGATCTCTATGGCCCACTCCTTATTTTAGCAGAGACCAATGAACGCGCATGGCAAGAGTACCGGAGAGCATATTTTCCAACCGATTCAAGAGACCCATCGGAGAGCCCACTGTCAGAGTCGATGTCGGCGCGATGGCATACGTGGGTTGAGACAGTCTTCGCCCCGAGGGCTCGACAGATAAGGGACATCGTCACTGCGCGCGGAGATCTTATTATCGAAAAAGAGATGCCAGAAGTGGTACTTGACTTCTGCGCCCATGCGGCATCATATGACGCCCTGCTGGCTGACTGGGAAATTACCAGTGTCAATAACTCCACACTGATCCGTCACCCAGGGATTACCTTCCTATCCTATCTGCGCGAGTCGTACGTTACCTTGAAAACAGAACAAGAAAATCTACTGAACTCTAGGCGGCCACTTTAGCGGGACCAACAAGTCTTTACGAAGAGTGCAAGGCGAGGGGAATCTTGCGTGAAAATATTCCTGAGCTGGTCCGGAGCGCGCTCACGGCAAATCGCCGAGTCCCTGAAATCTTGGCTTCCAGATGTTATCCAAGAGATTGACCCATGGGTCTCGACTCAGGACATCGCCAAAGGAGGAAGAGGGATCGACGAGATTACCCATGAACTTGCCGCGACAGACTTTGGAATCGTCTGCATAACCCCAGAGAATGAGGCGTCAAAATGGATCAATTTTGAGGCGGGCGGCCTGGCCAAGCAATTCGAAATTGCGCACGTAGTGCCATTTCTAGTTGACATGAAAATTGCGGATTTAGCCGGCCCCCTTGCCCAGTTCCAGGCAACCGTTGGGGAAAGTCGGGACGACGTTAGGAAGCTCATCGGCGACATCAATAAAGCGTCGACAGGAAGAATGGTGGCAGAGGACCGTCTGGATCGAGCATTCACGCGAAGCTGGCCCGAACTACAAAGGACCCTTCGGGGTATCCGCAAATCATCCCCTAGGGAAGGTATGCCAAATCCGGTCGAGCGGTCGGAGGCAGAAGTACTGGAAGAGATCCTTTTGCTAGTTCGAAAGCAAGAATATCGGCGAGCAGATATGGAGGGGAAGGCGACTCAAGCAGAAGAAAAGCTATCACGAGGCCGACGCATTAGCGAGGACGAGTTCATCGTATCGTCATTCGCAAAGATAGGATGGCAGGTCCTTGGATCCTCCTGGGAAAGTGCTGGAGTGAGCATCGTGGCACAGAATACGGAGGGCTGCGGCGTATCACTGTCACGTGATTTCATCGAACGGATTGCTAAGTCTCTGGGCAGACGCTTGGTTGTGGTGGGAGAGTCGGGGAATGTAATAATCCGCAGCAGCCTCAACTTTTCCTAGCATGACGTGGTGCTAGCTCATCGATCAAACTTCACCTCCACGGGAACCGGCATCTTCTCTGTTCTCCTGAAGCGTAGCTTGTCGATTTTCTCTTCCCGAACCCAAGCGTTCCACGCCTTGATATACATAGCTACTTGCTCACGCATGGAGTACCGCCGTTTGAAACCCCGCCTCTGCACATGAGGAACCTTGAGCAGGGCAAGCCGCAGGTCTCCCACCTCAAGATTCGCACCCGAGGTCAGTCCTTCGATCCAGTTGTCAACCTTAACAGCGGGGGCCGCCTCAGTCGTTACGAAATACCCCACCGCCACTGCAGTTTGGCTCGCAAACACGCGCTTGGAAATATTGCGACCCGTCACTACAGCTTCTCGGTACATGTCACTATCTTCATTGTATGCAGCTAGGATCCGGCCATTTGCGATTCGAGATCCGCTGCCACTCCAAGGGGAGTCTGGAATATTTTTAAAAAGGAGAACGTGGCGAATAGTAGAGTGAAGCAGGGGAAGGTATTTTTCGCCTGTAGATGAAAGCGTGTCCACACCGCTGCGACGCTTACCCGTATCAAGGACAGGAAATGCAGTCCTCGGAAGTCCTTCAAATACGAAAATCCACACCGGAATGCCGGCCTTTATGATGGCGTTCAAGCGATGTTGGCCGTCCAGAAGGCTTCCAGTCTGAAGGGGTCCGTCAAGCGCAATCCCCTGGTGTGTCAATTGCCACTCTTCGCGGATTATCGAATCAGCCAAGAAGTCAACTTGGCCCACGTCCAGGCGGCGATTTACTACGGCTCGAGATAGCAAATCCTCTGCCATCTCTGGAGTCACTCGGACGAGACGCGGGATAGGTGCGCCCCCTGGAACCTCACTATCGGTGAGCATTCCAAGACTATACGGGCTTTAATGGCGCACACATGGCCGAAGATCAGAAGTGGCCTGTTTTGATCATAAGCATTCAAGTATGATCCGTAATGGATGGGGTGGGCGCAATCCAGTGGGAAACTCCCACGCAGCTTGCCCCGGTTTCCCTCTCTTTGGATGGGCTAGGCCGTCGCATGACATCCTGGGGCGTCGGGTTCCGCAGACGCGATGTTGGTGGACACTCACCTGTACGGCGTCGTCGATGTCGCAACAGCCGCCAGGCGAGGCTGAGGATCAGGTTGGCCGCTGCCAAACAGTAGCGAACAACGAGCTGGGGCGGTGCATCAGCGGGCGTCTACCTCGGGCCGGGACACCTCGTCAGGTCGAGGGTGTAGGTCCGTCCATCAACCAGCTCGATAGCAACTTGCCTGAGCCGTACTTATGCGTGCAGGCGGTGAGGTAGCCGGAGCTGGTGGGCTGGGTGTGGACGATGCTCTCCCGGCGTACGGGTCCACCACCGCGAGACCAGGACTCCGTGTAGCCCTCACTTCACTGAGAAGTCGCCATAGTCCTTGCACGCGGAGGCCACGGATACCACCTGGTCGATCAGCAGCACATCCTCGGATCCGTAGCCTTACCTTGCCGCTTCGCGTCTTCCCGCATGACCGCGAGGTCAGGAGCGGAGTTCTCGTCAGTCAGGAAGTCGATGTGCACGTCGGAGATGGCTTCGCCTACCAGTCGAGGGGCAGGGAGTTGATCCGCGTCGACCTGATGCTGAAGTACTCCCCGCTCCGCAGAGCGATGGCCACCTTGCCGTCGATACCGAGCGGCACAGGGGCAGTTCAGCCTACGTGCAACCACCGGATCGGCGGAAATAACGCCCCTGCCCCTACTCGTAGCCACGGTTGCGGTGGCAGGGCCGCTGCCTTCCGCGTTCGGCCGAATCGTGGCGCACTGAGCGATCGAGCAAGCCAACTGCTCTTCATTTCGCGCGTCTACGCCCCGACCCGGCTGATCACCATAAGCGTCTATAGCACTACTACTAGCTGAAAACACCCCAAATCAGTACTACCGGGAACGCCTCATGCCACGCTCCTCAGGCTTCCCCCGACAGAACCCTACGGCGCCGTGGCTCCTCCCAGAGACCGTTCGACCGGGTTTCCCACAGGGGGTTTTCCACAGGCCTGCCGGAATCCTCGTCGACGCGGAAGACTGGGACGCCTTCAGCATTCGCTGGTCGAAGGGGGGACGGCACATGCAGAGCTCGCTGCCCGCGCTGCGGCAGGATCACCGGGCGGAAGTCGAGGGCCTGCTGGAGCGGGCGATCGGGGAGGAGGTGCGGCGGTCGGGTGGGCGTGTCGATGGGGATGTGCTGCTGCGGCGGGCGCGCGAGGAGTTGGACGCGCTGGCCCGGGCGGCGGCCGAGGAGTACGCGGCGTACGTCCGGGCGCTGGACGAGGAGGCCGCGGCCGTCGGGCCGTTGTCCGCGCGCTTGTCGGGGGCCGCGCTCGGTACGCCCATGCTGGTGACGGCCGTGACGGCGGTGACGGCCCTCGGGGCCGATCTGGGGTACGGGACGTCCACGGGCACCGCCGTCAGCACGGCGGTGGCGGTGGCTCTCGCGGGCTCCGTGGCGACGCTCGCGAAGCTGACGGCCGGACACTGGCCGGCCCGTCACCGGCGGGCCGGGCTGCGAGGACAGCCGGGCGGGGCCGAGCAGTTGAGGCTTCAGTGGCGGACGGCGGTGGAGGTACGGGGGATCCGGCCGTTCCTCGACCGACAGCGGATGCTTCAGGGAGCGAATAACGGCAAGAGCCCGGCGGGGGGCACGCCGGGGACGGGTGGTTCGTCACGAGGACCGCAACTGCGCGGCGGCGACCGCAGCGCGATGGCCCGGCAGCGCAGCCTCCTGGCCCGCTCCTTTGATGATCTCCCCCAGGACGGAGGGGTGTTCGCCGGGCGGAAGGCTCAGGTGGACCGGATCGCCCAGTGGGTGCGCCAGGCCCGGGCGAGCACCGAGACGAGACCGACGGTCGTGGTGCTGCACGGCCCGTCGGGGGTGGGCCGGTCCGCGTTGGCGCTGCGCGCGGCGCATCAGCTGCGGGATCAGTTCCGTGGCGCCTGCCTGGTGGACCTGCGCGGCGAGAGCCAGGAGGAGCCGCCGCTGCCGACCCGCGACGCACTGCTGCACCTGCTCAACCGACTCGGCGCCCCTCGCGATCAGTTGCTCTTCCGGGAACGCACCTCGCGCGAGCAGCACCTCAGGCGGCTGTCCGAGGTGTACCACAAGCACCTCGCCCGGCTGCCGGTGACGATCGTGCTGGACGACGCGTCCGACGCGGAGCAGGTGCGCGCCCTGGTGCCAGACCGGTCGGAGAGCCTGGTGCTCGTCACCTCCCGTGAGCCGCTGGAGCTGCCACCCGAGTTGGAGGCGTGGGTGCACCGGCTGGAGGTCGGCCCACTGGACGAGGCGGGCGCGGAGGAACTGCTGCGCTCGGTCGCCGCGCCTGAGGAGGAGCGCGAGGACGGCGCCGCACAGGAGGACGAGCTGTACGACGCCCAGTCGCTCACCCGCGTAACGGAGTTGTGCGGCGGCCTGCCGCTGGCCCTGCGGGTGGCCGGGTCCTCGCTCGGCGCGCGAACGCCACGCGCGCTGGCCATGGAGCTGGAGGCGGCGGGCCAGGACGGCCCGGTGGAACGGGCCCTGTGGCTGCGCTACATGGATCAGGGAGAGGACGCCCGGCGATTGCTGCGGCGACTCGCGCTGGCCGGCCGGGCGTCACTGGGCGCGGCCGCCGCGGCGGCCCTGCTCGCGGCCGACGGACAGGAGGCGGCGCAGCGGCTGACGGAGCTGGCACGGGCCGGGCTGATCGAGCCGGTGCGCCCCGGGCGCTACCGGATGCACGATCTGGTACGGGACTTCGCGCACGCCCGGCTGCACGAGGAAGAGGACCCCGGGGAGCGGGGGGCGGCCCAGGAGCGGCTGATCCGCAGTTACGCCGAGCTCGCCGACACGGTCATCCGCATGGTGGACGGCAAGACGTCGACACGCGCGGACATGTTCTCCGAAGGCGCGGCCGGAGGCCACGGATTCCCGTCGCTGGACGCGGCCCTGCGCTGGCTGGACGACGAGTCGAGCTTCATCACGGCCGCTCTCCGGCACGCGGAGGGCGTCGACCAGTCGGCGGTGCTGCACCTGCTGGGTGCCCTGTGCGACTACTGCCTGCTGCGCGGGGACCTGTACCGGCTCGGTGAGCTGAGCGAGCTGACGCAGGCCACGGACCGGGAGCTGCTGACCCGCTCCGTGCAGTGGCGCACGGGTGTGGCCGCCCGGCAGCTCGGCGAGCTGGACTCCTCCCGGACGACGCTGACGTCGGTGGTGGACCTGTACCTCGACGCCCAGCACCACGCCGGCGCGGCACGGGCCCTGCGCGACCTGGGCATCACCCTCCAGCACCAGGGGAATCTCAAGGAGGCCGCGGCGAAGCTGAGGGAGGCGCTGGAGCTGCAGGCGGCCCCTGAGCTGAGCGGTGACCGGGCGTGGACGATGCACGCGCTGGCCGCGGTGGAACGCGACCGCGGTCGGCTGGCGGAGGCGCTGGACCTGCTGGCCGTGGCGCTGGAGCTGCACCGGGAGAGCGAGAGCCTGCACGGCCAGGCGTGGGCGCACTTCCAGCTGGGCCAGGTGCGGCTGCGCATGGGCCGCCCCGAGCCGGCGGAGGCCGAGCTGCGCCAGGCGCTGGAGCTGTACGGACGGACGCAGGACGGCCGGGGCGCGGCCTGGGCCCTGACCCAGCTGGCGCGGGGCCGGCTGATAGCCGGGGACGCGGCGGCGGCCGTGGAGGGTCTCCGGCAGGCCGTCTCCCGGCACCGGGAGCACGAGGACGCGCGGGGTGAGGCGTGGACCCTCTTCTACCTGGGCCAGGCCCTGGAGGAGCTGGGCGATCTGCCGGCCGCGCTGCGGGAGCTGGAACGAGCCCGGACGATGTTCAACCGGATGCGTGACGTGTACGGGCTGGCCTGTGCCCGCCACCACTCGGCGCGGGTGACCCGCGACCAGCGGGCGGCCCAGACGGGGAGCCTGCGGAACAGCGGTTTCGCCCGGCAGTTGCTCCAGGACGCGCGGCTGGACTTCCAGCGGGTGGGCGTCGCGCACGGCGAGGCGTGGTCGTGCCTGGAGCTGGCGGTGGTCGACGCGGGGAACGGGAGGCTGGAGCAGGCGCTGGAGCTGACGGAGGAGGCGGAGCGGCTGTTCACCGGGTTCGGCGACCGGCGCGGCGAGAGCTGGGCGCGTTTCCTGCGCTGCACCTTGCTGCCGTTCGTGTCGCCGGGCGGCTCGGTGGTGGGCGCGGCCGTCGCCGGGGAGGACCTGGCTCGCCTGCGGCGTGAGCTGCGGGGTGCGGACTGGGCGGTGGACCCGGCGCTGGAGCAGTACGCGGAGGCGTACGCGCTGGTACTGGAGCGCGGGGTGGAGCCGGAGGCCGGGTGGCAGGCGTGGCGCCTGGGCATGGTGCCGGGACGGCGGGCACGGGAGGTGATGGCCGTGCTGCCGCGTTGAGACCGAGCCGTCGCGTGCGCATGCATGGTGCCACCGGCGTGTGCCGCGGCCTCGCTACCTCGTCGGGATCTTGCTCCCGAGCGCGTGGCGCGGCGCTGCTACCGCATCGGGTTCCTGCTCGCGAGTCGGGATCTTGCCACCTACCGCATCGGGGCGTCGCGGCCACCGCCCGCTGGAGCCGCGCCGGCGCGCCGGAGAGCCCGCTGCCGCCGCGTGATGGGGCCGCGCTGTCGCCGCGTGCGAGGGCGTGCCGGCGCTTAGGAGCCGTGCGCCGCCGCGCGCCGAGGGCGTACCAGCGCATCGGAACCGTCTGCCGCCGCGTGCCGAGGGCGTGCGGACGTGTCGGAAGCGTGCCGCCGCCGTCGCCAAGGCGTCCCGGCGTGCCGGAAGCGTGCTGCCGCCGCCGCTGCCAAGGGCGTGCCGACGCGCGGAAGCGTGCTGCCGTCGCGTTCCGACCCCCTACCGCGCAGGTCCGGACCGTCCGGATGCCCGCGCGGCGGGCGGCCGGGCGATTCGGTCCCGCCGCGGGTCAGGCGGAGGGCTTGCCGCCCGCCGCCGGTGCCGCCTCGTCTGTAGTAGCCGCGGCGGTGGTGGCGGACACGGCGGCGGGCGCCGGGGCGGCGCCCTCGGGCGCCTCCTCGAAGGACACCCGCTTCATGTGCTTCGTCATGCTCTTCATCAGCAGCCACACGGCGGCACCGATGACGGCGAAGACGATGAAGCCCAGGACACCGGGGGTGACCTTGCTCTTGTCGAGGTCGTCCCCGGCGGCGGCGAGCGGCACCAAGTGGGTGGCGGCGAAGGAGGCAGTCGCGCTCATCATGGGCTCAATTGTTGCGGATGCCCGCGAAGAGGTCGTCCTCGGGGAGGGACGTGCCGACGAGCGACTTGGCGAGCTCGTACTCCTCGGTGGGCCACACCTCCCGCTGGAGGTCCAGCGGCACCTTGAACCAACCGCCGTCCGGGTCGATCTGCGTGGCGTGGGCGATCAGCGCCTTGTCACGGATCTCGAAGAAGTCGCCGCAGGGGACGAAGGTGGTGAGGTTGCGCTCCCGGCCCATCGAGTCCCAGCGCTCCAGCCACTCCCCGTAGGGCGACTCCAGGCCGCGCTCCAGCAGCGCGTCGTGCAGCGCCTGGGTGCGCGGCCGGTTGAAGCCCTGGTTGTAGTAGAGCTTCAGCGGCTGCCAGGGCTCGCCGGCCTCGGGGTAGCGCGAGGGGTCGCCGGCCGCCTCGAAGGCCACCATCGAGATCTTGTGGGTCATGATGTGGTCGGGGTGCGGGTAACCGCCGTTCTCGTCGTACGTGGTGATCACGTGCGGCTTGAACTCGCGGATCAGCTTGACCAGCGCACCGGCCGCCTCGTCCACGTCCTGGAGCGCGAAGCAGCCCTCGGGCAGCGGGGGCAGCGGGTCGCCCTCGGGGAGGCCGGAGTCCACATAGCCCAGCCACTCCTGTTTGACGCCCAGGATGTCCCGGGCCTCGTCCATCTCCTTGGCACGGACCTCGTGGATGTGCTCCTCGATGTAGGGGTCCCCCTGGAGCTTGGGGTTGAGGATGGAACCGCGCTCCCCACCCGTGCAGGTGGCGACCAGCACGTCCACCCCCTCGGACACGTACTTGGCCATCGTGGCCGCGCCCTTGCTCGACTCATCGTCGGGGTGGGCGTGAACGGCCATCATTCGCAGCTGCTCAGTCAAGGCTCGATCCTCAGTCACTCGTCTCGGCAGACGCCTCCTATAGTGACCGAAGCGGGAGCCGTTTCATTCCGCGTTCACAAATCGGCGTCCGGGAGGCGATGATCATGGCTGCGCAGCGCGAGGCCCTGCCCGAGGGGCGTTACGGCCGCTCGGCGGACGAGCGCGCGAACCGCAAGCTCAAGATCGTCGGAGGGGCGCTGTTCGCGGTGCTGCTCGGGTTCGTCGCGTGGGCCGGTGTGCACTATGTCACCAAGTCGGACGTCAGCGGTCAGCTCATCCGGTCGAAGAAGATCTCCGCGACGTCGGTCCAGGCGGTCATCGAGGTCCGCAAGGAGAAGAACGACAGCGGTGTGTGCACCCTCCGCTCGCTGGGCGAGGACGGGGCCGAGGTGGCCCGCAAGGACGTGTCCCTCGACCGCCGTGAGACGCACTTCACCGAGCTCGTCACCCTCCGTACCACCGCTCCCGCCCGCATCACGGAGCTGGAGGGCTGCCGGACCACCGACCGCGGCTGACGGCGGCGGCCGACCGGCGGGCGCGAGCGGCCGGCGGGCACGGACGGCGAACGGACGAGCGATCGGCGCCGCAGCCGGGGAGACCCGACGATCAGCGCTCTGACCTGCTGCGACGCGATCCTTGCGGGATTTCGTCCCACGACTTCTTCCCCCATTCCGGACGTAATTGTTAGGCTCGTGGTTTCGCCCGCCTTTGGAGGTGCACCCTTCTGAGTAGGGCGTTCATTTGTATCCGTGACCCCGAAGTTTTTCCCAGCACCGACGAGGAGCACCTGTGACCCAGACCAGCGACAGCGTCACCTGGCTGACTCAGGAGGCGTACGACCAGCTCAAGGCCGAGCTGGAGTACCTGTCTGGTCCCGCTCGCACCGAGATCGCGGCCAAGATCGCCGCGGCGCGCGAGGAAGGTGACCTGCGAGAGAACGGCGGGTACCACGCGGCCAAGGAGGAGCAGGGCAAGCAGGAGCTCCGTGTGCGCCAGCTGACGCAGCTGCTCGAGCACGCGAAGGTCGGCGAGGCCCCGGCCGCCACCGGCGTGGTCGCCCCCGGCATGGTCGTCACCATCGCCTTCGACGGCGACCCGGACGACACCCTGACCTTCCTGCTCGCCTCCCGCGAGTACGCGAGCTCGGACATCGAGACGTACTCTCCCCAGTCCCCGCTGGGCACCGGCGTCAATGGCAAGAAGGTCGGCGAGGACGCCGAGTACGAGCTGCCGAACGGCCGCAAGGCGAAGGTCCGCATCATGGACGCCACGCCGTACCAGGGCTGAGACCGCCCGTCGAGGCGCGTCGCGGAGTCGCGCAGCGAAGGCGCGCTGCGGAGGCGCGTCGCACCACCTGCTTCCCGGCCCCGGACCGCCCGCAACGGTCCGGGGCCGGAGCTCTGTCGGGACGGGCCCGTCGCCCTCACCCCGTGGCGGACCGGTACTTCCGTACCGCCAGCCACCGGAACACCAGGATGATCAGGGCCGACCAGATCAGCGACGCCCACACCGGGTGCCGCATCGGCCAGGCCGCCGGCACGGGATAGCCGGGCGGCAGGTTGCCGAAAAGCTCCCGGGCCGCCTGGACGGTGGCGCTGAAGGGGTTCCACTCGGCGATCACCCGCAGGACGGTCGGCATGTTGCCGGACGGCACGAACGCGTTCGAGATGAACGTCAGCGGGAACAGCCAGACGAGTCCGCCGGAGGTGGCCGCCTCCGGAGTCCGCACGGAGAGCCCGATCAGCGCGCCGATCCACGAGAACGCGTATCCCAGCAGGAGCAGCAGGGCGAAGCCCGCCAGCGCCTTCGGCACCCCCTCGTGGATCCGCCAGCCCACGATGGCGGCCACGATCGCCAGCACCACCAGGGTCAGCGCGGTCTGCACGAGGTCGGCGAGCGTCCGTCCGGTGAGGACGGCGCCCCGGGCCATCGGCAGGGAACGGAAGCGGTCGATGAGGCCCTTGTGCATGTCGTCGGCGATCCCCGCCCCCGCCCCCGCGGTGGCGAACGTGACCGTCTGGGCGAAGATGCCCGCCATGAGGAACTCGCGGTAGAGCGACGGCTTCGTATCGCCGCCCACGGCGATCGAGCCACCGAAGACGTAGCTGAACAGCACCACGAACATGACGGGCTGTACGACGCCGAACACGACCACCTCGGGGATCCGCCGCATGCGCAGCAGGTTCCTCTGGGCGATGACCAGGGAGTCGTGGACGGACCGGCCGACGCGGCCTCGCCTGAGCGCCGGCGGTCCCCCTTGCACGGTGTGGTCGACGGCGGTCATCGCGAGACCCCTCCTTGTTGACGTCCCTGCTCCCGCTCCCGCTCGCGCTCCCGCTCTTGCTCCCGCTCGCCCGCGCCCTCGGCGGCGTGACCGGTCAGCGAGATGAACACGTCGTCCAGCGTGGGACGGCGCAGCCCGATGTCGTCGATGCCGACGTCCCGGGCGTCCAGTTCGCGGATGATCTCGGCGAGCAGCCGGGCGCCGCCGGAGACCGGGACGGTGATCCGCCGGGTGTGCGGTTCGACGGCGGAGCCGCCGTCGCCGAAGCCCCGCAGGACGGCGTCGGCGACGGGAATGTGCTCGGGCCGGTGTACGACGACCTCGACGCGCTCCCCGCCGGTCCGCGCCTTGAGCTGGTCGGACGTACCGCGCGCGATCACCCGGCCGTGGTCCACGACGGCGATGTCGTGCGCAAGGTGGTCGGCCTCCTCCAGGTACTGCGTGGTGAGCAGCAACGTCGTTCCACCGGCGACCAGTTCCTGGATGACCTCCCACAACTGCTGCCGGTTGCGGGGGTCGAGGCCGGTCGTCGGTTCGTCCATGAACATCACGGGCGGGCTGACGACCAGGGCCGCCGCGAGGTCGAGGCGGCGGCGCATCCCGCCGGAGTACGTCTTGGCGGGGCGGTCGGCGGCGTCGGCGAGGTGGAAGCGGTCCAGGAGTTCGCCGGCCCGGCGCTTCGCCTCGCGCCCGCTCAACTGGTAGAGCCTGCCGACCATCCGCAGGTTCTCACGGCCGGTCAGGTACTCGTCGACAGCGGCGAACTGGCCGGACAGGCCGATGCTGCGGCGGACCTCGTCGGGCCGCCGCAGCACGTCGACGCCCGCCACCGAGGCCGTGCCGCGATCGGGTTTGATGAGGGTCGTCAGGACGCGTACGGCCGTGGTCTTCCCGGCGCCGTTGGGTCCGAGCAGCCCCAGGACCGTCCCCTCCGGGACGTCGAGGTCGACGCCGTCCAGAGCCCTTACCTCGCCGAATGCCTTGACCAGACCTTCGGCGTGAATCGCTCCCGGCATGGAGCTTCTCCCCGTTCGGTGGCGTCATACAGGGACGTGGGACCAAGGATGTAGGGACGTAGTAGAGGATTTTACGTTCGTGGGGAGCATTCCGCTCTGTGAACGGAAATTCCGGATATTCCCACGACCGGCGACCACGGCCGCGGCCGAAGGCGACCGATCGACGGCGACCGGCCGGCGGCCGCCGGAACGGCTCAGGACAGCACCGGATAGCCCGCCTCCCGCAGCGCCGTGCGCACGGCGGCGCAATGCTCGTGGCCCTTCGTCTCCAGGTGCAGTTCGACCTCCGCCTCCGTGAGCCGCAGCCGCGGGTCGGTACGGACGTGGCCGATGTCGAGGATGTTGACGTCCACCGCGGACAGCACCTCCAGCAGGGCGGCGAGCGCCCCCGGGCGGTCGGTGAGCCGCAGCCGCAGTGAGAGGTAGCGCCCGGCGGCGGCCATGCCGTGCCGCAGGACGCCCTGCAGCAGCAGGGGATCGACGTTCCCGCCGGACAGCACCGCCACGACGGGCCCCTCGAACGAGCGCGGGGCGGCCAGCAGCGCGGCCACCGGGCTCGCACCGGCCGGCTCCACCAGCAGTTTCGCCCGCTCCAGGCAGAGCAGCAGCGCGCTCGCCAACTGGTCCTCGGAGACGGTGCGGACCTCGTCCACCAGCCGCCGGACGATCCCGAACGGTACGTCGCCGGGCCGCGCGACCTTGATGCCGTCGGCCATCGTGACCGGCGCCTCCACGGTCACCGGCCGGCCGGCGGCCAGCGACCGCGGGTACGACGCCGCGTCCGCCGCCTGGACGCCGACGACCCGGACGTCCGGCCGCAACGCCTTGAGCGCCACGGCGATTCCGGCCGCCAGCCCGCCGCCGCCCATGCCCACCACGACGGTGCGCACCTCGGGGCACTGCTCCAAAATCTCCAGCCCCACGGTCCCCTGGCCCGCGATGACGTCCGGGTGGTCGAAGGGATGGATGAGGACCGCGCCCGTGCGCCGCGCGTGCTCCCGGGCGGCGCACAGCGCGTCGTCCACCACCTGTCCGCGCAACCGCACTTCGGCTCCGTACTCACGGGTGGCGACGACCTTCGGCAGCGGCGCGCCCTCCGGCATGAAGACCGTGGACCGCACGCCGAGCAGGGACGCCGCGAGGGCCACGCCCTGTGCGTGGTTGCCCGCGCTCGCCGCGACCACACCGGCCGCGCGCTCCGCCGGGGAGAGGCCCGCGATCCGCACGTACGCGCCGCGGACCTTGAACGAGCCGGTCCGCTGGAGGTTCTCGCACTTGAGGTGCACCGGGGAACCGATCAGTCCGGACAGATGCCGGCTGCCCTCCAGCGCGGTGACCCGGGCGACGCCGGACAGCGTCTTCTGCGCCTGGCGGATGGCGTCGAGGGTGACGGGGAGGTCGGAGGGAGACCCTCCGGAGCCTCCGGGCTCTACGGATCCTCCGGGCTCTACGGCCTCTCGGACCTCTCGCCGCTCTACGGGCTCTACGGCCTCTCGGGTCTCTCGCCACTCTCCGAGCTCTCCGGGCTTGCTCGACGTACCGGCCTCTCCCTGCATACCAGGGTCGCCGGCAGGGCCGGGCATCGGAACCGAGCACGCCGACGAACCGGGCGAGCCGGGCGGAACGCGCGCCGGACGGTCGCCGCCGCCCACTCGTGCAGCCATACCGCCAGTCTCGCAGCCCGGGCCCCGCCGTGGGGCCGCCATCCGAACGAACGGAACCCCGCGACCATACGAACCGACCGGTTTGCCCGGCAACGGCACGCGCGCCCGTCCGGCCGCGTACTCTGTCCCCCATTCCCGAGCAATTCCAGCCCGCCGCACGAAGTGAGTCCCCAGCCATGCCCACCCCTCCGGACATGACGACCGACCTCGCACCAGGTGTCCTCGACACTCTCCAGCACCAGGTTGCCGTCTTCGCCCGTCGTGCAGAACAGACCCGGCTCGGCGGCGTCGGCCGGGTCCACAACTCGATGGACCGCGCCGCCTATCTGCTGCTCAACCGCCTCGACCAGGAAGGCCCGATGGGCGTCAAGGCGCTCGCCGCGGGCATGGGCATCGACTCGTCGACCGTCACCCGCCAGGTGGCGCCCCTCGTCGACACCGGCCTGGTCAAGCGCACCTCGCACCCCGAGGACGGCCGGGCCGTCGTCCTCCAGCTCTCGCCGCGCGGCAAGGCACGGCTTGACGAGGTCCGCGCTTCGCGCCGGCAGCTGATGGCGCTGTGCACGGAGGGGTGGACGGAGGAGGAGCGGGCGGTGTTCTGCACGTTGCTGACGCGCTTCAACTCCGCGTTGTCCGAGGTGCACAGCTCTCTGCCGCAGGTGCCGCCGGCTTCTTGACGGCGCGCGCCGTCTTTCCCGCGGCGGGGCCGCCGCCGGTGTCATCCACCGTGCGGCGCCCGGGCGTCCGGTGCGGCGGGGCCGCTAGGGTGTCGCCCCGGCCCCGCCCTTTCACCGTTTCTTGCAGGGGCAAGCCCCCGTACCCCCGAAACCGCGCTCCGCGCGGTTGTCCTCAAACGCCGGACGGGCTGGGTACTCAGCCCAGCGCCTGCTTGACGTCCGCCAGCAGGTCGTCCACCGACTCGATGCCCACGGACAGGCGGACGAGGTCCGCCGGGACCTCCAGGGCCGAACCGGCCACCGAGGCGTGGGTCATCCGGCCCGGGTGCTCGATCAGCGACTCGACGCCGCCGAGGGACTCACCGAGGGTGAACAGCTTGGCGCGGTTGCAGACCTCGACCGCCGCCTCCTCGCCGCCCTCGACGCGGAACGAGACCATGCCGCCGAAGGCGCGCATCTGCTTGGCCGCGACCTCGTGCAGCGGGTGCTCGGGCAGGCCGGGGTAGTAGACCCGGGTGACCTTGGGGTGGGAGAGCAGCAGGTCGGCGACGCGCTCGGCGTTGGCGCTGTGCCGGTCCATGCGGACGGCGAGGGTCTTGATGCCGCGCAGCGTCAGCCAGGAGTCGAAGGGGCCGGCGACGGCGCCCATGGCGTTCTGGTGGTAGGCGAGCTCGTCGCCCAGCGCGGCGTCGTTGGTGATCAGGGCGCCGCCGACGACGTCGGAGTGGCCGCCCATGTACTTGGTGGTCGAGTGCACGATGACGTCCGCGCCGAGCGCCAGCGGCTGCTGGAGGTAGGGGCTGGCGAAGGTGTTGTCCACCACCAGCTTGGCCCCGCCCTCGTGGGCCACCTGGGCGACGGCGGCGATGTCCGTGATGCCGAGCAGCGGGTTCGAGGGGGTCTCGACCCAGACGGCCTTGGTGCGGTCGGTGATCGCGTCCCGGACGGAGGCGGGGTCCGAGGTGTCGGCGACGGACCACTCGACGCCCCAGCGGCCGACGACCTTGGCGAACAGCCGGAACGTTCCGCCGTAGGCGTCGTTCGGGATGACGACGTGGTCGCCGGGGGCCAGCAGCGTACGCAGCAGGCAGTCCTCGGCGGCCAGGCCGGAGGCGAAGGCCAGGCCCCGGACGCCGCCCTCCAGCGCCGCCAGGTTCTCCTCCAGGGCGGTACGGGTCGGGTTGGCGCTCCGGCTGTACTCGTACCCGCCGCGCAGGCCCCCCACGCCGTCCTGCTTGTAGGTCGAGACTTGGTAGATCGGCGGCACGACGGCCCCGGTCAGCGGGTCCGCCTCCTGCCCGGCGTGGATGGCGAGGGTCTCGAAGGATTGCTGCTGCTGGTCGCTCATTGTTCCGAGAGTAGTACCCGCCTTACCGGAATACTCCTGTTCACTTGTAACCGGCGGATGAACGATCGGCCGGGCCGCGGAATCCGAGGTCAGGAACGATCGGGCGCCCTGCCTCGTCCTTACGTCGTCGGCTCCTCACAGAGCGCCCCCCGCACTCCCTCCCACCCAGGACAGCTCATGGAGTTTCTGTTCATCCTGCTCGCCCTCGTCGTCGTCTGCGGCGTCGTCGTCGCGCCCGCGCTGCGCCGCCGGCGCGCGGCCCAGGACGCGCTGCGGGGCGCCGGCGCGGCCGTCGACCCGTCGTACGGGCACGGCTTCGTCCCCGCCGAGCGGCTGGACGTGCGTCTGCCGGGCCCCGACCCCGAACTGCTGGCCGCCGTCGAGGAGGCCCGCCGCACCCAGGACTGGAAGCCGGCCGCCGAGCTGCTGGCCCGCACCCCGGCGGACGGCTCCGCCGAGTTGCGCTGGCAGCGCGTGCAGACGCTGGCCGGGGCGGCCGCGCGGGAGCTGGCCGAGACGCCCGGCACCGGCGGCATGTGGCTGCGCCACTGGCGCGTGGTGGCCCCCAAGGACGCGGGGGGTGCGGCCGTGCAGGCCGAGTTCCTGGTCCAGCAGGCGATGCGCGACCCCTCGTCGCAGGACTACCGCATGATCCTGGAGGAGGCCCGGACGGTCTGCGCGGAGGCCGCGCTGCTCGCGCCCGGCGACCCCGTCCCGTACATCGTCCGGCTGAACGTCGAGCGGGGGCTCGGGGCGGACGAGGCGGAGTTCCAGTCCGTCTGGGAGACCGTCCTCTCCCGCGCACCGGGGCACATGGGGGCGCATCTGGTGGCGCTGCGCTACTGGAGCGCGAAGTGGCACGGTTCGCAGGAGCAGGCCGACGCCTTCGCCCGGCGCGCCGCCGCGGCGGCCCCGCAGGGCAGCCTGCTGCCCGCGCTGCCGCTGTTCGCCGTCCACGACCACCTGCCCGACGTGAACCTGGTGCGCGGCCTGTACGAGAGCGTCGTGGTGCGGGACGCGATCGAGGCGGCCCGGTACGCGGTCGTCCACGCCCCCGCCGACCACCCCGTCCTGCCGCACGTGCGGCACCTGCTGGTCTGGTTCCTGGTCAACGCGGGACGGTACCCCGAGGCCCTGGAGCAGCTGCGGGCGGTGGACGGCCACATCGGCGCGATCCCGTGGACGTACGAGCCGGACCCGGTCGCCGTGTACACCGCGTACCGGGCGCGGGCGGTTTCGGGATTCTGAGCGAGGGGAGGGCGGTGGGGTCCCGAGAGTGTCCGAGGAGAGGGGCAGCGGTGGGGGAACCGGGAATTCCGACCCCCGGGCCGCACGTTCCCCTGATCCGCACCGTACCGTTCACCGCCGCCGCCCTGGAGTCGTGATGCTCTTCCCCCACCTCCGCCACGACCACCGTCTGCCCACCGAGCAGGAGGCCCTCAAGGGCCGCCCCGAACCGGCCTTCCCGCTCACCGGCCGCCACACCGTCCTCGGCAACCCGCTGGCCGGGCCGTACCCCGAGGGTCTGGCCGTCGCCGACTTCGGCCTGGGCTGCTTCTGGGGCGCCGAGCGCCGCTTCTGGCAGACGCCCGGCGTGTGGACGACCCTCGTCGGCTACCAGGGCGGCATCACCCCTAACCCGACGTACGACGAGGTGTGCAGCGGCCTGACCGGGCACACGGAGGCGGTCCGGGTGGTCTTCGACCCGGCCGTCGTCCCCTACGAGACGCTGCTCAAGGTCTTCTGGGAGTCCCACGACCCCACCCAGGGCTTCCGCCAGGGCAACGACCGCGGCACCCAGTACCGCTCCGCCGTCTACACCCACTCCCCCGCCCAGCAACGCGCCGCCGAGTCCTCGCGCGACGCCTACCAGGCCGTCCTCCGCGCCTCCGGCCACGGCGACATCACCACCGAGATCGCCCCGGCGGGCCCGTTCTACTGGGCCGAGGACCACCACCAGCAGTACCTCGACAAGAACCCGGGCGGCTACTGCGGCATCGGCGGGACGGGCGTGAGCTGCCCGATCGGGGTCGCGCCCGCCGGGGAGTAACGGCGACGGGGCGCCGGGCAAACCTGTGGTGCCCCCCTTCGCGTCCTCCGCCACCGGCAGGGGGATCAGCAGAGGAGGAGGCTCAGGCCGCTGTCCGGGGGGCCGAGGATGGAGGCCGTCTCCGGTTCTCCTCCCGGCCCGCGGGCCCCGGTGTCCCACTCCGCTTCCATCACCTGAAGATCGAGCAGCACCACTGTCCCTCACCCTCTCCGCGTCGCGACGGACATCCCGCTTCGAGGTGTAGCGGGGAAGCGCCGGGCAGCGGCAGGCGTGCAGCCCGTCGTCCGGACGCGTGGCCCGGCGCGGCCGCCGTGGTGCGCCCCTTCACGCCCCCGCGAGCCGGTTCACCGCCGTGACCACCGGGGCCACGCCGTCCTCCGCGCGGAGCCGGGCCGCCAAGGCCTGGGCGCGGGTGCGGTAGCCGGGGTCGGTGGTGGCTCTGCGGAGGGCCGCGGTGAGGGTGGGGGCGGTGAGGCGGCGGAGGGGGACGGGGCCGGGGGAGACGCCGAGGGCGGCCAGCCGGCCGGACCAGAAGAAGGCGTCGAACTGGACGGGCACGGGCACGGCGGGCACCCCCGCGCGCAGGCCGGCGGCCGTGGTCCCCGCGCCCGCGTGGTGCACCACGGCCGCCAGGTGCGGGAACAGGACGGCGTGCGGCAGGTCGTCGACGGTCAGCAGGTCGTCGCCCTCGGCCTCCAGTCCGGTCCAGCCCCGCTGGACGATGCCCCGCAGACCGGCCGCGCGCAGGGCGCGTACGAAGGTCGCGGCGAGGCGCTCGGTGTGCGGCAGGGTCGCGCTGCCCATCCCCACGAAGACCGGCGGCGGGCCGGCGGCGAGGAAGTCCCGGACCCGCGCGGGCAGTTCCGCGTCGGGCGCGGTGTACGGCCACCAGTAGCCGTCGACGGTGAGGCCCGGGTGCCAGTCGGCGGGGCGTGGTACGACGAGGGGGCTGAAGCCGTGGCGCACGGGCCAGCACTGCCGTTCCCGGATCCGGCGGGCGGCGCGCGAGCCGAGGGGCGGCAGGCCGAGCCGGGCGCGTACGGTGCGCGAGGCTTGTACGAAGATGCCGTCCACGGCGGCGTTCACGGCCCGCCCGGCCAGCCGGTTCGCGGTGGCGCCCCAGGAACCGGAGACGAGGAGCGGGGGCGCGAACGCCGCTGAGGGGGCGTGCGGTTGCAGGTAGACGCCCATGCTCGGCAGGCCGAGCCCGGTGGCGATGGTGTGCCCCAGGGTGCCGAGCCCGCTGGACACCAGCAGCACGTCCGCCTCTTCCGCCGCCCGGAGGAGGTCGTCGAGCATCCGGTCCAGGGCCTCCCGGGCCATGGCCCCCACCCGGACCAGTTGCCCGATGCCCGTCGGGCTCTCCTGGAGGGCCCGGCCCTGTTCGGTGTGCATTTCCGCCCGCGGGTCCACGGGCAGGGGGTGGAAGCGGAGCCCCGCGGCCTCGGCCGACGGCGCGAAACAGCCGTGGGTGACCAGGGTGACCTCGTGCCCGGCGCGGGCCAAGCCGCGTCCCAGACCCGTGAAGGGCGCCACGTCGCCCCGCGATCCCGCCGTCATCAACGCCACTCGCATGGTCCGCAGTATGCCGCGCGACGGCGGCCGCCGCCCCCCGCCTCCGGGAGCCCGCGCACACCCGCTCGGCCGGCGGACTCCGGCCGGTCCGGGGATCACCCCTCCGTGGCGCACATCGCGGGGAGAGGTCACGTCAACCCAACTCGCCTTATTTGCAAGCTTATTGACATGCGTCGCCTATGCAACTGTTCGTTCCGGTCGGACAGTTGGCGGACGCCCCGCGTTCCGTGACCTTTGCCACGATGCCGCGCCCTGGGGTATCGCCACAGGAGTGAGCTAGCGTCACAGCACCCCATCCGGCCACACCAAGTCCCCCAGTAAATGCCGGACATGAAGACGGGGAAGAAGGCCGCGCGCGTCCCGAATCGGCTGCAATCCTCACCGGAACGCCCGCATGCCCTCTTCCCCGGCATACCACAGGAGGAGTGTACGTGAAGCGCACAACCCTACGCTCGGCGGGCGTCATCGCACTGGCCGCCGTCACCATCGGCGTCGCGGCTCCCGCCGCCCTGGCCGCGACCGAGGGCACCAGGCCCGCGGCCGTCGCCGGTCTCGACGATCCCACCGAGGAGGACCTGCACGCCGTCACCCTGGAAGAGGCCCAGGAGGCCGCGCGGTCGCTGCTCGCCAGCGACGAGCGCGAGGCCCAGGAGCTGGTGGCGTCCCTCGACCCCGAGGAACTGGCCGACCTGCGGGCCGTCGCCGACGGGCAGGTCCCCCGGGACCTCAACGCGGCCTGGGCGAAGATCCTGAAGTTGATGAAGAAGATCGGCGGTTACGGCAAAGCCGTCGTCGGCTCCTACAAGACGTTCAGGAACTGGTACCTCGGGCTGCCTTGGCCGGTCAGGGCCGCGATCAGGTCCTTGTCGGTGGGCTACTCGCTCTACGACATCTACTGGCACTTCCACAACGATGGTTACGCATCCGACGCGAAGACGCCCGCCGCCACATGACGGAACGGGGTGGCCGGGCCGCGGCGGTCTCGCGGCCCGGTCGCCCCGGCACACGGCATCATGAGGCGGACGACCCGAGGAGGCGACAGCGAGCCATGACACCCCCGGCCGGTGATCAGGAGATGTCGGACGACAAGGCGAGCGAAGGCACCTGGGCGCTCCCGCTCCTGGCGGTCATCCCGACCGTCTGCCTGACGTTCGTCACCGATCCGTCCACCGCCTGGTACGTCATCGCCTGGGTCTTCTGGGGCCTGTCCGCGGTCCTTCTCGCCGTCGGCTGGACGGACGTCGTGCGCCACGGAGCGCGCGGGGCCACCGGCTGGACGACGTGCGCGATCGCCCACGGTGTCATCGGG
Organism: Streptomyces sp. NPDC021100; assembly: GCF_044333095.1. Lineage (NCBI taxonomy): Bacteria > Bacillati > Actinomycetota > Actinomycetes > Kitasatosporales > Streptomycetaceae > Streptomyces > Streptomyces sp. NPDC021100. Next base: position 810,301 of record NZ_JBIRQH010000001.1, read on the forward strand.
TGGCAGGTGGCGCACCTGCTCGCCTGACCGGCGAGAGGCGGCCGGCGGCCGGCGACCCGACAGGGCCGCCCGCGCCGCTCCCTCCCGACGAATGAGCGTCGAACAGACCGTGAAATACCCGGAAACGGCCGCCGATCCGGGCGCACGAGGGGTACCGTTCGAACCCCAGTTCAGTAATCTCGGCCGGGTGCTTGATCACGACGAGACCAGCCCGCCGTCGCGCCACCGGCCCACGACGGGGGACCGCCTGCGCATCGCCCGTCGGGCGCGCGGGCTGTCGGCCGCCCAGTTGGCGCAGAAGGTCGCCATTTCCCCGAGCTACGTACAGAAGTTGGAGTCGGGTAAGCGGAAGCCGTCGGCCGCGCTCGTCCTGGCCCTCGCGAAGGCGCTTCACCTCGGGCCGGAGTCCCTCACCGGGCAGCCGCACTACGGTGAACCGGAAGCGGACGATGGGGTGTACGCCGTGCTGCCGGAGCTCCGCAGGGCCCTGCTGTGCTACGACAGCCCCGACGACCTGCTCATAGCTCCCCGCCCGCTGCCGGTGCTGGCCTCGGAGGTCGACCAGGTGGCGGCCCTCCGGCGGGACGCCTGGTACGTCCCCATGGGCCCCCTTCTCGCCCCCGTCATCACGGAGTTGACGCATATCGCCCTGGACGGCCGGGAGGCCGACCGGTACGAGGCCTTCCGCCAGCTGGCCCGCTCCTACCGGGCGGTCAACTCCCTGGCGCACAAGACCGGCCACCACGATCTGTCGCACACCGCCCTGGAACGGGTGCGGTGGGCCGCCGACCGCTCCGGCGACCCGTTGCTGCCGATCACGGCCGGATATCTGGTCGCCGGGGCGATGCTCCGCCACGGCGCGTACGCCCCAGCGCGCCGCCAACTCCGCGCGCTCTGCGCCGAACTCGGAGAGCTGCGCCCCGCGGCCGCATCCGCCACGACCGCACCGGACGACGTGCTCGCCGTTCATGGAGCGGTCCTGCTGAAGCTCGCGGTGCTGGAAGCGCGCGAGAACGCCCCCGAACGGGCGCGGGACCGGCTGCGGGAGGCGGAGGACGTGGCACGGGCGGCCGGGAACCGCGACTCCCTCGCGTACGAGATGTCGTTCGGGCCGACGAACATCCGCATCCACGAGTTGCACACGGCGCTGGTCACGGGAGATACGGAAGGGGCCCTCGCGCTGCCGGCTCGGTGGTCGCCGGTTCCGGGCGGGGAGTGGACTCCCCCCGCCGGAACGGCCGGTGAGCGGTCGAGCCACCACTTCATCGACCTGGCCTCCGCCCGGCTCGCCGCCGGGGACAGGACCGGGGCGTTCGCCGCGCTGAAGCGGGCGCGCAAACTGGCGCCGAACCACACGCGGTTCCACCCGTCCGTCCGCGAGACGTCGGCCGCGCTGCTGCGGATGGACGCGAGTCCGCCCAATGAGCTGGTGCGGTTCGGCAGTTGGGCAGGCGTCGGAGCCGCATGACGGCTGTGTCAAGAGGCCGCGCCGGAGGACGCGCGGACAATCTGTCCGCACGCGAACGCCCGGTGAATGGAATGGTCGGCCTCACGTTGTGGAAGAGGAGACCGTTCGATGTCCAGCGCCCGTCCGGCGGCCCGGCAGCCCCTCCCCCCGCGCTGGGTGCCCGTCGGCGACGGGCCGCACCTGTGCGCGGCGGGGGAACGGTGGGACGCCGTACGCGTCGGGGAGGCCGTCGGCCGGCGGGCGGTCGCCCTCCTCCGAGAGGCCGGCGAACCGGTCGGCCCGGTGGTGCTGGACCCCGAAGGGCCCGAGCCCCGGATGTACTTCCTCGTCCCGGTGGGCACGGCAGCCCTGTGGGAGGAGCAGGGCACGGTGCCGCTCGGGGCGCGCTGCCACGTCCTCGTCCCGTCCGCCGAGCGCACCGGGCCGCCCGGCCTGCACTGGCACGTCGTCCCCGCCGCACCCCGATCACCCACGCGACCGGACGCGCTGCGGCGGGCGATCGGCAGGGCGCGCAGGGCCCGTGCCGAGGAGGAGTCCCGGGAAAGCCGGGCGGCGCGGCCCGGGGACGTGGCGTCCTGATGGCGCCGATCACCCGAGGGGCCGCCGGCCGGGGCGAGTTCCGGCCCCGCTTCGACCCCGCCGGCCTGGACGACGAGCTGCGGATGGTGCTGCCCGACCTGCCCGCCGGGCGCTGGCTGTCGATGCGGACCCTGCTGGACCGGACCGTCCGCGCCCGCGACTGGAGCCGGTGGGCGAGCCGCACCCAGGTCCTGGGCGCGGCCGCCGCCGGAACGGACATGGTGCGGGTGTGGCGGGCGGAGGAACCGGACAGCGTCGCCGCGGCCGTGATGCACGCCCGGGTGGCGGTGGAACGGACCGTACGCGCGTACCGCGTCGGGCACCCGGACGCCGCCCGGCTGTGGGACGAGGCGGTGGAGGCGTGCCGCGTCGCGGCGTACGCGTCCCCGGACGACCCCGTGCCGTGGATCTGCCTGCTCGCCCTGGCCCCGCTGGACGGGCACCAGCGGCTCCCCGAGCACCGGGTGCCCGCCCCGGACCCGCTGCTGGCCCCCGGTCCGTGGAACCTGCTGGGCGAGGTCGAGCGGCGCGATCCGGGCAACCGCGAGGCGTACCACCGGATGACGACGCTGCTGGCCACCCGGGCGGACGGTTCCTGGGGGCAGGCGCACCAGTTCGTCCGGTGGGTGCTCGACCGGACACCGCACGGCTCACCGCTGCTGGTCCTGCCGCTGTACGTGCGCGTGGGGCTGTGGCGCGACCGGCACGGCCCCGGGCGGGAGCTGGACATGTACTGGGCCGGGGAGTACGCCGTCCAGGACGCCGAACGCGCCCTGTGGGGCTGGTTCGACGCGGCGGGCTTCGACACGGCGGGCTTCGACGCGGCCGGCCCGGACGGACCGGGAGCCGGCGCGGCGGGTTCCGGCGCGTCCGGCCCGGGCAGGCCGGGGGCCGGCCCGGCAGGCCCGCCCGACCTCTCGATCCTCGACCTCAGCCACCTCGCCCACGCCTTATGGGCGGCCCACCGGTTCACCGAGGCCGCCCGGGTGTTCGCGGCGATGGGGCCGTGTGCGGCCACCCGGCCCTGGATCCACCGCGCAGAGGCCCACGACCGCCGGCCCGCGGAGGAGGTGGCGGCCGAGTGGATCGTCCGGGCCCGCGCCCAGTGCGAGGCGGCGGCGGAGGGGCAGGGGGGCGGGGGATCGCGCCGGTGAGCTTCCGGTAGTCCCCCACCACATACCCGTCCCGCCCCCGCTGCCCGCGTCGCGCACGACAGACCGTCCCCGAACAGACCGTCCCCGAACAGACCCCCTTGTCACCCTTCCCGTTCAGCGCTTCGGAGGTAAGTCCTGTGTCCTTTACGTCGAGACCACGAGCAGGAGTGGGGCCGGACCACTCCATGCGGCTGCCGGACGAGAGCGAGCGGCTGCGGGACCTCGGCTACCAGCCGGTGCTGGCGCGGCGCATGGGCGGTTTCGGCAACTTCGCCATCAGCTTCAGCATCATCTCGGTGCTGTCCGGCTGCATGACCCTCTACGGCTTCGGCCTGAACACCGGCGGCCCGTCGGTGATGATGTGGGGCTGGGCCGGCGTCGGCCTGATGGTGCTCTTCATCGGCATGGCGCTGGCCGAGGTCACCAGCGCCTACCCGACCTCCGGCGCGATGTTCTACATGGCCAACCGGCTCGGCGGCCGCCGCTGGGGCTACTACACCGGCTGGGTCAACCTGCTGGGCCTGCTGGGCAGCATCGCGGGCAGCGGCTACGGCGCGGCCCAGTTCATCGGCGCGCTCATCGAGCTGCGGTTCGGGCACGCGCCGACCCCGGAGTCGACCCTGCTGATCTTCGGTGTCATCCTCCTCGTCTTCGGCGTGCTGAACCTCTTCGGCGTGCGGATGGTCGGGTTCCTCAACTCGGTCAGCGTGTGGTGGCACCTGCTCGGTGTGGCCATCATCGTCGGCGTGCTGTGGATCGCGCCGGACGGCCACCAGTCGCCGTCGTTCGTCTTCACCAAGTTCGTGAACAACACCGGCTGGGACAACCCGCTGTACGTGACGGCGCTCGGCCTGCTGCTCGCCCAGTACACGTTCACCGGCTACGACGCGTCGGCCCACCTCTCCGAGGAGACCACCAACGCCTCGGTGGCCTCCGCCCGCGGAATGGTGCGCTCGATCTGGGTGTCGTGGATCGCGGGCTTCGTCCTGCTGGCCGGTCTGACCTTCGCCATCAGCGACTACACGACGACGGCCGAGGCGGGGGTGCCGCCCGCGCAGATCTTCCTCGACGCCGTGGGGACGAACGGCGCGACGTTCCTGCTGCTGATCGTCATCGGCGCGCAGCTGTTCTGCGCCAACGCGGGCATCGCGTCGGCGAGCCGGATGACGTTCGCGTTCAGCCGCGACGGCGCGCTGCCGGGCTCCCGGCTGTGGCGGCGGGTCAGCAGCAAGACGCAGACCCCGTACCCGGCCGTGTGGTTGGCGGTCGTCGGTCCCTTCGTCCTCGCCCTGCCGTCGCTGTACTCCACCACCGCCTACAACGCCGTCACGGCCATCAACGTCATCGGCATCACGCCCTCGTACGTCATCCCCGTGTTCCTGCGGCTGCGCCACCCGGAGCGGTTCACCCCGGGGCCGTGGAGCCTGGGCCGCTGGAGCCGGCCGGTCGGCTGGATAGCCGTCGGCTGGGTGACGTTCGCGACCGTCCTGTTCTGCCTGCCGCAGACCAGCCCGGTCAACGCGGAGACGATGAACTACGCTTCCATCGCCCTGGCCGCCGCGCTGCTGCTGGCCACCGCCTGGTGGCCGTTCGCCAAGAGCTCCCTCACCACGCCCACGTACGACACCTCGTCCCGCGGCACCCAGCTCATGGAGGACATCGTCTGATGGACACTCCCACACCGGCGAACGGCCGGCTCACCCTGGACGCCCTGCGCGAGGAGGTCCGGCTCGGCCGCGTGGAGACCGTGGCGCTGGCCCTGGTCGACATGCAGGGCCGGCTGAAGGGCAAGCGCTACGACGCCGGGCACTTCGTCGAGAAGGTCGTCGACGGCGGCTCACAGATGTGCGCCTACGCGCTCGCCACCGACGTCGACATGCGCCCGCTGCCCGGCTACGCCCTCTCCTCCTGGGACACCGGCTACGGCGACCTGCACCTCACCCCGGACCCGGAGACCGTCCGGGTGCTCCCCTGGTGGCCGGGGACCGCGCTGGTGCACGCGGACGCGACGATCGACGGACGGCCGGTGGCGGTGGCGCCCCGGGAGATGCTCCGGCGGGAGCTGGCCCTGCTCGCGGAGCGCGGGCTGAGCGTCCGGACGGGGCTGGAGACCGAGTTCGCCCTCTACGAGGGGTCGTACGACGCGGTGGCGGCCGGACGCGCCGGGCTGCGGCCCGTCACCGGCCGGAACCGGGACCTCGCCCTCGACCACGACGACCGGACGGACGCGTTCCTGCGCGGGCTCGGCGCGGCGATGCGCGGGGCGGGACTGCCGCTGGAGGCGGCCAAGACCGAAGCCGGGCCGGGGCAGGTGGAGATCACCTTCCCGTACGGCGAGGCGCTGGCGGCCTGCGACGGGCACGTCCTCTTCAAGCACGCCGTCCGGCACTTGGGGACGCGGGCGGGCCTGGCGCCCACGTTCATGGCGGTCCCGGCGCCCGGGGTGGGCAGCGGGCTGCACCTGCACCTGTCCCTGTGGTCGGGCGCCACGGGCGACAAGGCCGACGAGCCGGTGGTGCCGGACGCCGGCGGCGGACTGTCGGCGACGGGCCGGCACGCCGTGGCGGGGCTGCTCGCCGCGCTGCCGGAGCTGACGCCCCTGTACGCGCCGAACGTCAACTCCTACCGGCGCTATGTGGCGGAGAGCTTCGCGCCGACCGCCTTCACCTGGGGGTTCGACAACCGGACCTGTGCGGTCCGGGTCGTCGGCCGGGGCAAGGGCCTCCACCTGGAGATCCGGCTGCCCGGTGCGGACGCCAACCCGTACCTCGCGCTCACCGCCGCGCTGGCCGCGATCCGGCACGGCCTCGACCACACCCTCGAACCCCCGCCCGCCGTCACCGGCAGCGCCTACAGGCAGGACGCGCCCCCGGTGCCGACCGGCCTGGCGGAGGCCCTGGACCGGTTCCGCGCCGGCACCCTGGCCGAGGAGTTGCTCACGGACGAGGTCGTCACGCACTACGCGCGCGCGGCCGAGGTCGAGGTGGAGGCGTTGGGCGCGGTGGCGGAGGCCGAGGAGGTCACCGACGAGGAGGTGCGGCGGTGGTGGGAGTATGCGTAAGGGGCGGGTGAGACCGCCTTCTTGAGGGCCCTGACCTTGTTGGGGTTCCCGCCGCCTTGAAGTTCCCGCCGCCTTGGGGTTCCCGCCTTCTCGAAGGAGGCGGTCTCACCCCGCCGGGCGCCGCCGCCCCAGCCGGGCCGCGTCGGCGGCCTCCGTCCCCCGGGCCCAGCCCTCCGCGTCGCGGCCCCTGAGCCGGTGCGAGGTGGTCTCGGGGAAGAGGCGCCCGGCCGTCTCGCCGACGGCGACGTCGCGGGCGGCGAGCACCGGCAGGGCCTCGGGGCGGGCGGCGTGCTCGGTCGCGTCCCGGGCGGCGGCGGACAGCCGGTCGCCGATCCGGGCGGCGTAGGCGATGAGGAAGGACTCGCGGAAGTCGCGCGTCCGACGGCCCGAACGGGCGCGCGCACCGCGCTCGTTCGGGCCGCGCTCGTCCGGGCCGCGGTGGTGGGCGTCGGCGGCGCGGATCATCGCCGCGTCCGCCTGCACCAACAGCGAGGTGTACATCAGCTCGACGAGCTCCAGATCGGCCTCGAAGCCCACGACCGTCGAGAAGCCGTACTCGCCGGACCACACCGCGTGGCAGTGGTTGGCTTCGGCGACGGCGCTGAGCAGCAGGGCCTTCGCGGACTCGTACGGGCCCTCGACGCCGAGCCGGCAGACCCCCGGCCCCTCGGCGGCGGAGGCGTCCGCGGCGGCGGCCAGGAGGGCGTCGTCGAGCGAGTGCCGCGCCATGAGCTCCTGCGCCTTGGCGGAGAACGCCTCGGCCTCGTCGGGGAAGTCCGTCGACTCGGCCTTGGCCAGCAGGGCCCGGATCCGGGCGAGCGTCTTGGGCTCGACGGCGGCGGCCCGCACGTCCGTGTGGCCCGCGGCGCCGGGGAGCGGCCCGGCGGTGCCGACGTGCGGCAGGCGGACGACGAGGCGCAGGGCGAGGAGCGCGGTGGCGACGGTCTCGAAGCGGCTGAGGCGCTCGCGGCGCGCGAAGCCGTCCAGGAACGCGTCGTCGTCCGGCCACCACACGGCCGCGTCCAGGTCGCGGAGCTGCCCGGCCCAGCGCGGGGGCAGCGTGCCGGGGGCGTAGCGGCGGGCCTCGGCGGCCACGGCGGCGAGGACGAAGCGGAGGCCGGGGCCGGTCGCGTCGCGGCGGGCCAGCCGGACGACGTCGGCGGGCTGCCAGCCGCGTTCCCAGGCGCGCCGGAGCTCCGCCTCGGCGGTGGCGAGCAGGGCGCGTCCGACGGCCGCCGGCCCGGCGGGCGCGGCGGCGAGGACGGAGGCGTCGGCGTCGGCGGCGTCCTCGATGGCCCCGACGGCGTCCGCGGGGAGCGCGCGGAGCCGGCGCACGGCCGCCTCGACGGCGAGCCGCGGCCCGGCGGCCTCCTCGGGCCGCTCACGGTCCCGGCGCTTGCCCACGGGGGTTTCCTCCTCGGTGCTCCGTGCTTCGTACAAAACCGCCGGGCGGCGGCCGCGCGGGGCGGCCGCCGCCCGGCGGCGGGACGGATCGGGATCAGGCGCCGGTGGCGCTGCCCTTGACCCAGTCCTGCCAGCTCATGTTCCAGCCGTTGAGGCCGTTGTCCGGGGAGATCGTCTTGTCGTCGGAGTTCTTCACCACGACGACGTCGCCGATCTGGGAGTTCTTGAAGAACCAGGCGCCCGGCGTGTTCGGGTCGTCGGCGCCCTGCTTGTCCTGCAGGCCGACGCAGCCGTGGCTGGTGTTCTCGACGCCGAAGATGCCGCTGCCCCAGTAGTTGCCGTGGATGAACGTGCCCGACGTGGACAGCCGCATGGCGTGCGGGACGTCCTTGATGTCGTACTCGCCCTTGCCGTCGGCCTTGGAGAAGCCCACGGTGGAGCCGTCCATGCGGGTCTCGGTGAACTTCTCCGAGATCACCATCCTGCCGTTGTAGGTGGGGTTGGAGGGGCTGCCGGCCGAGATCGGGATGGTCTTGAGGACCTTGCCGTCGCGCACCACGGTCATCTGGTGGGTCTTGGCGTCCACCGTGGAGACCTGGGAGTGGCCGATCCGGAACTTGACCGTCTTGTTCTGCAGGCCCTTGATGCCCGGTGCGGCTTCGACGTCACCGAGCTCCATCTTGAGGGTGACCTCGGAGTTGGCCTTCCAGTACTCCTGCGGGCGGAAGTCGAGGCGCTGGTCGTTGAACCAGTGGCCGACGACCTGCTGGCCGCTGCTGGAGGTCACCTGCAGGTGGGACTGGACGGCCTTGCGGTTCTTGATCGGCTTGTCGAAGTTGATCGAGACCGGCATGCCGACGCCGACGGTCTGGCCGCTCTCCGGAGTGAAGCTGCCGATGAAGCTGTTGTTCGGCGAGACCGTGGAGAACGAGGAGTTCTCCGTGGCGCGACGGCCCTTGTCGTCCTTCGCCTCAGCGACGATCTTGTACTTGGAGGACCGCTCCAGCGGGTTCTTGAGCCGCCAGCTCTTCTTGTCCGGCGCGAGGGAACCCTCGACCGGGCGACCCTTCTCGTCCGTCATCTTGACGCTCGTGAGCTCACCGTCGCTGACCGTGACCTGAACGGCGTCCACGGCGGTGCCGGCGTTGCTGGTGCCACCCTTGGGCGTGATCTTGATCTGCGCCGTGGAGGCGTCCTTGGCGGCTGCCGCGTCGACGTTCTGCTGGGACTTCTCCTTGCCGGAGCCCCCACCCTTGTTGTCGCCGTCGCCGCCACCGCCGCAGGCGGCGAGGGTGAGCACCCCACCGAGCACGGCGGCCGCGGCCACCAGGCCCTTGCGGCGCTTGCCGTCCTTCATCACACGCATCTCCATCGCTCTGAACCCCGAAAATCCCCGGACCGGGCCACGAGGGCACGCTCCGGCCCCTCGGCCTTCACCGGCACAGCGGGACGCCCACGCGCGCCCACCGGTCCCGGCTACTGCTTAGGGAACGCCTGACCCGTCGCGCCCGTTCCACCCACGCGCAAAGTGTGGGGAAGACCACCCAGTAAAGACCCTCGGGGCGCCTGTGCCCAAGCCGGGTGGTCAGAGGCCCGTCAGGGGGCCTTCGGCGGGCCCGCGAAGGGCCTTCGGGGGACCTTGGGGGCGTCGGTCCGCCGGCACCCGCGCCTTCCGCACCGCGCACGCGTATCACTACCATCAGTTCGACGTTCACCGATGCCAAGGGGATGCCCCGCCGTGACCGCTCGCCGCCCACTGCTGACCGCCGTCGCCGCCGGGGCGCTGCTGTGCGCGGGCTGGCTGGTCCCGACCGCCCACGCGGCGACCACCCACCCCCCGTCGCCCGCCACCCGTCCGTCCGTCCCGGGGCCGGACGACGGCCACCGCCTCGCGGACTCGGGCAGCGTGGACACCACGCCGTACGTCTACGGCGGCGTGGGCTTCGTGACGGCGGGCGGGGCGCTGATCACCCTGGCGATACGCCGCTCGCGGGCGACCGGCGCTGCCGGCCCGTCCGGCGCCTGAGGACGCCGGCCCTACCCGGCCCGTCCGCGTCTGAGGGCTGGGGGGACCCCTCCGGGGGAGCGCGCAGCGTGCTGCGGGGGTGCGGGGGCTCGCCCCCGCGAGAAACGGTGAGAGGGCGGGGCCGGGGCACCCCTACCGGGCCTCAGCCCGCATTCACCCGAGCTCCCCGACAACCCCCTCCACGGCCTCCACAAGCCCCCCGGACCGCACAAACCCCTCCGCCGCCGCCAGATCCGGCGCGAGGAACCGATCCGCCCCCGGCCCCTCGACGCCGGCCTCCCGCACCGCCCGCAGCACAGCGGCCGTGGCCGGCGAGGGCGTCAGCCCGCCCCGCAGCTCGACGGCCCGCGTGGCGGCGACGAGCTCCACGGCGATGACCCGGGCGAGGGCGTCCAGCGCGGTGCGCAGCTTGCGCGCCGCGGACCAGCCCATCGAGACGTGGTCCTCTTGCATCGCCGAGGACGGGATGGAGTCCACCGACGCGGGCGCGGCGAGCCGCTTCATCTCGCTGACCAGAGCCGCCTGCGTGTACTGGGCGATCATGAGACCGGAGTCGACGCCGGGGTCGTCCGCGAGGAACGGCGGCAGGCCGTGCGAACGGTTCTTGTCGAGCAGCCGGTCGGTGCGCCGCTCGGCGATGGACGCCAGGTCGGCAGCGGCGATGGCCAGGAAGTCGAGGACGTACGCGACGGGCGCGCCATGGAAGTTGCCGTTGGACTCGACGCGCCCGTCGGGCAGGACGACCGGGTTGTCGACGGCGGCGGCCAGCTCACGGTCGGCGACGAGCCGGGCGTGCGCGAGGGTGTCGCGCCCCGCGCCCGCGACCTGGGGCGCGCAGCGGATCGAGTACGCGTCCTGCACGCGCGGCGCGTCGTCCTGGAGGTGGCCCGTCATCCCGGAACCGGCCAGCACGCGCAGCATGTTGTCGGCGCTGGCGCCCTGGCCGGGGTGCGGGCGGATGGCGTGCAGCTCGGGGGCGAGGACCTTCTCGGAGCCGAGCAGGGCCTCCAGGGAGAGCGCGGCGGTGACGTCGGCGGAGGTGATCAGGCGGGCGAGGTCGGCGCAGGCCATGACGAGCATGCCGAGCATGCCGTCGGTGCCGTTGAGGAGCGCGAGCCCCTCCTTCTCGCGGAGTTCGACGGGCTCGATGCCGTGCGCGGCGAGCAGTTCGGCGGCGGGGGCGAGGACGCCGTCGGGGCCCTCCGCCTCGCCCTCGCCCATGAGCGTCAGCGCGCAGTGCGACAGCGGCGCGAGGTCGCCGGAGCAGCCGAGGGAGCCGTACTCGTGGACGACGGGGGTGATCCCCGCGTTGAGCAGGGCGGCCATCGTCTCGACGACGACGGGCCGGACGCCGGTGCGGCCGGAGGCCAGGGTCTTGAGGCGCAGGAACATCAGCGCGCGCACGACATCGCGCTCCACGCGCGGTCCCATGCCGGCGGCGTGCGAGCGCACGATGTTGCGCTGGAGCTGGGCGCGCAGCTCGGGGCTGATGTGGCGGACGGCGAGGGCGCCGAAGCCGGTGGAGACGCCGTAGACCGGGTCCGGCTTGGCCGCCAGGTCCTCGATGACCTGCCGGGAGGCGGCGACGGCGGCCAGGGCCTCGGGGGACACGACGACGCGCGCGTCGTGGCGCGCCACGGCGATCACGTCGTTCGCGGTCGTTCCGGAGCTTCCCACCACCACGTCGGTGTCCACGCGCATCTGCATATCCATATTCAGGCACCCTAGGGTCTGAATCGCGGTCTGTCACTAGGGGAACTGTCCGGTACAACACCGTGCGGGCTGCGCGCATGCCGTCCGGCGTCTGCCGGGGGGGGTGCCCCGGTCCCGCCCTTTCACCGTTTCCTGGGGCTGCGCCCCAGACCCCCTTTTCGCGGCTTCGCCGCTCGTCCTCAAACGCCGGACGGGCTGATTTCAGCCCGTCCGGCGTTTGAGGACAGCGCCCGCAGGGCGCTTCGGGGGTGCGGGGGCGCGCCCCCCCCACAAACGGGGAAAGGGCGGGGCCCGGGCCCCCCCCCCGGCGCGGCCCC